>NZ_JACVAO010000009.1:0-402778 GCF_014851885.1 Ensifer sp. ENS02 | reverse complement strand
GGAAGTGGTAGAAGAAGCCCTTGTAGCCGGAGGCGTCGGGTTCCGGTCCCTGCGGGCACTCCAGGAGAAACTGCAAGCGCCGACGCGCGATCTTTGCGGCAAACTTGCGGATGACGATGCCGCGCTCGACCAACACCGGGATCGTCGCGAGCGCCATGCCGACCGCGGCGATGCTTGCGGGCGCGTCTTCCTGCGTCTTGTCACGGACCAGGCCGTTGTCCGGGTTGGTGCAGTGGAGATAGTAGAGCAGCGTCGTGAACTGCAACCGGGCAAGATCCTGCTCGGTCGGCATGCGGTTCAGTTCGGGATCTGTCGACAGCAATTCCGACATGGCAGCCAGCCGCAATGACGATGAGGGTTCGTTCGTGTCGTGTGCGCGAGACGCTCCTTGCGGAGCGCCTCGCAAGCTCAGGCAAGCCGGGCAGGGTGATCGTCAATCCAGCCGTGCGCGGGCCTTAGACATTGTCCCCTTCGGTCGATGTCCCAACCTTGGCAGGCTGCGCCCCGTTAACGCCCCATTTCCAGCCGCTGATCGAGGGCATGTCGTCGCCATGCTTCTCGATATACTCCCGGTGCTCGATCAGCTTGGCCTGGATCGCCTGCTTGAAGTAGGCCGCCCGCGCGCCGAGCTGCGGCAGGCGATCGATGGCATCGCCGGCCAGGTGGAAGCGGTCGAGTTCGTTCAGCACCACCATGTCGAACGGTGTCGTGGTCGTGCCTTCTTCCTTGTAGCCGCGAACATGCAGGTTGCCGTGATTGGTGCGGCGATAGGTGAGGCGATGGATCAGCCACGGGTAGCCGTGGAACGCAAAGATGATCGGCTTGTCCCTTGTGAAGATGCCATCAAAGTCGCTGTCCGAAAGGCCATGCGGGTGTTCTTCCGCCGGCTGCAGCTTCATCAGGTTGACGACGTTGACGACCCGGACCTTCACTTCAGGCAGATGCTCGCGCAGCAGCTGGACGGCGGCGAGGGTTTCCAGCGTCGGAGTGTCGCCGCAGCAGGCCATGACGACGTCCGGCTCACTGTTGGCGTCGTTGCTGGCCCAGTCCCAGATGCTCACACCCATGCTGCAATGGCGCACGGCTTGTTCCATCGTCAGCCATTGTGGGCCCGGCTGCTTGCCGGCGACGACGACGTTGACGTAGTTGCGGCTGCGCAGGCAATGGTCGGTGACCGACAGCAGCGTATTGGCATCCGGCGGCAGGTAGACGCGGACGACCTCAGCCTTCTTGTTGACGACATGATCAATGAAGCCCGGATCCTGATGGCTGAAGCCGTTGTGATCCTGCCGCCAGACATGGGAGCTCAGGAAATAATTGAGCGACGCGACCGGCCGGCGCCAGGGGATCTCGTTACAGACCTTCAGCCACTTGGCGTGCTGGTTGAACATGGAATCGATGATGTGGATGAAGGCTTCGTAGCAGGAGAAGAAGCCGTGGCGCCCGGTCAAGAGATAGCCTTCAAGCCAACCCTGGCATTGATGCTCGCTCAAGACTTCCATGATGCGGCCATCCGGTGAGAGGTGATCGTCCTCGGGATAGATCTCGGCCATGTAGCAGCGGTCGGTGACCTCGAGCACATCCTGCCATCGGTTGGAGTTGTTTTCGTCCGGGCTGAACAGCCGGAAGTTCTTCGCGTCCATGTTGTTCTTCATCACGTCGCGCAGGAACTTGCCCATCACGCGCGCCGCTTCCACGGTCGTGGCGCCGGGGCTCGGAACGTCGACGGCGTAGTCCCGGAAGCCCGGCATTTTCAGGTCGCGCAACAGCAGGCCGCCGTTTGCATGCGGATTGTCGCTCATGCGGCGATGTCCCGATGGGGCGAGCGCCGCGATCTCGGGCTTCAGCCGGCCCTCGTCACTGAAGAGTTCTTCCGGGCGATAGCTCTTCATCCATTGTTCGAGGATGCGGATGTGCTCGGGCTTGTCCATCTCGCCCATCGGCACCTGGTGCGCGCGCCAGTAGTCCTCGCATTTCTTGCCGTCGATTTCCGGCGGGCAGGTCCAGCCCTTTGGCGTGCGGAAGATGATCATCGGCCAGGCCGGGCGCTTCAGATTGCCCCTGATGCGGGCATCGTCCCAAATCTGCCGGATTTCGGCCGTCGCCGTATCGAGCACGTCTGCCAGTTGCTGGTGGACCTTTGCCGGATCATGCCCTTCGACGAAATAGGGTTTGTAGCCCATGCCCTCGAAGAACTTCTTCAGCTCGTCGTGCGGAATGCGGGCGAGGAAGCAGGGATTGGCGATCTTGTAGCCGTTCAGGTGCAGGATCGGCAGAACACAGCCGTCGCGGGCAGGGTTGAGGAACTTGTTGCTCTGCCAGCCGGTCGCAAGCGGCCCGGTCTCGGCCTCGCCATCGCCGACGATGCAGGCAACGACCAGATTGGGATTGTCGAAGGCGGCACCATAGGCGTGGCTGAGCGCATAACCAAGCTCGCCGCCCTCATGGATGCTGCCGGGCGTTTCCGGCGCCACATGGCTCGGGATGCCGCCGGGAAAGCTGAACTGCTTGAACAGCCGCTGCATGCCTTCGGCGTCTTCGGCGATGTTCGGATAGAACTCCGTATAGGTCCCTTCCAAATAGGCATGCGCCACCAGAGACGGCCCGCCATGGCCGGGACCGATGATATAGATCATGTCGAGGTCGTCACGTTTGATGACGCGATTGAGATGCACGTAGAGCATGTTGAGGCCCGGCGACGTGCCCCAATGGCCGAGCAGGCGCGGCTTGATGTGCTCGCGCTTCAGCGGTTCGCGCAGAAGCGGATTGTCGAGCAGATAGATCTGCCCGACCGACAGATAGTTCGAAGCGCGCCAATAGGCGTCCATCAGGCGGAGTTCGTCGGCCGACAACGGTGCTGCTGATTTTCCGGATGCCGTCTCTTTCATCGATGCTGTTTCAGGCGAAACCATCTGAGCCTCCCGGTCAAAAGGACCTATGCTGAAATTCCCTCCAGCTTGCCGTCGCGCAAGCCATCGCAGTCTCTCGAATTCGCTACGGTCGTTGCTGTTTTTTCGGCGGGCAGGATGGTGGAACGCTTGAAGTTGGAACGACAGCAGCAGGAATACGCTTGCAGCGCCGCGGACACATGCCGCGGCGGTCTCGACGCATATCTTATTGCGGATAGGGCTCGGCGTAGTGCTCGACCACGCCGCGAACGCCGCGCACGTTCTCAGCGAGGATGCGGGCCGCCTTACGGCAATCGGCGGTATCCACGTTGCCCCAGAGGTGCACGATGCCGTCGGTCACGGCGACCTTTATGTCCAGGCCTTCAAGACCGGTATTTTCACCGATGCGCACCAGGATACTGCGCCGGATGGCTTCGTCGCCGGCCGCCGTCTCGTCCTGCTTTGCGGACAAGATCGCCTGCAGCAGATCGGCGCGACTGACGATACCGACAACAAGGCCGTTTCTAAGCACCGGTACACGCTTGATGCCGCGCTCCCGCATCAGAGACGCGACGCGCGCGACCGAGGCATCCTCATCGATGGTCACGGGATTGGCCGTCATGGCATCACCGACCCTCCAGGAGGATCGGCGCACATAGGCGCTCGCCCGCTCGTCCGCGGCCCCGGTCGGGTCGGCGACCGGAATGCCGCCGCCAAGCTCGCTCCGGCGAATGAGATCGCCTTCGCTGATGACGCCCACCAGGGCTCCATCACCGTCGACCACGGGAAGGCCACTTACATGGTTGTCGAGCATAATCCGGGCTGCCTGCCTGACGCTGTTGTCAGGGGACAGCTTGACGACCGACGTCGTCATCACATCTTTAACGCGCATGTCGATCCCGCTCCCCAAAGGACTTGGCACCGTCATTACGCTTCGTAAGGTAGTCCCATCTCGTCGGTTCGACAACTAATGGGTGGAGAAAAGAGAAATGGCGGACAGGGTGGGATTCGAACCCACGGTACGGTTTCCCGTACGCTGGTTTTCAAGACCAGAGCCTTAAACCACTCGGCCACCTGTCCTTGCCTGAAGCACCGCGCGACTGCGTGCCGGGCACGGCGTTATTGCGCGAAGCCTTGGCGCTTTGCAAGAATTAACATGCGTCGCTGCAAGATTTTCTCGACCGCTTTGAAGAGCAGGCACCGGGCCCGATCACGTTAACCAGCCGTAAACCATAACTCACGAAATGCGGAGCCGGCCTGTGGATGAGTTCGCATTTTTGCCTTGATGATGTCATGAATACACACCTGTTCCGTTTCGGGACGTCGAGATTTCCGCTGGGGGTAAGCGGAAGGTTTCGAGTACGGCTTTATCGATCGATGTTGTGGGACAGATGACCTCCAATAAAAATGCGGCATATCTGGTCAAGGGACTGCGCCTTGCGGCGATCCCGGCACTGTGCGTAACGCTTGCCGCCTGCGGCTCCACGTCGAATGTCAAGAAAACTGCGCGGAGCAAGGAGTACTTTCCTGAATCCGTCTATGGCGTAAAGGCGAGCCCGCGCGTTGCCACCGGCAACAACATCCCGAAGGGCGGCGGACGCTTTCAGGTCGGCAAGGCCTATCAGGTCAAGGGCAAGTGGTACCAGCCCAAGGAAGACTTCGGCTATAACAAGACGGGTATGGCATCCTGGTACGGCTCCGCCTTCCACGGACGCCTGACCGCCAACGGCGAAGTCTACGACAAGGCGCATCTGTCGGCCGCCCATCCGACGTTTCCGCTGCCGAGCTACGCCCGCGTCACCAACATGGAAAATGGCACCTCGGTCATCGTGCGCGTCAACGATCGCGGCCCCTACGAATACGGCCGCATCATCGACGTTTCCTCGAAAACAGCAGACCTGCTCGACATCAAGCGCAAGGGCAGCGCGCAGGTGAAGGTGCAATATGTCGGCCGCGCACCGCTCGAAGGTAACGACATGCCTTACCTGATGGCGTCCTATGTCGAGAAGGGCCAGCGCGGCCCGAGCATCATGCCCGAAGGGCAGATCGCAACCGGCGTGATGGTTGCCTCGAACGAACCGTTCCGCAAGCAAAGCCTCGGCACCATCACCGTGCCGGCCAAGGCGTCGCTCGACGTCAGCGAACCGGTCACCGCGATGGCCGCGCCCGTGCCGCAGTTTGCCCAGCAGCCGGCGTCGTTCAACGAATTCGTCATGCTGCCGGAAATCGGCCCGATCCCGCGCGAGCGGCCGGAGTACATTCCGATGCCCGACGGCAACATGGCCTATGCGGCTGCCTATTACGAAGTTCGCGTCAGCGACGCCGAATCGCCCTTCGAAGCGATCATGGTCGACAAGAAGCAGCTAACGCCGCAAGTCATCGTCGACTACGCCAAGCGCCAGAAAACAAACGGTTCGGCCCGTTAACGGTTCTCGGCGTTGTGCCAAAATGACCACGCTGCTATGCCCGAGGGGAAACCGGAGTTTCCCATGCGCATGAAGATGCTTTCGGCCGCTTTCCTTGGCCTTGCGTTGTTTGCCGGCGCCGCATTCGCGCAAACGCCGGCACCCGCCTTCGACACCAAGGCAAAGCAGATCCTGCTGGTCGATGCAGAAACCGGCACGGTGCTTTTCTCGCGAGCCGAAAACGACCCGATCCCGCCAGCCTCGCTTGCCAAGCTGATGACCATGGAGGTGGTTGGCGAAGCGCTTGGCAGGGGCGAAATCTCGCCCGAAACCCTCTACGACGTATCGGAGCATGCGTGGCGGACCGGCGGCGCGCCGGCCGGCACCTCGACGATGTTTGCCGCTCTGAAGTCGCGCATCCGGGTCGCCGATCTCCTGCAGGGCGTGGCCGTTCAGCTTGCCAACGATGCCTGCATCATTCTCGCCGAGGGCATGACCGGCAGCGAAGGTGCGTTCGCTGAGCGCATGACGGCGCGCGCGCGTGAACTCGGCATGCCGGTTGCGACCTTCCGCAACGCCACCGGTCTGCCCGATCCCGGCAACAAGATCACGATGAGCGAACTGGTGACGCTCGTCCGCCACCTGCACGAAGCGCATCCCGATCTCTACCGGCTCTATTCGCAGCCCGAATTCGAATGGAACAAGATCCTCCAACGCAACAAGAACCCGCTGATCTCCGCCAATATCGGCGTGGACGGCCTGGCAACGGGCTTTGCCGAAGGTTTCGGCTTTTCGCTCGCCGCGTCGCTGCAACGCGGTGACCGCCGCGTTTATCTCGCGATGGGCGGCCTTGAAACCGACAAGGAACGTATCGAAGAAAGCCGCAAGGTTCTCGACTGGGCGATGACCGCCTTCGAGAAGAAGCGGATCTTCGCCGATGGAGAAGCGATCGGCGAGGCAGCCGTCTATGGCGGCGATGCATCTCACGTCGCGTTGGTGGCCGGCGGTCCGGTCGACGTGCTGCTGCCGGTCAACAATCCCGAGCGGCTGACGGCGCGCATCGTCTACAAGTGGCCCTTGCGGGCGCCGGTGACGGCCGGCACGCAAGTCGGCGTCGTCAAGCTGTGGAACGGCGACAAACTGTTGCGCGAGGTCCCGGTCAAGACGGCCGGCGCGGTGGGGCAGGGAACCCTGACGAGCCGCGCGGTCGACGCCCTGCAGGAACTGCTTTTCTTCTGGCTCTGAGCCGCGCTCACTCGAATGCCTCTTCAAATCGTCACCTGACGGTTTCGCCCGGAGGACCAATCGGCTAAACAGGGCCAAATCGCATGCCGATACGGGAAAGCACGGTGTCGCTGAAAAAAGGTCTATTCGTAACATTCGAAGGCGGGGAAGGTGGCGGCAAGTCGACGCAGCTCCGCCTGCTAGCCGATTCCCTGCGCGCCCGCGGCTACGAGGTGCTGACGACGCGCGAGCCGGGTGGTTCTCCCGGCGCCGAGGCGGTGCGTCACGTGCTGCTTTCGGGGGCTGCGGAATCCTTCGGAGTGCGGATGGAGGCGATTCTCTTTGCCGCAGCCCGCAGCGACCATGTCGAGGAGGTCATCCGGCCATCGCTCGACAAGGGCATCATCGTGCTTTGCGATCGCTTCATGGATTCTTCGCGCGTCTACCAGGGCATCACCGGCAATCTCGAACAAAGCTTCGTCGAAAGCCTGGAGCGCGTAGCAATCAACGGTGTCGTGCCGGACCGCACCGTGATCTTCGACCTGCCCGCCAGCGTCGGCCTCGAGCGGGCGCAACGCCGCGCCGGCGACGACAATCCCGATCGTTTCGAAAAGGAACAGCTAGAGACCCACGAGAAGCGGCGCGACGCCTTTCTCGACATTGCCAGACGCGATTCCGAGCGGTGCCGGGTGGTGGATGCGACGCAGCCGGTTGAGGCCATCGCCGCCGAGGTGCTTTCGCTTGTCGAAGCGCTTCTGCCGCATGGCGACGGCACGGACACGTCGGCCGAGGAAGCCGTGTCATGAGCGAAAGAGCCGGGGTCCTTGATGGCGCCATTGCGCCCGCGGAGAACAATCGCCTGTTCGGCCATGAGCAGGCGGAAGCCTTCCTGGCGCAGAGCTATCGCTCCGGCAAGGGGCACCACGCGATCCTGATCGAAGGGCCGGAAGGGATCGGCAAGGCGACGCTTTCCTTCCGCTTTGCCCATCACATCCTAAAAAATCCTGAACCGGCCGATGCGCCTGAAACGCTTGCCGACCCGGACCCGACCTCTGCGATCGGCAGGCAGCTTGCCTCCGGCGCCTCACACAATCTCCTGCACCTGGCCCGCCCGATCGATGAAAAGACGGGAAGGGCGAAGGGGGCGATAACCGTCGACGAGGTCCGGCGCGCGGGCAAGTTCTTCAGCCAGACCTCCGGCACGGGCAATTGGCGCATCGTCATCATCGATCCGGCCGACGATCTCAATCGCAATGCGGCCAACGCCATCCTGAAGATCCTCGAGGAACCGCCGCGCCGCTCGCTGTTCCTGGTGCTGACGCATGCACCCGGAAAACTGCTGCCGACGATCCGCTCGCGCTGCCTGCCGCTGCGACTGAAGCCGCTCGACGCAGCACCGCTCGGCCAGGCATTGGCGCATCTCGGTTTCGATCTCGAGGGCGAGAATGCCGGGCGCATCATCGCTGCCGCCAGCGGCAGCGTCGCCGAGGCGCTGAAGCTGATCAACTATGGCGGACTGGAAATCGCGGCAACCTTCGAGGGCATCCTTGCAGGGCAGGGACCGTCTGTCCGGAAAGACATGCACAAGCTCGCCGATGCCCTCGCCGGCAAGGACAGCGAAACGATCTTCGATTTCTTCCGGGCCCTTGCCAGCGATCGCATCATGCGGGAGGCGCGGGAGGCGGCCGTTTCGGGCGATATCATGCGCGCCGAACGCTTCGCCCGGCTGTCAGCCTCCGTGACCGAGCGACTGACGGTCAGCGATGCCTATAATCTCGACCGAAAGCAGACCATTCTGTCGCTGCTCGACGATATGAAAGCGGCGCTATAGCGCCGGCTGAAAACGCCATTTTCGCTCGATCGCCGCCTGGAGGTCCAGCTTGTGGTGCTGCGCGAAGAGCAGGACGTGCCCAAGAAGGTCTGCGGTCTCGTCGGCCATCTGTGTCCGGAGGTCGTCCGGCGATTTCCCCTGGGACCGCCCGCGACCGCTCAGCTTGTTCCAGGCCTGGGTCAGTTCCCCCATTTCCTCCTGCATCTTCAAGATGAACCAGTCGGGGTCGCGCTCGATCCCGTGCGCGGCGGCATAGCCGGCCGACGCGGTTTCAAATTGGCTGCCAAGTTGATCCAGCACGACTCACCCCTTCATTTGTTTCCCGTTTGTTCTAAATCTTGCACGCGGGGCGCGCAAGGAGGAGGGCGGTGGCGGCGGCCGCTTCGACCGGGCTTTTCATGGATCGCATGTTTCTTCCTAGCAGCGTATGCGCTAAGAGCGTGCGTAGCTTAATCCGAGATAGATCGAATCCGCCTATGAGAGACACGTCCCCCTTCTACATCACGACAGCGATTTCCTACCCGAACGGCAAGCCGCACATCGGCCATGCCTATGAACTGATCGCGACGGATGCCATGGCGCGCTACCAGCGCCTCGACGGGCGTGAGGTTTTCTTCCTGACCGGCACGGACGAGCACGGGCAGAAGATGCAGCAGACGGCGCGCAAGGAAGGCGTGACGCCGCAGGAACTTGCCGACCGCAATTCGGCCGAGTTCCAGAAGATGGCCCTGGCCCTGAACGCGTCCAACGACGATTTCATCCGCACGACCGAGCCGCGCCACCATCAGGCGTCGCAGGACATCTGGATCCGCATGGGCGAGGCGGGCGACCTCTACAAGGACTCCTACGCCGGCTGGTATTCGGTGCGCGACGAAGCCTATTATCAGGAGAACGAGACCGAGCTGCGCGCCGACGGCGTGCGCTACGGCCCGCAGGGGACGCCGGTCGAGTGGGTCGAGGAGCAGAGCTACTTCTTCAAGCTGTCCGAATACCAGGACAAGCTGCTGAAGCACTACGAAGAGAATCCGGATTTCATCGGCCCGGCCGAGCGCCGCAACGAAGTGATCTCCTTCGTGAAGTCCGGCCTCAAGGACCTCTCGGTTTCGCGCACCACCTTCGACTGGGGCATCAAGGTGCCGAACGATCCGGCGCATGTCATGTATGTCTGGGTCGACGCGCTGACGAACTACATCACCGCGACCGGTTATCTCGACGATCCCAAGGGCCCGCGCGCCAAGTTCTGGCCAGCGAACATCCATGTGATCGGCAAGGACATTATCCGCTTCCACGCGGTCTATTGGCCGGCGTTCCTGATGTCGGCCGGCCTGCCGCTGCCCAAGCGCGTCTTCGCGCACGGCTTCCTGCTCAACAAGGGCGAGAAGATGTCGAAGTCGCTCGGCAACGTCGTCGACCCGTTCAACCTCGTCGAACATTTCGGTCTCGACCAGATCCGCTATTTCTTCCTGCGCGAGGTGTCGTTCGGCCAGGACGGCAGCTATAGCGAGGAAGGGATCGCGACCCGCATCAATTCCGACCTTGCCAACGGCATCGGCAACCTGGCGAGCCGCTCGCTGTCGATGATCGTCAAGAACTGCGACGGCCAGGTGCCCGTGTGCGGCCCCCTGACCGACGAAGACAAAGCGATGCTGGCCGCCGCCGACGCGCTGCACGAGATCACGCGCGACGAGATGGGTAAGCAGATGATCCACCGGGCGCTGGCGGCGATCATCGCCGTCGTCTCCGAGACCGACCGCTACTTCGCCGGCCAGGAGCCCTGGGCGCTGAAAAAGACCGATCCAGCGCGCA
The DNA here is from genome assembly GCF_014851885.1 of Ensifer sp. ENS02. NCBI lineage: Bacteria > Pseudomonadati > Pseudomonadota > Alphaproteobacteria > Hyphomicrobiales > Rhizobiaceae > Ensifer > Ensifer sp. ENS02. Next base: position 392,624 of record NZ_JACVAO010000009.1, on the reverse strand, counting down.
TGGGCACAGTGCTCTACGTGACCGCCGAAGTCGTGCGCCAGATCGCAATCCTGCTTCAGCCGTTCATGCCGGAATCCTCGGCGAAGCTGCTCGACCTGGTGGCTGCACCCGCCGACAAGCGCGACTTCGCAGCGCTCGGCGAGGCCGGACGTCTCGCCTCGGGCACGCCGCTCGAGGCGCCGAAGCCGGTCTTCCCGCGCTATGTGGCACCCGAAGCGCAGTAAGGCATCTTGAGCATGCTGATCGATACCCATTGCCATCTGGACTTCCCCGATTTCGAAGCGGAGCGCGACGCAATCGTCGCGCGGGCGCGCGAGGCCGGTGTCGAGCAGATGATCACGATCTCGACCCGCGTGAAGCGGTTCGAGACGATCCTTGCGATCGCCGAGGCCTATCCGAACGTCTTCTGTTCCGTCGGCACTCATCCGCACAATGCGGACGAGGAGCTTGATATCACCACCGAGGATCTGGTGCGGCTTTCGGCCCATCCGAAGGTGGTGGCGATCGGCGAGGCGGGTCTTGATTACTTCTATGACAATGCGCCGCGCGAGGCCCAGGTCGAGGGCCTGCGTCGTCACATTGCGGCTGCCCGCGAGACCGGCCTGCCGCTCGTCATTCACAGCCGCTCGGCCGATGAGGACATGGCGGCGATCCTGACCGAGGAAACCGGGAAGGGGGCCTTCCCTTTCCTTCTGCACTGCTTCTCTTCCGGTCCGGAGCTCGCCCGTGTCGGCGTGGAGCTCGGCGGCTACGTGTCCTTTTCGGGCATCCTGACTTTCCCGAAATCCGAAGAGCTGCGTGAAATCGCCAAGACCGTGCCGCATGACCGGATGATCGTCGAAACCGACGCGCCGTACCTCGCGCCGAAGCCGTTCCGCGGCAAGCGCAACGAGCCGGCTTACGTTGCCCATACGGCAGCCGTGCTTGCCGAGACGATCGGCGTGACCACTGAGGAGATTGCAAGGATCACCACGGAGAATGCCTTCCGCGTCTTCTCCAAGATGCCGAGGCTCTGACGTGGCGTTCCGGCGCACTTTCACCATTCTCGGCTGCGGCTCGTCACCAGGCGTGCCGCGCATTACCGGGGACTGGGGCGCCTGCAACCCTGACAATCCGAAAAACCGGCGCATGCGCGCGGCCTTGCTCGTCGAGCAAATCGCGCCCGACGGCGGCAAGACGACCGTCGTCATCGACACCGGGCCGGATTTTCGCGCGCAGATGGTCGCAACGAACGTGCGCCACATCGATGCGGTGATCTATACCCATTCCCATGCCGACCATCTGCACGGGATCGACGACTTGCGCGGTTACGTCATCGAAAACCGCAGGCGGGTGCCGATCTGGGCCGATGCCTATACGATGGGCCGTATTCGCGAGGGGTTTGGTTATTGCCTGGAATCACCGCCAGGCAGCGGCTATCCACCGATCGTCGAGCCGCACATCATTGCCGATGATCTGTCGCCGGTGGTGATATCAGGCGCCGGCGGGCCGATCGCGTTCCGGCCGCTGATGCAGTTTCACGGCAATATTCATTCTCTGGGCTTCCGCATCGGCGACTTTGCCTATTGCAGCGATGTCAGCGATTTTCCGGCCGAGACCATTGCCAAGCTCGGTAACCTCGATCTGCTGGTGATCGATACGCTGCAGTACAAGTTCCACCCGAGCCATCTGTCACTGGTGCAATCGCTCGGCTGGATCGAGCGCCTCAAGCCGAAGCGGGCGGTGCTGACACACATGCACGTGCCGCTGGATTACGACACGGTGCAAGGCGAGACGCCTGATCATATCGAGCCGGCATACGACCTGATGCGGCTCGAATTCGATGTCGATGATCCTACGCTCAGCGCCTAAATCAGATCAGAATAAATCTCTAATATACTGATTTATTTCGAGAAATATGGCGTCAGGTTGGCGCGAATGCGATCCAGAACCGTCGCACCCGACAGGTCCGGAACGAAGCGCTGGCCGGTGATCTTTTCGAAGGCTTCGATATAGACTGCCGAGGTCTGCTCGATGAGATCAAGTGGAATTTCCGGGATTGGATCCTTGTAGGGATCGCAGCGCGCAGTGACCCAGGCACGGACGAAATCCTTGTCGAAACTCCTGGGACGTTCGCCGCGCTCGAAGCTTTCCTGGTAGCTGTCGGCGATCCAGTAGCGGCTGCTGTCGGGTGTGTGGATCTCGTCGGCGAGAATGATCGTGCCGTTTTCGTCGGTTCCGAACTCGTATTTGGTGTCGACGAGGATCAGGCCGCGCTCGGCGGCGCGCTCTTGACCGCGGGCAAACAGCGCAAGCGCATATTGCCAGACGGTATCGAGCTGTTCCTTTGTCAGCAGTCCTTGCTCGAGGATCGCTTCGACCGAAAGCGGCTCGTCATGGCCGCCGTCGAAAGCCTTGCTGGTGGGCGTGATAATTGCCTGGGGAAGCTTCTCATTGTCGCGCATTCCGTCCGGCAGGGTGATGCCGTACATCTCGCGCTCGCCGTTGCGGTATTTCGTCAGAATCGAGGTGCTGGTCGTTCCGGCGAGATAACCGCGCACGACGACCTCGACCGGCAGGATGTCGAGCCGCTTGCCGATGACGACATTGGGGTCCGGATAGCTGACCACATGGTTCGGGCAGATGTCGGTGGTTTCCTCGAACCAGTAGCGCGCCGTCTGCGTCAGCACGTGACCCTTGTTCGGGATCGACGTCAGGATGACGTCGAAGGCGCTGAGGCGGTCCGTCGCGATTATGATGCGGTTGCCATCGGGCAGGTCGTAGTTTTCGCGAACTTTGCCTTTGTAGCGGTTTGGCAGTTCCGGAATGAAAGCATCTGAAAGAACGCGCAATTCGCTCATCACATCTGGCCTTGAAAATGAGGTGTTCGGTTCGGGAACGCTAAGCAGGCTGGAAAGGCCCGGTCAAGCTCGCCAAGGCAACGTTCAGCCGCAATCCATGCTTTCCGGCATATACGTTAGTTCCATAATCTATCTTATGTGATCTTTGCATGTGGTCGGGCGGGTTCAAGGATGACATGCGACCCTCTCTCCAACGTTTGCGCAAAGCGCGCCTTCGTCACTTGCGGCACGCCCCTGGCTCTCAAGCCGTCCCAAACGCGGCACGCTCTTCCATGTAGGCCAATGGATCAGGTTCGTCTTTCATCATCGTCTTTCGCCAGGCTTCCTGCTCGGCGTTGATCAGCGCCAATTCCCAAACACAGGCAATGGCCGGTCTCCTTGCAGCATCCATCGGCTCAGAAGCCGTATAGAGCTTCCGATAGTTGCGCTGACACAGAACCGAACCTTGTATCCACCAGTGAGCCGAGATGGAGATGCCGAGGCTGCCGGGATGGACGATGACAAAGCCGAGGCCATTGCTATCGCCCCCAGCCGCCACGCACGGAATGACGTCCTGTCAGACGAATGACTGAGCCAGCGTAACCATCGCGTCATCGATGTGTCTGCCATCGGCGGCAACGCCATAGGCTTTGAGCTTGAGACCGCCGATGTTCCAGTCGCCCAGGGTGGAAACATCACGTGGGCGGTAAATCTCGATCGTTCCGGTATTCATCGGCGCGCTTCCATCGATACATTGCCTCCCGCTACCTTGGGTGGTGACATTCAGAGAAAACGACGACCTGCCAAGCGGTCGGCAAACGTTAGCGTCGCGTCGCGTGGAGAAGCTCAACCGGGAACCTAACCCGGCTCAGCGCCTTTCCGCATGGCTGGCTCCATTGGGCGAGCCTGAATGGTTGGAAGGCTCCGCATAGCTGAGGTCGTGCATGTCAGCGGGCACTCGGCATTCCCCTACCCGCATTAGGTGCAATCATCGCCTTGACAAAAAAATCTGTCAAGGCGATGATTGCACCATGCTCGATCTCGATGTCATAGACGCGCCGGCCGCCGCCGCACTTGCCCTGGAGCCGATCAAGGCCCGTTTGCTGGCGGAACTTGCCGCGCCCGCATCGGCCGCGGCGCTGGCTGTGCGGGTGGGGCTGACGCGCCAGAAGGTCAACTACCATCTGCGTGCGCTCGAAGAGCACAAACTGATAGAACCGGCAGAGCAACGCCGCTGGGGCGGGTTGACCGAGCGCCTGATGGTTGCAACCGCCACGTCCTATGTAGTTTCGCCGGCGGCGCTGGGGCCGATTGCTGCCGACCCCGGGCGGAGCAGCGATCGCCTGTCTGCGAGCTTTCTGGTCGCACTGGCGGCCCGCATGGTCCGTGAGGTCGGCGGACTGCTGCGCAGCGCCCGCACGCAGGACAAGCGCCTGGCGACGCTGTCGATCGACACCGTGATCAACTTTCGTTCGCCTGCGGAGCGCGCCGCCTTTACCGCCGATCTCGCCCAGGCGGTGAGCGCGCTCGCCGCGCGCTACCACGATGAAGGCGCGCCGGACGCCCGGCCGCACCGGCTCATCATCGCCTCCTACCCTGGGCCGAGCGACGAGAGCGCAGCCAAGGGCGAACCCGACGACACCAACTCCTGAAAGGATATCCCATGCCGATCAAGAAGGATGGCAGTGGAAAGCGCTGGGTAGAAATGGAACTGATCGTGCCCGGCTCGCCCGAAGAGGTCTGGCAGGCGATCGCAACCGGCAGCGGCAACAATGCCTGGTTCACCAAGACGGAAATCGATGAGCGGGTCGGAGGCAAGATCGCCTTCGACTTCGGTCCGAACGGCAACTCGACCGGCGAGGTGACGCATTGGGAGCCGGCTGCCCGCTTTGCCTATGTGGAACGCGAGTGGAGCGAGGGCGCGCCGCCGGTCGCAACCGAAATCACCGTCACGGCGCGTTCCGGCGATCGCTGCGTGCTGCGCATGGTGCATTCGCTGTTCACAGCGAACGACGACTGGGACGACCAGTTGGAAGGCTTCGAGGGCGGATGGCCGGCGTTCTTCGAGATCCTGAAGATCTATCTCGCACATTTCGCCGGCGAGAAGGCGGTCAGCAGCTTCGCCATGGTTTCAACCGGGGAACCGCAGGCAAGAGTCTGGGAACGCCTGACCGAAGCGCTGGGACTTCTCGGCGCCAATGTCGGCGAGGAGCGCAGCACGCCACCACGGCCCGAACGCCTTGCCGGCATCGTCGAACGGGTACAGCAGGACACCAAGCAACGCTATCTGCTGCTGCGCCTGAAGGAACCCGGCGCCGGCATCGCGCTCTTCGGAAGCTACTCGACCGGCGAAGGCACCAATGCCAGCATCGCGCTCTATCACTATGGAGACGGTGCCAAGGCGCGCGCGAAAGACAGCGAGCCGAAATGGCAGGAATGGATGGCGACAACGTTCAACTAGATCGCCGCCGCCAGCCTGAGCACACCATTACGCGGACATCACCAACTTATGATATCTGAGATCTGACTTTCATATCACCAGACAACAAATTGAATTAACACGATTTACATAGACAGATCTGAGCCATTATCTGAAGCTGCCACCAAAGCTCCTGTTTCCAAAAGCCGCGACTGTCCTATGGTCATTCATTGCGGCTATGGAGATCGACGATGTTCAGGAGCTTTGCGATTGCCCTCGGTATGGTGGCACAACTGGCAGCCGCGACTGCCGCTTGTGCGGAGGAACCCGTCGATACGGCGCGAACGATCATACGGGAACAGATCACTGCCTTTCTGCAGGATGATGCCGAGACCGCCTACTCCTTCGCTTCACCCGCGATCCGCAGCAAGTTTCCCGACAAGGCAAGCTTCTTCGAGATGGTGAAGCGCGGCTACCAGCCCGTCTACCGGCCTGGCAACTTTGCTTTTGGTCGATCGAAGGTGGTTGGCGACCAGGTGCTGCAGGAAGTTCTGATCTCGGCGCCAGACGGCAAGGACTGGACCGCAGTTTACGAACTCGTGAAACAGCCGGATGGCAGCTACAAGATCAACGGCGTGATGATTTTGCAGTCGGCGTCGGGACCGGCCATCTGAGACACCGGTCCGCTGGCGGCCGTCAAACCGGGGGAAGGTCCCCTCGCCGCCAGGTTTCCTGCGTTTCGGCCATGAAGTCAGCGAAGCGACCTTCTTCGATCGCCAGGCGAATTCCGGCCATCAGTTCCTGATAGTAGGCCAGATTGTTCCAGCTGAGCAGCATGCCGCCGAGCGATTCGTTCGAGCGGATCAGATGGTGCAGATAGGCACGCGAATAGTCGCGCGTCGCAGGGCAAGAGGATTGCTCGTCGAGCGGGCGCATGTCTTCGGCGTGGCGGGCATTGCGCAGGTTGATGCGGCCGTGGCGCGTGAACGCGAGGCCGTGGCGTCCCGAGCGGGTCGGCATCACGCAGTCGAACATGTCGATGCCCTCGGCGACCGACCGCAGGATGTCGTCTGGCGTACCGACGCCCATCAGGTAACGGGGCTTGTCCACCGGCATGATCGGGCAGGTAATGTCGAGCATGCGCAGCATTACCTCCTGCGGCTCGCCGACGGCGAGACCACCGACTGCATAGCCCTTGAGATCGAGGCCCTTCAGCGCTTCAGCCGAGCGTTCGCGCAGCTTCGGGATATCGCCGCCCTGCACGATACCGAACATCGCCTTGCCCGGCTGGTCGCCGAAGGCGACCTTGCAGCGCTCGGCCCAACGCAGCGACATTTCCATCGCGCGCTCGATTTCCTTTGGCTCGGCCGGCAGCGCCACGCATTCGTCGAGCTGCATCTGGATGTCGCTGTCGAGCAAGCCTTGAATCTCGATCGAGCGCTCCGGCGACATATGGAAGAGCGCGCCATCGACGTGGCTCTTGAAGGTGACGCCCTGCTCGTCGAGCTTGCGAAGGCCCGCCAGCGACATGACCTGGAAGCCGCCCGAATCCGTCAGGATCGGGCCCTGCCAGCGGATCAGGCCATGCAGACCGCCGAGCCGCGCGACGCGTTCGGCGCCTGGGCGCAGCATCAGGTGGTAGGTATTGCCGAGAATGATGTCGGCGCCAAGATCCTTCACCTGGTCGAGATACATCGCCTTGACCGTGCCGACGGTACCGACGGGCATGAAGGCCGGTGTGCGGATCGTGCCGCGCGGCATGGACACTTCGCCGCGACGGGCCTTGCCGTCGGTCTTGTGTAGCTTGAACTGGAAGGTCTCGGTCATTTAGTCTTTCCGGAAAAGCAGGCTGGCGTCGCCATAGGAATAGAAGCGGTACCCGGTTTCGATCGCGTGCGCGTAGGCCGCGCGCATCGTGTCCAGGCCGCTGAAGGCCGAAACCAGCATGAACAGCGTTGATTTCGGCAGATGGAAATTGGTCATCAGCATGTCCACCGCGCGGAAGCGGTAGCCGGGCGTGATGAAGATACCCGTCGGACCGGACCATGACTTGACCGTGCCGTCTTCCGAGGTGGCGCTTTCGATCAACCGCAGCGAGGTCGTGCCGACGCAGACGATGCGCCCGCCCCTCGCCTTGACGGCGTTCAGCCTCTCGGCGGTCCGGGCATCGACGTGGCCGATCTCCTGGTGCATCACGTGGTCGTCGGTATCATCAGCCTTGACCGGCAGGAACGTGCCCGCACCCACATGCAGCGTCACGAAGTGGCGCTCGATGCCGGCCTCGTCGAGCTTGGCGAAAAGACGGTCGGTGAAATGCAGACCGGCGGTCGGCGCCGCAACGGCGCCCTCCTCTCGGGCATACATGGTCTGGTAGTCGGCGCGGTCCTGCGCATCCTCGGCGCGCTTGGAGGCGATGTAAGGCGGCAAGGGAATGTGGCCGACCGCCATGATCGCCTCGTCAAGCGAGGGACCCGAGAGATCGAAGCGCAGCGTCACTTCGCCGGCATCGCCCTTTTCCTCGACGGTCGCGTCGAGCGTTCCGAGAAAGCAGCTTGAGCCACCGTGGCCGAAGGCAATGCGGTCGTCGACCTTGAGGCGTCGTGCCGGGCGGGCGAAAGCCTTCCAGCGGTCGGGTGCGACCCGCATATGCAGCGTCAGCGAAACTTGCGTCGCGATCTCCTCGCCGCGGCGGCGGATGCCTTCGAGCTGCGCCGGGATCACCTTGGTGTCGTTGAAGACAAGCGCGTCGCCTTCCCTCAGGAACGACGGCAGGTCGAGCACGCCCCTGTCCGCAAGAACGTCGGCGCCATCGGGGCGCACCACGAGCATACGGGCGCTGTCGCGCGGGCTTGCGGGCCGAAGCGCAATCGAAGTTTCCGGGAGGTCGAAGTCGAACAGGTCTACGCGCATTGTTATCTTCAGACAAAAGCAAACCCGCCCCGGCGCAGTTGGCGACCGGGGCGGGTTCGTGCATTAGCGCAAATCAGGCGTCTGCGGCAACCCGCATCGTGACGATCGTATCGGGATCGCGCACCGGCTCGCCGCGCTTGATCTTGTCGATGTTGTCCATGCCTTCGATGACCTGGCCCCAGACAGAGTACTGCTTGTTGAGCCACGGCGCGTCGGTGAAGCAGATGAAGAACTGCGAGTTGGCCGAGTTCGGCATCTGGCTACGGGCCATCGAGCACGTGCCGCGAACGTGGCTGACGTTCGAGAATTCGGCCTTCAGGTCCGGCTTTGAGGAGCCGCCCATGCCGGCGCGGGCCGGGTTGAAGTGCTCGCCGCCGGTCTTGCCGTACTGCACGTCGCCGGTCTGGGCCATGAAGTCCTCGATCACGCGGTGGAATACCACGCCGTCATAGGCGCCTTCGCGGGCCAGTTCCTTGATGCGGGCGACATGCCCCGGAGCGACGTCGGGCAGAAGCTCGATGACGACTTTGCCCTTGGTGGTCTCCAGGATGATCGTGTTTTCCGGATCCTTGATCTCGGCCATGGGTTTTCTCCTTCTGTTGATTTTACTTGCCGACCTTGACGCTGATCATGCGGTCGGGATCGGTGACGGAGCCGTTGTTGGCGTCGTCGCCGAGCTTGATCTTGTCGACATTCTCCATGCCGGAGACGACCTTGCCGACGACCGTGTACTGGCCGTTGAGGAAGTCGCCCGGGGCGAACATGATGAAGAACTGCGAATTCGCGCTGTTCGGGTCCTGCGAGCGGGCCATGCCGACCGTGCCGCGTTCAAACGGGACGTCGGAGAACTCTGCCGGGACGTCCGGACGCGACGAACCGCCGGTGCCGGCAGCCTGCGGCTGGTAGCCGTTTTCCATGTCGCCATACTGCACGTCGCCGGTCTGGGCCATGAAGCCCTTGATCACGCGGTGGAAAGCGACGTTGTCGTATTCACCGGCCGCGGCCAGCGCCTTGATCTGCTCGACATGCTTCGGCGCGATGTCAGGCCTGAGTTCGACGACGACCGGACCATCCTTGAGCGTGATGGTGATGAAGTTGTCGGCCGCTTGCGCAAGCGCCGTGCCCGTGAAGGAGGCAAGCGCGATGGCGCCGGCAAATGCGAGGTGGAGGATTTTCATGGTTTCTCCCTGCGTGGTGAATTTGGGGCCGCCCGTCAGGTACGGCGTTTGGCCTGCAGTGCTTCGTAGACGGACTTGGGCACGAAGGCACTGACGTCGCCGCCCATGGCCGCGATCTGGCGGACCAATGTGGCCGTAATGGGCCGTGATGCCGTGCCCGCCGGCAAGAACAAGGTCTGGATATCCGGCGCCATCTGCCGGTTCATCCCGGCCATCTGCATCTCGTAGTCGAGGTCGGTGCCATCGCGAAGGCCGCGCACAAGCAGCTTTGCGCCGCGCTCCCGCGCCGCATCGACGACCAGATTGTCGAAGGAAACGACATCGATGTCGCCTGCCCTGTCCGGCAGAAATTCCTGGAGCGAGCGGCGGATGAGCTCGGCGCGTTCGTCGAAGGAGAAGAGTGGTGCTTTGCCGGGGTGGATGCCGATCGCGACGATGACTTTCGCCGCCACGTTCAGCGCCTGCACGAGCACATCGAGATGCCCGTTCGTCATCGGATCGAAGGAGCCGGGATAAAATGCCGTGGTCATCGCACCTGTTTCCGTTTGGTGAAGCCTTTTGTCACGGACGGCGACAGATCGCAAGAGTTGTACGGCGCTTGACCCTGTTCCCTGGGAAACAGCGGGACAGAAAGAATGAATGCTAGATGAATGTCATGTTCAACGGTGCTTCACAGCAAAGACGTTAAGTGTAGTGCCAGTAACAACGGAACTTTTTTGAACGTACTGCCGTTTAGGATGCGAAAGGATTACGGCTATGGGACTTGCTCTGTTTTCGATGGCGATGTTTTTCGCGATGATCTTTGCGACGATACATGGACTGCGCAACGAGTCCCGTGACCGGCGCGAGCGCTACGCGACCCAGAAAATCTTCCGTTGATGGAGGGCACTATGGCCACCCTATTCATGATCGCGGCAGCGGTCATCAGTCTCGTATTCTTGATCGACTTTGCCCGGACGATACGCGACCTCCAGCGCGATCGCCAGGGTTCGGAACGGCTCGACGGCTTTAACGTCTAGCAGTTCCAAAGCTTCGTAAAACGAAGCGTGGTAGTAAGCGGCCGTCGTTCCCTTCCCCTGAGGCGACCGCCATTGTAAGCCGGACGGCATCCCCTGCCCGTCCGGCTTTTTCTTTGCTCTTCTTCGCCCCAAGTCAGGCGCCCTTGGCGGCAGCCTTCGCCGTGATCTCGCCGAGCATCCGGAAGAAGCGCCAGTTCAACAGCACCGCGGCGGCTGCAAGCCCGAGGACGAAGCCGAACCACACGCCGATCCCGCCGAAATTGAAGGGAAAGGCAAAGAGCCAGGCGCAGACGAAGCCGATCGGCCAATAAGAAACCATCGCCAGCAGCATCGGCACCTTGGTGTCCTTCAGGCCGCGCAGCATGCCGGCGGCGATCGCCTGCATGCCATCGACGAGCTGAAACGCACCGGCAATCACAATGAGCGGAGCCGCGAAGGCAAGCACCGCCGCAGCGTCCGGACGGGCTGTGTCGAGATAAAGGGCAGCCAGTTGGCTGGGGAAGAATGCGAAGATGGCGCTGCCGACAATGGCAAAGCCGGCGCCGAGCACCAGCGAAGCGATCGCCGCGCGCCGAACGCCCAGGAGATCACCGCGGCCATAGGCAAGCCCGACCCGCACCGTGGCGGCCTGCGCAAGCCCGAGCGGGATCATGAAGGCCATCGAGGCGAATTGCAGCGCGATGCCGTGCGCCGCAAGCTCGACCGTGCCGATCGTGCCCATCAGCAGCGAGGCGACGGTGAACAGGCTGACCTCGGCAAGGATCGTCAGCGAAATCGGAATTCCGAGAAAAACGACTTCGCGGAAGGCGACCCAGTCGGGCCGCCAGAAGCGGACGAAGAGTTCGTACTGGTTGAGCTCCGGCTTGCTCTTGATATAGCCGATCGTCAACGCCGCGCCGAGTACGGCAACGCCAAGCGCTGCGACCGCCGCACCGAAGATGCCGAGTTTCGGGAAGCCGAAGTGGCCGAAGATCAGCACGTAGCAGAGCGCGGCATTGAGCACGAGCGTCGCCAGCGTGACATAGAGAATGATCCCTGCCCTCTCCAGGCCGCTCAGGAAGGCCCTCAGCACCATGAAGATGAGGCCGGGGAAGATCGCCCATTGCGCGATGCGGACATATTCTCCTGCAAGGGCTGCGACCTTGGGCTGCTGGCCGGCAAATAGCAGGATCGGCTCGGCCATCCAGAGGATCGGCGCGGTCAACAGGCCGTAGAGCATCACCACCCACATGCCCATGCGCACCGAGCGGCGCACCGAAACCTTGTCGCCACGGCCGACGGCCTGTGCTGCCATCGGCACCACCGCATTGGCAAATCCATTGCCGAAAACATAGACGGTGAAATACATCTGGGTCGCGAGGATGATCGCCGCGAGCTCGGTGGCGCCGAGCTTACCGACCATCAGGACGTCCGTCGTGTTGATCGCGAGCTGCGCAAGCTGCGCGCCGATGAACGGCACGCCCAGATAGAAGCTCGCGCGATAGTGCGTCCGCCAGGAATTGTCGATCGTCAACGGTATCGGGCTCGCATTCGCGGTCAGCATGGCAGATTCCTGGCAGTCAATGCGGCTCCGGGCCGCAACCGAAGATCGGGGGGAGGAATCCGGAAATAGAATACCGTCGGGCAAAGAGCCAGCCGCAAGGGCGAGGTTGCTCAAAGTTTCATCGATAGATCACGAAAATTGATCAATTTCCATGCAATCGTGGCCGCCCCATCGCCTCTGGCTCGTCCGGCGCTACGGCGTCGGCCGGCCCGACATTCTCCGCGCCTTCCGGTCCGACCGCCCTGCTTCTCGGTATCTTCAGGAAGAACACGATAAGCGCGCCGACGAGGAAGCAACTGGCGAGTGCATAGGGCGCGCCGGCAAAGGCGACGGGCGCGGCAGGGCTGGTGAAATAACCGAAGGCCTGGGTGAAGATCAACGGACCGATGATCGTGGTGATGCTGCCGATGCTGGTCAGCGCGCCCTGAAGCTCGCCTTGTGCCGACGACGGCACGTGGGCCGCGGCGATACTGCGCAGCGGCGGATCGGCGAGGCTTTCGAGCGCGGTCGCGATGATCACCGCATAGATCATCCACCCCTGCCAGGCGCCGGCATAGCCGATGGCTCCGAGCGTGGTGAAGGTCAGGCCGAGCACGGCCGTGCGCCACTCCCCAAGCCGCGGCACCACGCGCGGCAGGATGACGGCCATGACGAAGGCACCGCCGATACCGAAGATCCCGAGCGAAAGTCCGATCTGCCCCTCGCTCCAGCCGTAGCGGTAGCTGGAAACGAAGGACCAGACGGCCGGATAGACCGAATGGGCAAGCCAAAAGAGAAAGAACACCAGCCCCACCCAGCCGATGCCGGGGTAATTGCGCATCTGCTTGAGGGCGCCCAGCGGGTTGGCGCGTTTCCACTCGAACCGGCGGCGGTTGGCGCTGTCGAGCGTTTCGGGTAGCAGGAATACGCCAAGGATAAAGTTGACGAAGGACAGCGCTGCCGCGCCGTAGAACGGGACCCGCGGGCCGAGTTCGCCAAGCAGACCGCCAAGCACCGGCCCGAGCGCGAAGCCGGTACCAAAGGCAATGCCGATCAGCCCGAAATTCTTGGCTCGGTTCCCGTCATGACTGATGTCGGCGATGTAGGCCGATGCCGTGCCGAAGCTGGCGCCGCTGACGCCGGCGAGTACACGACCGATGAACAGCATCCAGTAGCTGGTGGCGAGCGCGCAGATCAGGTTGTCGAGCGCGAAGGTGAAGACGGATGCGAGCAGCACCGGGCGGCGGCCGAATCGATCGCTGAGATTGCCGATCAGCGGCGCAAAGAGAAACTGCATCGCGGCATATACGAGCAGCAGCCATCCACCGTCGATCGCCGCCTCGCTGACATTGGCGCCGGTCAATTCCTCGAGATAGGCCGGCAGCACCGGCACGATGATTGCGATGCCAATGATATCGAGAAACAGGATGAGGAAGACGAGGAACAGGCCGCGTCGCACAAATTTCTCGTCGCGCATGCGATCCCTCCCCGGCGGCCTGCCCCGGGAAAAGAGACAGAACGTGAACAACGCTACCAATTTAGGTGTAACGGATCATTTCGCACGAAACAATCCGTGAACGTCCCAAATTTTCTGATGGGACTATCGCAATGGTTGATAGGTCGGGCCGCTAGCCCATGCCTCAGCGGTGGTCCCGCCGCTGTTCGCGCTTCAGGAAGTCCACGAAGGCACGCAACGCCGCCGGCATATGCTTGCGGCTTGCATAATAGAGAAGCGGACCGGAGAAGCTCGTCGTCCACGCCTCAAGGATGAGCACCAGGCGCCCTGCGGCGACCGCGGGCGCGATGAATTCCTCGAAGGTCCGGATCACGCCAAGGCCGTCGATGGCCGCCCCGAGTTCGAGATCGATCGTGTTGGCGGTGACGACGGCTGGCGGCGCGATCGTCAGCGCCGCCTCGCCCTCGCCGAACTCCCAGGGAAGCGAGAAGCCGCTGGCGAAGCGGTGGCGAATGCAGGCGTGTTCAAGCAGGTCGCGCGGATGGCCGGGCACGCCGCGCCTTGCGAGATAATCCGGCGCCGCGGCGGTGACATAACGCTGGCGGCTCGGCCCGATCGGGATCGCGATCATGTCGCGCTCGACGCGTTCCTCGTAGCGGACGCCCGCATCGAAACCGGCAGCGAGGACATCGACGAAACCGTCCTCCGCCGTCACCTCCAGGGAAATTGCCGGGTGCTCGCGCAAGAACCGGCCGATGATCGGTGGTAGAATTTCGCGCGCGACGATGGTCGGAACGTTCAGTTTTAGCGTTCCCGCCGGACTGTCGCGCATCTCGTTGACCTGATCGAGCGCACCGGCGATCTCGCCGAGGGCCGGCGTCAGCCGATCGAGCAGCCGCGTGCCCGCCTCCGTCAGGGTGACGCTGCGGGTCGTGCGGTTGAGCAGGCGCACCTGCAGCTTCGCTTCAAGGCGGCGGAGCGCCTCGCTCAGCGCCGACGCGGAAACGCCGCGCTTCTTCGCAGCCGCGCGGAAACTCCGCGCCGCGGCCACTGCGGTGAAGGCATCGAGATCGGCAAGCGGCAAGTCGTCCATTGTGCGGAATTTCGTACAAGTCGTTCGATTGAGATCGGATTATCGCACGGCATCGGACGAAGTAAACAGGAGACCGAGCAAACGGCCGGCTGGTTTTCGGCCTTGTCGAAGGAGAACGAAGATGGATTACGTTTCACTCGGAAAGTCCGGTCCCTCGGTTTCGGCGCTCGGCCTCGGTTGCATGGGCATGTCCGGCATGTACGGCCCTGCGGACCGGGCCGAAAGCATCGCCACGATCCATGCAGCGCTGGAAGCCGGCATCACGCTGCTCGACACCGGCGATTTCTACGGCATGGGTCACAACGAGATGCTGATCGGCGAAGCGTTGAAGGGCGGAAGGCGCGACAGGGCGCTGCTGAGCGTGAAGTTCGGCGCCCTGCGCGATGCCGCCGGCAACTGGTTGGGCTACGATTGCCGGCCCAAGGCCGTTCGCAATTTTCTCGCCTACACGCTGCAGAGGCTCGGCGTCGACCATATCGACATCTATCGTCCCGCCCGGCTCGACCCGGATGTGCCGATCGAGGACACCATTGGCGCAATCGCCGATCTGGTGAAGGCGGGTTACGTCAGGCATGTCGGCCTCTCGGAAGTCGGATCAGAAACCATCCGGCGTGCGGCGGCCGTGCATCCGATCGTCGACCTGCAGATCGAGTATTCGCTGATTTCGCGCGGCATCGAGGATGAAATCCTGCCGACCTGCCGCGAACTCGGTATCGGCATCACCGCCTACGGCGTCCTTTCACGCGGGCTGATAAGCGGCCATTGGCAGAAAGGCGCGGCCGGCAAGGGCGATTTCCGCGCCATGAGCCCGCGGTTTCAGGAAGACAACATCGATCGAAACCTCGCCCTCGTCGAGGCTTTGAGACGAATCGCCGAAGGCAAGGGCGTGTCGGTGGCACAGATCGCGATCGCTTGGGTTGCGGCCAAGGGCAAGGACATCGTACCGCTCGTCGGCGCGCGGCGGCGCGATCGACTGGCAGAGGCCCTGTCGTCGCGCGACGTCCATCTCAGCGCAGACGATCTGGCGGTGATCGAACAGTCAGTGCCGAAGAATGCGGCAGCCGGCGCGCGGTATCCAGAAGCCCAGCTCGCCCACATGGACAGCGAGCGCTAAGCCACAAACGAAAGGGCCGGCAGACAAGCCGGCCCTTTCGAATGATTCTGGTTCAAAGAAATCAGGCCGCGCCCGAGAAAGTATCACAGGCCGTCATCTTGCCGCTGTCGAAGCCGCGCTTGAACCAGCGCATGCGCTGCTCGGAGGTCCCGTGATTGAAGCTCTCGGGAACGACATAGCCCTGCATGCGCTTCTGCAGCGTATCATCGCCGATCTGGGTGGCCGCGTTCAGCGCCTCTTCAAGGTCGCCCTGTTCGAGCAGGCCCTTCTGCTGGGTATACTTGCCCCAGACACCGGCGAAGCAATCGGCCTGCAGTTCGACGCGCACCGACATCTGGTTGGCTTCGGTCTCGCTCATCGACTGGCGCATCTGGTTGAACTTCGGCAGAACGCCGATCAGGTTCTGGACATGATGGCCGACCTCATGCGCGACGACATAGGCCTGGGCGAAATCGCCGGCCGCATCGAACTTCTGCGCGAGTTCGTCGAAGAAGCTCATGTCGAGATAGACCTTGCGGTCGCCCGGGCAATAGAACGGCCCGGAGGCAGCCGAAGCAAAGCCGCAGGCAGAACGCACCTGGCCACGGAAGAGCACCATCTTCGGCTCTTCATACTGCTGGCCGTTTGCCTGGAAGATGCCGTTCCAGGTGTCTTCAGTCTCGGCGAGCACCGTCGCCATGAACTGCTTCATTTCCTCTTCCTGAGCGGATCCGCGCGGTGCCGGCGAACCATCGCTCTGCTCGAAGCCCGGCATCTGCACCTGGCCGCCGCCGCCTTCCAGCACCTGCAGCATGTCGATGCCCATGGCCTTGAGGATGAAATAGAGCACGACGAGGAAGATAATCGTACCGAAGCTCATACCGCCTCCGGCGCGCCGCATGCCGCCGCCACCGCCTGGCATGCGGAAACCGCCCCCCCGCCCAAACGGGTTGCCGCCACCGGGGCTCGCGCCGCGCTGGTCTTCGATATTGTCGGATTGGCGGCGGCCCTTCCATTCCATGATCTGTCCTCCCCGGCCTCTGAAAGGCGTTGTCGGTCTGCTCTTTTATAAGACGGCCCTAACGTCGTTGTAAAACGCAATCGCGCCCCGTAAGTTCGCGATCTCACCAATCTTTTTGACAAGGCGACCACTTCGCCAAGGCGCTGCCGGCAGCCGGGCCGCCGGCCCGACCGGCCGCCCTCTCTTGAACAGCCGCGCTCGCCTTGACGCAAACCTGCTTTGAGGCTCCTATGCCCGTGCGGATAGGACGAGGAGGCAGGGCGATGAAGGCATTGCGGCTCGAAGGTATCGGTCAGCTGCGGGTCGCAGAAGTGCCAAAGCCCCTACCCGGCCCGGACGATCTGCTGGTGCGGGTCGAAGCCTGCGGCATCTGCGGCACGGACCGGCATCTGCTGCACGGCGAATTCCCCTCGCCCCCGCCGGTGACGCTCGGCCACGAATTCTGCGGCATCGTCGAGGCGGTGGGAAGCAGGGTCTCCGATATCGCAATCGGCGCGAGAATCACCGGCGACCCCAACATCGCTTGCGGTACCTGTCCGCAATGTACCGCCGGGCGCATCAATCTCTGCCGCAATCTCCGGGCGATCGGCATCCATCGTGACGGTGGTTTTGCAGAATACGTGGTTATGCACCGCAAGCAGGCCCATGACATACCACTGAGCCTCGACCCCGTTCATGGCGCCTTCTGCGAGCCGCTCGCCTGCTGTCTGCATGGCGTGGATATGGCGGGCATTCGCGCCGGCTCCTCCGTCGTCGTCCTTGGCGGCGGTGTGATCGGCCTACTGGTCGTACAGCTCGTCCGCCTCGCCGGCGCAACGACGGTCATTCTTTCCACACGACAGGCGGCAAAGCGCCGTCTTGCCGAAGAGGTCGGCGCAACGGCGACGGTCGATCCTTCCTCTACCGATATCATCGAACAGATCGCCGGTGACACCGGGCTCGTTCCCGGCGGGGTCGATGTCGTCATCGAATGCGCCGGCGTTGCCGAAACCGTCATGCAGTCGACTCGCCTTGCCAGGTCCGGTGGCACCGTCGTGATCCTCGGCGTCATGCCGAAGGGCGAGACCGTGGAAATCGAACCGTTCGACATTCTCTTTCGCGAACTGCGGGTGCTCGGATCCTTCATAAACCCCTTCGTCCACCGCCGTGCAGCAGACCTCGTCGCCTCAGGCGCCATCGAGATCGACAAGCTGATCTCGCGGCAAGTGACGCTCGGCGAAGCAGCCGACATCATTGCGCATCCGCCGGCGGCCGGAGAGGTCAAGGTTCTCGTCATCCCCGGCCGCCCCTGACATTCCCGGCGCTGTTTCGCCGCGCGCGAAGCGCGCTGCATGGCCGGAGGTGCGCAAATATGGCTGGTTCCTGTCGATTCCGGAATTTTCGGGGTTTCGCTTGCAGAAACATTTGCCTATAAGCCGCTTCTAGCCTGAAAAGACCCATCAATGCGTGCCCGGCCGGTGACCTCCCACCTCGGCCGGTTTTTCGCGCAGCTAGAAACGGATGATCGACCATGCCGAAGCGCCAAGATATCAAGTCCATTCTTATCATCGGCGCGGGGCCGATCGTCATCGGTCAGGCTTGCGAATTCGACTATTCCGGCACCCAGGCCTGTAAGGCGCTGAAGGAGGAAGGCTACCGCGTCATCCTCGTCAACTCCAACCCGGCGACGATCATGACCGATCCGGGTCTGGCGGACGCAACCTATGTCGAGCCGATCACCCCGGAAGTCGTCGCCAAGATCATCGCCAAGGAGCGCCCGGACGCGCTGCTGCCGACCATGGGCGGCCAGACTGCGCTCAACACGGCGCTCTCGCTGCGCCGCATGGGCGTTCTCGACCGCTACAATGTCGAGATGATCGGCGCCAAGCCGGACGCCATCGACAAGGCCGAAGACCGCGCCCTCTTCCGCGAAGCCATGGCGAAGATCGGCCTCGAAACGCCGAAGTCGCGGCTGGCGAATGCCACCGACATCAAGGACCATGACCGCAAGACGCACGAGGCCGAGCGCGCCGAACTGAAGAGCCGGCTTTCCGGCGCCGAGCTCGACAAGGCGCTCGATGACCTCGAGAACCAGTGGAACCTTGGCGAAGGCGACCGCAAGCAGCGCTACATGAACCACGCGATGGCGATTGCCGCGCAGGCGCTTGACGATGTCGGCCTGCCCGCCATCATCCGTCCGTCCTTCACGCTCGGCGGTACCGGCGGCGGCATTGCCTATAACCGCACGGAATTCTTCGACATCGTCGGCAGCGGTCTCGATGCGTCGCCGACCACCGAAGTGCTGATCGAAGAATCGGTGCTCGGCTGGAAGGAGTACGAGATGGAAGTGGTCCGCGACACGGCGGACAACTGCATCATCATCTGCTCGATCGAAAACATCGACCCCATGGGCGTGCACACCGGTGATTCGATCACCGTTGCGCCGGCGCTGACGCTGACCGATAAAGAATATCAGATCATGCGCAACGCCTCGATCGCGGTTCTGCGCGAGATCGGCGTCGAGACCGGCGGCTCGAACGTGCAGTTCGCCGTCAATCCGAAGGACGGCCGTCTCGTCGTCATCGAAATGAACCCGCGCGTGTCGCGCTCGTCGGCCCTCGCCTCCAAGGCGACCGGCTTCCCGATTGCCAAGATCGCGGCGAAGCTTGCGATCGGTTACACCCTCGACGAACTCGACAACGACATCACCGGCGGCGCGACCCCGGCCTCGTTCGAACCGTCGATCGACTACGTCGTCACCAAGATCCCGCGCTTCGCCTTTGAAAAATTCCCGGGCGCATCGCCGGTTCTGACCACCGCCATGAAGTCGGTCGGCGAAGTCATGGCGATCGGCCGTACCTTTGCCGAATCGCTGCAGAAGGCGCTGCGCGGCCTCGAGACCGGCCTTACCGGCCTCGACGAAATCGAAATCCCCGACATGGACGAGAACGGCGATGGCCGTAACGCCATTCGTGCGGCGATCGGCACGCCGACGCCGGACCGACTGCGCATGGTTGCGCAGGCGCTGCGCTTTGGCATGAGCGAAGCCGAGGTTCACGAGGCGAGCAAGATCGACCCGTGGTTCATCGCCCAGTTCAAGGCGATCGTCGACATGGAAGCACGCATCCGCGAGCACGGCCTGCCTGCCGATGCCGAGAACCTGCGCATGCTGAAGGCGATGGGCTTCTCCGACGCCCGCCTCGCAACGCTCGGCGGCAAGCGCCCGAAGGAAGTCGCGGAACTGCGCAATGCGCTTAATGTCCGCCCGGTCTACAAGCGCATCGACACCTGCGCTGCCGAATTCGCCTCGCCGACCGCCTACATGTACTCGACCTACGAAACGCCTTTCGTCGGTGCCGCCCGCTCGGAAGCTGAAGTGTCTGACCGCAAGAAGGTCGTCATTCTCGGCGGCGGTCCGAACCGCATCGGTCAGGGCATCGAGTTCGACTATTGCTGCTGCCACGCCGCCTTCGCGCTGAAGGATGCCGGCTACGAAGCGATCATGATCAACTGCAACCCGGAAACGGTCTCGACCGACTACGACACCTCCGACCGCCTCTACTTCGAGCCGCTGACGGCAGAAGATGTGATCGAGATCATGCGCGCCGAGCAGGAAAAGGGCGAACTCGTCGGCGTCATCGTCCAGTTCGGTGGCCAGACGCCGCTGAAGCTCGCCGAAGCGCTGGAAAAGAACGGCATCCCGATCCTCGGCACGGCACCTGACGCGATCGACCTGGCCGAAGACCGCGACCGCTTCCAGAAGCTTCTGATGAAGCTCGACCTCAACCAGCCGAACAATGGCATTGCCTACTCGGTCGAGCAGGCCCGCCTTGTCGCTGCCGAGATCGGCTTCCCGCTGGTCGTGCGCCCGTCCTACGTTCTCGGCGGCCGCGCCATGCAGATCATCCATTCGGAAAGCATGCTGCAGAGTTACCTGCTCGACACGGTCCCGGGCCTCGTTCCTGAGGACATCAAGCAGCGCTATCCGAACGACAAGACCGGCCAGATCAACACGCTGCTCGGCAAGAACCCGCTGCTGTTCGACAGCTACCTGACCAACGCGACGGAAGTCGACGTCGACTGCCTGTGCGACGGCAAGGATGTCTTCGTCTCGGGCATCATGGAGCACATCGAGGAAGCCGGCATCCACTCGGGCGACAGCGCCTGCTCGCTGCCGGTGCACACGCTCGACAAGGACATGGTCGACGAACTCGAACGCCAGACGGCAGCCCTTGCCAAGGCGCTCAATGTCGGCGGCCTGATGAACGTGCAGTTCGCGATCAAGGACGGCACGATCTACGTGCTCGAAGTCAACCCGCGCGCTTCGCGCACCGTACCCTTCGTCGCCAAGACGATCGGTGCACCGATCGCGAAGATCGCGGCCCGCGTCATGACCGGCGAAGCGCTCGATGTCGCGATCGCCGCCTATGGCGAAAAGCCGGATCCGCGCAACCTCAAGCACATCGCGGTCAAGGAAGCAGTCTTCCCGTTCGCACGTTTCCCCGGCGTCGATACGCTGCTTGGCCCGGAAATGCGCTCGACCGGCGAAGTCATCGGTCTCGACACCGACTATGCACTGGCCTTTGCCAAGTCGCAGCTCGGCGCCGGCGTCGACCTGCCGCGCGATGGAACAGTGTTCGTTTCGGTGCGCGACGAGGACAAGACCCGGGTGTTGCCGGCAATCCGCATCCTCGTCGACATCGGCTTCAAGGTCATGGCGACCAGCGGCACGGCTCGATTCCTCGGTGAACACGGCATTGCCGCCACCAAGATCAACAAGGTTCAGGAAGGTCGTCCGCACGTCGAGGATGCGATCCGCAACCGTCACGTTCAGCTCGTCATCAACACGACGGACGGCAACAAGGCGATCTCGGACTCCAAGTCGCTGCGCCGCGCCACGCTGATGCAAAAGGTGCCCTACTACACCACCATGTCCGGTGCTGAAGCGGCTGCGCACGCAATCAAGGCTCTGAAGGCAGGCAGCCTCGAAGTGCGCCCGCTGCAGAGCTACTTCAAGGCCTAAGAAAGACCGCGGCGCGCGAAACCCTCGCGCGCCGCCGCCATCCCCGAGGGTGTGATGCGCTTCAACAGCCCGCCCCTCCGCTGAACGCCGCATGAACGACCGGTTCAGCCTGCATTCCCCCGGCACATGTTTCTATGACCCTGCGCACTGAGAGATCGGCGGCTTCGCCGGTGGGCGCGACATGGGGCAAGATCGTGCAACTCTATTTCTTTGATTTGCTGTGGGGCGACGAGCACTTCGTCGATGAAGACGGTATCAGCCATTTCGACGAGGGATCGGCCCTCTATTACGGCCAGCGGATCGCAGACAAGATCGGCCGCGACGCCGATTATGGTTCGCTGAAGGTCCAGGTCCGTTCCAGCAACCGCAGGCTGCTTGCAACAATCGTGCCCTCCATCGGCCGCGGCGCCGAACAGCGGGCTCTGCTTGCCCGCCGCCAGGTCGGCGCCTCTCTCTACGCTGCAGCCTGAAGCAGCGCCACGAGCAAAGCGCAGGAACATCCATCCTGCGCTTGATCACACTGTCAGTCTGCCGCCAGGGCCTCGGCAGCAGTTCTGCCCCGATCAAGACGCGCGTGGCTCGCTGCGAGCCGCACGGTTCTGACGCCCAGATACAGAGAAGCCGTGGAGATCAGGAACGCGACGACGAAAACCGTGAACAAGGCGGCGTGCATCGTGGCAACGTTTGCCTTCTCGTCGAAACCGCGAAGATTGGCCGTCAGCCCGCAGATCGCCGCGCCGACCGCATAACCGGCCGACTGCAACGTCGGCAGAAACGCTGAGGTCTTGTCCCGCTCTCCTCGCAAGGAGACGTCCATCATCAGCTGGCTGAGCGTGCCCCACGACATGCCGAACCCGGACCCGACCGCGATCTGGCTCGGGAAGACCAGCCGGTAATCGTCGATCGCGAAGGCGATCATCAGACCGGCAAGCCCGAGGCTGAGAAGCGCAGGTCCCGCAGGGATGAGCTTCACGCGCAGAGCGTGCGAGTGCAGGCTTGCGACGGCGATAGCGGTCACACTCCAGGAGATCGCCATCAATGCCGCGGAAAAACCGGCGGCCGTGGGGCTGAAATTCCAGACATGTTGCAGGCCATAAATGAGGTACACCGAGCCGGACGCCTGAGCGAGGGGCATCAGCAGCACGACCCAAAGTCCGGTGCCGAGCGGTTTTGTGAGCTGAAAGGCGCCCGCGGGCAGGATCGGATGCTCCGCCCGACGGTCGGTTGCGACGGCCGCCCAGAGGATGGTCAGCGCCGTCGCCAGCGCCGCCGCCATCAATGGGACGCTGCTCGCCGTATTTGAGACCGATATCAGCAATATGCCGGAACCGACGACGGTCAGCCGCAGCAGCGGGATTGGACGAGGCGTGTCGGTCGATGGCACCTTGCGTGCCGGTACGATCAGCAGAACGAGCGCAACGAAGATGACGGTTGCGGGAACGTTGACGGCGAAAGCCACCCGCCATGACCAGTGTTCCGTCAGGAATCCGGACACGAGTGGCCCGCCAAAGGCCGCCGTTGCCCAGACGATGGCCTCGGCTCCGAATACCTTTGGGACCAGGCGCGGCGGGAAGAGTTCGGGAATCAGCGCGTAGCAGACCGCGGCAATGATCCCCTCACCGAATCCCTGAAACACGCGACCGGCGAGGACCTGCGGCATGCTGCCGGCGGCGGTCGCGACGAGGGTGCCGACGACAAAGATGAGCGCGGCCGTAATCAGCGTCCCGCGTGCGCCGAACCTTGACTTGAGCGTGGCGGCAACAGCGCCGCCGAGAATGGCAAAGACGAGATAAAGCGTGACGGCCCAGGACAACAGCGTCGCGCCGCCGATCTCTTCGACGGCTGTTGGCAGCGCGGTTGCTACGAAAAACTCGTTGAATGCGAACAACGCGACCCCGAGGCAAAGGGCAGCCGTCGTCGCCAGATAGTCCGGCCGCAACAGTTCGCTCCAGCGGCCGTCCTCCTGAAGTGCGGTATTGCCTTCGCCTGCCTTGGTTTCGTCCCTCGCCAGAACCATGCCCAACGTTCCTCGCTGCTATCTCTTCGGAACACCTTTGTTACGACCTCAACCGCGGTTGAGGTAAAGCGCTTTCTGCGTAGCTTGCCACCCCATCGCTTCCCCCACAAGTTGCAGTGGCCTTTCAGGGTTCGGTGGATGATGGCGAAATATCTGGCTTTCGCGCTTCCGTTTCTGCTATAACCAAGGTTCGAAGTTTCGGACGGTTCCGGCGTTTACGCGCCGGAGACCGTTTTCTTTTGCGTTGGCGCCGCCCTAAGGGCGGCGCCTCGTGCTTGATGAAGGACATTGAAATGGTCGAAAAAGTGCCGATGACACAGGGCGGATTCGTCAACCTGCAGGAGGAGCTGCGCTGGCGCCAGCAGGAAGAACGACCGCGAATCATCGAGGCGATTGCCGAAGCCCGTGCACATGGCGACCTGTCGGAAAATGCCGAGTACCACGCTGCCAAGGAAGCGCAGAGCCACAACGAGGGTCGGATCACCGAGCTCGAAGACTTGATCGCCCGCGCGGAAGTCATTGATCTCTCGAAGATGTCCGGCTCCAAGATCAAGTTCGGCGCCAAGGTCAAACTCGTCGACGAAGACACTGAAGAAGAAAAGACCTACCAGATCGTTGGCGACCAGGAAGCCGACGTGAAGGCTGGCCGCATTTCGATCTCGTCGCCGATCGCGCGCGCGCTCATCGGCAAGGAAGTCGGCGATTCCATCGAAGTGAACGCGCCTGGCGGTTCCAAGGCCTACGAAATTCTCGCCGTCAACTGGGGCTGATCAGCCCTAGCCAAGGGGCGAAGCCTGCCTTCGCCCCGTTTCTCCTTTTCAAAAGACGATCGTTGCTCGCGCAAGGAGTGCGCTTTCGTGGCCGATATCCGGAACGTCGAGGTCATCGCTCCCAATTTCAAGCGCCGCCTCTCGGGCGTGACGTCCACCATCATCCAGTTAATTCCGATCCAGCGCGCGCTCGGCGAAAAGATCGCCGTGCTTGGCCCGGGTTTGCCTGACACCCTGCCCTCGATCCGCTTCCGCGATCTATTGCGCCTGTGGAGCGCACCGGACGGACGGCCCTGCCGGGTCTGGCATGCGCGCCGCAATGTCGAAATGCTGCCGGCGATCGTGCTGCGCGACCTGCTCGGCATGAAGCTGAGGATCGTCTTCACCTCCGCATCGCAGCGCGGCCACACCGGCTGGAGCAAGTTTCTGATTTCGCGCATGGACGCGGTAATCGCGACCAGCGGCAAGACCGCCGCCTATCTGCAAGTGCCGAACACAGTGATCCTGCACGGCATAGATACCAAGCGCTTCCAGCCGCCGGTTGACACAGCGGCAGCCAAAGCTGCGCTCGGGCTCGACCCCAACCAAAAATATGTCGGCTGCTTCGGGCGGGTGCGTAAGCAGAAGGGCACGGATCTCTTCGTCGACAGCATGATTGCGCTTCTGCCGTGCCGGCCCGGCTGGAGTGCCATCGTCGCCGGTCGCGCCACCGGCCCGCACGTCGCCTTCGAGAACGAATTGAAAGAGCGGGTCGCAAAGGCCGGGCTCACCGACCGCATCCGTTTCGTTGGCGAACACACCAACATTCCGGACTGGTATCGTGGGCTCGATCTCTTCATCGCGCCGCAGCGCTGGGAAGGTTTCGGGCTGACGCCGCTCGAAGCGATGGCGACAGGCGTGCCCGTTATCGCAAGCGACGTCGGCGCGTTTTCGGAACTGGTCGTCGTCGGAGAGCAGGAAACCGGCGCCGTGATCGCCGCCAACGATCTACAGGCCATGGTCGAGGCAACGGCTGGCTTTATGGACGATGATCATCGCCGGACCTTGGCTGGCGCGAACGGTCTGGGGCTGACCCGCGCATCCTTTGCGATAGAGGGCGAGGCCCGCGCGATCAACGCGGTCTATGAACGCTTGATGCGTCCCTGACAGGCTGCCACCGCGTGGCAGCCTCGCACTAGACTCTCTCAGCGCTTCGAAGCGAAGAGCTTCAGATAGGCGTCGGTAATCGCCTGCTTCGAGAACTGGTTCATCAGGGTCTCGTGCCCACGTTCGGCAAGCCGTTCACCGAGCGACGTATCGCCCGCGATGCGGTCGATTGCCTGGGCAAAGCCGACGGCGTCACCGATATCGACCATCAAGCCGTTTTCGCCATCGCGCATGAACCATTGCGGCCCTTCCGAACGGCTGGAAACAACCGGTGTCCCTTGCGCCCAGGATTCGAGGATTACGTTGCCGAGCGGCTCGTGGCTCGACGCCATCACGAAGATGTCGGAAGCGGCAAGGAAAGGCCGCGTGTCCTTCTGCCAGCCGGCGAAACGCACGCGCTTTGCTACGCCGAGGTCGGCGGCCAGTTTCTCCAAATTTGCACGTTCTTCGCCATCGCCGACAAGCCACAGATAGGCGTCCGGCACCTTGGCGATCGCCTGGATCAGCGTGTGGAAGCCCTTGCGCGGAACGAAGCGCCCCATTGACATGACCACAGGCACGTTCTCAGGCGTGTCGAGCGTGGCGCGGCTGATGGGCGCGACCCGCTCGGTTCCGGTGAAGTTGGAGATGACTTCGACGTCGCGCTTCCAGCCGATCTTGCGCACATGCTCGGCAATGCCCGGCGTGTTGCAGACGAGGCAATCGGTGTTGCGGAAATAGTCGAGCCGCAGCGGATAGTCGCCGAGACGCGAGATCTTGATGCAGCCCTTGTAGTTGGGCATCAGGCGGCTGGCGCGCGGCATCCAGGCAAACAGCGCATCCGGCTTTTCGCGGCGTGCCATGCTGCTGACCTTCATCGGCAGGAGGATCCGGTCGAGCGACAGGTTGCGGAAGTTGCTTTCGATGATGCGCGTCGCACCCTCGATGTCCTTCTTCCAGATACGACCATGGCGGATGACCGAGGTCTGCTCGACGCCACGTTCGGCGAGCGCGTTGACCAGGTGGACGAAGAAACGCTCAGCGCCGCCATCCTTGCCGAAGTGAAAATGCATGACTTTCATGAAAACCTCACCGCTTGCTGGCGCGCCGATCCATGTCGTCATGGTTCGGGTGCCGCTTGAGCGCGTGCCTCTGATAGATCTTGGCGGCGGTCAGGAAAGCGTACACCGCTCCCGTCATCGCCTCAATGAAGCCTGGAAAACCGCAGCGCCACAGACCGTTGCGGAAATAGAGCCTAAGGAAATAGAGTGGCGGGCTGAACAGCATTTTGTAAGGGCGCGCCGACTTACCGGCGGCGAACTGCTGATCGGCCTTGAGCGTCGAATACTTGTTTTCCTTGAGGATCTGCTCGTCGATGATCAGCGGCCGATAGTGCAGCAGGCTGCCCTTGGCAGCGGCGCCGACCGCGCCATCCGGCACGATCCCCTCGTGGACTTTCTGATTGAGATCGTATCGTCCCCTGCCCTGGCGGATCAGCCGCAGGTTTCGCCGCTCGTGCGCCCGCTCCGGCGTGTAGCCGTAGCCGATGAGGTAGGGCCTGCGCGCGACGCGCCAGCCGACCGTCTCCGGCGGCGCATCGAGCAGCGAGGGCAGCAGTGCCTTCAGCGGTTCGTCCAGGCGTTCATCGGAATCGATGTTGAAGCACCAGGGCTGCGTGCATTGGTCGAGCGCGAACTGCTTCTGGCCGGCATAGCCCCGCCACGGCTCATGCAGGAAACGGATCGGCCAACCCTTGTCGATGTAGGACTGTACGAGTGCTGCCGTTCCGTCGGTCGAGCCGGAATCGACGATGACGATTTCTGAGCACTGCTCGAGGCTCTCGATGCAGTTGCCGAGATAGGCTTCTTCGTTCTGGCAGATGATGAAGGCGGACAGCGGAAGCTTGTTCATGGGCGGGCCTTAGATCTGGACGAGGCCGATATCCTTGACCTGGCGAATGGTCAGCATCGTGCGCACCGTGTCGACCCGTTCATTGGCCGTCAGCACTTCGATGACGAAATCCTGGAAAGTCGTGAGGTTTTCGGCGACACAATGCAGCAGGAAGTCGCTTTCGCCGGAAACCGTCCAGGCCTGCCGGACGATCTGCCATTCTGCAGTAGCGGCCGAGAACGCCTTGAGGTCGGCCTCCGACTGACGCTTCAGGCCGACCATGCAGAAAGCGACGAGATCGAAGCCGAGCGCCGGTGCGTTCAGCAGTGCGTGATAGCCCTTGATGACGCCGGTCTCTTCGAGCTTGCGCACGCGCCGGAGGCAGGGCGGCGCGGAGATGCCGACCCTTTGCGCGAGATCGACATTGGTCATCCGGCCATCACGCTGGAGCTCGCGAAGGATCTTGAGATCGATAGCGTCGAGCTCGACTTGTTTCGTCATGAACGTTCGTCCTTTTCGTGGTGACTTTGAGCGCGAGGCAAAGTCGAAAACTTGTGTCTGCCGATGGTGAGGTTGCCCCGATGGCGGGCGACGTCGACTGATGTCTGCCTATCCCGGCGCTGCCGCGATCATCTCGGTCGAGATTTTCAGCAAGGCGCGCTCGTCAAGGGCAAGGTCGTCTCGAGTCGGTGCGTGGCCGAGCGCAGCGCTTTCGCAGTGCAACCATGCACGGCCGGCATTCAACCCCATATGCTTCTCCAGCAAAGTGAATCCGCGTGAAATATCGTCAAACCCGCTGGACAACAAGCAGCCCGGCCGACTATTCGCGGGAAAATGGCGTTGGCGATCCCGGTAGATGCGCAAATAGAGGTGGACATCTTCAGGAGCGACGCAAAGAGCGCTTCATTGTCGGGGCGCGGCGCGGATCGATGCCGGGCCGACGCCTGTGCCCTAAGCGCGTCATCTGGTGGCAAAAGCGGGCTTGGGGCTCAAGCACTTGTGTGTATCAGGCTGCGCGCTCTTGAAAGTCATGGTGGGGAATACCTAAAGTATGGGACGATTTCCCATTGACGCAATGGAATCGGATGTGGAGGCAATCCTCTCCGATGAGCGAAGGACAAGATTATGACTGCCCGTCACGTGAAAGTGCTGATCATCGGCTCCGGCCCGGCTGGCTATACCGCCGCCATCTATACGGCGCGCGCCATGCTCGAGCCCGTACTGATCGCCGGTATGGAACAGGGCGGCCAGTTGATGATCACGACTGACGTCGAAAACTACCCGGGCTATGCCGATCCGGTCCAAGGCCCGTGGATGATGGAACAGATGCTGAAGCAGGCGACCCATGTCGGCGCCGAGATCGTCAACGATCTCGTGACCGATGTCGATCTGTCGGTGCGCCCGTTCCGCATCAAGACCGACAGCGGTAACGACTGGACGGCGGACGCGCTGATCATCGCAACCGGCGCCAAGGCCAAGTGGCTCGGCATCGAGACCGAACCGACCTTCATGGGCTTCGGCGTCTCGGCCTGCGCCACCTGTGACGGCTTCTTCTATCGCAACAAGGACGTGATCGTCGTCGGCGGCGGCAACTCGGCCGTTGAGGAAGCGCTCTATCTCTCGAGTCTCGCCAAGACGGTCACTGTCGTTCACCGCCGCGATTCCTTCCGCGCCGAGAAGATCCTGCAAGAGCGCCTGTTCGCCAAGCCGAACGTCAAGGTCATCTGGGATCACGAGGTCATCGAGTATCTGGGTGCGCCGGCCAAGCCGCCGATGCCCGCTTCCGTCAACGGCGTGAAGCTGCGCAACACCAAGACCGGCGAAACCTCCGACATGATCACCGACGGCGTGTTCGTCGCGATCGGCCACGCGCCGGCAGTCGAACTTTTCAAAGGCAAGCTTCGGCAGAAGTCCAACGGCTATCTTTGGACCGCGGCCGATTCGACGGCGACCGACGTGCCCGGCGTTTTTGCCGCAGGCGACGTGACGGACGACATTTACCGTCAAGCGGTTACGGCGGCCGGCATGGGCTGCATGGCAGCGCTTGAGGCCGAGAAATACCTGGCGGGTCATATGCCCGTCGCAATTGCAGCCGAATAGAAGCTGCGAATCGGGGTGGTGCCGCTGAGGCACCTCGCCCGTGTGGGAACAGATGCATCAGCCACGCCCGGAAGACAGGACCCCGTCTTCCGGAGTGGTTTCTTATGGGGGACTACATGTCGCTGGACTGGGACAAACTGCGCATTTTTCACGCGGCGGCCGAGGCTGGGTCGTTCACCCATGCGGCAGACAAGCTTCATCTTTCGCAGTCCGCGATCAGCCGGCAGGTGAGTTCGCTGGAGCAGGATGTCGGCATCAAGCTGTTCCACCGCCATGCGCGCGGCCTGATCCTCACCGAACAGGGCGAGATCCTCTATCGCACCGCGCATGAAGTGCTGATGAAGCTCGAGAGTGTCAAGGTCCAGCTGAGCGAAACCACGGACAAGCCGAGCGGCAAGCTGCGCATCACCACCACGGTCGGGCTCGGCCAGGGCTGGCTCACCGACAAGATCCAGGAGTTCATGTCGCTGCACCCGGACGTGCAGGTTCAGCTCATCCTCGACAATGAGGAGCTGGACGTGAACATGCGCCACGCGGACTGTGCCATCCGCCTGCGTCAGCCGCAGCAGTCGGACCTCATCCAGCGCAAGCTCTTCACCGTGCACATGCACGTTTACGCCGCCCCCTCCTACATCAACAAGTATGGCGAGCCGCAGTCGGTCGAGGACCTCGACAACCACCGCATCATCACATTCGGCGAGCCGGCGCCGAACTATCTGCTCGACGTGAACTGGCTCGAGATCGCCGGCCGCGATTCCGACAATCCACGCGTGTCGCACCTGCAGATCAACAGCCAGACCTCGATCAAGCGCGCCTGCCTGCTCGGCATCGGCGTCGCCATGCTGCCCGACTATATCGTCGGCCGCGATCCTGGCCTCATCCAGCTGCCGATCAGCGCCGACATCCCGTCCTTCGATACCTATTTCTGCTATCCGGACGAGATGAAGAACGCAGCCAAGCTCAAGGTCTTCCGCGACTACATCGTCGCCAAGGCCCGCAACTGGAACTTTTAAGACGCTTCGGCGAATGCTCATTTTCCGAGCATTTCCTCAAGAGGCCGCCAACCATCTGTTTTTACATCGATATTACGGATGCGCCGTCTATATTGTGCGGCGCATTTTTATTGTTCGCCGCAGAAATAGGCAGGGATGCGCGCATGACATGGCTGTCATGCACAGAAAATGATTGTTGCGCGCCCAAAAAAGCAGCATACCAAACTCAGCTGATGCATCTTTGGTGGCTTCTCCTCCCAGTGCCACCGCAGCAGCTGTTCCCCTCTGGAGGTTTAATTACCTTCACAACTTATAAGGGCCCAAGTCATCTTGTGGCCCTCTTTTTTTGTCTACTGTTAGATACAGGCGAAACGTGACGAAAATCACAGCCGGCTATTGAAAGCCGATACTTCGCTTCCCATATTAAAATGCAGCTGATGCATTCTTGGTGGCTTCTCCTCCCCGCCACCGCATTAGCTGTTCCCCTCTGGAGGTTCTTATTACCTTCACAACTACAAGGGCCCAAGTTTTCTTGAGGCCCTCTTTTTTTGCCTGCAGCACGCTCACGGTCTTGTGATTTGAATATCGTGTTTTAGCGATACATTTATCGTTAAAACACGATATGGCGATATACCATGGACCGAGACGAAATCCTCAAGGCGCTTGCCCATCCCGTGCGGGTGAACATCCTCGCCTGGCTGAAGGAGCCGCAGCGCCATTTTCCGACTCAGGAGCATCCGCTCGATCTCGGCGTATGTGCCGGCCAGTTCGAACGCTGCGGCCTGTCGCAGTCGACCGTTTCCTCGCATCTCGCTGTGCTTCAGCGCGCCGGCCTCGTGACAACCCGCAAGGTTGGCCAATGGATCTTCTACCGCCGCGATGAAGAGACGATCGCCGCCTTCCTCGAGAGCATCGGCGATCTCTGAATCAACCACCTTCTCCCAAGCAGCCCCCCCTGAAAGGACCTCCCATGGCCTCGCTTTTCGACCCCATCACCATTGGTGACATCGCGCTGAAAAACCGCATCGTGATGGCGCCGCTCACCCGCAACCGATCCCCCGGCGCCGTTCCGAACACCCTGAATGTGACCTACTACGAGCAGCGCGCGACGGCAGGCCTGCTGATCTCGGAGGGAACGGCGATCACCCAGCAGGGCCAGGGCTATGCCGACGTTCCGGGCCTCTATACGCCGAAAGCGCTTGAAGGCTGGCGCAAGGTGACGGACGCGGTGCACGCCAAGGGCGGCCGCATCGTCGTCCAGATGTGGCATGTCGGCCGCATTTCGCATGATTCTCTGCAGCCGGGTGGCGGCAAGCCTGTTGCACCGTCGGCCGTTCGCGCCAAGTCCAAGACCTATCTGGTCAATTCGGACGGTACTGGCTCCTTTGCCGAAACCTCCGAACCGCATGCACTGGAGACCGCCGAGATCGAAGCAATCGTTGAGGACTATCGCAAGGCTGCCCGCGCCGCGATCGATGCCGGCTTCGATGGCATCGAGATCCATGCGGCCAACGGCTATCTCATCGACCAGTTCCTGCGTTCGGGTTCGAACCACCGCACCGATACCTACGGCGGTTCGATCGAAAACCGCGCCCGCTTCCTGTTCGAGGTCATGGATGCCGTGACGAATGAAATCGGCGCCGGCCGGGTCGGTATCCGCCTTTCGCCCGTCACTCCCGCCAACGATGCCTTTGATCCGCAGCCGCAGGAGGTGTTCGGCCATGTGGTCAAGAACCTCGCCCGCTATCCCCTCGCCTATATCCACATCATCGAAGGCGCGACCGGCGGCCCGCGCGACCACCAGCAGGGCGACCAGCCATTCGACTACGATGCCCTGCGTTCGACCTATGTCGCTGCCGGCGGCAAGGCTGCCTGGATGACCAATAATGGCTATGACAGGGCGCTCGCGGTGAAGACGGTCAAGGACGGCGAAGCCGACCTCGTGGCTTTCGGCAAGCCGTTCATCGCCAACCCCGATCTCGTCGAACGGTTGAAGCGCGATGCGCCGCTCAACACGCCGGATCAGGCAACCTTCTACGGCGGTGGCGCCAAGGGCTATACCGACTATCCAGCCCTTGAACAGGTCGCCTGACACTCCCACATGGCAATGCTCCGCCTCTTCGGCGGGGCATTTGTCTTTGGGAATGAAGAGCTTATGTTTTCGCTATATTCAGAAAAATGGTCATTGCATCCTGACGGCGACGTCATCGTAACCCCCTCCAGCCGTCTTTACCCCGTCCGCTATCGCGGCCAGCAGGCGATGCTCAAGGTCGCCGAGGACCCGGAAGAGAAGTATGGTCGCCTGCCCCTGCTCTACTGGAACGGGGATGGCGCTGCAAAGGTCTATGAAGCCGATGGCGACGCGGTGCTGATGGAGCGCACGGACAGCCAGCGCAACCTTTTCCACATGGCGATGACCGGAAGCGACGAGGAAGTGACGCGCATCATCTGCCGCACCGTCGCCGAGCTCCATGCGCCGCGCTCAACACCGGTTCCCGGCGGTCTCGTGCCACTCGACAAATGGTTCGCTTCCCTGGAGACGGCTGCTCCCGCTCAAGGCGGTCTCTTTGCCCGCGCGCTCGAGGCGGCGAAAAGCCTTTTTGCAGATCCCGAACCGCCGGTCGTGCTGCATGCCGACGTCCACCACGCCAACATCCTCGATTTTGGCGACCGCGGCTGGCTGGCGATCGATCCGAAACGCGTCCTCGGCGATCGCGGATACGACTACGCCAACCTGTTCTGCAATCCGGAACTGCCCCTGGTCACCGCTCCGGGCCGGCTGCAGCGGCATCTGCCGATCGTCGCGAAGGAGACCGGCCTTCACCCGCACCGCATTCTCAACTGGGTGCTGGCCTATGCCGGGCTTTCCGCAGCCTGGTTCCTGGAAGACCATGACGATTTCGGCGTCGAGAACGACCTTACGATGGCGCGGATCGCAATCGCCGAGCTCGGCAGCTAGGCTCAACCCGTCCGCAACAGGACGACGGCGTAGATACAGGTCTCTCCGCCGACATTGCGGAAGACGCAATCCTGCGGCGGGCCGAGCTCCAGGCAATCCCCGATGCCGAGCGTATGGGTCTCCAGTCCTTCCACGAAGGTCAGGCGCCCCGCAGTCACCCATATCCACCGGCGATGGAGCGCATAGGCGGATGCCGGGATCGGCACCTCGGCGCCGGCCGGAAGTTCAACCTCGACAAGCTCGAGCGGCAGGTCCGACATCGGCGAGACATGGCGCCGAAGATATCCGGTCTGCGGATCGCGCCACACCGCCTGATCCTGGCGCCGCGACAGCCTGCCCTGGCTCATCTCCGCACGAGCGATCAGAGTGGACATGGTGAGCCCGAACGCGCCGGCGAGCTTTGCCAGCAGCGTCGCCGTCGGGCTGCTATCGCCCCGCTCTACCTTGTGGATCATCGCGCGCGAGACAGCTGATCGCTCCGAAAGCTCGCTCAGCGACCAGCCCCGCGCCTCTCTTTCCAGACGAATTCGTTCACTGAGCCGTTGATCCAGACTGTCTACTTTAGTATTCATATCGTAGTCATATAGTGAACAAATGCGAGGAGCAAGTATGCTGATCCGGGCGGCCATCCAAAACGATATGCCAGTCATCTGCGAGATCTACAACGACGCCGTGGCGAACACCACGGCGATCTGGAACGAGACTCTGGTCGATGTCGCCAATCGCGTGGCCTGGCTGAAGGCGCGCACGGACGTGGGCTATCCTGTGCTGGTGGCGGTCTCCGAGGAAGGCGATGTCATCGGCTATGCGTCCTTCGGCGATTGGCGCGCCTTCGATGGCTATCGCCATACGGTCGAGCACTCCGTCTATGTTCACAAGGATCGGCGCGGTGGCGGCATCGGCCGGAAACTCATGGTCGCGTTGATCGCCGAGGCCGAACGGCTTGGCAAACATGTGATGATCGCCGGCATCGAATCGGAGAACGCAGCCTCGATCCGTCTTCATGCCCAACTGGGTTTCGAGGATACCGGCCGGCTGCGTGAGGTCGGCACGAAGTTCGGCCGCTGGCTCGATCTGACATTCATGCAACTGGTGCTTGCGACGGGCTCGCCGCGCTAACCCGCGGCGGCGCCTCGACAATGGCCGTTTGTCGAGGCGGCGGGAGATGCTATGAACCTTCAAGGACTGTTTCTGGAAATGTTTTGACGTGGGTCTTCGGCGGAAGGTCAGATCGGGCGCCTGGGCACGTGTCGCGAGAGCGGCACTGGCGTTGGCTGTCAGCATTCCTGCATTAAACATGAGCGAGGCAGAGGCTCGTATCGACGACTTCGCCGCGCAGCCCAAGTGCGTCTATTCCGGCCCGTCGGCCACCGACTCCGCCAAGTCGCTCTGCATCAGCAAGGAAAACTTCGCCCGCGATATCTGCGGCGTGATCGACCACTATGCGACGGTCAACGACCTGCCCGCGGCCTTCTTCGCCCGGCTCATCTGGCGCGAAAGCCTGTTCCGGCCCAATGCCGTCAGCCCCAAGGGTGCCGAAGGCATCGCGCAATTCATGCCGGGAACGGCGAAGATGCGAGGGCTCAACAACAGCTTCGATGTCGTCGAGGCGCTCGGCAAGTCGGCAGAGTATCTGAACGAACTGAAGTCGCGCTACGGCAATCTCGGCTATGCGGCTGCCGCCTATAATGCCGGCGAGAACGGGCTGGAGCGTTTTCTCGAGGTCGATTGGCTGCCGGCGGAAACGCGCAACTACGTGCTCGCGATCACCGCCTACAGCGTCGAGGACTGGCGCGACAATCCGCCGAAGATCCTCGACCTGACGCTCGACAAGAACAAGAGCTTCATCGACGGCTGCGTGGCGCTCGCCAGCACCCGCAACCTCCGCGACATCGAGGTGATCGACGAAGCCGAATGGGCGCCCTGGGGCGTACAGCTTGCCGCACATTTCCAGAAATCAGTGGCGCAGCAACTGTTCGTCAGCGCCGTCAAGCGCCTGCCGGAGCCGATCCGCAGCGAGAAGGCGCTTCTCCTGCGCGAGCGCAATGCCAGCTTCGGCCTGCGAATCCGCTACGCTGCACGCATCGGCCGCGAGACCCAGGCGGACGCGAACAAGCTTTGCGCCACCATCCGCAAGAGCGGCGGCGCTTGCCTCGTCTTCCGGAACTGACAGCTATCCAGGCCTGTCCGAAATTGATCCTGGACATGAGCGCGCTAGCCTGCGGCAATCCCTTGCGGAAGCGCCCGCGGGGCATTCAGGCAGCCAAGTCCGACGAGCGTCGTTGCAACCGCCTCGTCGATCGGCGTGTGCGGCTCTTCGCCGAGCACGGCAAGCAGCCGCTCGTTCGGCATTCTCAACGGTTCGCGCCAGAGATAGCGCATCTTGCGCAACTCCCTGAAGAGCGGAACGAAGGGCGAAGCCAAGTCGATCAGCCACCACGGGAAGGCCCGGACGGGAAGCGCCGGCTTGCCGACAACCCGGCGGATCGCCGCGATCATCTCGGTTCCATTGCGGTCGAGGAAGCCGCGCATGTGGTAAACGGCGAAAGGCGGCAGGTCCTCGGCGCGCTCGACGAGGCGGATCATGGTTTCGGCGACATCGGGCAGATAGGCCCATTGGTGGCCGATCCCCTCGCGGCCCGGGTAGGAAATCGCGCCCAACGCTCTGCCCGGCTTTACCAGCCCTTGCGAAAACCAATTATTGGCCGCACCGGGACCGAAGAAGTCGCCTGCCCTCACGATGATGACGCCGACACCTGCCTCCGAGGCGTCCTGCAGACAGCGCTCCATCTCCCTGCGGATCAGACCCTTGTCGGTATCCGGGTTCTGCGGCGCGTCCTCCGTCAGGACGGGAAAGGCGTCGCGGCCGAAATTGTAGATCGTTCCCGGTAAGAGGATGCGTGCACCGGTGGACTTGGCCGCGGCGATCGTATTGTCCAGCATCGGCAGCACCAAGGTGCCCCAATTGCGGTAACCCGGCGGATTGACCGCGTGCACGATCAGATCCACCCCTTCGGCAGCAGTGCGAACGTCGTCCGCGTTCATGGCATCGCCTTGCCGCCAGTCGAACGCCGGCTCGGCCTGCGCCGTCGTCGCGGCGTTTCGGTTCAAGGCACGCACCTGCCAGCCGCGCCAGCGGAGCCCACGGGCGACGGCGCTGCCGATACCGCCCGTCGCGCCGAGCACCAGCACACGTCTTGCTCTCTGCTGCATCTCGGTCATGTCACACTCCGTCCGTTTCGATGAAGGCAGGATCACGCATTCACGAGCTAAACGGAATTGCCGAAAAATCTTGCGCGGCTATACTGAAATCCATGAGCAAGATGGATT
Source organism: Ensifer sp. ENS02 (assembly GCF_014851885.1). Taxonomy (NCBI): domain Bacteria; kingdom Pseudomonadati; phylum Pseudomonadota; class Alphaproteobacteria; order Hyphomicrobiales; family Rhizobiaceae; genus Ensifer; species Ensifer sp. ENS02. Next base: position 355,909 of record NZ_JACVAO010000009.1, on the reverse strand, counting down.
TGAGCTGGGATTTCTACCGAACATTCCTCGCCGTGCTTAAGGAGGGATCGTTGTCAGCCGCCGCCCGCGAGCTTGGCCTGACGCAACCGACCGTTGGCCGGCACGTGGACGCCATGGAAGCGACACTCGGCTATCCGCTGTTCGTGCGCTCGCCGCACGGTCTGTTGCCGACCGACGCCGCGTTGGCACTCAAGCCCTATGCCGAGACGCTCGCCGCGACGTCGGCTGCGCTTTTGCGCGCCGCGTCGGGCCAGCGCGATACGGTCAGCGGCACTGTGCGCATCAGCGCCAGCGAAGTCATCGGCATCGAGGTCCTGCCGCCGATCCTCTCAGAACTGCACGCCGCCTATCCTGCATTGACGATCGAGCTCTCCGCCTCGGACACGGTCGAGGACCTCTTGCGCCAGGAGGCCGATATCGCGGTGCGCATGGTGGCGCCCGCACAGGATGCGCTGATCGCCCGCCATCTCGGCGCGGTTCCCTTAGGGTTTCACGCCCATCGCCGCTACATCGAGCGACGCGGCATGCCGCAGACACTGGCAGACCTTAGCAATCACAGCCTGATCGGTTACGACCGAGAGACCGCTGCGATCCGGGCGATCATCGCCCGCTCGCCCGAACTGCCGGCCACACGCTTTGCGCTGAGGGCCGACAGCAATCTTGCCCAATTGGCCGCAATCCGCGCCGGCTTCGGCATAGGCATCTGCCAGAACGGACTTGCGGCACGCGATCCCGACCTCCTCCCAGTGCTGCCCGGCCTGTTCGAGATGAAGCTCGATACCTGGCTGGTGATGCATGAGAACCTGAAGACGGCTCCCCGCTGTCGCGTCGCGTTCGACGCACTTGCCGCGGGACTGCGGGCCTATATTCGTGGCACTGCGCTTGCAGACGCGAATACCGAGATCTGATTTCAGACGCCTCCCGCTGCTGCTCGATACTAGTCCTACGCACGAAAAAGCCCGCCAAAATGGCGGGCTTTCAGTTTCCTTGGCACTTCAAGTCGAGCGCTTAATCCTCGGATTCGGCAGGCGTTTCCGCTGCGCCGTTCTCGACGGCCGCCTCTTCGCCTTCCTCTTCGTCGCTTTCCGGTTCGCTGATGCGCTCGACCGAAACGACCTTCTCGTCCTTGGCGGTCGAGAAGATGGTAACGCCCTTGGTCGCGCGGCTCGCAAGCCGGACGCCATTGATCGGCACGCGGATCAATTGGCCGCCGTCGGATACAAGCATGATCTGGTCGTTGTCTTCGATCGGGAAGGCCGCGACGAGCACGCCAATTTCCGTCGTCTTCGAGGTGTCGGTGGCGCGGATGCCCTTGCCGCCACGGCCCGAAGTCCGGAAATCGTAGGACGACGAGCGCTTGCCGAAGCCCTTCTCCGAGACCGTCAGCACGAACTGTTCGCGTGCCTTCAGTTCCTCGAAGCGTTCGTTCGACAGTTCTCCGCCGTCAGCGACTTCCTCGCCGACCAGAGCGATTTCTTCCTCGTCGCCGTTCGTCGCCCGACGTTCCGCCGCAGCGCGCTTGAGATAGGCGGCACGCTCCCACGGTTCGGCCTCGACATGGCCAAGGATCGCCATCGAGATGATGCGGTCGCCGTCGCCGAGATTGATGCCACGAACGCCGATCGAGTTGCGGCCGGCAAAGACGCGCACGTCGTCGACCGGGAAGCGGATGCACTGGCCGAGCGCTGTCGTCAGCATGACGTCGTCATGCTCCGTACAGGTGTCGACGGAAAGGATCTCGTCGCCCTCTTCCTCGAGCTTCATCGCGATCTTGCCGTTGCGGTTGACCTGGACGAAGTCCGACAGCTTGTTGCGGCGAACCGTGCCGCGGGTCGTCGAGAACATGACGTCGAGGTTTTCCCAGGTTGCCTCATCCTCGGGCAGCGGCATGATTGTCGTGATGCGTTCGCCGGGTTCCAGAGGCAGCATGTTGATCAGAGCCTTGCCGCGCGATTGCGGCGTGCCGATCGGCAGGCGCCAGACCTTCTCCTTGTAGACGATGCCACGCGAGGAGAAGAACAGGACCGGCGTATGGGTATTAGCAACGAATAGCCGGGTAACGAAATCCTCGTCCCGGGTCGCCATGCCCGAACGGCCCTTACCGCCACGGCGCTGCGCGCGGTAGGTCGTCAGCGGCACGCGCTTGATGTAGCCGAGATGCGAGACGGTCACGACCATGTCTTCACGGGCGATGAGATCCTCATCGTCCATGTCGGGGCCGCCTTCCATGATCTCGGACCGGCGCGGGGTGCCGAACTCGTCGCGGATGGCGACGAGTTCGTCCTTGACGATGCTCATGATACGCAGGCGCGACGACAGGATGTCGAGGTAATCCTTGATTTCCTCGCCGATCTTGTTGAGTTCGTCGCCGATTTCGTCGCGGCCGAGCGCTGTCAGGCGCTGCAGGCGCAGGTCGAGGATGGCGCGGGCCTGCTCTTCCGAGAGGTTGTAGGTGCCGTCCTCGTTGATGCGGTGGCGCGGGTCGTCGATGAGGCGGATGAGGCTCTCGACGTCATGGGCCGGCCAGCGGCGCTCCATCAACTGCTCGCGCGCCGTCTGCGGGTCGGGCGCATGGCGGATGAGCTTGATGATTTCGTCGATGTTGGCAACCGCGATGGCAAGACCGACGAGCACATGGGCACGGTCACGCGCCTTGCGCAGCAGGTATTTCGTACGCCGGCTAACAACTTCCTCGCGGAACGAGACAAAGGCGCGCAGCATGTCGAGCAGCGTCATGTGCTCGGGCTTGCCGCCGTTCAATGCCACCATGTTGCAGCCAAACGAGGTCTGCAGCGGCGTGTAGCGATAAAGCTGGTTCAGGATGACGTCGGCATTGGCATCGCGCTTCAGTTCGATGACGACGCGGTAGCCCTGGCGGTCCGATTCGTCACGCAGGTCCGAGATGCCTTCGATACGCTTCTCGCGGACCAGCTCGGCCATCTTCTCGATCATCGTCGCCTTGTTCACCTGGAACGGGATCTCGGTGATGATGATCTGCTCGCGGTCGCCGCGCATCGGCTCGATATGGGCGCGGCCGCGCATGATGACGGAGCCGCGGCCGGTCTCGTAGGCCGAGCGGATGCCCGAGCGGCCAAGGATCAGCGCGCCAGTCGGGAAATCGGGGCCGGGGATGATTTCCATCAGTTCCGGCAGTTCGATCGCCGGATTGTCGATCAGCGCCATGCAGCCGTTGATGACTTCGACCAGGTTGTGCGGCGGAATGTTCGTCGCCATGCCGACGGCAATACCGCCGGCGCCGTTGACGAGCAGGTTCGGGAACTTCGCGGGAACGACCGCCGGCTCCTGCAGGGTGCCGTCATAGTTGTCGCGGAAGTCGACCGTTTCCTTGTCGAGATCGTCGAGAAGCGAATGCGCGGCCTTCTGCAGGCGGCATTCGGTGTAGCGCTCGGCCGCCGGCGGGTCGCCGTCGACCGAACCGAAGTTGCCCTGGCCGTCGATCAGCGGCAGGCGGAGCGACCAGTCCTGCGCCATGCGCGCCAGCGCGTCGTAGATCGCGGCGTTGCCGTGCGGGTGGTACTTACCCATCACGTCCCCGGTCACACGGGCGCATTTGACGTATTTCTTGTTCCAGTCGATGCCGAGCTCGCTCATCCCGTAGAGGATGCGGCGGTGCACGGGTTTCAGACCGTCACGCACGTCGGGAAGCGCGCGGCTGACGATAACGCTCATCGCGTAATCGAGATAGGACCGCTGCATTTCCTCGATGATGGAAATCGGCTCGATGCCTGGCGGAGTTTTTCCGCCGCCGGGGGTGCTTTGCTCAGTCAATGGTGATCACGATCTTTGTTCAGAATCAGTCGGATATTTATAGCGGATTGCCATCGGAAGCGCCAATTTGCGGCCTTTGGCGCCACTTGCCCGCCAGACTGTGAAGATGTCCTTGTAATGCCTTGATTCGCTGTACGATTCACCCAGTTATCCCAATCGGGACCGGTGAGCCGCACAGCAGTTGTGAACAGTCTTTTGCCGCCGGAGCAGGCTTTTCTAGGGCATCGCGCCGGAAATCGGAAGAGCCTGTCCGTCAAAGCCCGACGCGCCGCGGATTTCCGGCCTCTACGCTCGCAGCGATTGCTGATTAAGTCATTGCTGAGACTTTGTTTGTCTGCCCCTTCCCAATGCCCGGCCGCTTGCCTAACAATGTAGACATGCCACCGGGAAAACCCGGGGCTAAAATCCGGAAGGGGAAACGGATGTTCAATGTCGACCTCCTGGTCAATGCGCTGACGACTCTTCTCGTCACGCTCGATCCGCCTGGCCTCGCGCCGATCTTCCTGAGCCTCACGGTCGGCCTCAGCCGGCAGGAGCGCTTTCAGGTGGCCACGCGTGGCTCGCTGATCGCCTTCTTCATCCTGGCGGCCTTTGCGCTCTTCGGAAACAGCATCCTCGGCCTGCTCGGCATCTCGATCGGCGCCTTCCGCATCGCCGGCGGCCTGCTGCTCTTCTGGATCGCCTTCGAGATGATTTTCGAGAAGCGCCAGGAGCGCAAGGAAAAGACCGGCGAGAATGCGACGGTCAAGGACCACATTCACAACATCGCGGTCTTCCCGCTGGCCCTGCCGCTCATTGCCGGGCCGGGCGCGATTTCGGCAACGATCCTGCTTGCCGGCTCGTTCCCGACCGCGGTCGAGCGCACTCAGCTCCTGATCGTCATCGCGCTGTCGATGCTCAGCCTGTTTCTGGCGCTGGTCATCGCTGAACGCGTCGATCGCTTTCTCGGCGTCACCGGCCGCGCCATCCTCACCCGACTGCTCGGCGTAATCCTGGCAGCACTCGCGGTGCAGTTCGTCGTCGACGGCGTCAAATCCGCGATGACGACCTGAGGTCGGATGGCTGGGCGCATCCTTCGCCCGATGCAGTCGGAGTAGACCGGAAACGAAAAACGCCACGTCCTCGGGACGTGGCGTTTTCTTCTGTAAATAGGATCCGCTAGCGATCAGAACGGGATATCGTCGTCCATGTCGCGCGAGAAGCCGCCGCCCTGGCCGCCTTGACCGCCCTGGCCACCGCCCGAGCGACCGCCGCCAGAGGACTGGCGCGGCTGGTCGTAATCGTCGTAACCGCCGCCGCCATAGTTGCCGCCGCCGCCGAAGTCACCCGCTCCACCGCCGCCGCCACGGCTGACACCGGAGCCGCCGCCTTCGCCGCGGCCGTCAAGCATGGTGAGCGTCGAGTTGAAGCCCTGCAGCACGACTTCGGTCGAGTAACGGTCGTTGCCGTTCTGGTCCTGCCACTTGCGGGTCTGCAGCGCGCCTTCGATGTAGAGCTTGGCGCCCTTCTTCACATATTGCTCGACAACCTTGCAGAGGCCTTCGTTGAAGACCACGACCGTGTGCCATTCGGTCTTTTCCTTGCGCTCACCGCTGTTGCGGTCGCGCCAGGTCTCCGACGTTGCAATGCGCAGGTTGGCGATCGGCCGGCCGTCCTGCGTGCGCCGGATTTCCGGGTCTGCCCCGACATTTCCGATCAAGATCACCTTGTTGACGCTTCCAGCCATGTTGCTTTTCCCGTGGTTTCACCGGGCCATGGACCCGGCTTGGAATTTCAAGAGCGCGCATCTTAGCGGCCTGATGCCGCCGATACGCCCCGCCTCGCACATAATCCACAACAGTTTTGGTCGTTTTATGAGCGATTTGTTCTTTATTTGTTCTAGTATTTGGCTATGATCCTGTCAACCGACTCGAATTGGCCGCCTGTTTTGCCGATTGCGCCTCGACATGGGCGTTAGCGTCATTACATAGGGGGCTTTCAACCGACATGCAAAAGCTGGCTTCCGATGAGTGAACTCAAGACCATCTCCATTCGTGGTGCGCGCGAGCACAATCTGAAAGGCATCGACCTCGATCTGCCGCGCAACAAGCTGATCGTGATGACCGGCCTTTCCGGGTCGGGCAAGTCGTCGCTTGCTTTCGATACGATCTATGCCGAAGGCCAGCGCCGCTATGTCGAAAGCCTTTCGGCCTATGCGCGCCAGTTCCTCGAAATGATGCAGAAGCCGGACGTCGACCAGATCGACGGCCTGTCTCCGGCGATCTCGATCGAGCAGAAGACGACGTCGCGCAATCCGCGCTCGACGGTCGGTACCGTCACCGAAATCTACGACTATATGCGCCTGCTCTTTGCGCGCGTCGGCGTGCCCTATTCGCCGGCGACGGGTCTGCCGATCGAAAGCCAGACGGTGAGCCAGATGGTCGACCGGGTGCTCGAATTCGGCGAAGGCACGCGCCTCTATATTCTTGCGCCGCTCGTGCGCGGCCGCAAGGGCGAGTACAAGAAAGAACTCGCCGAGCTGATGAAGAAGGGCTTTCAGCGCGTCAAGGTCGACGGCACCTTCTACGAGATCGCCGAGGTGCCCGCACTCGACAAGAAGTACAAGCATGACATCGACGTCGTCGTCGACCGCGTGGTGGTGCGGCCCGACCTCGCCTCGCGCCTTGCCGACAGCCTTGAGACCTGCCTGACGCTCGCCGATGGCCTCGCAGTCGCCGAATTCGCCGACAAGCCGCTGCCACCCGAGGAGACCGCTGCCGGCGGCTCGGCCAACAAGTCGCTGAACGAAACCCACGAGCGCGTGCTGTTTTCGGAAAAGTTCGCCTGCCCGGTTTCCGGCTTCACCATTTCCGAGATCGAGCCGCGGCTGTTCTCGTTCAACAACCCCTTCGGCGCGTGCCCGACCTGCGACGGTCTCGGCAGCCAGCAGAAGATCGACACGGCGCTGATCGTGCCGGAAGAGCACCGGACGCTGCGCGACGGCGCAATTGCGCCCTGGGCGAAATCCTCCTCTCCATACTACAACCAGACGCTGGAAGCGCTCGGCAAGGTCTTTGGCTTCAAACTCGGCAGCCGCTGGAACGAGCTGTCGACTGCGGCGCAGAACGCGATCCTGCACGGAACGGAAGAGAAGATCGTCTTCCATTACGAGGACGGTGCCCGCTCCTACAACACCACCAAGAACTTCGAGGGCATCGTGCCCAACCTCGAGCGCCGCTGGAAGGAAACCGACAGCGCCTGGGCGCGCGAGGAGATCGAGCGCTACATGTCGGCTGCGCCCTGCCCGGCTTGCGCCGGTTTCCGCCTGAAGCCGGAAGCGCTGGCGGTCAAGATCGACAAGCTGCATATCGGTCAGGTGACCGAAATGTCGATCCGCGTTGCACGCGACTGGTTCGAGGTCCTGCCGGAGCATCTGAATGCCAAGCAGAACGAAATCGCCGTCCGCATCCTGAAGGAAATCCGTGACCGACTGCGCTTCCTCAACGACGTCGGTCTCGAATATCTGAGCCTGTCGCGCAATTCCGGAACGCTCTCAGGCGGTGAAAGCCAGCGCATTCGGCTGGCCTCGCAGATCGGCTCCGGCCTCACCGGCGTTCTCTACGTGCTCGACGAGCCGTCGATCGGCTTGCACCAGCGCGACAACGCCCGCCTGCTGGACACGCTTCGGCATCTGCGCGACATCGGCAACACGGTGATCGTCGTCGAACATGACGAAGACGCGATCCTGACGTCCGACTATGTCGTCGATATCGGCCCGGCTGCCGGCATCCATGGCGGCGAAGTCATCGCGCAAGGGTCGCCGTCGGACATCATGGCCAATCCGAAATCGCTGACCGGCAAGTATCTGTCCGGCGAGCTTTCCGTTGCCGTTCCCTCCGAACGCCGCAAGCCGAAGAAGAAAAAGGAAATCACCGTCGTCGGCGCCCGCGCCAACAACCTGAAGAACGTCACCGCCTCGATCCCGCTCGGCGTCTTCACCGCCGTTACCGGTGTCTCCGGCGGCGGCAAGTCGACCTTCCTGATCGAGACGCTCTACAAGGCCGCCGCCCGCCGCATCATGGGCGCGCGCGAAAACCCGGCCGAGCACGACCGCATCGATGGCTTCGAGCATATCGACAAGGTGATCGACATCGACCAGTCGCCGATCGGTCGTACCCCGCGCTCGAACCCGGCAACCTATACCGGCGCCTTCACGCCGATCCGTGACTGGTTCGCCGGCCTGCCGGAAGCCAAGGCACGCGGATATCAGCCGGGCCGATTCTCCTTCAACGTCAAGGGCGGCCGCTGCGAGGCCTGCCAAGGCGACGGCGTCATCAAGATCGAGATGCACTTCCTGCCGGATGTCTACGTCACCTGCGACGTCTGCCACGGCAAGCGCTACAACCGCGAAACGCTCGACGTGCATTTCAAGGGCAAGTCGATCGCCGACGTGCTCGACATGACCGTCGAGGAAGGCGTCGACTTTTTCGCCGCCGTTCCCTCGGTGCGCGACAAGCTCGTCACGCTCAACCAGGTCGGCCTAGGCTATATCAAGGTCGGCCAGCAGGCCAACACGCTCTCGGGCGGTGAGGCCCAGCGCGTCAAGCTCGCCAAGGAACTGTCGAAGCGCTCGACCGGTCGCACGCTCTACATTCTCGACGAGCCGACCACCGGCTTGCATTTCCACGATGTCGCCAAGCTTCTTGAAGTTCTGCATGAGCTCGTCAACCAGGGCAATTCGGTCGTCGTCATCGAGCACAATCTCGAAGTCATCAAGACGGCCGACTGGGTGATCGACTTCGGCCCTGAAGGCGGCGACGGCGGCGGCGAAGTCATCGCCAAGGGCACGCCGGAAGACGTGGTCAAGGAAAAGCGGTCCTATACCGGCCAGTTCCTGAAGGAGCTGCTGGAGCGCCGGCCGATGAAGAAGGTCGAAGCAGCAGAGTAACTCTGCCGATCTGGTCGGCGCGCTTTAGGAGTGATCACGGCATGATGCGGCCTGCTCGTCTGGAAGATCTGGCCGCCGTGCAAAGCGTGACGGAGGCGGCCTATGAGCCCTATCGGGCGCTCTTTGGTGGGCCGCCGCTCCCGGTCACCGAGGACTACGCGCCTCGCATCCTTCGCGACGAGGTCTGGCTTCGGGAGCGAAATGAGGTTGTCTCGGCGCTTGCCGTTTTCGAACGGCACGCCGATCACCTTATGATCTTCAGCCTTGCGGTTGCCCCGGCCTATCAGCGCCAGGGGTTCGGCATCGAATTGCTGCGCTTCGTGGATGCCAAAGCAGCCGAGTGGGGCTTGCCGGAGGTGCGGCTCTACACCAATTCACGCATGGAGCGAAACATCGCGCTCTATCGCGCCTATGGATTTCAAGAAACGGGTCGCCGACCCAATCCCTATCGTCCAGGGTGGACACTCGTGGACATGACGAAATCGATCAAAGACTGAAAAGCACGCGGTCAAGCGATGGCCGTTGTTGAGGAGGATGGCATGGCAAAATCCGGAAAGATCCGCGTTGGTATCGGCGGCTGGACCTTCGAGCCCTGGGAAGGCACCTTCTATCCCGACACGCTGGCAAAGAAGCGGCAGCTCGAATATGCCGGCAAGCAGTTGCGGGCAATCGAGGTGAACGGCACCTACTATTCGTCGCAGAAGCCGGAGACCTTCGCCAAGTGGGCGTCGGAAGTGCCCGATGATTTCATCTTTTCCCTGAAGGCGAGCCGCTTCGTCACCAACCGCAAGGTTCTCTCGGAAGCCGGTGAATCCATGGAGCGATTCCTGACGCAGGGACTGACCGAGCTTGGGCCCCATCTCGGCCCCATCCTCTGGCAGTTCGCGCCGACGAAGAAGTTCGAGCCCGACGATTTCGAGGGCTTTTTGAAGCTTCTGCCGGATAAGCAGGACGGCTTGCCGCTGCGCCATGTGGTCGAGGTCCGCAACCCGACCTTTCAGTCTCCGGATTTTGTCTCCCTGTTGGAGAAATACGGCGTCGCCGTGGTGCTCGCCGAGCATGCGGACTATCCGATGATCGCCGATGTCACAGCCGATTTTGTCTATCTGCGCCTGCAAAAGGGCAGCGACGACATCAAGACTTGCTATGCTGCCGACAAGCTCGACCTCTGGGCCGAGCGCGCCAAGGCGTTTGCGGCGGGCGACGAGCCGAGTGGGCTTGAAAAAAGCGCGCCTGATCGCACGGCCAAGAAGGAGCCGCGTGACGTGTTTGCGTACTTCATCACCGAGGGCAAGGTGAATGCGCCGAACGGCGCACGCGAGCTGCAAAAGCGCGTCGATTGAGATCAGCAGGGCCAGACCGCGCGCAGACGCGTCTGGCCCGCCTAGGGCGCATCCGCGCCCGAGAGCCCCACCACGCTTGGAGTCTCGGGCCTGTCGCAAGGCGTTGATGTTCAGGCGTGCCGAGGCCGCGCCGACGTCGGCTGCGTACCAAATGCCGGTGCTTACGGGACCGCCAAAAAACGAATCACTGCCCCACCCCATATCGCTTTCACCGATGCAACCGAGCCTGCCGTAAGGGACACTTTTTATGCGGGTTTTTACCCGTCAAAATTTCGATTGCGTGCCGACCGTTGCGTCAGTCTCACAGGCAACCTCCGGAAGTGCCTGATTTTCATGGCGTTGACCGATGTCCCCGTTTTCCACAGCCGGTCCACACAACATCTAGGGCTCAAACTTCCGTCACAAACCACCCCTTGACGCCTCCGGACGATTCACGGTTAATGGATTTCACGTTGCAACGGCGGCGGACCGGATTGTTCAAGTCCCGGTTCCTCTCCCCAAATCGGCGGTTCTGAAAGGCGGCGGTCATGGATTTCACCATGGGGTCGCCCTGAGGATTTCTGTGCGATTTTTCGGGTCCACCGGGGCGATATTTGGCTGGCATCAAGAAGTTGTTGATACTATATTTAGTATTTGCAGACAGCCTATCTCACAAGATACAGGGTCACCCAGTTATGGGTTTCTCTCCAAGGACGGAAGCTGAGACTGGCTGCGGGATGCCCTCGCGGCCGGGCGGGGACAATTGCGCCTGTGGCGGGCGCTAGGCAACACGAAGGACCAGGGACAATGAAGATCGAACGTCGTTTCACAAAAGCCGGGCAATCCGCCTATGCGGAGATCGAATTCCGCAAGGCTACGAGTGAAATCAAGAACCCCGATGGTTCGATCGTTTTCCGCCTTGCCGATATCGACGTGCCGGCTCAGTTCAGCCAGGTTGCCGCCGACATTCTCGCCCAGAAGTATTTCCGCAAGGCCGGCGTTCCCGCCAAGATGAAGCGCGTCGAGGAGAACGATGTCCCCTCCTTCCTCTGGCGCGCGGTTCCCGACACGGATGCGCTGAAGGCGCTGCCGAAGGATGAGCAGTACGGTTCCGAAACCGATGCCCGTCAGGTCTTCGATCGCCTGGCCGGCACCTGGGCCTATTGGGGCTGGAAGGGCGGCTACTTCGACACCGAGGAAGACGCTTCGGCCTTCCAGGACGAACTTGCTTACATGCTCGCGACCCAGCGCGTCGCGCCGAACTCGCCGCAATGGTTCAACACCGGCCTCCACTGGGCCTATGGCATCGACGGCCCCGGCCAGGGCCACTTCTATGTCGACCCCTTTACCGGCAAGCTGACCAAGTCCAAGTCGGCCTATGAGCATCCGCAACCGCATGCTTGCTTCATCCAGTCGGTCGGTGACGATCTCGTCAACGAAGGCGGCATCATGGATCTCTGGGTGCGTGAAGCGCGCCTGTTCAAGTACGGTTCTGGCACCGGCTCCAACTTCTCTTATCTGCGCAGCGAAGGCGAAAAGCTCTCGGGCGGCGGCAAGTCCTCCGGCCTGATGTCGTTCCTGAAGATCGGCGACCGTGCTGCCGGTGCCATCAAGTCGGGCGGCACCACCCGCCGCGCCGCCAAGATGGTCGTTGTCGACATCGACCATCCGGATATCGAGGAATACATCAACTGGAAGGTCAAGGAGGAGCAGAAGGTTGCCGCCCTCGTCACCGGTTCCAAGGTCGTCGCCAAGCATCTGAAGGCGATCATGAAGGCCTGCGTCAACTGCGAAGGCACCGACGACGCCTGCTATGACCCGAAGCAGAACCCGGCGCTGAAGCGCGAGATCCGCGCCGCCAAGCAGGCGCTGGTTCCGGAAAACTATGTCCAGCGCGTTATCCAGTTCGCGAAGCAAGGCTACAAGGACCTTGAGTTCAAGACCTACGACACCGACTGGGATTCGGAAGCTTACCTCACGGTTTCGGGCCAGAACTCCAACAACTCGGTCTCGATCAAGGACGACTTCCTGCGCGCCGTCGAAACCGATGGCGACTGGCACCTGACCGCCCGCAAGGACGGCCGCGTCATGAAGACGCTGAAGGCACGCGACCTCTGGGAATCGATCTCCTACGCCGCCTGGGCGTCGGCCGATCCGGGCCTGCACTTCAACACGACGATGAACGACTGGCACACGAGCCCCGCTGCCGGCCCGATCCGCGCATCGAACCCGTGCTCGGAATACATGTTCCTCGACGACACCGCCTGCAACCTCGCCTCCCTGAACCTGATGATGTTCAAGGATGCGGCGACCAAGCGCATCAACATCGCAGACTACGAGCACGCCGTCCGCCTGTGGACGATCGTTCTCGAAGTCTCGGTCATGATGGCGCAGTTCCCGTCCCGCGAGATTGCCGAGCTTTCCTACGAATACCGCACGCTCGGCCTTGGCTACGCCAACATCGGCGGCCTCTTGATGTCCTCGGGCATTCCCTATGACTCGACCGAAGGCCGCGCCATCGCCGGTGCGCTGACGGCGATCATGACCGGTGTCTCCTATGCCACCTCGGCCGAGATGGCCGAAAAGCTGGGTCCGTTCCCGGGCTTTGCGCCAAACCGCGACAACATGCTGCGCGTCATCCGCAACCATCGCCGCGCCGCCTATGGCGAGACGACCGGTTACGAAGCGCTTTCGGTCAACCCGGTCGCGCTCATCCATGCCGACAATCCGGACCAGGACCTCGTCATCCACGCCATGAGCGCCTGGGACAAGGCACTGGAACTCGGCGAAAAGCACGGCTATCGCAACGCCCAGGCAACGGTTATCGCGCCGACCGGCACGATCGGCCTCGTCATGGACTGCGACACGACCGGCATCGAACCTGACTTCGCGCTGGTCAAGTTCAAGAAGCTCGCCGGCGGCGGCTACTTCAAGATCATCAACCGCGCCGTTCCGGAAGCGCTGCGCTCTCTCGGCTACAGCGAAAGCCAGATCGCCGAAATCGAAGCTTACGCAGTCGGTCACGGCAACCTGAACCAGGCTCCGGCGATCAACCCGTCGACGCTGAAGGCCAAGGGCTTCACCGACGAGAAGGTGGAAGCCGTCAACGCCGCCCTGAAGTCCGCTTTCGACATCAAGTTCGTCTTCAACCAGTGGACGCTCGGCGCCGACTTCCTCAAGGGCACGCTGAAGGTCTCCGACGAACAGCTCGCTGCGATGGACTTCAACCTGCTCGACCACATGGGCTTCTCCAAGAAGGACATCGAAGCGGCGAACATTCACGTCTGCGGCGCGATGACACTCGAAGGTGCACCGTTCCTGAAGAACGAGCACCTGCCCGTCTTCGATTGCGCCAACCCCTGCGGCAAGATCGGCAAGCGTTATCTCTCGGTCGAAAGCCACATCCGCATGATGGCGGCCGCCCAGCCGTTCATCTCGGGCGCGATCTCCAAGACGATCAACATGCCGAACGAGGCGACCGTCGAGGACTGCAAGAACGCCTACATGCTTTCGTGGAAGCTGGCGCTGAAGGCAAACGCGCTCTACCGTGACGGCTCCAAGCTGTCGCAGCCGCTGAACGCCTCGCTGATCGAGGACGACAAGGACGAGGATGCACTGGAGGATCTGATCCAGGCGCCCGCCGCCGCCCAGGCTGTCACCATCACCGAGAAGATCGTCGAGCGCGTCATCGAGAAGGTGATCCGCGCCCGCGAAAAGCTGCCGAACCGCCGCCAGGGCTACACCCAGAAGGCCGTCGTCGGTGGTCACAAGGTCTACCTGCGCACCGGCGAATTCGGTGACGGCCGCCTCGGCGAGATCTTCATCGACATGCACAAGGAAGGGGCCGCCTTCCGGGCGATGATGAACAACTTCGCCATCGCCATCTCGCTCGGCCTCCAGTACGGCGTGCCGCTCGAAGAATATGTGGAGGCCTTCACCTTCACCAAGTTCGAGCCGGCCGGCATGGTCCAGGGCAACGACGCGATCAAGAACGCGACGTCGATCCTCGACTACGTCTTCCGCGAACTGGCGGTTTCCTATCTCGGCCGTCACGACCTCGCCCATGTCGACACGTCAGACTTCGGCAACACCGCGCTCGGCAAGGGCATTCAGGAAGGCAAGACCAACCTGATCTCGACCGGCTGGACCCGCGGCTACAAGCCGACGATCGTCGGCGGCACCGGTGACCGGGCCTCCAGCGAGCCGAAGGGCTCGTCGACGGCAGCCCCTGCCCGCGCCTCCTCTGGCGCAACCGTAACGGCGATCGCCGGAAACACGGTGCGCAAGATCGAGACGACGACGGCGATCGCAACCTCCGAAATCGTCGCCTTCAAGCGCGACTATGAAGAGCGCGCTGCTGAACTGGCAGAAGAGATCGCCGACGAAGTCGAGCAGGAAGTAACCGCCCTCTTCTCTGACAAGGCGGCCGCCGAAGCGGCATCGGCCAAGTCGGACGCCAAGAAGGTGGAAGCTGAGCGCCGCGCCCGCTCGATCATGCAGGGCTACACCGGCAACATGTGCACCGAATGCCAAAACTTCACGATGGTGCGCAACGGTACCTGCGAGAAGTGCGACACCTGCGGCGCGACGAGCGGCTGCAGCTAAGCGGCTCTCCACCACCGAGTTGGTGAGTTTGTTGTCCTGTCCATCCGAACGCTGCTCACGGGCAGGTTGGGTGTACGGCTCGAAACAATCGCTCCCAGAGCACTTCCGGGCAGGCAACTGCCCGGAAAGTTGTTGAGGAACAAATAGGAAACTAACTCCGTCCTCGATGACAACCGACTGGTAGACAAATTTGAAATACAAAAGCCGAACCCCTGTCAGGGTTCGGCTTTTGATACCACGAACAAGCACTGAGGCCCTCGTGGGGCGAAGACGAGAAGCTCTCCACCCTGTAGCAAAGGCATTATACGGAGAGTCGGATCTAAAAGTCGAGTTGGGCTTCAGAGGTTATCAACGAAAAGGATGAGCAATGTCTCAGACTCCGACGATCGGCTTCTCGGCCTTCCTGAAAATCATCAACTCCAACCCGAAGCCTCAAAAACGCATAGTTCGTGAACGGTATGTTCCGAGCGAAGGTGGCTATGACTACCACAAGAGCTTGAGGCAACGTATTCGTCAAATCGCCTTTGAGGGAATTTCGCCGACGGCGGCGTTGGCTTCCGTCACACAGATCAAAAAATCGTCTGAACGCGAGTCGGCGAAGCGCGGCCTGCTGCGCTTCTTCCAATGGCGCGACGTTAATCCAGGCCCCCTAAGCGCTTGCGATGGGTTGATTTACAACAGCCCAAGAGGCTTGTTTAAGGTCAACTTTACTCCGGACTTTCTGTTAGAAATCAACGGGCGACGCACTGCGGTACATGTCTGGAATACGAAGCATTCGCTCACAGCAACACTAGTGCTCGCGGCTCTGTCCACCGTTGCGACGCGTTATCCGGTCGAAAACCGCCCTGACGATTTCGCTGTTTTATCCCTACAAGACGGTTCCATGTATCGTTGGTCAGACTCCGACAAGCCTACCGCTGCCTTAGGCGAGAAGTTGCTTGAGCTTATCGACAGGCAATGCGAGCTCGCTCGCTTTGAGCTCGGTCTTCCGGCAGCCACGGGCACTGAGACTCCGAGGCCCCGTCCATAGGTGGCAATGCCTCCTCAGCCCTGCAATTGCTCGCAACGCACAAGGGAGATGAACCTTATTGTCACGACTCTGCCGGTAGGCCGCTTATCTGCGGACCGCTAGGTAGATTTTAGGGCAACATATTTCCCTGGCGTGGATGTTTGCGCCAGGGCCATTTACTGATGGCGTTTCGATGCACTTCGTTCCGAGAGGCCTTTAATGCGGAACGAACGGCGGTTGATGCTCGCCATCGGGCGCTCACCCGAATCGCCGGCTGCCGTTTACGTCCTTGCCGATGATCTCCCGGATAATGGTCAGGGTTTCCTTCGCCGCCTCCTTGGGTGCGAGTGCGGTATCGGCGACGTTGCTTACCAGCTTCGTCATATCGTGATCGATATCCTTCTCAGCCCAACGCTTGCCCTTCGCAACCGTGATGTAGACCGAGTAGGCGTGGTGCATGGTTCCGGGCCGCTCGCCGATGATGTGGAGAATTCCGCGAAACGTATTGGGATCGGCGTCGGCAAACAGCATCTCGCCAATCCGGTAGCCGGCCCGCACTCTGCCGCTGGTGACCAGGATATTCTTGTCGCTCACCGACACGCCGGCATCGCCGAGCAGCCTGCGCATCTCCTCCAGATAGGGCGAAAGATGGCCGTCATCCATGATGGCCTTGGCGTTCAGACCATCTGAGATGACAATCTGGCCCTTGGGCATATCGCCTTTCCAGGACGTCCTGATCGCGTCAATCGCCCTGATTGAGTCCGGGCTCAGCGTTTCACCGGTCGTCGGATGCGCGATGTAGTCGTTCCGGTCCTTGGACAGGGTGCGAACCGGAACGACGCTGGGCACCGCCGCTATGAACTCCGGCGTAAGCTCGGCCCAAAGAGAGAGTTTGGCGTCGTCATAAAGACCCCTCACTTTCGTCGCGAGCGTCGGGTTGAGATCCCATATCTTCTCACCGTGGCCCGTGGCCAGGTCGACGCCTCTTGCCTCGACCTCCGTCATCATCCGCCTGCCCTCGGCGTAAACGGCGTCCTTGGAGCGCTTGTCCCCCTTGGCGAGGCGGTACTGATAATAGACCCAAAGAGGATCGCCGTATTTTGACGTGTAGCTGTTGTCTTTGCCGACAATTCCAAGGCGTTTGTAGAAATCCCACATCGCATCGTTGACCTTGAAGCCGAACTTATCCCTCACGCGTACGTGGTCCTGAAATGCGGTCGTGAGATAGCTCAACATCGGGTCGTTCTTGGTCGGCAGAGCAATCAGATAGGCCGGATTGGCCGGCATGATCTGATCCTGGCACCAATCCAGATCGTCCAGGCTGACGGTCATGTGCAGGGTCGTGCATATATCGAGACCGATGGTCAGCCCATGGAGCTTGCCCATGACCATGTCCTCGAGGCAGCACCGAACGAGTTGTTCTCGGCTCTTGAAGACCTCCGGCCCAATGAAGCCGGCAACATCGTTGACATGCAGCCATGCGCCTTTCGGCTGCACTTTCGCAAGCTCCATGCCGACAGCCCGGCTGAACCCGTACTTCCGGGACTCAAGCACCATCATGTCGACGCCGTTTGCCGCGCCGTTGGTGAATTCCGAGCCCTGTCCGGTTTCGAAGTAAAGGCCGTACCGCTCCCCTGCCTTGGCGCGTGCGTACTTCAGGATCTTCTCATTGGTGATGTCGAAGATCTTGTTGCAATCATCCGTACCGGCAAGGCTCTGGAACACGGTGGAAACTGTGCCGGGGAAGTCTTCGCTTACCTCACCTTGGACGTCGATGTGAGCAAGCACGCACCACGGAATGACGTCGACCAGCTTGAACGTATCCACGATGTCCTTGAGCGCCCGCTCCACCGTGACGACGCTGTCGACGGTGCTGTCCACCGGGTTGGTGCCGATGACGATGTCGCCGGTCGCATAGGAAAACGCATCGAAGACCTGCCACATGATGTCGTCGGGGTGGTCGGTCGGCGAATTCGGCTGGATACGTGCGCCCATGTATCCCTTGGCCCCCAACTTGGTGCCGGGCATGACATTGAAAATCTTCTGGCTGACGGCGATCAACTCTTCATTGCTCATCAGCTTCGGCACGCAGCCGATGGTATCGCTGGTCAGGCCATGCATGACGCCTTTGATCTCATCTTCCGATTTGGTCAGAAGAAATTCCTTCAGCTGGCCCATCGTCCAGTCTTTCAGCTTTTCTTGTTGAGCCCTGTCGGTGGTCTGCCAAATCAGTCGTTGCAGATCATCCTCAAACAGCGGGTGCTGATCGAGGTCTGCGATCTTCGTTCTTGCCAGGAGGGCTCGGGCGTTCGTTCGGGACGTATCATTTTCCGCAGCCACAGCGATCGTCTGGTCTCCTTCCTTGAACGCATTCGCGCATCCCAGAACTTGCCGATAGGTCGTCTCGTCAAAGCCGCCCTTGATCCTGCTGATATAGGCAAAGATGTCCTCATCCTGCTTCACGTCGTCGATCACGAGGTTGCTTGGGCCTGGCGCGGCACGGGCAGCATGACTGTAGGCTGTAAGCGTGGCCGCCGCAGTTCCCGCCACCAGCAGGAGATCGCGCCTGGACAGTGCATGCTGGTCTGAGAACATGCCTTTGCTCATTGCCATTTCCTTTCTGCAAAAGGTCTATCGGCATCTCGCCCGACGGCCCTCTGGTGACCGGCGATCTAAGGAAGGCGCATAAGAGTAAATGCTCGACACGTGTCCCTTGGGCATCGACACGGACCCGGCGAGCCTCGACCAGCCGGGCCTGTCAAAGTCGATTACTGCAGGCTCATCACGATGCGACCGTCGATCTTCCCGGCTTCCATGCGGCGGAAGATCTCATTGATATTCTCGAGGCTATCCCACGAGAAATGCGGCGCGACTTTGCCTTCAGCGGCGAACTGGAGCGACTCTTCCAGGTCCTGGCGGGTGCCGACGATCGATCCACGCACGGTGATGCGCTTAAGAACAGTCTCAAAGACCGGCACTGAGATCATACCTGGGGGCAGGCCGACGAGCGCCATGGTGCCGCGCGAACGCAGGAAACCGAACGCCTGTTCCATCGCAGCGGGCGAGACTGCAGTCACAAGCGCTCCATGCACGCCGCCGGTGGCCTTGATCACCTGCTCGACCGCATCCTTGGCCTTGCCGTTGACTGTCAGGTCGGCGCCCAATTGCTTTGCAAGTGCCAGCTTGTCGTCGAAGATGTCCGCCGCGACGACATGCATGCCCATCGCCTTTGCGTACTGCACGGCCATGTGGCCAAGCCCCCCGATGCCGGAGATGGCAACCCATTCACCGGGACGGACTTCCGTTTCCTTCAACCCCTTGTAAACGGTGACCCCGGCACACAGAACCGGCGCGGCAGGACCGAACTCCAGCCCATTGGGCAGGCTGCCGACGAAATCAGGATCCGCCAGGCCATATTCGGCGAACGTCCCGTTGACCGAGTATCCCGTGTTCGACTGGGCCGCACACAACGTCTCCCAACCGGTGCGGCAATGCGGACAGTAGCCGCAGGCGCTGTGAAGCCAGGGAACGCCGACCCTGTCGCCCTCTTTCACTCTTTTGACACCGGCGCCGACCGCCGAGACATAGCCGACCCCCTCGTGCCCGGGAATGAACGGTGGGCTGGGCTTCACCGGCCAGTCGCCATTTGCAGCATGGAGATCGGTATGGCAAACGCCCGTTGCTTCGTACTTCACGAGGATCTGTCCCGGCTGCGGCGTGGGCACCGCCACTTCTTCGATCGTCAGGGGCGCGCCGAATTGCCGAACGACGGCTGCCTTCATCGCCTGAGCCATTTGCCAATCCTCCTCCAATCGCCGGGCCACGGAGAGGTTTCTTATGGGAACAGTGGGCCGGCAGGGGCCTATCTCACATACGAAAATCGTGTAATTGGCTCGAGCATCATGGCGCTCACAGCCAGTGCCCGGACGTCATTTCCTGCTTGGCGTATACCGCCAACACTTCAACGTGGTTCACGTAGCGCCATCGTCAGGTTGCAGCGTAAACCCGCCGGCAGAGTTCGACAATGGGTGGAGTGCAGAAGCGGTTCAGAGACCGACCGCCTTCGGCGCCCGGCCGGATCGAACAACGCATATCGTGCAACGGCGTTCGAGCGGGCGCGCTGGCGCGCGTATTGACAGGATCGGCGCCGGTCGTGTTGACTGAATGCTACGGGGCCGTAGCTCAGTTGGGAGAGCGCCGCAATCGCACTGCGGAGGTCGAGGGTTCGACTCCCTTCGGCTCCACCAAATCGTCAAATTTATGCAATAAAATCAAATAGATAGGAAATAACTAAATCAATGCCATGGGCATTGCCATATTGTCGACCGAAGTTCGATTCCCCATCATTGCCCGCCCGTTCGATCCATGGAATACTTCGTCATCATCCTCTTGTTGAGTGGGTTGATGGTGGTGGATGCAGAGAAGGCCGGGTTTCCCAACAGCCCGGCCTTTTGCTTGCCCGCATCAGGCGTCGGACGGTGTATGCGGCCCCGGTTCCGCCATCGACTTTCAAGTTGATATTATCAACTTGCCTTGCGCCGCCATGCTTTGCGAGTGGCTGTAGACCGACGCGCTCGCCATGCCGCCCGCCCTTTTGCACGTCATGAGCAAAAGCGGTATCTTTGCCGCATGTCCGACCACGCCCCATCCGTCGCCGAAGCCCAAGAGGCTTATGAATTGCTGAAGAATTACTACAGCGCCGCCGACATTCAGCGCCGGTTAGGTCTCACCAATCGCAACACGCTCGACATGATCCTTGCCAGCCCATCGCGCCGGGTGCGCCTCGTCAGCTGGGCGCTGACGGTCAGGAATCTCGCATGAGCCGCGAACCGAGTCCGCAAGAACTGATGGAATCTCTGGTCGGTGACCTTCAGAAGCTGGGCTATTCCTGCCGGGAGATCGCGAAGCAAAGCGGTGTTGCGCATTCGACGATCTGGCGCGCGTCGAGCGGGATGGCGACGCATCCGCTCTGGAATACCTATTCCCGCCTCAAGAACTTCCATGAAAGGGCGATGGCCGGACGCAAGCCATAAATCGTCCGGCCATCCCCTTCTGACTGGTGGATACGCTAATAAGCCAGTCAGGTCTCACCCTCGCTGCCGGAGCAGACCGCCCGGTCGGCTCTCCTGCACAAGAACCGCTTGCACCGCGACGTTGATCCGGTTGCCGAGATCGCGCGCATCCTCGTTGCTGGCCGTCACGAGCCCGGTCGAGACATCGACGTGGACGTCGCCGTTCTGGTTGTAGGTGTTACCAGCCCCAGCCCCGCCACGCCGCACGGTCGAGCGCGGAATGACCGCCTCACCCTTTTGAAGGATCGCCGGGAACTCGCCGGGCTGTAAGCCGCTGTGCAAACGCGGCGCGCCAGCGAAAAGGAGTGGGGAAACGCCGCTGCGCATGTCGCGGGTGCCGCCATGAAGGCCACGGTGCGCCGTTCCGACGCTCATGCCGCCGCCGAATCCGGTGATGAACTTCGTGATGACGCCGCCCAATGCGTCTCTGCTGAAGAGCGCCTGAATCGTCAGATCGATCAGCGTGTCGAGAACGCGGTTCAACATGCTTCTGAAGGCATCGCCAGCCGAGACGCCGTTCCTCAAGTCGCTGATGAAGCCGGAGAGCGCGGCCTGTGCTGTGCCGGTGAACGCTTGCGCCACCTTCGCGGCGTCGTCGGCAAGCCGCTTCTGTTCCGGTGATAGTTCGCGTTGCGCCTGAAGCAGCTTGGCTGCTGCCGCTGCGGCATCGTCGAGCGCGCGCGCCTCCTCGTCGATGTACGGGGTGGCGTTGCGTGCGGCCTCGCCCGGACTGAAATCACTGCCGCCGAAAAGTGCGGCCTCTCTCTTGCGCCGTTCGGGATTGGCGCTGAGATCGGCGATGGCCTTCGCCACCTGTCCACGGTCACCGGCCTTGATCGCCTTGACGATCGATGACGGAAGGTTGCCGAAGTTGTAGGCGACGCTGGTCAATGCGGCCTGTTGGTTCTCTTCAAGCGAGCGCCAGATGTCGCCGCCGATCTGACCCTTGATCGTATTCTGGAACTCGACGATGCGCCGGGAAAGGTCGGCATTGGCTTGCGCAAGGGTGATGACGGTCGATTGCGTCACCTCCTGCACCTTGCCGAGATCGTCGACGAAGGTGTCGGAACCGAAGCCGACGCGGAAATGATTCTTGTCCCACTTGGCCGCTGTGATGAAGCCCTCTTCGGCCTTGATCAGCCTTGCCGCCGCCGAGTTGAGCGCGTCGGCCCTCTGGTTGATTGCCGCCGCCTGGTCGACCCCTGACAGGCCGATGCCGCCCGGTCCTATGCTGTAATCGGTGATGGGGTTCCTGACGTCCTTGAAGGCGTCGCCGATTTCCTTGAACTTCTGAAGCACCCGGTTCAATACCGGCATGACGTCGGTGTCGAAGGTGGTGGCGAGGGTCTTGGCTGAGTCCACTTGCGAGCCCGCCGCCTTCGCTATCGCCTCCTGAAGCCGCTTGATCTGTTCGGATGGGTCTTTGCCCGCTTTGATCGCTTCCTGCACATCGTTGAAGGCTTGGCTGAGTTCGTCGCCAACTCTGCCGTATTTCTCGAAGTCGAAGTTTTGCAGATCGATGCGCACTGCGGCGATGTCGGCGACGAAGTTCGAGAAGGTCTCTGTGGTGTCCTTCGCCGCATCACCCAGAAGCTTCTGCTTGTCGGCGACCAGCTGCGTGGCCTCAGCCGCGCGCAAGAGTTCGTCGGTGTAGGCCTTGACGCCCGGAAGGGTGCCTTTCCAGCGTTCGCCGATTTCCTTGATCGCCTTCTGCTGCTTCTCGATTTCCTCGCGCGCCTTGTCGGCCTCCTCGCCGGTCGAGTTGAAGAACGTCTGCATCGCCGATGTCAACGTTCCGAAGGCGATGATCGCCCCGCCGACCGCGAGATTGGCCGGAGAGAGTGTCGCGGCCAGCGCCCCGCCGAGACCCTTCAATAAACCGCCCTTTGCGGCGAGATCGGTGATCGCGTCACCGGCTTGCGATGCCTGTTGCGCCGCAACTGTGAAGGGTGATGCGCCTGAGAGCAAACTTGTGGTTATGTCGCTGAATTGAAATCCCAAGTTTCGCGTCGACTGCTGAATCGAACGGCTGATCTGCTGCGACGTCCGGTCGATACTCTTCCCGGCGTTGGCGAAATCCTTCTCGATGCCGGTCGTCGTGCGCTTCACATCGTCGTTCGCGGCCTTCAGCGACTTCTGAAGGCTCTTGATGTCTGCTGATAATTGCAAAACGAGTTTG
Organism: Ensifer sp. ENS02; assembly: GCF_014851885.1. Lineage (NCBI taxonomy): Bacteria > Pseudomonadati > Pseudomonadota > Alphaproteobacteria > Hyphomicrobiales > Rhizobiaceae > Ensifer > Ensifer sp. ENS02. The sequence goes on along the minus strand of NZ_JACVAO010000009.1, from coordinate 333,006 downwards.
GTGTCGGTTTCGCCAGCCATTTCAATACGCCCTTTCCGGCAGAGCCGTGACGACCGCAAGTGCTGCGGGATCGCAGTCACCGGCCTTTCGCATGATCGCCGCCATCAGCGACCAGTTGTGCTGGCAGAAGGATTTCGAATGCCATTTGCCCGGTGCGGCTCGATATTGAAGTTCCCAAGACGAGTACGGTCGCGATCTGCCGTCATGGACAACACGCCAACGTTCGTTCAGCACGCATAGAACCGTCTGCTTTGCCGGTTTTTCGAGGTACTGAGAGCGTTCGTCGATGTCGCCGGTATAATCCATCATCCCGGCCCTCTAACGCCCCCTTGCCCGCAATTCGGCGACTATGCCTTCGAGCGCGGCAATCGACTCCTCATGCGACAGATCGATCATCAGCATCTCGTCGCCGCCGCTCTTGAGCAGCTGCACCCGGCCATCGGGAAGGACGATGTGAATCTTCGGCTCGGTGACGCCGCCGCCGTAGCCATGAAGGCTCGACGTCCACAACAGGCGTCGGTCTTGCCGGATCGGCTGGACGTTGCTCATGACTGATACCCCTGCTTCATCCGTTCGATCTGGTCGGCAAGTTCCTCGACGCGCCGGGCAAGCGCGATCCGCTCCTGACGATGGGCGGCGAGCGCCTTGTCGATTTCGTGGGCGATCCGGTTCTCGACCTCGCGGTTTGCGATCTCGCTCGCCTTCGACCTCACGCTCGAAATGAAATCCCGGCGCATGGTGGCGAACTTGCCGTCGAGGCTGGCGAGCGTCGAGGTCTCGAACGCGCGGAATCTCTCGCCGATATAGGCCGCGAACTTATTCATGAGGTTTTCGGATGGTCCGGCCTTCGGCCCTTCGGCGCGCCCATTTCGATAGATCATGTTCATGGCCGCACCTCACCACGCCGGGCCGGTGACGACAGCCGCGACCGTCGAGGAGCGCCAATCCAGATTTTCGACCAGCCTCAGCGCAAGGCAGTCGGTTTGATACAGGCTGCGCGTGGGTGCCGCGACGACGTTCGGAGCGCCGGGAGTCGAGATCGCCAGAGCGTTGCTGTCCTCATGCAGAACCGCTTCCTTGGTGACGGAAATGTCGGGCGAGCCGGGCTCGACGCCGATCACCAGATCGTCGCAATCCAGCGCGATCACCCGGTCGCCAGCGAACTCGCTCGCGATCACCGGGAAGCTGCCGGGAAACGACAGCGCCAGAAATGCCGCCCGCCCAGGGCTGACGATCAGAACCGGGCTGGTGGCCGCTGCCGGGTTCGACAAGGCATCGATCAAGGCGCTGATGTCAGCCGCCGCCGCCGTCACCGGATCGGTCGCGGTCGAGGCTGGCACATCGGTCGCGCCGACCAGAACGCCACCGGGCGACCATGCGGTCGCCGCATCGTCCGACAGGAAGATGTTATCGATAGACCGGGCAATGTCCTGCCCCAAGGTCCGCGAGACAATCGTTTCGATTGTGGGAACGCTGCGCTTCATCAACTCAGAAGTGTAGACGCTGATGACGCTCGCCTTCTTGCCGACCAGCGAAAGCGAACTCAAATGGCCGGTTCTAAGCGGGATCGGATCGCCTTCAGCGATGAATGGCGTCGGGATGATCGCGCCCGGAACCGAATACGGAAACCGGATCGGCGACGGCGAGGCCGCAAGGTCCACCCTCAACGCCATGGCCGCAAGCTTCGTCACGACCGACTGAGGTGCCAGCGCCAGCAGCAGCGAGGGATTTACCCCGTCCTGCACCAGTTCCGCCGCCCATCCCGCGACAGATGTCAGCGCCGGTTGCACGGAAGAGCGCGCCAACTGCGCAAGGCTCTTCAAGGTCGGATCGCCGGGATATGTGGTCTTCAGGCCGAACTCGAAATCGAAGCCGCTCGACCGCGCCGACGCCATGCTCACGATCAGCGCCTTGATCAGCGTTTTCCGTAGCAGTGCTTCCGGGCCAACCTTCTGGTGGCCGCGCATTTTCCGGCTGATGCCGACAAGCAACGCCTTCTGTTCGTCGAGTTTTTCGAGGATGGACGCGGACATGAAAACCTCCCTATGGGCCGGGAAGTTCTCAGTCGCAGGCCGATCTGCGATTTTCCACGGCACATGAAGGATAGCAGGCTAAGCCGCTGAAATCGCGTTACCTTTTGGGTAAGTTGAGAGGGGAAACCTCTCTCTGGAGAGAGGTTCGAGGCCGGTCGCGAGGGGATAGAACCGCTATATCCGGGCGGATATAACCCCCTTTTCCAAAAGCCCGGAAATGAGTCTTCGAGGAGGCCGGCGGTCTCTAGGGGCCGGTCTCTGGCAACGAACTATGCCCGCCCCCTCTAGTTGCGCCCGGCCATTCCGCGCCCGGTTTGGTTGATGCGCCGGGGCATCTACTTCCAGATGTGACGACGACCGCGTTGCACTCGACGCCATCGACAAAGCCATGGTGCGCGGGCCGGGCGGCGATACCACCGTGGATAATATACACAATGCTCGACCTGACGGGACGTCACGCGACCGGGCGCTGCGCTATGGACAGATTGACCATAAGCCCGCAACCCTCTTGGGGGATTGCACCTTCGGATTCATTCCGCCTTTGCAATCGACCAGAAGCTGACGATCTCTCGCCTTCCATCCTCGAACTCGACAAGGCAGTTGCCGACACGGCTCTTGCGCTTGCCACCGATGAAGGCGAGCGCCGGTTCCCATGCCTTGCCCCAGCCTGACGGTCGGATGATGACGGTGCATCGCTGACCTTGCAGATGCGGCTTCCCATCCTTGGCGCGATAGATCATTTGCATCACGCGCTCCCTTTCGGTTCGGCGCGATCCGTCACCCATAACCACGCGATCCTTTCGGCGACGACCCTCACATCGGCGGCGATGCGCATAGCGAGTTCGTCGGATGGTTCGGCGTAGAAGCGCTTTCGGGCTGTGAGGCCGAGCGCCGTGGCGAAGCGTTCGAGCCGGACCCGGAACTCGTCGTAGTCATCGGTCTGCCAGAGGTCTTCGAAGAGCAGGACATTGCCATCGATCAGAAGACTGGCGCGCGTCGTGGTCGCGGTGCCGTCGAAAATCCTCATCATCTCGGTCGGCGTCATGTGGTAACCTCGTACTCGCCCCGTCGCTGGGGTGCTGATGCGTTATGCGTGGTTTCGATCCGACGCGTCTGCGGCGTCACACGATTGCCAAGGGCGGCTGGCCACACACTCGGAGGCCAGCCGTTTTTCGTTTCAGCCCTGCTTGATCAGTTCGTCGGTGGCCTTGGCTGCTTCCTTCGCTACCTTGTCGAGATCGTCACCTCTGGCGATCATCGCGGCCATGATGACGGTTCCGGCCATCAGGCGCGCCAACTGTGCGGCTTTCTGTTTCGTCATGCTGCCTTCTCCTCTGGTTTGCGCCTTGCCGATTTCGGTTCATGCGAGCAATTCGGCTTCAAGGTTGCGGCGTATCCGTCTGGATCGCTCGCAAGGCCACGTCTGTTCACAGAGGCGCGCGGCGTCGAGTTCGCTGAGGCAATCGATGACGACGACCGGCTTTCCGACCACGTGCGCCATGACGCGGCTGGTGAAGGCGTTGCGTGCGTTCTCCATGTCGTCGGCTGGAACGCTGATGCGATCGATGCGGTACTCAGCGCCTTTGCCGCCGCTCGCCATGGTGAAATACCAATCCTTGCCGCCCTGTTCGTTCGGACGCCAGACGGTTTCGGTGAAGATGATCGTCGTCGCCCCTTTCAACAGCCGGGCGATGATCTTGCGCGTTTTATCCATGGCGATCCTCCTTTGATCGACTGCGGATGATGGGTTTGCGATGGGCTTTGGATTGAATGGCTGTTGGCTGGTGATGCCAACTGTTGGCAACTGTCAGGCACTGGGTCGGCACTGGGTAGTGCCGGGCCTAACCCTATGTTTCTTCTCGCTGTTTTGGCGTCCGGCACTGGGGCACTGGGTACGCCTCGCATATGTGCGCGCGCGGACGAGGAAAAAAATCTGTAAGGGGGGCAGTGCCGAGTGCCGAAGCCGCCAAATCGGGTGTAAGCGATTGATATCGCCTCAATTTTCTTCGGCACTGGGTAGTGCCGGGGCAGTGCCGGGGCATTCATTTGTTGCCCCCTGTTAGCAGTTGTGCTGCTTTAACCCGGTCCTCTATCGGCACTGCCTTGTTGCCGTAGATCGCAACCTTCTTGTCGCCGATGGTCCAGAGTCCTTGCTTGGTTGCCGGATTATGGAGTCGGGGAAAACCGCGCTCTTCGAGCAGTTGCGGCACCTTCCAGCGTTGTGCCCGATCCCTCAGAAATTCGCGAAGTTCGTAGGGGCAGTGGGTGGAACTGGCGAGCTTTTCGATGGTGATGACCTTCAGCACCTCGCCGCGTTTGGCCATCTCCCCGCTGATCTTCTCAAGCAGTTCTTCGAGGTCGGATTTGTCGGCGCTGGCGTTGGCGTGAATGACGTTCCAGAAGGCCGGGGTTTTCGGTGGTGGCGCTTTCGGGTTGAAGTCGCTGAGATCGACCGTATCGAGGAATGCGGCCACATGGGCGACCCCGCCCTCTTCGTACCAGTTGTACAGGTCGGGGAAGTAGTTCGGGTTTTTCTCGAACAGTTGCTCTTTCGTGACCTCGGTCGCGGCGATGTAATGGCGGCGGTCGTCTTCTGTCAGCAGCAGCCCGCCAAGCAGTTCGTTCGAATACATGACGGTCGCATTGATGTTGGCGACATAGACCTCTTTCATATTCTTCTCATCCACGCGGACGAAATCCGGTGGAGCGGCGACGATTGTTTTACAGGCTTGCATGAAGGCATAGCGGCCTTGCTCGCCGGTATTCCTGACTTCCTCGATCAAAAGCAGAGCGCACTTTCGGAAGCCGTTGAACCTGCCCAGCACGGTAGGCGGGTCGATGGTCTGGGTGTTCCATACGCCGAGAATGGTGCAGATCGGCACCACGATAGTGTCTTTGCCGCATCCCTGTTCGCCGAACAGGCAGAGTGCGTGATTGATCTTGTTGCCGACGTGGCGGACGGTGTGCGCCAGATATTTGAAGATGTGGTCGGCATCTTTCGGGAAAAGGCGTTTGACATGATCCGTCCAGGGCGTGGCTTTGTCGGCGATGCCGCCCGTCAGCTTCGGCGCTGGCCGGTAGGAATTGAAAATGATGGCCCGGCTTTCGTCGATCCATCCAGCTTCGCCCGCAAGCTTGCCGTAGATCAGCTTCTCTTCGCCCGGAGCCCATACGATCTGAAAGGCTGGCCGGTATCTCGATATCCATGACGATGCCGGGATGACGACGGGCTCGCCGTCTTTATCGACCTTGCCGGTTGGAACGCCGGGGGTGGAAGCATCGACACTCGACGCGGGCCATAGTTCGCCGTTGGTGATGTAGATGAATTTGCCGGTTGGCCGGTGGCGCAAGAAATCGTCGGGTGTGAGGTCTTGGAAGGGCTTCAGCTTTGTTTGCCCCTGCGACCTGCGGCTGACGTGTTGCATAGGAAAACATTCCTTATCGGTTGAAACCGGAAGGAATGCGCCTATGATGTGCAGAGGCGTTTTTCATGCACATTTGGCGATCTTCCTCCCGGCCCCGGTTCACACCGGGGCTTCGTTTTTCGCGGAATAATTCCCATTGGCTTTGATGATTGCCGACCCCGATCTATGCCGGGTGTCGGCGCGCCCAATTTGCGGAATGAGGCGCTATTCGGCGGTGTCCGGTAACGTTACTTCGCCGTCACGTAACGCCTTCTGCTTGTCACGGTAACGCTGCTGCCGGATGGCGTTCGGCGTAAGAATCCGCTCGACAATTGGCGGGTCACTCTCGCCAGCAAGTTCCTGATAGGACAATTGCGGCATCAGGCTTTCGACGGTTGGCAGCGAGGCAACGAAGGTAAGCGCGGCTTCGGACGTGAGCCCGGCCAGAGCGAGTTGGGTTTGCGCATCGACCGATGCCTGTTCGATTTCGGTTATCGCGCGTGCTTCAAGGGCAGCGACGTGAGCCTTCGCCGCCGTGCGCAGTTCGGTGCGTCGTGCGTTGAGCATGTTGTTGTAGCCGCGATGACGCCACCCTAGACTTAAACCCGGCGCGAACTGGCGCGGGATGCCAAGTTCGGCGCAACGGCGAGCGACGACCTCCTGCGCCTTCTTGACCTCGATGTCGGCGAGGCGCGTGGCCTCGGCCCATACCGCGTCATCGTCGAAGCTGTATTCTGCGCTGATCTGGTTTTCGAAGTCGGCGAGCAATTCAAGGCTGCGCTGTTTCGCAGCAGATTTCATTACCTTCTCACGCTGGCGCACAAGGCGTTGCAGTTCCTCGCGTTCGGATTTCGTCATCGACATCGCCGCCCCTCACGCAATGGTTTCAGCTGCATATTTGCGCGGGCGACCCGGCTTGCGCTTGACCGTGGCAGGAGGTGCGCCGGGTGGCAGATTATCCGGGCAACTGTCGATGTAGGCGAAGAGTTCGCGAGGCTTCAGATAGATTTGGCCGTGCACATTCTTGCCGACCGGGAAACCGGGCCGATGACGGTTCTTATAGTACCATTCGCGGCTTCGTCCGATCCGGCCCATAGCCTTGGCGAGGGGTTCATAATCGTCCATGTGACTTCCTCTCTTTCTCCGGTGGCGCGAAGAATAATAGGAAGTGATTTCCACGGATCGCAACATGTTTATTGTGTAATATCAATCATGTACACGAAACATATAAGGTCTTGAGTTATCTGCTGTTGCCAGCTGTTGGCGATTTTTTATCAACCCCGCTGATAGCAGCCCTGCCAGTCATCAGAAAAAAGCGATCAGCCCCGGATCGCCACGACATTGGACTCCTTCGGTGCCAGATAGGCCGACCACGCCTCAAGCACTATCCGGCGCTGTTTCAGCAAGGCTTCCCGCTTGTAGGCCCTCTCGACGGCATTGCCGACTTCATGGCTCAAGCACTCCTCGACGATCTCGCGAGGCTGATCGTTGGCACCGGCCCAGTCGCGGAATGACGAACGGAAACCGTGGACGGTGCAAGCCGCCTTCATGCGTTTCAGCACCGCATTCATGGTCATGTCAGAGATGGGCTTGTCGCCATCCATGCCCGGGAAGAGCAACCCTTTCTTGCGGTCATCGATGAGTGACGACAGCAGCGTGACGGCAGCATCGGACAAGGTAACGACATGCTGCTTGCCGCCCTTCATACGCGTGTCAGGAATGGTCCAGATCTTCTGTTTCAGGTCGAACTCTTCGATCCGTGCAGCCCTCGCTTCGGTCGTGCGGGTTGCGGTCAGGATCACCAATTCGAGCGCTCTAGCGCCAAGGCCGGTGGCGCACCTGAGACGCGGCATAAAGGCGGGCATGTCGCGCCATGGCAGCGCGGCGAGGTGCTGCACCTTCTTTCGAGGGGTGCCGAGCCGGTTTTTAAGAACCGCTTTTTGCGCCGGGCTTTCCTTGGCGTAACCAAAGGCGATGGCCCATAGGAAAACCTTGTGCAGCTGCTCGATATTCTTCTCGGCGGTTTCGAGCGTCGTTTCCCATACCGGCTTGATCGTGCGATAGACGTCATCGACCGTCACCTTCGAGATTGGCTTGTCGCGAAGCGCCTTCCATTTGACGGTCAGGCCGTGCACCCATTGGCTCTTGTGCTTGTCGTTTTTCAGCGTCGGCTCATGAACCTTCCAGAACTCATCGCAAGCCCAGCCGAGCGTGACGGTCTGCTTCTTACGGTCGCGCTTCTCCTGAAACACGTCCTCGCCCTTGGCGATCCTGTCGCGCAAACCGGCAGCGATCTCGATTGCGGCGGCTTCGCTGACCATGGCGGCGCTACCGATCCAGTATTCACCAGTCGGACCATGCATGCCCTGCTTGATCAGCACGTAGGAACCGGGTCCAGAGCGGTCCTGACGGTGCCATGTGAGCGGTGCTATCTTGCGATTCTTGGTTGCAGAAGGTTCGACTCCCCGGTTGGCGGGTTTGGTTTTCTTCGAGGCGGGTTTAGAGGTCATCGAGTGCCCTATTCATTGCCATATTCATAGTTAGGCACAGATAGCCACAAAAGGGAATTATTAGCAACAGCTACCAAAAACTAAATACCCAGAAAGACACAAGAAAACATTATTAGAAACAATGGTTTAGCGTCCTTCGGCTCCACCAAAACGATCAGAAGGTGCCCGGTTGCCGAGGTATCGGAACAGCGGCTGATTTGTCATCAGCAGATCGCCAGTTCGAGTCTCTCTGGGGACACCACCATGCTAAGCCACCGTCCGGCCTTCGCGAAACGCTGCCCGATCCCGTGGCCACCTGTTTTCAGAGGCTGAACGGATCCCGCGCCGATCGCTTCTCGCTCGGTGCACTGAACGGGTCGGCTTTCTTCTCCTTGGACTTGCGGCCCTCGTCGGCGATGATCTCGTCGACCGCCCGCTGGCATTTCATCAGCTCGTCGGCCGCCGGGCCGGTGCCGCGCAGGCTGAGATTTGCGATGACGCGATCTTCAAACGCGATGGCCAAGGCCCGCTTGCGCACGAAGCCCGTCAGGAACTCGGCGTCGGTGACGTTCACGAACAGAAACTTTCCGCTCGCATCACCGGCGGCGGTCGCCGAGGCGCTCCAGGGATCGGTCTTGTCGAAGCGGAAGGTCAGGTCGTACTCTTTGCCGACCTCGAGCGACCTCCAGTCGTCGCTGGCGAAGCTCATATAGAGCGGCGACTCGGAGCCCTTGGGATAGAACCCAAGGCGCAAGGTGACCCCGCCGTCGAATACCGACGAGATGAAGCAGGAGCCCTCCATCGAGGTGTCGGATGCAACGGTCCAGCCGTCGACATCCTTCCACTTGATGATTTCGGACTCCTCAGCCGCGGCCGATCCCGCGGCGATCAGACAGCTTACCAATCCGACCAGCAATCTACGCATGCAAAACCCCCGTTTGCCCGCATTTTGATAGGTCCCCCCGTCACTGTCGAGGGTGCCTAGCCGATCCCAGGCAATATTTTAGGAATATTCACCTCTCTGCGGCAAGCGGACGCGCCCATCACATGGCGAAAGGATCTTTCGACGACTTGGTCTGGCCGCCGCCGGCAAAGGGATCGTTGTTCGGCGCATTGCCACCGGCGCCCGCAAAGGGATCGTTCGCCGCTCCCTGACCGCCATTCGGGATCAAGGCGCTCACCGCCTCCTGGCACTTGAACATCTCGCTTACCGCCTTCATCGAATCACGCAGGCTGAGGCTCGCGACGACGCGCCCCTCGAAGGCCAGCGCCAAGGTGTTTTTGCGAACGAATTCGGTAAAGAAGTCGGTGTTGGAAAAGTTGACGACAAGGGCCTTGGCTCCGGTCAGATCAACACCGAACGCAACGGCCGGCCACTGACGACCACGGTCGAGCTGCAAGGCAACATCGTATTCCCGCTGCGGCTCGATGGATTTCCATTCGGCATTGCCGATCGAAAGAAACGCCAGGTTCGTCGATCCCCGCGGATAAAAGCCGATACGAAGGATAGCGCCGGCGTCATAGCTCGTCGCCGCGTAACACGAGCCTCCCAGGGAAGGATCGGATCCCACCGTCCAGGCGTTGATCCGTTTCCAGATATTCGAACGCCCTTCTTCAGCAGACGCCGCTCCAGCCGTGAGCAACAGGCCGAGCACCACCAACGACAATCTATGCATGCAACCACCCCACTTTCCACGCAAAGTTATCTTTTTTTAGAGGCCTGTCGAGACGGTGAAGGCCCTTCCCCGCAGGGATTTTTGCGCGCCCCAGGCCCGATGCGAAAGCTGGCAGCTCCGATGCATTCTCCGCGCCGGTCCATAAAGAACGGCCGAGACGAGGTTGAGATGGAGCGGCTGGCGCAAATCAGCCACAGCCTGCGGGCAAAGAGCTGTTGAACAAGGCAGAGTGATCGCCATGCTTGCTGGACTTCGGAACGAAAGCGCGGTTCACATCGTTTACCACCCCGTAGTCCCACCCCTTCATCAAGTGGACGATCACCGTGCTTGCCGCCCTGCTTCTCGCTTCGATAGTCGCATCGCCCAATATGCCTGACGTCAAGCTCAGTGCCGCGACGGTGGATGAACTCCAGACCGATTTCGAACGGGCCGTGCCGTGCCATCAGATCGATGGACGCAATGTTTGGAAGGGCGCGCTCGCGTTCTACATCCAGTCCTTCGTTTATGACGGCGATACGCCCGTTGCGACCGATGCGGCCGACGCAGTGCTTCCGGAAGACAACAGCGCCGAAACGGTGAAGGAGTTCGAAGACGCCTGCTCGGCCTCGCAAGCGACTTAAGTCTCTCCGCGAAGAGAGCCGCGATTCGTTCGAATCACGCGCGCGACCGGCCTGCCCGGCGCTGTTTTGGGACGCAACCGTCGCCGAAAACCGCCCCGCTCCCGCAAAAGTGACCAATCGCCCCCCACAGAAGCAGCCAATTGCCTGAATTCACGGAATTTTAGGCACTTGCGGAACACATATGGAACAGATAGTGTCTGTTCTTGATTTGTTTCACGCCTCTGGAGCGACGTGCCATGCTGACCCGCAAGCAACAGGAATTGCTTCTGTTCATCCACGAACGCATGAAGGAGTCGGGCGTACCGCCGTCTTTCGATGAAATGAAGGATGCGCTCGACCTGGCGTCGAAGTCCGGCATTCACCGTTTGATCACGGCGCTCGAAGAACGCGGGTTCATTCGCCGGTTGCCGAACCGGGCGCGCGCGCTCGAAGTCATCAAGCTTCCGGAAGCCTACGCCGCCGGCCAGCAACAGCCGCGCAGAGGCTTCTCGCCGAGCGTGATCGAGGGCAGCCTCGGAAAGCCGCCGGCCGCCGCTCCTGCCACGCCGAAGCCGGCGCCGGTCGCCGAAAGCACGTCTGTTTCCGTCCCGGTGATGGGGCGCATCGCTGCCGGCGTGCCGATCTCGGCGATCCAGAACAACACTCATGACATTACCGTCCCGCTCGACATGATCGGCAGCGGCGAGCATTACGCCCTCGAAGTAAAGGGTGATTCGATGATCGAGGCCGGCATCTTCGACGGCGACACGGTGATCATCCGCAACGGCAACTCGGCCAATCCCGGCGACATCATCGTGGCGCTCGTGGACGACGAGGAAGCGACGCTGAAGCGCTTCCGTCGCAAGGGCGCGTCGATTGCGCTCGAAGCGGCCAACCCCGCCTACGAGACGCGCATTTTCGGACCGGATCGCGTGAAGATCCAGGGCAAGCTCGTCGGGCTGATCCGCCGCTACCATTGAATTCCAGGCAGAACGCCGAATCAAAAGAGCCTCGCCACTGAAAGTGGCGAGGCTCTTTCCATTTAAGGCGACCTGAAATCCAGATCGCTTATTCGTGGATCGTGTATTCGCCGAGTTCGCAGAGATCCTGCGTGTCCTCGGTCGTATCGAGGGCCGAGCCTTCCTCGAACTCGAATCGCATGTCGTATTTGCAGACGTCCCGCCCGTCGGCAATGGTGATCTCCATGCTCTCGCCGGGGTTCAGGACCTGCCGACCGAAAACATCGTCTTCCCATTCATTGACGCCGACCGGCGACGTATAGAAATTCGTCAGTACCGCGCCGGTGTTGTTCTTCAGCTGGAAAACCAGGTCGTCCGCGCGCGCCTCAATAGCGGTCGCAGCAAAACACGCCAACGCCGTCAGGATCAGTCTCTTTTTCATTGATGCCATTGCCTCCGTTCTTAATGTTGACGGACGCTACCGATGCGGTTGATCTCAGCGGAGTCATCGTTCCCCCTCTACCGAATTCACCGAAGCGATAAGATCCGACGGAGGCATAGGAGACGTGGCTTGCGCGGACGTGGGGTCGCGAATATTACCGCGCTGCCCTAAGGCAGAACGTCAAACCAAACTTAACGAGGTGAGATTTTTGGAGGCCTCGCCCGGAATTGAACCGGGGTACAAGGATTTGCAGTCCTCTGCGTCACCACTCCGCCACGAGGCCTCACAGCTCGGATAACCAAGCGTTGGCGCGGATTTAGAATGATTGCAGAAAAACCGCAAGAGGCATTTTCTGAAAAACGCGCCGTCGATTTGCAGGACGGATACTTTCCACAGAACGATCGACGATGTCCGCCGATCGTCTCCCAGCTGATCTCAGCACCAGGGCGTCGGGCGCCCTTCCCACGGCCGCACGAGCCCCTCGGAAACGAGTACACGTCCAAGAGATTGGTCACCGCGGGTGACCAGGCGCAGTTTCTCGCCGGCCTTGGCATCTGATCGCCCTCCCGCCGAGATCAGCCTGAAGTCGCCTGCATTCAGCAATTCGCGCAGGCGCTGCTTGGCGTAGAAGCCGCGCGAACGCTCCTTGTCGCAGCTTGCCTGGCGGATTCGCGGCGCATCGACATCGGCGACGTGGATCGTCTCGCCATGGAAGACGAAGGTCGCGCCATCGATCACGCAGTTGTCGTTGCGAATGCCGCAAAAATAGAACTGATCGGTACGGATGGATGCCGTCTTCACCTCTTCATTCGGCCGCACGAGAGGGGTTGGCGGCGTGACGCCGACATTCACCGACGGCACCGGGGCGGCCAGGGCAACCTTCGTCGCCGGGTTGGGCTTCGGATTCGGTTTGTGCCTATCCGCCTGCTGGGCAACGCGCTCCTGCGCTTCAGGAACCGCGCGCTGAGGCTTCGGCTTCGTTTCCGATCGCGATGCAAAGGCCATGACATCGGAAACCACCGGCCAGTGCCGCAACTCGGCGCGATGGTCGTAGACCATGACGCCGCCAAGGGTGAGCGCTGCGGCCAGATACCACGGCGCCATGCCGCCCTGTTTGCTGGTGCTTCGGCCCGAACTGCGGCGTCGACGTTTCGTAGTGGCTTTGGCCATCGGTTCCCATCCTGATTCGAGACCGCATTATGCGTTTGATGGGTTGCCGAAAAGTTTTCGAGGGCACCCCAACAGAGGGGAAGACCGCGAGGAACCGGTCATTCGCCTGCGCGGCCACGGCCCTTGTTGAGAGATTCGGAATTGGTACGTGACGGCCGCGAGGAACCGAAAACTGCCGACCGCCCTGCCTCGACAACAAGATCGTTAAATCGGCGTCCGGCTCAGGAGCCGTTCGAGGAGTTGGCCTTCCCGCGCCAGCGCGCCCACCAGACGGCCAGACGACGACGGCGGCGGCGAACCGAGGGAATGTCGTGGGAAAGCACGATCAGGCCCAACGGTATCATCCAGAAGCCCAGCACGGGCAAGAAACCGAGAAAACCACAAAACACCAGCAGCGAACCCAGCAGGATGCGCAGCAGGGGCGAGTCGGGCAACGCGATACGCCATTTTCCCAGCACGATCTGTCGTGTTTGCGGATCAATGCCGAAATGCGTCTGCTTCCTGTTTTTATTCATCATTCCCTATCCGGCGTGTTTTCCCACAATTGGGGACTTCTCCACAGCCTCGCAACGGAACTTGTCATTTTTTTTGAAAAAAGCGCTTGGCAAATCAGAAAAGCATGCGTATTAGCAGCCTCACTTCTGAAGCGCACAGCACAACAGCGGCGCGGATGATCCCTGGTAGCTCAGCGGTAGAGCATTCGACTGTTAATCGACAGGTCGCCGGTTCGAATCCGGCCCGGGGAGCCACTTTCTAAAAGAGCCATTTGCAGCGATGCGAATGGCTCTTTTTCATTTTGCACCTATGTTCTTCAGGTGATCAATCCCCAACCTCCCGATGGTTCTTCATGACAAAGGCCGCGGCGCCGCCCATCATCGTCTGGTTCCGCAAGGATCTCCGCCTGGCCGACAATCGCGCCCTCTCGGCTGCCGCAGGCGAGGCAGCCGTCATTCCCCTCTATATTCGCGAACCCGCCGACAGCGGCAACGGTCCGCTCGGGGCAGCGCAGGCGTGGTGGCTGCACCATTCGCTCGAGGCCTTGGGCGCAAGTCTCGCGCGGCAAGCTTCTCGCCTCGTTCTTCGATCAGGCGCGCCGCTTGACGTGATTGTCGAGATTGCGCGCGCAAGCGGTGCGGAGCGCATCTACTGGAACCGGCGCTACGACCCGAACGGCATCGCCACGGATACCGCGCTCAAGAAGGCGCTGGCCGAGCGGGGAATCATCGCGGAGAGCTTTGCAGGACAATTGCTGCATGAGCCCATGCGGCTGCTGACGACGACGGGCGGCCCCTACCGCGTGTTCACGCCGTTCTGGCGCGCGCTCGAACTAAAAAACGAGCTGGCACCGCCGATCGACCGGCCGCACCATATCGCAGCCCCTGGAGCATGGCCGCGATCGGAACGCCTTGACGACTGGTCGCTGCTGCCGACGAAACCGGACTGGGCGGCGACATTCAGCGAGGTCTGGACGCCGGGCGAAGACGGTGCGGCCACCCGTCTCGAAGAATTCGTCGATGAGAAGCTCGACGCCTACAAACGCTGCCGCGACATTCCCGACGCGGATGGTACATCCCTGTTGTCGCCTCATCTCGCCTTTGGCGAAATTTCGCCTGCGCAGGCCTGGCATGCGGCAGCTGGGCCCCAGGCCGATAGCGGCGAAGGGGCGGCCACCTTCCGCAAGGAACTCGCCTGGCGCGAATTCTCCTATCATCTGCTGTTTCATTATCCGGAGCTTGGCCGCCGCAACCTCGACCGTCGATTCGACCGCTTCCATTGGCTGAACGACGAGGACGATTTCACCCGCTGGACCAGCGGGCTCACCGGATACCCGATCGTCGATGCCGGCATGCGCCAGCTATGGCGCCACGGCTACATGCACAATCGCGTTCGCATGATTGTCGCCTCCTTTCTCATCAAGGACCTGCTCGTCGACTGGCGCAAGGGAGAAGCCTGGTTCCGTGACACGCTGGTCGACGCGGATCCGGCCAACAATGCCGCAAGCTGGCAATGGGTCGCCGGATCGGGCGCGGACGCCGCACCGTTCTTCCGCATCTTCAACCCGGTCCTGCAAGGGGAGAAATTCGATCCCGACGGTCTCTATGTGAAGCGCTTCGTGCCAGAGCTGGAGCGCCTCCACCCGCGCTATGTCCATCGCCCCTTTGCAGCGCCCGCCACGGCCCTTGCCGAAGCCGGCATCGAACTCGGCACAACCTACCCGAATCCGATCATCGATCATGCCCTTGCCCGCGATCGGGCACTGGCAGCCTTCCGGCAGATCACAAGCGCACCGGGAGTTTCCGAGGAGACGTAGAGCCTCCGGTAGAATTCCTCAGTTGGCGTCTCGCCCGATTGCGGCTAGGCTCACGTTACGGATGCAACAGCTGAGGGGGTGGTGTATGCGTAACCTGGAAGCCGATTTTGCTGCATATGCCGGTGCGGTGGAGCTATCTTCCGAAAATCTGGCGACGGCCGTGCGGGATTTTCCGCTCAAGGCGCGCATGGTGCTTGGCGCCCTGGTGCACCTTCAAGTGGGAACGTTGATGCTCGCCACGCCAGACGGCCGCAGGCTGGTGATCAAAGGCGCCAGGGCCGGCCCCAGCGCCATCCTCAACCTCAACAACTGGAACCTGCCGCAGCGTGCTATCTCGGGCGGCACCATCGGGGCTGCAGAAAGCTACATCGACGGCGACTGGGACAGTCCCGATGTCGGCGCCTTTCTCGAACTGTTCCTCGTCAACGCCGAAATCGGCAGGAATTTTCCAAACCGTGCGCGCGGGCTCCTGCGCCTTTTCGACAAGTTCCTGCACTGGCGCAATGCCAACACCCACTCCGGCGCGCGCCGCAACATCTCGGCCCATTACGACCTCGGCAACGCCTTCTACAGCGAATGGCTGGATCCGAGCATGACCTATTCGTCTGCGCTTTATGCAACGGGCGCCAATGATCTTCGCTCAGCGCAGAAAGCCAAATACCGCGCGCTCGCGGAAGCGACGAACCTGCGCACCGGCGATCATGTGCTTGAGATCGGCTGCGGCTGGGGCGGCTTTGCCGAATTTGCGGCAACGGAAATCGGCTGCAAGGTCACCGGGCTGACGATCAGCCGCGAGCAACTGGCCTTCGCACGCGAACGCATGCAGCGTGCGGGCCTTGCCGACCGGGTCGAATTGAAGTTCCAGGACTATCGTGAAGAAAGGGGCACCTATGACCGCATCGTCTCGATCGAGATGTTCGAGGCCGTCGGCGAAAAATTCTGGGCAACCTATTTCTCGCAGCTGAAGCGGTGCCTGAAACCCGGGGGCAAGGCCGGACTGCAGATCATCACGATCAAACCCGAATCCTACGAGGAGTATCGTTCCAATCCGGATTTCATCCAGAAATACGTCTTCCCGGGCGGCATGCTGCCAACGCGCGAGCATCTGGTCGAGCTTGGCCGCAATGTCGGCCTGCGGATGATCAACGACTTCGGCTTTGGCGTCGACTATGCCCGCACACTCGGCGAATGGCGGGAGCGGTTCTGGGCGGTCTGGAACAGGATCGAGCCGCTCGGCTTCGACCTGCGCTTCAAGCGGCTGTGGGAGTTCTACTTCTACTACTGCGAGGCCGGGTTCCGTGCCCGCAACATCGACGTCCGGCAGATCGTCTTCGAGTGAAGCGCACGGCGCGTCTTTACCGCGTCACCCGTAGCGCTTAAGAGGCGGTCGATCCAAGTTTCTGTTCAAAGGTACAGCATGCGTCTTGCATGGTTTTTCCTCGCGCTCGCCATCGCGACCGAAGTGGTGGGCCTGACGGTGATGAAGGCCGCTTCCGAAAGCGGCTCCTATCTCGGCCACATCGTCATGTATGTCTCGATCGCACTCTCCTACGTCTTCCTGGCAAAGGCGGTGAAGACGATATCGGTCGGCGTCGCCTATGCGATCTGGGAAGGTTCGGGCGTCGCCATCATCACCCTGGTTTCGGTTTTCGTCTTCGGCCATGTGCTGACCGGACGCGAAATGCTCGGGCTTTCGATGGCGATCGTCGGCATCCTGCTCGTCAATGCCGGCGAGTATCATGATGAGGACGAGGCAGCGCGTGAAGGAGCCGCCGATGAGCGCGCCTAGCATCTACTTCGTTCTCGCGGTCGTGGCCGGCATCCTCGATATTGCGGCCAACCTCGCCTCGACGAAATCGGAAGGGTTCGCCCGCCGCGGCTGGGGCATCCTTTCGATTCTGCTGGTGCTCGCCGCCTTTGCCTTCCTGGCGGAAGCCATCAAGGGCATGGAGCTCGCCATCGCCTATGCCGTACTTGGCGCAACCGGGATCTTCGGGACGGCCATCTGCGGCCGCTTCCTGTTCGGTCAGAAGCTGAAGCCGATCGGCTGGGTCGGACTGGCGCTCATCTTCGGCGCGGTGCTGGTGCTTCACACCGCCTGACGGGGACGGCCGCCGGGTCCGGCGCGCTTCTGTCCTTCCATGGCCTCCGCCTTGCCGCGGGTCAGCCAGTTCAGCAGGCGGAAATAGAGGCTGTAGGGCAGCAGGTCCATGAGCTTCACCGCGTAGGCAAACCGGCGTGGGAAGGCAATTTCGAACCTTCGCGACTTCAGGCCGGCAACGATGCGCCTTGCCGCCTCTTCACTGTTCACCGGCGCCGGTCGGAGAAAGCGAATGCGCGCGGTCCCGGGCGTATCGACGAAGCCGGGGCTGATGATCTGCAGCCGGACGCCGAGCCGGTCGAGATCGAACTTCAGGCTTTCCGCCATATTGATCAGCGCGGCCTTGGTGGCGCCATAGGCGGCACTGGTCGGCAGTCCGCCGTAGCCGGCTACCGACGAGACAATGGCGATGTGTCCGTACCCCTGCGTCTTCATGTGGTCCACCGCCGGCAAGAGACAGTTGACGACGCCGTTGAGGTTGACGGCAAAGCTCTTCTCGAAGGCCTCGCGGTGAAGCTCGTCTCCGCGCACCGGCAGCGCGACCCCGGCGTTCAGCACCACGAGCGAAAGGTGCCCGTGATCATATTCGATCGCCGCCATCACCCGCTCCATGTCGGCAGGGTCGGTGACATCGCCGTCGAGCACGGTGATCCGCCCTTCGCTTGCTGCTTCATGCTGCAGGTCCACGAGCCTGTCGTGGTTTCTCGCCGTCACGACGACGGAATAGCCTTCCCGCACCAGCGCGAGCGCCAGTGCCCGCCCGGTTCCCGAGCTTGCGCCCGTCACCCAAGCCAGTTTCTGTTCCGATTTCGTAGATTGAATACTCATCACTCACTCCTCGGCACGCGCCGGGAAACACGTACGCATCTCCTTCTGTGGGCGAAAAATGACTTGCCCGGCCCTTCTTCGCGGCAGCGCTCCTTGCCGCCGGCTCTCGCAGTCCCTGGAGACGATTTTTGTTCGGGACAGAGCGACGGCGAAACGCTATTTCTTGCCTGAAGTGCAGGCTGAGCCGAAAACACGCCAACATTTCGGCGGTCCCGGAACGTTGTCGATATTCGCTGGCCGCCGTTCGCTTTTACCTGGTACGTGCCGCCTTACCGCGGTGCCTGTCCTCAAACACGAGGTTCTGAAAATGGCCATTCTCCCGTCCGTGCTCGAAGCAATCGGAAACACGCCTCTGATCCGGCTGAAATCCGTATCCGACGCGACAGGCTGCACGATCCTCGGCAAGGCCGAGTTTCTGAACCCCGGACAATCGGTGAAGGACCGCGCGGCGCTCTGGATCATTCGCCATGCGGAGCGCACCGGCCAGTTGCGGCCGGGCGGTGTCATCGTCGAAGGCACGGCCGGCAATACCGGCATCGGCCTGGCGCTGGTCGGCCAGGCGCTCGGCTACCGCACCGTCATCGTCATTCCGGAAACCCAGAGCCAGGAAAAGAAGGACGCCCTGCGGCTGCTCGGCGCCGAGCTGGTCGAAGTGCCGGCCGTTCCCTACAAGAACCCCAACAACTACGTGAAGATCTCCGGCCGCCTCGCCGAGCAACTGGCCAAGACCGAGCCAAACGGGGCGATCTGGGCCAACCAGTTCGACAACGTCGCCAACCGCGACGCCCATGTGGAGTCCACGGCGCCCGAGATCTGGCGCGACACGGACGGCAAGGTCGACGGCTTCATCTGCGCCGTCGGCTCCGGCGGGACGCTGGCCGGCGTCGCCCAGGGCCTCAGAGCGAAAAACCCCGCGGTCAAGATCGGCCTGGCGGACCCGCAAGGGGCGGCCCTCTACAATTTCTACGCCAATGGCGAACTGAAATCCGAAGGAAGCTCGATCACCGAGGGCATCGGCCAGGGCCGAATCACCGCCAATCTGGAAGGCTTCACACCCGACTTCTCGTACCAGATTCCCGATTCGGAAGCCGTGCCCTACGTCTTCGACCTGATTGAACGGGAAGGTATTTGCGTGGGTGGCTCGACGGGCATCAACATCGCCGGGGCCGTGCGGCTCGCCAAGGACCTCGGGCCGGGACATACGATCGTGACGATCCTGTGCGACTATGGTAACCGCTATCAGTCGAAGCTCTTCAACCCGGACTTCCTCGCCTCCAAGGGGCTGCCGGTGCCGACGTGGTTGAAGACGGCTTCCAACATTGCAGTGCCATACGAATCAGTTGGATAGGAATGCGATGACCAGGACCGTGACTGCCCTCTTCCGTGACGACTTCTACCTCTCGACATGTGAGGCCAGCGTCACCGGAATCCTCGAAGATGGCGGGATCGAGCTTGATCAGACCTGCTTCTATGCCACCTCCGGCGGCCAGCCTGGCGATGCAGGCTTTCTGGAGCGCGCCGATGGCAGCCGCATCGACATCGCGGTCGCCCGCCATGGGGAGACCAAGGATATCATCATCCATGTGCCAGCCGAGGGCCAGCCGGCGCCCGAGATCGGCGAGAAGCTGGTTCTGCACATCGACTGGCCGCGCCGCTACCGGCTGATGCGCATGCACACGGCCTGCCATCTGCTTTCGGTCGTCTGCCCCTTCCCGATCACCGGAGCGTCGGTCGGCGAGGACGAGAGCCGTGTCGATTTCGACATGAACGAGACGATCGACCGGGACGAGGTCACAACAGCACTGATGAAGCTCGTCGACGAAAACCACCCCGTTTACGTCCAGTGGATCACCGATGACGAGCTGGCCGCCAACCCCGGCATCGTCAAGTCGAAGAATGTTCGCCCGCCGATCGGCCTTGGGCGCGTCAGCCTTGTCTGCATCGGCGAGAACTCGGCGGTCGACAGCCAGCCCTGCGGCGGTACGCATGTGTCGGAGACGCAGGAAGTCGGCGCCATCCACATCGCCAAGATCGAGAAAAAGGGTAAGGAGAACCGCCGGTTCCGTATCCGCTTCGGCAGCGCCGAAGACCGCGCATCAGTTTGAGTAAGGAGTTGCGATCGTGACCAACAACAAGAGCGCCTTTGTCGTTTCCGCCGATTGGCTGCAGGAGCGCCTCGGCGATCCCTCGATCCGGATCCTGGACGCCTCGTGGTACCTGCCGGCACAGAAGCGCAACCCGAAGGCGGAATACGACGCCGGCCACATTCCCGGTGCTGTCTTCTTCGACCAGGACGCCATTGCCGACCATACGAGCGGCCTGCCGCATACGCTGCCTTCGCCGGAAGCCTTTGCTGAAGCCGTCGGCACGCTTGGCGTCAGCGAGACGGATACGATCGTCGTCTATGACGGCCCGGGCATCATGACGGCGCCGCGCGTCTGGTGGGAACTGCGCATCATGGGTGCCAAGAATGTCTATGTGCTCGATGGCGGCATGGACGGCTGGAACCGGGAAGGCCGACCCGTCAGCACGGATGTCCCCTCGCCCAAGCCGGCCACGTTCAAGCCGAGCTTTACGCCCACCGCCGTTACCTCCTTGGCCGGAATGAAGCAGATCGTCGCCGACGGCGCGATCCAGATCGCCGATGCCCGTGGCGCCCCGCGTTTTTATGGCGAGGAAGCCGAGCCGCGTGCCGGCCTTCGTTCCGGTCACATGCCCGGCGCCCACAGCCTTCCTTCCGGCGTCTTTTCGGAAAACGGGAAGCTCAAGGATCTTGAGAGCCTCCGCCAGACCTTCGCAGCGGCCGGCGTCGATCTTTCGAAGCCCGTGGTCACGACCTGCGGATCGGGCGTAACTGCCGCCATCATCACCCTGGCGCTACAGTCGCTCGGCCACACCGACAACACGCTCTATGACGGATCCTGGTCGGAATGGGGTGGCCGCACCGACACCGCCGTCGTCACAGGTCGCGAGTGACGCCATGCGCCCTCCGAAGCTCGCCTCACTGACGGCGCACGTCACCGAACTCGAAATGACCGCTCCGCCGAAGCAGAGCCTGCCGATGCCGGTCAATATCCAGACGGCGATCCTGCGCGTCTCCGACATTCCGCTCGGCTACTATCGGTTTCTCTATCTGCGCGTCGGACGTCGCTGGCACTGGACCGAACGGCTGCGGATGAGCGACGAGGATCTGGCAGCACTGCTTGGCGACAAGCGGAGGAGCGTGACGGTTCTTTACGTCAACGGCGCGCCGGCCGGATTCTTCGAACTGCATCAGGGCGACGACGATGTGGTCGAACTTGTGCATTTCGGGCTGATGGAACACGCACTCGGCCTCGGGCTCGGCAAATGGTTCCTGCTGCAGACGCTGTTTGCCGCCTGGGCGCTGAATCCGAGCAAGCTGAAGGTGACCACCAACAACCTCGACCATCCCCGCGCGCTGCAGCTCTATCAGCAATTCGGCTTCTCGCCAGTCGCGACCCGCGAGGCCACGGTCGAGCCTTTGACCGATGCCGAGCTTCTGAGCCTGGTGAAAAACCTCTGACGAACACCATCCGGCAAGTTCCGGGTGTCCCGATGGCTGCGGCCGGTGCACTCTCCTGATCGAACAATTCAAGCCGATCAAGGAGATACACGATGTCGCTGCGCTATATTCCGATGTCTGACGCGGAAGCCCGCCGGATGAGAGAGGGCGGGCTTGACGCGTATGGCAATGCGCCGGAGCGACAGATCTCCGATGGCGACGGCGTACCGTGCCGTCATTGCCTGGATTATGTCGAAGCCGGCGCGCCCTATTTGGTTTTCGCGCTTCGACCGTTTTCCTCATTGCAGCCTTATGCGGAAACCGGCCCGGTGTTCATGCACGCCGAGGCGTGCCCGGCGCATGATGGCGAAACCCTGCCGCCGATCCTGAGCTCGCGTGACAGCTATCTCCTGCGCGGCTACGGCCCCGACGAACGGATCGTCTATGGGACCGGTGACGTAATCGCCAGGGAACAGCTTGAAACTCGAGCGAATGAACTGCTGGCACAATCCGACATTTCAGCCGTCCATGTGCGCTCGACCAAGTACAGCTGCTACCAGTGCCGGATCGTCACCGCCTGACGCCTTCGTGGCAACCGGCCCGGCATCGCTGCCGGGCCGCTGGATCAATTCCGTCAGGCGACGTTCAGCACCGCTTCCGGCGCATAGGCATCATAGCCGAGTGCTTCAGCGACGGGTGCGTTTGTGACGCGACCGCGGTGCACGTTGAGGCCGGCGCGCAGATGCCGGTCTTCGGCAATCGCTTTCAGGCCCTTGTCGGCGAGTTGCAGACCATAATGCAGTGTCGCGTTGTTGAGCGCATGCGCCGAGGTCACCGGCACGGCACCCGGCATGTTCGCAACGCAGTAATGCACGATGCCGTCGACTTCATAGGTCGGATCGGAATGGGTCGTGGCATGCGAGGTTTCGAAGCAGCCGCCCTGGTCGATGGCGACATCGACGATGACAGCCCCCTTCTTCATGCCGGTCAGCATTTCGCGGGTCACAAGCTTTGGTGCTGCTGCCCCCGGGATGAGCACGGCGCCGATGACAAGATCGGCTGAAAACACTTCCTCTTCCAGCGCGTCAATGGTCGAATAGCGCGTGTGCACGCGGCCGGCAAAGAGATCGTCGAGCTGGCGCAGACGCGGGATCGAGCGATCGATGATGCTGACGTCAGCGCCAAGACCCGCCGCCATGCGGGCGGCATGCAGGCCGACGACACCGCCGCCGATGACGGTCACCTTGGCCGGCAGCACGCCCGGCACGCCGCCGAGCAGGATGCCGCGGCCGCCATTGGCCTTTTGCAGCGAGGTCGCACCGGCCTGGATCGCCAAGCGCCCGGCAACTTCCGACATCGGCGCAAGCAGCGGAAGGCCGCCGCGATCGTCGGTGACGGTTTCATAGGCAATCGCCGTGACGCCGGAATTCAACAGGCCCTTGGTCTGTTCCGGATCGGGCGCAAGATGCAGATAGGTATAGAGAATTTGGCCTTCGCGCAGTTGCGCCCATTCGGAGGGCTGCGGCTCCTTGACCTTGACGATCATGTCCGACTTTTCGAACACGTCCTTCGCCGTCGCGACGATTTTCGCGCCAGCGGCACGGTACGCATCGTCGTCCGCGCCGATCCCTGCCCCGGCCTTGGTCTCCACGATTACCTCGTGGCCATGGGCAACATATTCACGCACCGAGCCGGGCGTCAAGCCGACACGATATTCATGGTTTTTGATTTCCTTCGGGCAACCGACACGCATCCTTGCGTTCCTCTCCTGTTGGGCTTTGCGCCGCTTTTGATGAGGCAATCAGCAAAACACGCCGACAATCGAATGTCCTTGCAAAGACGAAAGCCAGCGCGCATTGATTTCGAAGAATGTTGCGACAATGGGCGCAGGATTGAGGGAAATCACGAATGAGCGAACTTGATGCCATCGATCATGCGATTCTGCGCATTCTTCAGCAGAACGGCCGGATCTCGAATGCCGACCTCGCAGCGAAGGTCGGACTCTCTCCGTCCGCCTGTTCTCGGCGCGTCGACATCCTGGAAAAATCGGGAACGATCGCCGGCTATCATGCGCGGATCGCCCACAAGGCGCTCGACTACCAGATCATGGTCATCGTGCATATTTCGCTCTCGGGGCAGTTCGCAAAGACGCTCGCCGAATTCGAGGCAGCGGTAAAGCTCTGTCCGAACGTGCTTGTCTGCTACCTGATGTCGGGAGAATATGACTACATCCTGCGGGTCGCGGCCAAGGATCTGCAAGACTACGAACGCATTCACCGTGACTGGCTTTCGGCCTTGCCCCATGTGGTGAAGATCAATTCCAGCTTCTCGCTGCGCGAAATCATCGATCGGCCCAATGTCGGCATCTGAAAGCGGCCGAAAACCTATCGGCCGACGACGCAATTGCGGCCGCGTCCCTTGGCGGCGTAGAGCCTCAGATCGGCCTGCGCCAGTAAATCCTCGACAGAGACCCCATCGGTAGGCGTCGAAGAAAGCCCGATACTCGCCGTAACCGAGCGACCGTCCGGCGTCGCAATCTGATCTGAGATCGCAATCCGGATCTCCTCGGCGCGGCGCAGCGCATCGGCATGCATCATTGCCGGACACAGGATCACGAATTCCTCGCCGCCATAGCGAAACAGCCGGTCGACCGGGCGCAATTTCGACTTCACCGTTTCCACCAGACGCTGCAACACACGGTCCCCTTCCAGGTGGCCAAATCGATCGTTCACACCCTTGAAGTGGTCGACGTCGATGATCATCAGCGTCACGGCTGCGTTTTCGGCGCTCGCGGCGCGCAGCATTGCCGGTGCCTCGGCCTCGAACCGGCTGCGGTCGAGCGAGCCCGTCAGCGTGTCCTGCCCGGAGCGCGACAAGAGGTCCTCGTAGCGCTCACGGAAGGTCAGCGTGTTGAAGATGTCGCCAAGCGGCCGGTCCGACATGGCAAGCGACGGGTGGCGCGAGAGGTTAAGATAAAGGCCGACGGCAATGGCATAGAAGGGTGCTGCCAGCATTTTCGCCATCCAGCCGCCCCAGAAGACCTCGGCCGGGGCGCCGTTCCACCAGCGCAGCGCCGCATAGAAGGCGGCCTGATCGAAGGTGAGCACCACGAAACCGCAGATGAGGAAACGGGCGGTCACGAAGTGACGCAACCACCGCCCGAGGCGCTCGTAGAGCAGGATGATCATCAGCGCATCGAAGTAGAGGATCGTCGTTCCCCAGACCATCAGCCACCCCATCTCGTCGATGAAGGCGAGGTCGGCGGAGCGCTCCGCGACGATCGACACCGTATCGTGCTGCCGCAGCAGAAGGCTGAGCGCCACCGTCAGGAAATTGCCGGCGAGCAGGCCATAGATCGGCTGGCGCACCGTTGCTGCGTCCTCCTTCACATAGAGGAGGAGGATCATCATCAGCTTGCCGGAGAATAGCACGGCCGATCCGGGCGAAATCACGCCGAACGGCAGTTGCACATAAAAGACCGCGGCAAGATAGGTCTCGATGAAGTGCATGACGCCGAGGGCCGCGACAAAGACCCCGAGACCCAACCGGGCACGAAGGTGCAAAAGCCCGATCATCGCCGTGACGTAGACCAGCGCCTCGCCGACGAAGAGAAGAAGGTTGGCGTTTGGCATGTGCTTGAGAAAGTTCCGTTTCCTCAAGCACCGTTAACCAGGAAACTTGAAGAAAACTTTACCGGATGTCTGCTGTCGCTCGACCTTTCAGTGCGAAAATCTGCCGCTTTCGGAAACGTCGGCTTTCCGGCATAGTCGGCGCCCACCCACCGTCGTTCGCCTTCCGACGAACAAAACTCCCGATTGCATCCCGTTTCCATGAAGACCCGCATTCTTGATCAATGGAGGACCGCATGACATCGATGACTTCCCCGCTTAACCTCACGCGCCGCTCGCTTCTTGCGGGGGCCGCAGCGTCCTCGGCACTCGTCATGTTGCATCCATTCTCGGTTCGCGCTGCCGCTAACCAGGCGCATCTCAGGATCATGGAAACGACGGACCTGCACGTCCACGTCTTCCCCTACGACTATTACGGCGACAAGCCGAACGACACGGTCGGCCTTGCGCGCACCGCTTCCATCATCGACGCCATCCGCGCCGAAGCGACCAACTCCATCCTCGTGGATAACGGCGACTTCCTGCAGGGTAACCCGATGGGCGACTACATCGCCTATCAGCGTGGCATGAAGGACGGCGATCTCCACCCGATCGTCGCGGCCATGAACGTGCTCGGCTATGACTGTGGCACGCTCGGCAACCACGAATTCAACTATGGCCTGGACTTCATGTTCAAGGTGCTGAACGGGGCGAACTTCCCGCTCGTCTGCGCCAACCTGACGAAGGGAGCGCTTGCCGCCAATGCGCGGGAGGATGAGCTGTTCCTGAAGCCCTATGTCATCCTCGACCGCAAGGTGAAGGACGGTTCCGGCCAGGAGCATCAGATCCGCATCGGTCTCATCGGCTTCGTACCGCCGCAGATCATGACCTGGGACGCCAAGCACCTGGAGGGCAAGGCCGATGCCCGCGACATCGTCAAGGCGGCGGAAGCCTGGGTGCCGCAGATGCGCGAGGAAGGCGCCGACATCGTCGTGGCGCTCTCCCACTCCGGCATTGGCCAGGAAGCCTATGCGGAGAACCTCGAGAACGCATCCGTTCCGCTCGCCGCGATCGAAGGTATCGATGCGATCGTCACCGGACACAGCCATCTCGATTTTCCTGGGCCGAAGTTCGACGGCGTTGGCGGCGTCGACAACAAGAAGGGCCTGATCTCCGGCAAGCCCGGCGTCATGGGCGGCTTCTGGGGTTCGCATCTCGGCCTGATCGACCTCTTGATCGAGCGTGAGGGTGGCGCTTGGCGCGTCGTCAGCTCGACAAGCGAAGCGCGGCCAATCTATCGCCGCGTTGAAAAGAAAGTCGTGGCTGAAGTCGCCGATCGAAAAGACGTTCTGGCCGCCGCACAAAAGGACCACGAGGCGACGCTTGCCTATGTGCGCACGCCCGTCGGCAAGACCAGCGCGCCGCTCTATTCCTACTTCGCCCTGGTTGCCGACGACCCGTCGGTCCAGATCGTCAGCCAGGCGCAGACCTGGTACATCAAGGACATGCTGAAGGACACCGAGCACCGCGACCTGCCGGTGCTTTCGGCCGCGGCCCCCTTCAAGGCCGGCGGCCGCGGCGGCGCCGATTACTACACCGACGTTCCAGCCGGCGACATCGCGATCAAGAACGTCGCCGATCTCTACCTTTATCCGAACACGGTGCAGGCCGTGGTCATAACAGGCGAACAGGTGCGCAACTGGCTGGAAATGTCGGCCGGCATCTTCAACGAGGTCAAGCCGGGGGCTTCCGACGCGCCGCTGATCAACGGCGGCTTCCCGTCCTACAATTTCGACGTCATCGACGGGGTCACCTATCAGATCGACCTTTCCGTACCGCCGAAGTTCGACAAGGACGGCAACACGATCAACGCCGCATCGAACCGCATCAAGAACCTGCAGTTCAATGGACAAGCGATTGATCCGGCGCAGAAATTCGTCGTCGCCACCAACAACTACCGGGCCGGCGGCGGCGGCAACTTCCCCGACATCACCGCCGACAAGGTGGTGTTCGTGGCTCCCGACACCAACCGCGATGTGGTGGTGCGCTACATCATCGACCAGGGCACGATCAATCCGTCGGCCGACGCCAACTGGACCTTCGTTCCGCTCGCCGGGACGAGCGTGACATTCGACAGTGGACCGAAGGCACGGCAGTTCCTGGCACAGGTGAAGGGCGTGACGATCGAGGACGCTGGCGATGCCGCCGAGGGTTTTGCGCGCTTCCGCATCAAGCTCTGAGTCCCCAACCGATCAGTGTGGGCCGCCGCTTGCGGCCGCCCACACACTTGGCGCGCAGTCGATCAGCCAGCTGAACCGCCGACACAAGCCCACGGCACTCCTACTGCAAGACATGAGCTTCGACAGGCAAACTTATGTTTACATTAGATTATCTTGAAGAGACGAGCCGGCTCAGACCTGGCGCGACGAGGCGTCGTCGGAAAACAGCGACGGGCCGGTCTGGTCGATGATCTGGCGCCCCTTGCGCAGCGCCGCGTCGATCGCGTCCTGCTCGGACGTGAAGAGATCGGCACGGATGAAGCTGCGAACCTTGGCGCTGCCTTCGGCCGAGACCTTCTCGATATTACCCGCCAGACGGAACTGCGAGCCCTCGCGCATCGGCGTCGCACGGATGGTGCAATCGGCATAGGCCTCGGATTTCCCCGGTGCTGCCTGCGCCTGGTCTTCGGAGTTGCCGGAACGGCCGAACAATTTCGAGAAAAACGATGCCATGCCCAAGACTTAGACGCCGCGGCCAACACTGTCAAAGCCTAAGTGCCGATAATTGACCGCGACGCCCACTCCCGTCAGATGATGAGGTTGGAAAGGATCTCGTTCTCGGTAATGTCCTGGTAGCGCAGTCCCGCGGCGTCGAAGCGAGCCTTCAGCACCGGGAAATTCTCGGCATGTTTCGTCTCGATGCCGATCAGGATGGAACCGAAGTTGCGCGCTGACTTCTTCAGATATTCGAAGCGCGAGATGTCGTCCTCGTCGCCGAGCAGGTTGAGGAAGTCGCGGAGCGCGCCCGGCCGCTGCGCCATGCGCAGGATGAAGTACTTCTTGAGGCCGGCGTGGCGCATCGCCCGCTCCTTGACGTCAGGCAGGCGCTCGAAATCAAAGTTGCCGCCGGAAACGACCGCGACCACCGTCTTGCCCGCAAGCGTCTCCGGTCCTAGCGCTTCCAGCGCCGAGATCGAAAGAGCGCCAGCCGGCTCAAGCACGACGCCTTCGACATTCAGCATGTCGATGATCGTCTGGCAAATCGCGTTCTCCGATAGCAACATGACCTGGTCAGGCGAGAAACGCCGAAGTGCCGCAAAATTGAGGTCGCCGATGCGCCCAACCGCGGCACCGTCGACGAAGTTGTCGACCTGATCGAGGGTCACGACGCTGCCGGTTTCCAGGCTTTCGCGCAGGCTCGGCGCACCCGACGGCTCGCAGAAGATGAAGTGATCGGCTGCAACCTTATCCTTGAGGTAGCCGGTGACGCCGGCGGCAAGACCGCCACCGCCAACCGGCAGCACGACGAGATCCGGAACCACCTCTTCCGGCAGTTGCCAGGCAATTTCCGCCGCGACGCTTGCCTGTCCCTCGATGATGTCGGCGTGGTCGAAAGGCGGCACCATGACGCCACCGATCGCCTCCACGTGGTCGCGGGCAGCCTTGTAGCACTGGTCGAAGATATCGCCGACCAGCTTGATGGTGATGAACTCGCCGCCGAACATCCTGGTCTTGTCGATCTTCTGCTGCGGCGTCGTCACCGGCATGAACACGACACCCGGAACGCCGAAATGGCGGCAGACGAAGGCGAAGCCCTGGGCATGGTTGCCGGCCGAGGCGCAGACGAAGGTCTTACCCGAGGCGCCGGCACCGATCGCCTTGCGGAAGAAGTTGAAGGCGCCCCTGATCTTATAGGAGCGAACCGGCGAAAGATCCTCGCGCTTCAGATAAATATTCGCACCGTAGCGTGCGCTCAAATGCTCGTTGAGCTGCAGCGGCGTCGGCGGGAAGATCTCCCGCAAGGCTTCGGTTGCGGTTTCGACATCCTGCTTCATCACGTGCGGTCTTCCGTTGAGTTGGTCGCTGGCCGTCGCTATTGCACATCGCAACGCCCGAAGCCATGGCTTTGACTCGAATCGGGCCGACGTTGAAAATGACGCACTGACCGTTCCACCGGCACGGCCACACTGTTCTTCCGGGAAATAAACGCTTGAACGCAACCCTGATCCGGCATGCCGTGCACATTTCGGCGATCCTCGGCATATATCTTGCCTGCGCTATGTTGGTGCCGGCGATGGTCGATCTCTATTACGGCCATTCGGATTGGCAGATCTTTGCCGCTTCGGCGTTCATGGTCGGCGGCCTTTCGCTTGCGACCTTCATGGCGACGCGCATGGGCCCGCCGCCCTTCTCCAAGAAGTTCGGCTTTGTTCTCGTCAATATGCTGTGGGCCGTGTTCTCGGTTGTCGGCGCGATCCCGCTCTGGCTGTCATCGATGAAGCTCGATTTTGCCCAGGCACTGTTCGAATCCGTCTCGGCCATCACGACGACCGGTGCGACAGTGATCGTCGGTCTGGACGATGCGCCGCCCGGGCTCCTCCTCTGGCGGTCACTTTTGTGCTGGCTCGGCGGCATCGGCATCGTCGTGCTCGGCCTGTTCGTCATCCCCTATCTCAGGGTCGGCGGCATGTCGTTCTTCAAGATGGAATCCTCCGACACCGGCGACAAACCATTTGCCCGGCTCGCGAGCTTCAGCCGCGCTTTCCTCGCGATCTATGTCGTCATCACGCTTCTCTGCACGATCGGCTATTTCCTGACGGGCATGAACCGCTTCGATGCGATCAACCACGCGATGTCGACGGTGGCGACGGGTGGCTTTTCCACCCATGACGCATCCTTCGCCTATTTCGGCAGCATTCCGCTGCTCTGGACCGCCACCTTCTTCATGGCGCTCTGCAGCCTGCCCTTCTCGATCCTGATCGTGCTGGTCGCCCGTGGCAGGCTGGATGCGCTGCGCGACCCGCAGATCATCGTGTTCCTCGGCTATCTCTCGGCCTTCTCGATTGCCGTTGCCGTCTATCATCGGCTCGCCAATGGCGTGGAATTCCATCTGGCGCTGGCACACTCCTTCTTCAACATCACCTCTATCCTCTCGACCAGCGGCTATGCCAGCCAGGACTACAGCCTCTGGGGGCCCTTCGTCGTCATCGCAGCCTTCATCGCCACCTTCATGGGCGGTTGCTCCGGCTCGACCGCCGGTGGCATCAAGGCCTATCGCTTCATCGTGCTCTTCAATGCGATCCGGTCGGGTTTGAACAAGATCGTCTACCCCAATGCGATCTATGCGGTGCGCTATGGCGGCAACACCGTCGACGCGGACACGCAGCGCTCCATCTTCCTGTTCTTCATCACCTATATGCTGCTCTGGGTGCTCGGCAGTCTCGCCATGGGCGCGCTCGGCTACGATCTGGTCACCGCCACTTCGGCCGTCATTACCTGCCTTTCCAATGTCGGCCCGGGCCTTGGTCCGATCATCGGGCCGGCCGGCAACTTCTCGACGCTCGGCGATCCCGAACTCTATCTGCTGTCGCTGATGATGCTGCTCGGTCGTCTCGAAGTGCTGACCGTGCTGGTAATCCTGACGCCGGTCTTCTGGAAGCATTGACCATTCGCCTGGCGGCCCTATCGTCTTGACTCGGTGCAGCAGATGCCGAAAGTCGGTCGAAACCGGCGATGGGGGAACGTCATGGTGAAACATATACGTCGTCTGGCGATGCTGACCGCCGCCGTGACGCTTTCGGCTGGTCTCGCGGCCCATGCCGGCCCGCTTGCCGACGCGGCGGTGCAGGCCGAAAAGCTCGCGGCTTCCGGCGACGCGGCGAAAGCCCATGACCTGCTCCGCCAGGCGATGAGCGACTTTTCGCAAACGTTGCCGCTGGCGATCGGCAAGGCGGTTTTCGTGACCAAGGCGCCGACTGGCTACGCCATGTACGATCCGCGCGAGGGCGCAGTCTTCAAGGAGGGAGAGTCGCTGATCTCCTATATCGAGCCGATCGGCCTCACGTGGAAGGATTCGGCAACGAAAGGCCAACTCGAAAGCCACTTCACCGTGGATTTCGATATTCTCAATCCGAAGGGCGACGTGCTCGCCGGCCAGAAGGCGTTCGGCGATTTCACCTTCACAGGCCACCTCAGAAACCAGGAAATCTATTCGACGCTGACCATCGACGTTTCCGGCGCGCCTGCCGGCGACTATGTGCTGCGCTTCCACTTCAATGACGTCAACAGCGGCAAAAGCGCCAGCGTCGACCAACCCTTCAAGATTGCCGGACCGTAATATTATGCCCCATACTGTAACGACCGTCGGCTTCGATGCCGACGATACACTCTGGCAGAACGAGCAGTTCTTCCGGCTGACGGAAGCGCGCTTCGCCGAGCTTCTGAGGCCGCACACCGACACCGAACATCTCTCCGACCGGCTGCTTGCCGCAGAGAAGCGCAACCTTGGGCTCTACGGCTTCGGCATCAAGGGCTTCGTGCTCTCCATGGTCGAAACCGCCGTCGACGTCACCGATGGCAAGGTGCCCTCCTCCGTCATTGCCGAGATCCTCGCCGCTGGGCGCGACATGCTCGTGCACCCGGTCGAACCGCTGCCGCATGTCAAGGAAACCCTCGAGGCGCTTCACGGCCATTTTCGCCTTGTCATGATCACCAAGGGCGATCTCTTCGACCAGGAGCGCAAGCTCGCCGCCTCCGGCCTTGGCGACTACTTCAACGCCGTCGAGATCGTCAGCGACAAGACCGTCGCCACCTACGAGCGCATCTTCAAACGCCACGGCGACGGAGCGCTGAAAAGCATGATGGTCGGCAATTCGCTGAAGTCGGATATCGTGCCTGCACTCGGTGCCGGAAGCTGGGGTGTCTATGTCCCGCACGCGCTCACCTGGTCGTTCGAACACCACGATAAGCCGGAGGACCATCCGCGTTTTCGCGAGATTGCGGATCTCGGCGGGTTGGGCACGGTCCTTGAGCGCTTGACACTGAAGGCTTGACTGTCGTCCGCAAGCGCCAAGTCGACTGCAATTATAAGATGATCCGTATCGATGATACACGAGTCAGCTTATCGTCCCCATGGTGGCTTAGATGAGGGGAACCAATGTTGGCGCTTGTTTTCAGCGATATCGATGGTGGTGGTGGGCATGCTCATTGGTTGCTGCGGAAGGTTTCGGCTTTGAGCGTCTTTTCCTCGCGCCTCGCGGGTTTGGCGGTTCTGTTGTTTCCCGCACCCGCCATCCACTCGTTCGATTCGGGCTGGCCGTTTGTCGACGCGTTTATCGTCTACGGCCTTGGGGCACTGATTGCCGCGGCCGTCTTCTACTTCATGAAGACGAGAGAACAGCGCGCCTAAGCGCGTTGTCCACCCCGAACCCCCCGATCACCCTTGACTGTTTGACCTGAGTGTTTGATCTAGGCTGTATGCGGGCGTGGCGAAACTGGTAGACGCAAGGGACTTAAAATCCCTCGGCCTTGGCTGTGCGGGTTCGATCCCCGCCGCCCGCACCAGGCAATCGGTTTTCAAGGATCAACAGGATAGGCGCATCCGACGCTCTCAGGAGGGCGAGACGTTGCGCCGGCGAGACTGGCCGCTCAGTTGTTGTAGTAATAACAATCGCATTCCGCCTGGTAGGCGTCGTCGTGCCAGACGCGGACGGCGAGTTTCGTTGCGCATCCCTGGTTTTCCAGCCTGAGGCCGAGAAGCGAGACCGCTGCCGCCTTGGAATTGGGGGCGTCCACCTCGATTGCCGATCCGACCTGGTGGACACCCTGCCGCGGGGTCCAGGTGAAGATCTGAACGCTGTAGTGCATCGAATATCCTCCGTGGAGAGATGGTGTGCACGCAATACTAAACGCTGTGTGTTCGCAATGAGCCGGTCGCCTTGACCGTTTCAGCCGTCTTCGACGGTCGCTTCAGGCCGATCGCCGCCATCCGTGTGTTCGAAGTGCCAGTGGCCCTCTTCGTCCTGGAAGCTGATCTCCTCGTCGTCGCCGCCGACTTGCTGTTCGGCGGCGGCGGCCTTGGCGGCGGCAAGCGCCGTTTCGCGGTTGGGAAAGGGTTCCGAAAAGGCGTCGGCGGCCTTATAGGCCCATCCGCCGTCATGAGGAACGATGGTGTACGTAATTCGCGCCATACTTCCCTCCCGATAATCCGAAAGACGTTTCCGTCTTCGGCGGGCCGTTGCCGCACGGCCCTGCATTCCTCCTCGTCAAAGGCATACTCAATGCCGAACGCCGCGGATATTAGCACAAGTGTGGTAGGAATTGCCACATTCGCGAATCACCCGGAAAGGCTAGCCGCAAAACAAAAAGGCGGCCCCTTGCGGCGCCGCCTAAGCTCTTGAAACGATTGCGTCGAAATGATCAGGCCGAAAGCTTCGCAGCGATCTTGGCGACGTGTGCGCCCTGGAAGCGGGCCGCCTGGAGTTCGACCTCGGACGGCTGGCGTGAGCCGTCGGCATCGGTGATCGTCGAGGCGCCATAGGGCGAGCCGCCCTTGATTTCGTCGAGGCCCATCTGGCCCTGGAATGCGTAGGGAAGACCAGCGACGACCATGCCGTGATGCATCAGCGTCGGAATGAAGCCGAGGATCGTGGATTCCTGACCGCCATGCTGGGTGGCCGAGGACGTGAAGACCGAGCCGACCTTGCCGACCAGCTTGCCAGACGCCCACAGGCTGCCGGTCTGGTCGATGAAGTTGCGCATCTGCGAAGCAACGGTGCCGAAGCGCGTGCCGGCGCCGAAGATGATCGCGTCGTATTGGGCAAGCTCCTCGACATGGGCGATCGGCGCGGCCTGGTCGAGCTTGAAATGAGAGGCCTTGGCGATCTCGTCCGGCACCAGTTCCGGAACGCGCTTGACGTCGACTTCGGCGCCGGCAGACTTGGCGCCTTCGGCCACGGCGTAAGCCATGGTTTCGACGTGTCCGTATGCCGAATAGTAGAGAACGAGAACCTTGGCCATAATTGCTCCTTTGGATACAAGCGATCCCACTTGATCACTGCTGCGCGGAAGATTTATCAAAATGCAGCCGCATGCCAGGAGCCGTCCGGGAAACAGACTGTTCTCGCAATGTGAACAATAATAATTCACTGTTAAATGACTGACTAAACAAACAGGATCACCCGATGAGCAGCATAAAAGTCGTCACTGCCGCCATGGTCGCCATCGGCGACGAACTTCTGTCGGGGCGAACCAAGGACAAGAACATCGGTCACCTCGCCGACATGATGACCATGGTCGGCATCGACCTGAAGGAAGTGCGCATCGTCGCCGACGACGAGGCGGCGATCGTCGAGGCGATCAATGCGGTGCGCAGCCGCTACGATTACGTCTTCACATCCGGCGGCATCGGCCCGACGCATGACGACATCACGGCCGATGCCGTGTCTCGCGCCTTCGGCGTCGAATGCATCTACGAGCCCGAGGCGATGGCGCTGCTCGGAGCCATGTACGAACGCCGCAACATGGAGTTTACCGACGCGCGCAAGCGCATGGCGCGCATGCCATTCGGTGCACGCCATATCCCCAACCCGGTATCGACAGCGCCTGGTTTCGCCATCGGCAACGTGCATGTCATGGCCGGCGTGCCGCAGGTCTTCCAGGCCATGCTCGACGCGCTGCTGCCCGGCCTGAACGTCGGCTCGCCCCTCCTCTCCCGCACCGTACGCTCGCCCTTCGGCGAGGGCGATATCGGCAGCCCGCTGACCGAAGTGCAGAAGAACCATCCGGAGACGAGCATCGGCTCCTACCCGAAATTTGACGGCAAGACCTTCTCGACGGATATCGTCGTGCGGGCCCGCGATCCGGAAGCGCTTGCTGCAGCGGAGGCTGATGTCCAGGCGATGATCCAGGCAATCGCCGATGCGCGGGCAAAGGGATAGCGCGAAGCCCTTGCACTCAAGGCCTCAATGCCGTTATTGCATGTCGGCAAATCAGGATGACGCGTTCCCGCCTGCCCGATCTGCCGGACGCTTCGCCTTACCCTCGTTCAGACAAGCCGGAGCCCACCCATGTCGCTGCCCGATAAAGCCTTTCCCGTTTCCTGGGACCAGTTCCACCGCGATGCCCGGGCGCTTGCCTGGCGGCTGGCCGACAACGGCCAGGAATGGCGTGCCATGGTTTGCATCACCCGTGGCGGCCTGGTTCCGGCCGCGATCATTTCGCGCGAACTCAATATCCGGATGATCGAAACCGTCTGCGTCGCCTCCTACCATGACTACGACACGCAGGGGCAGATGAAAGTGCTGAAGGGCATCACGCCTGAAATCACCAAGGATGGCGGTGAAGGCGTGCTGATCGTCGACGACCTGACGGACACCGGCAAGACCGCGGCCGAAGTACGGGCAATGCTGCCGAAGGCGCATTTCGCTGCCGTCTACGCAAAGCCGAAGGGCCGGCCGCTCGTCGATACCTTCGTGACCGAAGTCAGCCAGGACACCTGGATCTATTTCCCCTGGGACTTGGGCTTCACCTACCAGGAGCCGATCGCCAAGGGCACGC
The DNA here is from genome assembly GCF_014851885.1 of Ensifer sp. ENS02. Classification (NCBI taxonomy): domain Bacteria; kingdom Pseudomonadati; phylum Pseudomonadota; class Alphaproteobacteria; order Hyphomicrobiales; family Rhizobiaceae; genus Ensifer; species Ensifer sp. ENS02. Next base: position 297,307 of record NZ_JACVAO010000009.1, on the reverse strand, counting down.
GCGGCTGATAGCGCATCTGGGCGGACACCGCGAACGTCGCCTCTCAAGAGGTGGTTTGTCGCCTGTGCGCTCACGATCAACTGATCGGCGGTATCGCGCCGATCAGCGTTTCAGCGGTCAAGCCTGGCCCTGCCTTGGCCCCGGCTGCGCCATGGCGCCAGACCGCTGCGATCGCCGCTTCGAAGGCCGGCATTCCTTTCGCCAGATGTGCGCCGACGATGCCGGCAAGTACGTCCCCCGATCCGGCGGTTGCCAGCCACGGCGGCGCATTGTTGTTGACGACGGCCCGCCCGTCCGGCGCGGCAACGACGGTGTCGGCGCCCTTGTAGACGATCACGGCATGGCTCGCCCGCGCCGCGGCCTGCGCCTTCTCGATCTTCGAAAGCCCGTCGTCGCCGGCGATCTCCGGAAAGAGGCGAGCGAACTCGCCATCATGCGGCGTCATCACCATTTGCCCGCCACCTTTCGCCAGCGCCGCGAACAGTTCGCCGGGGTTCGTCTGGAACGAGGTGATGCCATCGGCGTCGAGCACCAGAGAGCGATCGCAGAGCGCAAGCGCAAAGTCCCTCGCCTTCTTGCCGATGCCAAAACCCGGCCCAAGCACGAAGCTGCCCAGGCGCTGGTCCTGCAGCCATTTGGTAAGCTCCCGGCTTCCGTCGATCTCCTTCACCATCACCGCCGTCAGATGAGACGCATTGATGCCGAGCGCGGCCTTGCCGGTGGCGACGGTAACGAGGCCAGCGCCAGCCGCAAGGCCCGCTGCCGCCGAAAGTCGCGCCGCGCCCGTTGCCTGGCGGTCGCCTGAGAAAACGACCAGATGCCCGCGCTTGAACTTGTGCGTCGAGGCCGCCAGGTCACCTCCCCAGCCCGCCCAGAGGAACGGCGCGTTGAGGCGCAGCGAACCTGCGCCGGCACGCACAATGCGCGCGGGAATGCCGATATCGAACACCTTGAGTGTGCCGCAGAGGGATCGCCCGGGCAGAAGCCAATGACCGGGCTTGGGCGCCATGAACGTGACAGTGTGGCGAGCGGCAAAGGCGGCGCCCCGGATCTCGCCCGTCCGGCCGTCGATGCCGCTCGGCAGATCGATGGCAACGACCGGAACGCCGCTGGCATTGACCCGTTCTATAAGGTGAACGACGTCGTCAGGGAGGTCGCGTGACAAGCCCGCCCCAAAGAGCGCATCGATGACGACATCGCCAGCCTGTGGTTCGAATGCAGAGATTGGCGCAGCAGGACCACTCCAGTCGGACCAGGCCCGCGCTGCATCTCCTTGAAGCCTGGCGGGATCGCCGAGGACGAACACCGCGACATCCGCCCCGCTTTCGGCAAGGCCGCGGGCTGCGATGTACCCGTCACCGCCATTGTTGCCTGGACCGCAGAGCACGACGAAGCGGCGGGCATCCGGAAAATGTCGCAGGGCCGCCGCCGTCACCGCCAGTCCGGCGTTGCGCATCAGCGTAAAACTATCGATGCCGGATTGGGCTGCCGCCCGGTCGATTGCCGTCATTTCGGCGGGCGTGATCAACAGGTGCTGAAGGTCGGAGCGCATGCGCCAGACTTATCCATGCCCACGCGCGTGAAGCAAGGCCTCAGCGCTGCCACCACGATTGCCTTAAAATCATGCATTTGCACATAATTGTTGCTCAAATAACAAGCTTTGCGCCAGCAATGACGCGGAGACGCCGCAAAAAGCGGGCATCTTTCGATCGGAAATCATAAAAAATAGGCAGATCGCGCCCGCCAAAGGTATGGAAATCCCGCAATCGGCGCGCCGACAGCAGATTTTTTGTCGTTCTGACAGATTTTCGCAGAAAAACTGGCATGCAACGTGCATATTCAGGGCGAGCGGGCATGATCCTGCTTTCAAGGGAGAAGCGGAGAGACATTTTCTCATGAAAAAGATCGAAGCGATCATTAAGCCCTTCAAGCTCGACGAAGTGAAGGAAGCCCTTCAGGAAGTCGGTCTGCAGGGTATCACCGTCACGGAAGCCAAGGGCTTCGGGCGGCAGAAGGGTCACACGGAGCTGTATCGCGGCGCCGAATACGTGGTGGACTTCCTGCCGAAGGTAAAGGTCGAAGTCGTGCTGGCGGATGAAAACGCGGAGGCCGTCATCGAGGCGATCCGCAACGCCGCGCAAACCGGCCGCATTGGTGACGGAAAGATTTTCGTTTCCAATGTGGAAGAAGTCATCCGAATTCGGACGGGCGAAACCGGCCTCGACGCCATCTGACATCACGGGCCGTTCGGCCCGGTTCTTTTCAAATCCTCGTCATCTCACACAGGGAATAACGGCAAATGACGACTGCAAGCGATATTCTGAAGCAAATCAAGGACAACGACGTCAAGTTCGTCGACCTGCGCTTTACCGATCCCAAGGGCAAGCTGCAGCACGTAACGATGGATGTGGTCTGCGTCGACGAAGACATGTTCGCCGATGGCGTCATGTTCGACGGTTCCTCGATTGGCGGCTGGAAGGCCATCAACGAGTCCGACATGGTGCTGATGCCCGATCCGGAAACAGCGCATATGGACCCGTTCTTCGCGCAGTCGACGATGGTCATCATCTGCGACATTCTCGATCCGGTTTCGGGCGAATCCTACAACCGCGACCCGCGCGGCACGGCCAAGAAGGCTGAAGCCTACCTCAAGGCATCCGGCATCGGCGACACAGTCTTCGTTGGCCCGGAAGCAGAATTCTTCGTCTTCGACGACGTCAAGTACAAGGCCGACCCGTACAACACCGGCTTCAAGCTCGACTCCTCGGAACTGCCGTCGAACGACGACACCGATTATGAGACCGGCAACCTCGGCCACCGCCCGCGCGTCAAGGGCGGCTACTTCCCGGTTCCGCCGATCGACAGCTGCCAGGACATGCGCTCTGAAATGCTGACGGTTCTGTCCGAAATGGGCGTCACCGTCGAAAAGCATCACCACGAAGTGGCGGCCGCCCAGCACGAGCTCGGCGTCAAGTTCGACGCGCTGGTGCGCAACGCCGACAAGATGCAGATCTACAAGTACGTCGTGCACCAGGTCGCCAATGCCTATGGCAAGACGGCAACCTTCATGCCGAAGCCGATCTTCGGCGACAACGGCTCGGGCATGCACGTACACCTGTCGATCTGGAAGGACGGCAAGCCGACCTTCGCCGGCGATGAATATGCCGGCCTGTCGGAATCCTGCCTCTACTTCATCGGCGGCATCATCAAGCATGCCAAGTCGCTGAACGCCTTCACCAACCCGTCGACGAACTCCTACAAGCGTCTCGTCCCGGGCTATGAAGCACCGGTTCTGCTCGCCTATTCGGCACGCAACCGTTCGGCTTCGTGCCGCATTCCGTTCGGCACCAACCCGAAGGCCAAGCGCGTCGAAGTCCGCTTCCCGGACCCGACCGCCAACCCCTACCTCGCCTTCGCAGCCATGCTGATGGCCGGCCTCGACGGCATCAAGAACAAGCTGCACCCCGGCAAGGCCATGGACAAGGACCTCTATGACCTGCCGCCGAAGGAACTGAAGAAGATCCCGACCGTTTGCGGCTCGCTGCGCGAAGCGCTGGAAAGCCTCGACAAGGACCGCAAGTACCTGACGGCCGGCGGCGTCTTCGACGACGACCAGATCGATTCCTTCATCGAACTGAAGATGCAGGAAGTCATGCGCTTCGAAATGACCCCGCATCCGGTCGAGTACGACATGTACTACTCGGTCTAAAACCATTGGAACCGGCGGCATCGGCAACCGGTTCAAGCCGTGCTCAAGGGCCGGCGGCTCCTCAAACGGAGCCGCCGGCCTTTTCTTTGGCGCGCACGATTGCGAGCGCCCTGAACAAGGAGCGGCACGAAACCGTCGAATTGTGTGATATTATGTTGCCAACAACTTTTGCGCGTCCGCGGGACACGCGCGGCGAGATCGATCAATGGAGGGTGTAGGGAATTCCCTATTGATGTTTTGGGTTCGCCAACCCAGATAATCTCCTGAAAGGATGTGTTGCGTCATGAAACAGAGAAACGCCAAATTCGAGATCGGACAGGTGGTTCGCCATCGGGTTTTCCCGTTCCGCGGCGTCATTTTCGATGTCGACCCGGAATACGCCAACACCGAGGAGTGGTGGAACGCCATTCCGCAGGAGATCCGCCCGAGCAAGGATCAGCCCTTCTATCACCTGTTCGCCGAGAACGACGACAGCGAGTATGTCGCCTACGTCTCCGAGCAGAACCTGGAATTCGACGACAGCGACCGGCCGATGCGCCACGCGCAAGTCGATGCCCTGTTCGACAAGGATGGCGTCGGCCACTACAGGCCCAAGGCGACGTTCCGGCACTAAGGCACTGCGCTCTCGAACAAATGAAAACGCCCGGACCGCGAGGTCCGGGCGTTTCTTTATGAGTTTGCGGAGGGCCGCTTAGTTCTGCTTGGCAGCCTTCTGGGCTTCTTCAAGCTTCTTGCGCGCGTCCTCGGCCTTCTTCTGCATTTCTTCCTGCAGCAGGCGCTGACGCTCTTCGAGCTGCGACTGCTCGATCGGCTCGCCGTCGAACACACCGGTGAAGCCCGTCAGGGCCATCTTGATCGGGTTCGGAGCGCGCTGGAAGTTGACCGAGGTGAAGACGACCTCATTGCCCTTCTTCAGGCTGGCGATCAGCTGGTCGGAAAGCGGCGCTTCTGCAACGCACTTGTCGGGCATGCAGATGGCGTAGTCGAGCTTGACCGGCTTGCCGCCGTCGATCTGCATCTGAACGCCGGTCGGAATGAGGCGCGCGGACGGTACGGAAACCTGCATGATCTTGCGGTTGACCTTGCCGGAGACGGTGATGAGGCCGACAGCGGTCACGAGCTGGCCGTTGTTGGCGGTCAGCAGGTTCTGAACGATGCAGACATCGTTGTCTTCCTGCTTGGTGCAAACCTTGAACCAGCCCTGCGGCGGCTTGCCGCCAGCCTGCTGTGCAGACGCAACGCTCGGAACGCCCGCAGCAGCTACAGTGAGCGCCAGCGCTGCCATGCCCGAACGTTTTGCAATATTCGACTTGAAGATCATTGTGATTCCGTCTCCTGAAATCCGGTAACGGAACAGTTGTTCCGCAGGTGAGTATCGTCAGCCGCCGTTGTCCTGTTGGCCAAATAAGGCAAATGCATGACCCCGTTTCCGGAAACACCTGTTACATTGGCTCGCTTCGATTATCCAGTGTTTCCTGTCATTTTTTGACTTCATACTAGGCGGAATTTGGACCGCGGATCGGTTGGATTCATCCGTCGGCATTGGTAACGTTCGGGGAATCGGCCTGTTGATACCCCTCACGGGAGGTGACCTTGCGTGCAATTCTTTCCGGTCTGGCGCTGATCCTGACCGCCACTTCATTCGGCACTGCTGCGGCAGCCGCTCCCGTGCATGCGATTGCCATGCACGGAGAGCCGGCGCTGCCTGCCGATTTCAAGAACTTTCCCTACGTCAATCCGGACGTAAAAAAGGGTGGAAAGATCTCCTATGGCGTCGTCGGCAGCTTCGACAGCCTCAATCCCTTCATCCTGAAGAGCATGCGCACCACCGCGCGCGGCATGTGGGATCCGGAATACGGCAACCTCGTCTACGAATCGCTGATGCAGCGTTCGCGCGACGAGGCCTTCACCATGTATGGCCTGCTCGCCGAAACAGTGGAGTGGGATGACGACCGGACCTTCATCCAGTTCAATCTCAACCCGAAGGCCCGCTGGGCCGACGGGCAACCTGTTACCGCCGAGGACGTGATCTTCAGCTTCGAGCTGCTGCGTGACAAGGGGCGTGTCCCCTTCAGCAACCGCATGGCCAAGGTGGCGAAGCTCGAAAAGGTCGGGGAGCGCAGCGTGCGCTTTACCTTCACCGAGGATGCCGACCGCGAGCTGCCGCTCCTGCTCGGCCTGTCGCCGGTGCTGCCGAAACATGCCATCGACCTTGCGACCTTCGACCAGACCACGCTGAAGCCGCCGCTCGGCTCCGGCCCCTACCGCGTCGCAGAGGTGAAACCGGGCGAGCGCATCGTCTACAAGCGAAACCCGGACTATTGGGCCAAGGACCTCCCCTCGAAGGTCGGCCAGGACAATTACGACGAGATCTCCGTGGAGTATTTCCTCCAGGAGAACTCGCTGTTCGAAGCCTTCAAGAAGGGCGAGATCGACATCTATCCGGAAGGCAGCGCCACCAAATGGGCGCGCGGCTACGATTTCCCGGCGGTTCGTTCCGGCGACGTCGTCAAGGAAACCTTCACGCCGAAGACGCCGTCCGGCATGCTCGGCATCGTCTTCAATACCCGCAGGCCAATGTTCGACAACTTGAAGCTCCGGCAGGGCCTGGCGCTGGTCTTCGACTTCGAGTGGGTCAACAAGAACCTCTTCGACAGCGCCTATACGCGCACGCAGAGCTACTGGCAGAACTCGGCGCTGAGTTTTCTCGGCGCACCGGCCGACGACCGCGAACTCGGCCTGATCGGCGACGCCCGCGATCGAATCAACCCGGCGATCCTCGACGGCACCTATCGCCTGCCGGTGACCGACGCGTCCGGGCGCGATCGCAACGTGCTGCGTGTTGCTGTCTCGCTGATGCGCGAGGCCGGCTATCAGATCAAGGACGGCAAGATGGTCGACCCGCAGGGCAAACCGCTCGCGTTCGAGATCATGAGCCAGAATGCCGGCCAGGAAAAAATCGCCCTCGCCTACCAGCGATTTCTCGCACCTCTCGGCATCCAGGCGTCCGTGCGCACTGTCGACGATTCGCAGTACCAGCAGCGCAGCCAGTCCTTCGACTACGACGTGATCATCAAATCCTTCCCCTCGACGCTGTCACCCGGCATCGAGCAGGCCGGGCGCTGGACCTCACAGGCGCGCGACCGGCAGGGTAGCGACAACTTCGCCGGCGTCGCCGACAAGGACGTCGACCGGATGGTCAATAACATCCTGCAGGCCCGCACGAGCGAAGACTTCACGGCGGCGGTGCGTGCGCATGACCGGTTGCTCGTCAACAATTCCTATCTGGTGCCGCTCTATCACCTCGACGCACAGTGGGTGGCGCGACGCAAGCATATCGGCCGGCCCGATACCATGCCGCTCTACGGCTACCAGCTTCCGACCTGGTGGGATCAAAACGCACAATAGAGGGTTGGTTCCCTTTTGGTAACGCATTGAAAGCCGGATGAAACCGGCTTATCTCGCCTTCAACCGAACAAGGAAAGGCGCCCACACCATGCAAACCGTCAGCATCGATATTGTCTCGGACGTTGTTTGTCCCTGGTGTTATCTCGGCAAGGCGCGGCTCGACCAGGCGATTGCCAATCTTCCGGACGTGCTGGTCACGGTCAATTGGCGCCCCTACCAGCTCAACCCCGACCTGCCGCCCGAGGGGATCGATCACAAGCGGCATCTTGCCGAGAAGCTCGGCGGCCAGGCGGCCGTCGATCGCGCCCACGACACGCTGCGCGAACTCGGCAATGCCGACGGCATCGCCTTCGACTTCGATGCGGTGAAGATCAGCCCGAACACGCTAGACGCTCATCGGCTTGTCCGCTGGGCCGCGACCAACGGCGAGCAGGCGCAGTCGGCCGTCGTCGGCTTGCTGTTCAAGGCCAATTTCGAAGAAGGCCGCAATGTCGGTGATCACGCGGTCCTGCTCGATATCGCCGAGCAAGCAGGGCTCGATCGCCCCGTCGTTGCGGCTCTGCTTGGCTCCGATGCCGACAAGGATGCGGTCAAGGAAGAGGTTGGCATGGCCCGCGAGATGGGCGTGACCGGCGTTCCCTGCTTCATCCTCGAAGGACAATATGCCGTGATGGGCGCGCAATCGGTCGACGTATTGACGAATGCGCTGCGCGAAATCGCCGAGATGAAGGCGAGCGGCAAGCCGAACTGATCTCGGCACGACCTGAAACAGACTTGCTCGACAGACCTCGACCGTACTGCCGCACCACGCGGCAGTACGGTTTTTTGTTACTTCGCCAGGCCGGCGAGCTGCGTCATGACCATTGCTGCACCGGACAGGCGCTTTTCCGGCGTCGCCAGTTCGCGCTGGAAGAAGATGCTCTGGTCGGGCCGAATCTTCGAAAGCGTGCCCTGCTTGGCGATGTAACCCACCAGTGCCGCAGGGTTCGGGAATTCCTTGTTGCGGAACTGCACGACGACGCCCTTCGGCCCGGCATCGAGCTTCTCGACATTCGCCGTGCGGCAGAGCGACTTGATGTAGACGATCTTCAAGAGATGCTGGACCTCGATCGGCAGCGGACCGAAGCGGTCGATCATCTCGGCGCCGAAGCCGTCGATCTCCTTCAAGTCCGTCAGTTCGCCGAGACGACGATAAAGGCCGAGCCTCAGATGCAGATCCGGAACGTAGTGTTCCGGGATCATGACGGGCGTTCCGACCGAAATCTGCGGCGACCAGCCGGTGTCGTGGATTTCTTCCTCGCCCTTGAGTTCGGCGACCGCTTCCTCGAGCATCTGCTGGTAAAGCTCGAAGCCAACCTCCTTGATATGGCCCGACTGTTCCTCGCCGAGCAGGTTGCCAGCGCCACGGATATCGAGGTCGTGACTTGCGAGCTGGAAACCGGCGCCAAGCGTGTCGAGCGACTGCAGTACCTTCAGCCGGCGTTCGGCCATGCCCGTCAGCGTCTTGTTGACCGGCAGCGTGAACAGCGCAAAGGCGCGCACCTTCGAGCGGCCGACGCGGCCGCGAAGCTGGTAGAGCTGGGCGAGACCGAACATGTCGGCGCGGTGCACGATCAGCGTGTTGGCCGTCGGTACGTCGAGACCGGATTCGACGATCGTCGTCGACAGCAGCACATCGTAACGGCCGTCATAGAAGGCGTTCATGATGTCTTCGAGCTCGGTTGCCGGCATCTGGCCGTGGGCGACGGCTACCTTCAGCTCCGGAACGTCCGATTTCAGGAAATCATGGATCTCCGACAAGTCGCTCAGACGCGGGCAGACATAGAAGCTCTGGCCGCCGCGATAGTGCTCGCGCATCAGCGTTTCGCGGATCACCAGCGCATCGAAGGGCGAGATGAAGGTGCGCACCGCCATGCGGTCGACCGGCGGCGTCGTGATCAGCGACAGTTCACGCACCCCGGTCAGGGCAAGCTGCAGCGTGCGCGGGATCGGCGTCGCCGAAAGCGTCAACACGTGCACGTCGGACTTCAGCTCCTTCAGCCGCTCCTTGTGCTTGACACCGAAGTGCTGTTCCTCGTCGATAATCAAGAGGCCGAGATTGGCAAAGTTGACCGACGTGCCGAGCAGCGCATGCGTACCGACGACGACATCGGTCTTGCCATCGGCCACTTCCTTCTTCGTCAGCGCCAGTTCCTTGGAACCGACGAGGCGCGACGCCTGCTGGATGCGGATCGGCAGCCCACGGAACCGTTCGGAAAAGGTCTTGAAGTGCTGGCGGGCAAGCAGTGTCGTCGGCACGACGACCGCGACCTGTACGCCGTTCATAGCAGCGATGAAGGCGGCACGAAGCGCCACTTCCGTCTTGCCGAAGCCGACGTCGCCGCAGACGAGGCGGTCCATCGGACGGCCGCTGCCGAGATCCTCCCGCACCGCCTCGATCGAGTTCAGCTGGTCTTCGGTCTCGTCATAGGGGAAGCGGGCGGCAAACTCGTCATAGACGCCGTCCTGTGCGGCGAGCACCGGCGCCCGGCGCGTATGGCGTTCGGCGGCGATGCGAATGAGGCCGCCCGCCATATCGAGCAGCCGCTTCTTGAGCTTGGCCTTGCGCGCCTGCCAGGCGACGCCGCCGAGCTTGTCGAGGATCGCATCGGTGCCTTCTGAACCGTAGCGCGACAGAAGCTCGATGTTTTCGACCGGCAGGAACAGCTTGGCATCGTCGGCATAGACGAGCTCGAGGCAATCATGCGGGGCGCCGACCGCCTCGATGGTGCGCAGGCCGACGAAACGGCCGATGCCGTGTTCGGCGTGCACGACATAGCTGCCCTCGTCGAGACCAGCCACCTCGGCGATGAAGTCGGCACCGCGCTTGCGCCGCTTCGAGCGGCGGACCATGCGGTCGCCCAGAATATCCTGTTCGCCGATGATGACGAGATCGCCCGTCTCGAAACCGGCTTCGATGCTGAGCACGGCCGAGGCCGCCTCGCCCGGCTTCAGCGACTTGATCTCGGCGAGTGCCTTGATGGGCTTGACGTTGCCGAGACCGTGTTCGGCGAGAACCTGGAGCAGGCGATCGAGCGATCCTTCGCTCCAGCCTGAAATCACCACCTTGGCGCCCTTCGAGCGCCGCTCGGCGATGTACTTGACCGCCTGATCGAAGACGTTAACGCGTTCGTCTTCGGCTTCGCCCTCACCCGCCGACTTCGCCCAACGCATGCCCTGGCGCGCATCGACCGAGATGACCTGGCGGGCTTCGCCCTCGTGCTCGTTGAAGGGCGACAGGCGAATGGCGTCGCGTGAGCTCAGGCCGGCGTTGAAGCCCTGCGAGCTCAGATATAGCAGCTCCGGCGGAACCGGCTTGTAGGGCGTACCCTGGGTGGCCTGCGCCTTGCCCGGAGACGCCGAGGCCAAACGGGCGTCGTAATAGTCGAGAATGAGCTTCGAGCGCTCAGCCGCAGCTTCGCGCGCCAGATGATCGGTGACGATACGGAAGCCGTCGAGATAGTCGAAGACTGTCTCCAGCCCGTCATAGAACAGCGGCAGCCAATGCTCCATGCCGGCATAGCGCCGGCCTTCGGAGACAGCCTGGTAAAGCGCGTCGTCGCGGGTCGTCGCGCCGAACAGCGACAGGTAGTGCTTGCGGAAGTGGCTGATCGTTTCGGGCGTCAGCGACACCTCGCTCATCGGATTGAGATCGAGGGAGCGGACCTGACCGGTGGTGCGCTGGCTTGCCGGATCGAACGAGCGGATTGTTTCGAGCGTATCGCCGAAGAAATCAAGGCGCAGCGGCTCGCCGCTCCCCGGCACGAAGACATCGAGGATGCCGCCGCGCACTGCGTATTCGCCAACCTCACGCACGGTCGCGACACGCTCGAAGCCGTTGCGCTCCAGCCGCATCGCGATGTCGTCCATACGCACCTGATTGCCCGGACGGGCCGAAAACGCCAGGCTCTGGATCACGTCCTGCGGCGAGATCTTCTGGAGGGCGGCGTTGACCGTCACCAGCACGATCGCCGCATGCGGCTTCTTCTTGTGCGCAATCAAGGCGCTCAGCGCCGCCAGCCGCCGTGCCGACGTGTCGGCGCTCGGCGAGACGCGGTCATAGGGAAGGCAGTCCCAGCCGGGAAGAGTGAGCACCGGAATGTCTGGCGCGACGAATGAGAGGACCTGCTCAAGATCGGCGATCCGCTGGCCGTCCGAAAGAATGTAGGCGACCGGCTGGCCGGCGCGGGCGAGCTCAGCAAGGATCAGCGCCTCGGCCCCGGAGGGCACCGGCCCGATCGTGATCTCTCGCTGTGCTTCGACAATCTTCTTCGGATCAAGGCCAGCCAGCATCATCGGTCTATTTCATCCCTTCGGGAAGCTTGTCGAAATCCGGACGATAGGCAGCGATGCGCTGAAACATCTGCGTCTGATAGCAAGCCGGCACCGGCTGTTCGCCGATGATCCACTTGACGAGATCGTTGTCTTCCTCGCCCATGATCGTCTCGAGTTCATCGAGTTGTGCTTCAGAAAGCGTCGAGAGCTCAGCCTCTGCAAATTGCCCGAGGATCAAATCCATCTCGCGAATGCCGCGATGCCAAGCGCGAAACAGGATCCGCCGTCGACGCGGATCGAGATCGGCGCTGGTGCGAGAGATGCCGGTCATGGGAAATTCCTTCCTGCCGCCCGCGATGACGCCTGCACGCTCGGACGAACGCGCGAGGCCTTTGGGGTACGGTTTGTCGTCAACGGCTCTATAAACTCTGAATAGCCGATTGTCAGCCTTGCCAAAGCCCGAATTATCATCGCAATTTCATCGCCATGCGCCCCGCCCTGCTAGATCCGCTCTTCTCCCCGCTCGACACGCTTCCAGGCATCGGCCCGAAGATCGGCGAACTCTATGCCCGTTTGCTCGGTCGCGAGACGATCGAAGACTGCCGCGTGGTCGATCTCGTTTTTCACGCGCCGCATTCGTTGATCGACCGGCGCCAACAGCCTGGCATCGCCCACGCGCCTCAAGGGGTTATCGTCACCATCACCGGTCGGGTCGATCGCCACCAGCCGCCCCCACGCGGAAAGCCCAACCTGCCCTATCGCGTCTTCCTGCATGACGAGACCGGGGAGCTGGCGCTCACCTACTTCCGCGTCAAGGGCAACTGGCTGGAAAAATCGCTGCCGGTCGATGAGACAGTCATCGTCAGCGGCAAGGTCGACTGGTTCAACGGCCGCCCCTCCATGGTTCACCCTGACTATGCGGTCCGGGCAAGCGAGGCGGAAAACCTGCCGCTGGTCGAGCCGGTCTACGGGCTGACAGCAGGACTTTCACCAAGGATATTGCGCAAGTCGATCGAGGCCGCCGTCGCCCGCGTTCCGGACATGCCCGAATGGACGGACGACGCGCTGCTGACGCGACAAGGTTTCAGCACCGCAGCCGAAAGTTTCCGCGCGCTGCATGATCCCCGCGACGCGACCGACCTCGATCCGCAGGCACCTGCCCGCCGCCGCCTCGCCTATGACGAGTTTCTCGCCGGGCAATTGTCCCTGGCTCTCGTTCGCCAGCGCCTGCGCAAGGTCGCGGGAGTACCGGTTCACGCGACCGGTGTACTTTCCCGTCCGGTCATCGACGCCCTTCCCTTTTCCTTGACAGCCAGTCAGTCGACGGCGATCGCCGACATCCTGAAGGACATGGCCGGCACCGAGCGCATGCTCCGGCTGCTGCAAGGCGATGTCGGCTCCGGCAAGACGATGGTGGCGCTGATGGCGATGCTCGCCGCCGTCGAATCCGGCGGTCAGGCGGTGCTGATGGCGCCGACCGAAATTCTCGCCCGCCAGCACCATGCGACGCTTGCAAGGATGGCCGCATCCGCCGGCATCGCCATCGACGTTTTGACCGGCCGCACCAAGGGCAAGGAGCGCGACGCCATTCTCGAGCGCATCGCGTCCGGAGAAACGCGCATGGTGATCGGCACGCATGCGCTTTTCCAGGACACGGTGAGCTACAAGGAGCTGACACTGGCGGTGGTGGACGAACAGCATCGCTTCGGCGTTCACCAGCGCCTGCGCCTGACCGCCAAGGGCATCTCGCCGCATATGCTGGTCATGACGGCAACGCCGATCCCCCGCACGCTGGTGCTTGCCGCCTTCGGCGACATGGACGTTTCGAAGCTCACGGAAAAGCCCGCCGGACGCAAGCCGATCCAGACGGTGACGATCCCGACGGAGCGCGTTGGCGACATCGTCGATCGGCTCGACGCCGCCCTTCGCGAAGGCAAGAAGGCCTACTGGATCTGCCCGCTCGTGGAAGAGTCCGAAGCCGTCGACGTCATGTCGGCCGAAGAACGATACGAAGGCCTCGCCAAGCGCTTCGGCAACAATGTCGGCCTGGTACACGGCCGTATGAACGGGGCGGAGAAGGACGCCGTCATGCTCGCCTTCAAGAACGGCGAGATCCGCCTGCTGGTTGCGACAACAGTCGTGGAAGTCGGCGTCGACGTGCCCGACGCAACGATCATGGTGATTGAGCATGCGGAACGCTTCGGCCTTGCCCAGCTTCACCAGTTGCGCGGCCGCGTCGGCCGTGGCGACGAGGCATCGACGTGCATCCTGCTCTACAAGGGGCCGCTCGGCGAAACCGGCCGCGCGCGGCTCTCGATCCTGCGCGACAGCGAGGACGGCTTCCTTATCGCCGAGGAAGACCTGAAGCTGCGCGGCGAAGGCGAGTTGCTCGGCACGCGCCAGTCAGGCACGCCCGGTTTTCGCATCGCCAGCCTGGAGGCCCACGGCGATCTGCTCGAAATCGCGCGGAAGGACGCCGCCTACGTGATCGAGCGCGATCCGGACCTCACTTCGGAGCGCGGCGAAGCGCTCCGCACGCTGCTCTATCTCTACCGCCGCGATGAGGCGATCCGCTTCCTGCGCGCCGGCTGACCGACCACCCTGCCAAGGCGACGATCACGGCGGCCCGGCATCAAGATACGGGAATCTCAGTCTTCTGCTGACCGATTTTCAAAGGTGCATTGGCGAGCGGCTTCTGGTCGGGCGTCACGAGCCCCCCCGAGATCAGGAGCTTCGCCGCGTCCTCCGCGCTCATGTCAAGCGGGATGATCTTGTCGCGCGGGATGAACAGCAGGAACCCCGCCGTCGGGATCGGGGTCGGCGGCAGGAAGACCGCGACCATGTCCATGCCGCGTTCCTTGAATTTCGAGGCGATCTCGCCTTTCACATCCGTTGCGATGAACACCAGCGACCAGATGCCCGGGCTCGGATACTCGATCAGCCCGGCCTTCTTGAAGGAGGAGGACTGTTCCTGCAGCACCGTCTGGAATATCTGCTTGGTGGACTTGTAGATCGTGCGGACGAGCGGCGTGCGATTGAGGAGCGACTCGGCGAAATTCACGATCGACCGACCGACGAGGTTTGCGGTCATGAAACCGACGAAGGTGATCACGAAAATAGCGACGAGCAGACCGAAGCCGGGAATGGCCACGGGCGAATAGGTGTCCGGATTATAGAAGTTCGGCAGGTAGGGCTTCACCCAACCGTCGGCCCAGTCGATGAAGGTGCGCACGAGCCAGACGGTGATCGCGACCGGTGCGCAGATGATCAAACCCGTCAGGAAGTAGTTGCGCAGCCGGGTGCCGATATAGCCGCGTTTCGAATGTTCCGTCATGCTTCTTCCGTCTCAACCTCACTCGACGCCGAAGGCCGGATGATAGGCGACCGTACCGGCCGCCATCGCGCCGGAGAGAGCCAGCGCCATGAAATATTGCGGCGCACAACCGGGGAATACAAGAGCCGATTCGTTACGGAAACCGAACTTTTGATACAAGGCCGGATCGCCGACCACGACGCAGCCGGCGGCCCCTTCCGCCCGCAGCCATTCGAGCCCTTCGAGGATCAGCTGCCGGCCGATGCCCTGGGCCTGAACGTCCGGCTTGACCGAGACCGGCCCGAGCCCGAACCAGCCGGGCTCTTCCGGCGTCAGAGTGACGGGCGAAAAGGCGATGTGCCCGACGATTTCCTCGTTCATCTCGGCGACCAGCGACACACTCAGCGCACCGGACTCACGCAGTCGCTCGATGATGAAGGGTTCGCTCTGGTCGCTGTGCGGATGCCCTTCGAAGGCGGCCGCGGTCACGGCATGTATCGCCGCTTCGTCGCCGGGGCGCTCGTGCCGGACATAGATCATTCGACGGTCACCGATTTGGCGAGGTTGCGGGGCTGGTCGACGTCGGTGCCCATGAACACCGCCGTGTGATAGGCAAGGAGCTGGATCGGCAGCGAGAAGATCATCGGCGCGATGACCTCATCGACATCAGGCAGCACGATCGTCGCCATGGTCTCGAGCTTCGAGGCGGCGGCGCCCTTCTCGTCGGTGATGAGAATGATCCGGCCGCCGCGGGCCGCGACTTCCTGCATGTTGGAAACGGTCTTCTCGTAGAAGCGGTCGTGCGGCGCGATGACGATAACCGGCATGTTCTCGTCAATCAGCGCGATCGGTCCATGCTTCAGTTCGCCGGCGGCATAACCTTCCGCATGGATATAGGAGATCTCCTTGAGCTTGAGCGCCCCCTCCATCGCCAGCGGGAAGCTGGTGCCGCGGCCGAGGTAGAGAACGTCGCGGCACTTCGACAGCTCGCGCGAAAGAAGCTCGATCTTCGGCTGAACGGCGTTCAGCACCTGCCCCATGAGACGCGGCATTTCCGCGAGATAGCGAACCAAGACCTGCTCTTCCTCAGCACTCACCGTGCCGCGGGCGCGACCGGCGCCGATCGCGAGCGACGCCAGCACTGCGAGCTGGCAGGTGAAGGCCTTGGTCGAGGCGACACCGATTTCCGGACCGGCAAGGATCGGAAAGACCGCATCGGATTCACGCGCGATGGTCGATTCACGCGTGTTGACCACGGCGCCGATCTTCAGGCCAAGTTCCTTGCAATAGCGCAGCGACGCCAGCGTATCAGCGGTTTCGCCGGATTGAGAGATGAACAACGCGGCCGCCTCGGAAGGCAGCGGGATCTCGCGGTAGCGGAACTCGGACGCGACGTCGATTTCCACCGGCAGGCGGGCGTAACGCTCAAACCAGTACTTGCCGACGAGGCCAGCGAGATAGGCGGTGCCGCAAGCGGAAATCGCAAGGCTCGGAACCTTGGCGAAATCGATCGTGCCTGAGAGCGCCTTTATGCGGTTGCCGGCAAAATCGATGTAGTGGCTGAGCGCGTGCGCGATCACCTCCGGCTGCTCATAGATCTCCTTCTCCATGAAGTGCCGGTGGTTGCCCTTGTCGATCATGTAGGCGGCGGCCGTAGACAGCTGCTTCGGCCGGTCGACGACGTTGCCGTCGAGATCGAAGATATGCACGCCGTTCGCCCCGATCACCGCCCAGTCGCCGTCGATCAGATAGGTGATCTCGTTGGTGAAGGGCGCAAGCGCGATCGCGTCGGAGCCGAGGAACATTTCGCCGCGGCCGTGACCGATCGCAAGCGGCGGGCCGTTACGCGCCGCCATGATCGTCGAAGGATCGTCCTGGAAGAGCACCGCCAGTGCATAGGCACCGGTGACGCGCTTCAGCATCGCGTGCATGGCTTCGCGCCGGCCGAGGCCCTCGCGGCGGAACTTGGAGAGCAGATGGGCCACGACCTCGGTGTCGGTGTCCGTCTCGAACTTTGCGCCACTGGCGATCAGTTCGTCCTTCAGCTCGGCGAAGTTCTCAATGATGCCGTTGTGGACGACGGCGACCCCGTCGGTGAAATGCGGGTGGGCGTTGCGTTCGGTCGGCGCGCCATGGGTTGCCCAGCGCGTGTGGGCAATGCCGATCGTGCCGGCGAGCGGCTCTTCGCGCAGCCTGATCTCCAGATTGACGAGCTTGCCCTCGGCGCGCCGGCGCTCCAGCTTGCCGCCAATGACGGTGGCGACACCGGCGGAATCATAACCGCGGTATTCCAAGCGCTTCAGCGCATCGACCAGTCGTTCCGATACCGGCTGGTTGCCAACGATGCCTACAATACCGCACATAGTCGTCTCCGAATTCGTCCCCGCGCCGCGATGGGCGCCCCTGTTCAACGAGGGCGGAAATGCCGCCCGGCGCGCTGTCTTGGTAAAGCATTTGCCGGTCGAGGCAATCCGCCCCGATTTCACTTTCGATTTCAATGTTTAACGCCGCCGCATGTTCCCGCGAATCCTAGCGGAATCAAGCGACATGCAGCAAATCCGAGGCGAACCCGCGGACACGCGGGCACCACGGGCCTAACCGGCAGCCTTCGCCGCCTTCTTGGCCGCCTTCACCGCCTCGTACCGCTCGCGCAGCAGCCGCGCCCGGCCGGGCTTGATCTCCTGGCGCGCGCGGCCAAAGGCGACGGCGTCGGCCGGCACATCCTCGGTGATGACGCTGCCGGAGGCGACCAGGGCGCCGTCACCGATCGTCACCGGCGCAACCAGAGACGAGTTCGAGCCGATAAAGGCATTTTCGCCGATCCGCGTTTCGTGCTTGTTCACACCATCGTAATTGCAGGTGATCGTGCCGGCGCCGATGTTGGTGCCTGCGCCGACGAAGGCATCGCCGATATAGGTCAGGTGATTGACCTTGGCGCCGGCGCCAATCTCAGCCTTCTTGACCTCGCAGAAATTGCCGACCTTGGAGTTTTCGCCGAGATCGGCACCCGGGCGCAGGCGTGCGTACGGACCGACCGTCGCGCCGGCGCGCACCGTCGCACCCTCGACATGCGAGAAGGCATGAATGATCGCGCCGCTTTCGACGCGCACGCCCGGGCCGAAGACGACATTCGGCTCGACCAGGACATCCTGCTCCAGCGCGGTATCCCAGGCGAGAAACACGGTTTCCGGCGCGATCATCGATACGCCCGACAGCATCAGCTCGTGGCGGCGGCGCTGCTGCCAAAGCCGCTCGATGAAGGCGAGCTCGGCGCGCGTGTTGCAGCCCGTCAGTTCTTCTTCGGGGGCCTCGACGGCAATCGCCTGCCCACCGATGTCGCGGACGATCTCCACGAGGTCGGTCAGGTAATACTCGCCCTTGACGTTGGCGTTACCGATGCGGCCGAGAAGATCGAGTGCCTTGCGACCGTCGATCGCCATCAGGCCGCCGTTGCAATAGGTGATGCGGCGCTCTTCTTCCGTTGCGTCCTTGTGCTCGCGAATGGCGAGCAGCGCGCCGTCCTTGACGATCAGGCGGCCGTAGCCCGACGGGTCTGCCGCCTCGAAGCCGATCACCACCACATCGTTGCCGGCCGCAAGTCCCTCGCGAGCGGCCCGAAGTGGTTCAGGCTGGATCAGCGGCGTATCGCCAAAAACGACGAGAATGTCGTCGAAACCCTTTGCGATGGCGTCGCGGGCAGCAAGCACCGCATGGCCGGTGCCGAGCCGTTCCTTCTGCAGATAGGACGAAACCGACACGCCGCCGATGTCGGCGGCAGCCGAGACCGCGTCGGCGTCGCGGCCGACGACGAGAGCGATATCCGAGATGGAAGCGTTTGAGAGCGCCTCGACGACGTGGGCGATCATCGGCCGGCCCGCCACCGGATGCAGCACCTTCGACATGGACGATTTCATCCGCGTGCTTTCACCCGCAGCCAAAACGATGGCCAGGCACGTCCGTTCCATATATCTCTCCTTGGTCTCTTCCAGGCTCACGCCCACTGCACAATTCCTTAGATCGGAATCGGCTCAAGTACAAAATCGCCTTTCGATTCGGCGCGGTGCTAGCAGCAACATATTGCGAGAAGCATAATTCTCACAATCACGTCGCATTAACCGGCTTAAAACCGGATGATGGCATAAGAAGGCGCGGAGCCTGTGTCAGCAAAGCCGTGCGGGTGCATCGCTCCTTCGGGGGATCAAGCCGCAATGCACAGCCGCACTGACATCGACACACCGGCAAAGTCTACCGGCGCGGTCATTCCTCTCGCTCGATCTCCGCTTCTGTTGCTTGCCCTTGTGCTCGGTGTGCTCGCGGTTCTGCTCAGCTTCACGATCCCGCAGCCGATCGGTCCGATGTTCTGGGACCACTATCTCTATCTCGATGCCGCCAATCGTATCCGCGACGGCCAGATCCCGTCGGTCGATTTCTTCACCCCCGTCGGCGCCCTCGGCTACTATCTCTTCGCCGCCCTGCAGGGCATCTTTCCGAACGGCCAGCCGCTGCTCCTGGCGAGCTGGTGCCTGCTTCTCGTCAGTGGGCCGCTGATCGCGCTGGTGGTCACCGATGTCCAGAAGCGTTCGACGGCAGTCGCCTATGCGATCCTGCTGCCGTTCCTGGTGTTTTCGGCGCTGCCGTTCAACACCGGCGACTTCTACCCCTACCCCGGCTCCGACGGTTTCGGCATCTACAACCGCCAGGTCTGCCAGCTTCTCTATGTACTCGCAGCCGCACTTGTCCACGTACGCGATCGTCGGCTGCTCGTCGCGACGGTCGCCGGCGCCATGGCGGCACTGTTCTTCGTCAAGATCACCGGCGCGGTTGCCGGCACGCTCATGTGCCTCATGGCCTTTGCTGCGGGGCGCCTGCCGTTCCGGTCGGCTATCATGGCGGGGCTCGTTGTCATCGCCATCCTTGCGAGCGTCGAGCTCGCCCTCGGCGGCGTCTCTGCCTATCTTTTCGATATCCTGGCGCTGCTTTCCGTCAATGACGGCAGCTTACTGCCGCGGCTGCTGCAGGCCGCCTCCCTCAATGCCGGTCTGCTGATCCCGGCGGGGTTGCTGTGCCTGGTGCTCCTCGGCACGCAGCTTGCGCCCTTCGCCCAGTCGCTGCGTCAGCTTGGAAAAGGCCCGTCAATGGCGGCGCTCGGCAGAATGTTCGACCAGCCGTTTATCTGGCTGGCGGCCTTCGTTGTTGCTGGCATCCTCTTTGAAAGTCAGAATACCGGCAGCCAGGCGTTCATCTTCCTGCTGCCGCTGCTCCTCAAGCTCGCGATCGATGAGGTCGCAGCCGCCAAAACACGGCCTGCCGCAGTTGCAGTCGCTGTTCTCGCCCTCGCGGCAGCCCTGCCGCCGGCCACAGCCGTCGTGCAAAAAAGCGCCCGCGCATGGATCGGGGCTGTCAACAACGTGCCGTTGGAAAGCCGCAACCTCAAAACCATGGGCGCCGTCAATGTACGGCCCATCCTGGCACTGCGCGCCGAGCGTCTGCGCATCCTCTACGCGACCGAGCGTCCCGCATTCGACGCCTTCGCCAAAACTGGCGAGTTGCCGTCGTTCCTGCTCTACAGCGACTTCGATTTTCAGACGGGATGGCTGATGAATGTCGACGAAGCGATCGACGCGTTGACGGCCTACGAGGCTTCGAACGGCGTACGCTTCCGGACGATCTTCAACGTCGACTTCACGAATCCCTTTCCATGGCTGATGGACCGCAGTGCCCCGCTGCATGTCGCGATCGGCGCAGATCCCTTCCGCGCCATTCCGCCGCCGGATGAAAATGTTCGCGCCGCCCTCGATGCGGTCGACGTCGCGCTGGTGCCGACCTGCCCGGTGACCAACGTCAACCAGACGCTGCTGTCGCTTTATCTGCCGAGCCTCGAAACGGCTCACAGCCGGATCACGCTGACAAGCTGCTACGACGCCTTTATCCGAAACAGCCTGAAGCCCGCTGCCAACACCGGCGGCTGATCGACGCGACGGCTAGGCGCCCGGCCGCAAGCGGCTCTCGCTCAACAGGCCATTTTCCTCAAGGATGGGATAGGCGACGGAAGCGATATGCGCGTTGACGCGCTTCAGATCCCGGAGCATGTCGAGATGCAGCGAGCTCGTCTGCAGGCTCTGGACCAGCCCGTCGCGCAACCGCTCGATATGGCGCTCCGCCGAGCGTTTCTCCATGTGACGGACGTTGACCTTCACCTCGATGAGCTGCTTGGCGAGATCGGCATTGCGGGTGACGAAGATGGTCTGGGCGACTCGCAGATTGTCGATCGTCAGGTTGAAGAGGCTCTTCAGTTCCTGATAGCCCTCCTCCGAGAACTTCAGGCCGTTGCTGATCTTCTTGGTGATCTGCTCGCACAGCCCCTTCTCGATGATGTCGCCCATATGCTCGAGATTGATGGCGTAGTCGATGATGACGATCGAGCGGCGGCCGTCTTCGGCGCTCAGGCCATCGCGGCCCAAGCGCGACAGGAAGATCTTGACCTCCTGCTGCAGCTGATCGACCTGTTTTTCGAACTTGCCGATATCGCGAATATCCGAGAGGTCGTTGTTGTTGAAGGCGTTCGCGGCACGCATCAGCATCGCCTCGACCAGATCGCCGACGCGCAAGACCTCCCGGGTGGCTCCCGAAAGCGCCATGACCGGCGTATTCAGCGTCGTCTCATCGAGATAACGCGGGCCAGTCTCCTCGGCCTCTCCATCCGGAATGAACCGGGCCATCAGCTGCGACAGCAAACCGGCAAAGGGCCAGGCAAGAATGGCGACCGCGAGGTTGAAGGCCAGATGAATGTCGACCGGCAGGTTCTGGCGCGGCAGCGGCAGGCTCTGCAGAAACTCCACGCTCATGCCTGTCAGCGGAAGCGCGATCAGGCAGCCAATGGCGCGAACGACAAGGTTGCCTATGGTGACGCGGCGCGCCGACGGGGCGGAACCGAGCGTTGCCATGACAGGCGGAACGGCGCCACCGAGATTGGCGCCAAGCACGAGTGCCACCGTCAACCCGACGCTGAGGATGCCCGTCGTCGAGAGTGACAGCACCAGCATCACCACAGCCAGACTGGACGACGACGCAAAGGCAAGTCCCGCGGCAATGAGAAGCGCTACTGGCCAGGCGCTGTCGAGCATCGAGAGGAAGGCCCCAAGGGCCGGACTGTCACGCATCGGCTCCGTCGCCGCGCCCAAAAGATGTAACGACAGGAGCATGAGGCCGATGCCAACGAAGGCAGCGCCCAGACCCTGGCGCGCGTTCGACCGGCTGGCGCGGTGCAAGACCACGCCGATGAGAATGACGAGCGGCGACAGCCATTCTATTCCGGTCGCCACGATCCAGGCCGTCATCGCCGTGCCGAGATTGGCGCCAAGCAGCACGATCTGCGCCATGCGCGAGCGGATGAGCCCCTTTTCCACGAAGGATGCGGTCATCAATGCGGTGGCCGTGGAACTTTGCAGCGCAAGCGTCGCGACAAGTCCGGTCACGAAGGAGCGGAGAGAGCCGTCGGTTCCCTGGGCGAGGCCGGCGCGCAGCCGAGCCCCGAAGGCACGGGTCACCCCGTCCTTGACGAGGGACAGGCCGAAGAGAAGCAGTGCCACTGCTCCAAACAGGTTTACCATCACGATTGTCGACTGCATGGAATCTTTCCCGCGGAAGCTCCAAAGAATCGCTCCGCCCCTGCAACAGAACCACAGAACCGCGGCATGTTCGAGCCAATGTGACAGATAATTTTCAGTTGCCGGCTAACGAATCCGACATCGAGTTGATCACCCGCGCCGGTCCGATCGACGGACACCGCCCGCCTCATCCAGGCAGCTCGCGCAGCTGTCGCGGCAGCCATTGAAAACCAGACAGTTGCTCCGGGCGGCCGATCCCGTTGCATGGGCGCAATTTGCGGCAAACAACCCTTCATTTCCTGTTTCGTTTGTTTTAAGGAACGATTTCGTTTGGCCGATGGCCACCGCATTGCAACGAGGTTTCTGCCCCCATGCTCGAATTTCTGAGAAGCGCCGCCCAGACCTGGGTCGTCAAAGGCCTGCTAATCGTTCTCGTTCTGTCGTTCATGGTGTGGGGCGGCTCATCGTTGACGATGACGAACCAGTCGGATGCGGTGGTGGTCGTCGGTGACGTCAAGGTCAAGCCACCGGAATTCCGGCTCGCCTACGAGACCATGCTGGCACAGGCTTCCCGCCAGCTCGGCACGCGGCTGACGCCGCAGCAGGCGCGCGCCTTCGGCATCGAGCAGCGGGTCTACTCGCAGATCGTCGCCGGCGCGGCTCTCGACCAGCTCGCCAACGACATGAATCTCGGCCTGTCGCAGGATCGGCTCGCAAAACTGATCGCCGACGATCCGGCATTCCACAGCGTCAACGGCCAGTTCGACCGACTGACGTTCTCGAGCGTGCTGCGCAATGCGGGCCTGCGCGAACAGGATTACATCAACAGCCAGAGCCAGACGGCGATCCGCTCGCAGATCGTCGACGCGCTGTCTGATGGCTATGTCGCTCCGAAGGTTCTCACCGACGCGATTGGCGCCTACCGGCACGAGAAGCGCACGATCGATTACCTGCTGCTCTCGAACGCCAATATCGATCCGGTCAAGGTGCCGGGCGACGACGTGCTTTCTCCCTGGTACGACAGCCGCAAGGCAAACTACCGTGCGCCGGAATATCGCAAGGTCACCTATGTGAAGCTCGAGCCGACTGACGTTGCAGACCCGACCGTTGTCACCGACGACGAAATCCGCGCCGAATACGAACGCCGCAAGGAAAGCTTCCGCAGCGCTGCTGCGCGGACAATCGAACAGCTCTCCTTCACGTCGCGTGAAGCGGCTGACGCTGCGTCGGCAAAGCTTGCTGCCGGCACCAGCTTCGACGATCTCGTAAAGGCCGAAGGCAAGTCTTCTGCCGACGTACTTCTCGGCGAGTTCACGAGGGATCGCGTTCCCGACGCCAAGATCGGCGAAGCAGCATTCGCACTTCAGGCCGACGGCGTGACGCCGGTTGTCGACGGTGCCTTCGGGCCGGTCATCCTGCGCGTGACGAACATCCGCCCGGAAACCGTCCGCAGCCTCGACGAAGTGAAGGAAGAACTGCGCAAGGACATCGCCCTTTCCACAGCAGGCGAAGAAGTCATGCGCCTGCACGACAAGATCGAAGACGAGCGCGCTTCCGGCGCGCCGATCAAGGAAGTCGCCGACCAGCTCAAGCTGAAGCTCGTAACCGTCGATGCGGTGGACGCGACCGGCAAGGACAAGAACGGCGATGACGTCGCCGGCCTGCCGGAACAGGCAGCCCTTCTCCAGGAAGTCTTCAAGGCCGACGTCGGTGCTGAAACCCTGCCGGTGAATGTCGGCCGCGAAGGCTATGTCTGGTTCGACCTCGATGAAGTCATCCCGGCGCGCGATCGCACGCTGGACGAAGCCCGCGACGAAATCGGCGCCGACTGGATGGCTGAGCAGCAGCGCGCAGCACTTGCCACGAAGGCCGGCGAACTGAAGCAGCGCGTCGAGCAGGGCGCAAAGCTTGCCGACGTCGCGACCGAACTCGGCCTCGTCGTCGAAACCAAGGCCGGCCTGACGCGCGCGACCGCAGATGCTGCCCTTAGCCCGGCAGCCGTCGCTGCCGCCTTCTCCGGCGCGAACGGCCACGTCACCAACGCTCCCGGAATCGGCGGCGAAGGGCAGATCCTTCTGCAGGTCACCTCGGTTGACACCGCCGGCCCGGCAGACGTGCTGCAGGACGACAGCCGCCAGATCGAGGCCCTCGCCCGTGTCAGCGGCGAGGACATCCTGGACCAGATGGTCGCCACGCTGCAGGCCGCCTACGGCGTTTCGATCAACCAGACGCTCGCTGAAACCGCCATTGCGCAACGATAGGCCCAAGGAAACCATCGATGAGTGATCTGAAGCCATTCGTCGCCAAGGTCGCCGCCCGCGAGGCGCTGAACCGCGAAGACGCACGTGCCGCCTTCGAAATCATCATGTCGGGTGCCGCAACGCCGTCGCAGATCGGCGGCTTCCTGATGGCATTGCGGGTGCGCGGCGAAACCGTCGATGAAATCGTCGGCGCGGTGGGCGCGATGCGTGCCCGCATGCTGCCGGTCGATGCGCCAGCGGATGCGGTCGATATCGTTGGAACCGGTGGCGACGGCGCCGGCACCTACAACATCTCGACTCTTGCCTCGCTGATCGTCGCCGGCGCGGGCGTGCCTGTTGCCAAGCACGGCAACCGCGCGCTGAGCTCGAAGTCAGGCACGGCCGACGCGCTCTCATGCCTCGGCGTCAAGCTCGACATCGGTCCGGACGCCATATCGAAATGCATCCGCGAGGCCGGTGTCGGCTTCATGTTCGCCCAGCAGCACCATTCCGCCATGCGCCATGTCGGCCCGACGCGGGTGGAGCTCGGAACGCGCACGATCTTCAACCTGCTCGGCCCGCTTTCCAACCCCGCAGGCGTCAAGCGCCAGCTCGTCGGCGTCTACGCGCCGCAATGGGTGCAGCCGCTGGCCGAAGTGCTGCGTGATCTCGGCTCGGACAATGTCTGGGTCGTTCACGGCGATGGCCTCGACGAGATCACGACGACCGGCACGACCGAGGTCGCAGCACTCAAGGACGGCAAGATTTCCACCTTCACCCTGACGCCCGCCGATTTCGGCCTTCAGACGGTGACGATCGATGCGCTCAAGGGCGGCGACGGCGCGTACAATGCGGTCGCGCTCCAGGCAGTGCTCGATGGTGCCGAGAACCCCTACCGGGACATTTCCCTTGCCAATGCGGCCGCATCGCTGATGATAGCCGGACGGGCAAAGGACCTCACCGAAGGCATGGCGCTTGGGCGCCAGTCGCTTTCAAGCGGCAGCGCCAAGACCGCGCTGCAGCGCCTGATCAGCGTATCGAACGCGGCCTGAGGAAGGATCAGCACATGACGGATATCCTGCGCAAGATCGAAGCCTACAAGCGCGACGAGATCGCGGCTGCCAAGTCGAACGTTTCGCTCGACGAACTCAAGGCGCGTATCGCTGATCAGGCCACCCCGCGCGGCTTTCATGCGGCGCTCGCCGCACGCAAGGCCGCCGGCGCGTTCGGACTGATCGCCGAAATCAAGAAGGCAAGCCCGTCGAAGGGACTGATCCGCCCGGATTTCGATCCGCCGGCGCTCGCCAAGGCCTATGAAGCCGGTGGAGCGGCCTGTCTGTCGGTGCTGACGGACGCCCCGAGCTTTCAGGGTGCGCCTGCCTTTCTCGAAGCGGCGCGTGCGGCCTGCGCCCTGCCGGCGCTGCGCAAGGACTTCATGTTCGACACCTACCAGGTGTTCGAGGCGCGCGCCTGGGGCGCCGACTGCATCCTTCTCATCATGGCTTCGCTCAGCGACGACGACGCCCGCCGCCTCGAAGACGCATCCCTCGAGCTTGGCATGGACGTGCTGATCGAGGTGCACGACGCCGAAGAGATGGAACGGGCACTGAAGCTCACCTCGCCGCTCGTCGGCATCAACAACCGCAACCTCAGGACCTTCGAGGTTGATCTCGCGGTTTCCGAGCAGCTTGCGGGAATGGTGCCTGCCGACCGTCTGCTCGTCGGCGAAAGCGGCATCTTCACGCATGCGGATTGCCAGCGGCTGGAAAAGAGCGGCATCACCACCTTCCTCGTCGGCGAGAGCCTGATGCGCAAGAGCGACGTCGAATCAGCAACGCGCACGCTCCTGACCGGCGCTACGACCACGCTGGCGGCCGAGTGATGAGCAAGCCGACGCTCACGCATATCGGTGGCAGCGGCGAAGCGTACATGGTGGATGTCGGCGACAAGGCCGAGACGGTACGCATCGCCGTCGCCGAAGGCCATGTGCGCATGAAGGCTGAAACGCTGACACTCATTCTCGAAGGCGACGCCAAGAAGGGCGATGTCATCGGTACGGCGCGGCTTGCCGGCATCATGGCCGCCAAGCAGACGGCCAACCTCATTCCACTCTGCCACCCGTTGATGCTGACCAAGGTAACCGTCGATATCACGCCGGACCCGACGCTTCCTGGCCTCCGGGTCGAGGCGCTTGCCAAGCTGACGGGACGCACCGGCGTCGAGATGGAGGCGCTGACGGCCGTGAGCGTCGCCTGCCTTACGATCTACGACATGGCGAAGGCGGCCGATCGCGAGATGGAAATCGGCGGCATCCAGCTGGTCAGCAAGTCCGGCGGGCGATCCGGCGACTATCGACGCGAAGGGAACTGAGGCCATGGCGTTGCTGTCCGTCGAAGACGCGCTCGAGCGGATCCTATATGGCGCCACGCCACCGCAATTGACAGAGCTCGTCGGTCTCCATGACGGGCCCGGCCGCGTGCTGTCTCAGGATATTCCGGCGCGCGTCACCCATCCGGCCTTCGACAATTCGGCGATGGATGGCTACGCCGTGCGCCACCGGGACATTGAGACCATCGGCGCCGAACTGACCGTGATCGGCCAATCGGCTGCGGGCCATGGCTTCAAGGGCGAGATGAAAGCGGGCGAAGCCGTGCGCATCTTCACCGGTGCGCCGGTGCCATTGGGCGCCGATACGGTGATCATCCAGGAGGATACCGAGCGGTTGCCGGGCAACCGGATCCGCACCAAATTCGTGCCCGGCAAGGGGCGGCATATTCGAACGGCCGGCCAGGATTTTATCGCCGGCGAAGCGGCACTTTCGGCGGGCGACGTGCTCGACGCCGGACGTTTGACGCTCGCTGCCGGGATGAACCATGCGAGCCTGCCGGTCTTCAAGCGCCCGCGGATCGCAATCCTCGCCACGGGCGACGAGCTGGTGGCTCCGGGCAACAAGCCGGGCGACGATCAGATCATCGCCTCGAACAGCTTCGGCGTCGCGGCGATCGCGCGCGACAACGGCGCCGAGGTCATCGATCTCGGCATCGTCTACGACGATCGGGACGCCATCAGTGCCGAGGTCAGACGGGCGCAGGGCGCCGATGTCGACGTGATCGTCACGCTCGGCGGCGCTTCGGTCGGTGACCATGACCTGGTGCAATCGACGCTCATTGCCTGCGGCATGACGCTCGACTTCTGGCGCATCGCCATGCGGCCGGGAAAGCCGCTCATGGTGGGCCAGCTCGGAACGGCCACGGTGCTGGGCCTGCCGGGCAATCCGGTCTCCAGCCTCGTCTGCGCCCTGCTCTTCCTCGAGCCGCTGACCCGTAAGCTCGCCCGCTTACCATCGCGCGACCGCATAACGACCGCGCGGCTTGCAGGCCCGCTTCCGGGCAACGACGTCAGGCAGGACTATGTGCGCGCGCGCCTTACGCGGGACCGCGACGGCACGTTGGTCGCCCATCCCTTCTCGCGGCAGGATTCGTCGATGATGAAGGTTTTCGCGCAGTCGGATTGCCTGATCGTGCGGCCGCCGCACGCTGCCGAAGCGCCCGCGGGCGCAACCTGCGACATTCTAAGGCTTCGCTGAACAAACCAAGCGAGAGCCACCTCTGGGAGCGCAAAAGCAAAAGGTCGGGCAGAACCCGACCTTTTTCCCGTTCATGGCGGGTCCTCTCGATCATCCGTAGTCGGGCGACCTCAGCGATGATCACGTGGCCTCGTCATAGAGCGCCACCAATTCGGCGCTGTGACACGGACCCTCTACGTTTTGTGACGAAGCACTTTGCAACGGTGTAAGTGGCCGCATGGGGCAGCCACCGCTCTTGCCGCAGCAAACCGGGGTGCGCCCCTGGCCGCGCATGGATCAGTTGACCGTCTCGTCGGAGCGGCTGACGAGGATCTTGTCGATGCGGCGTGCATCCATGTCGACCACTTCGAAGCGGTAGCCATGGGCAATCGCGACATCGCCCTCCTCCGGCGTCTTGCGCAACTGCTGCACCAGGAAGCCGGCGATGGTCTCGAAGTTGCCGTCGGCGTCGATTCCCTCGATGCCGATCGTCAGGTGGATTTCGTCGATCGGCGTGCGGCCGTCGACAAGGTAGCTTCCGTCTTCGCGCTGGCGGATCAACGCATGCTCGATGTCGTCGTAGTTCGACGGCAGCACGCCGACGATCGCCTCGAGAATGTCGGCGATGGTGATAATACCCTCAGTGCTTCCATATTCGTCGACGATCATCGCCATGTTGATGCTTGACGACTTGAAGGCTTCCAGTGCCTTTAGGCACGACGCCGTCTCCGGCAAGGTGTGGATTTCCTTGATGTATCTACGCACGTCGAACGGACCGGAGGTCGGCGCGTTCAGGATTTCCTTGGCGAGAACCGCGCCGAGAACGTCGCCGCTCGGGCCATCGACCACCGGATAGCGGGAATGGCCGAACTGATCGATCTTGCGACCGACCGTTTCCAGGCTGTCATTGACGTCGATGAAGCTCACCTCGGTCCTGTGGGTCATGATCGACTTCACGTTGCGGTCGCCGAGGCGGATGATTCGCCGAAGCATCTCGTGCTCGGACTTTTCGATGGCGCCGCTTTCGACGCCTTCGGCCATGATCGCGTGGACTTCCTCTTCCGTCACATGATCAGGATCGTCAGGACGGATGCCGAGGAGACGCATGGCAAGCGACGCCGCGGTCTCGAAGAGATAGACGACCGGCGCGGTGATCCGCGACAAGAAGTGCATCGGGCGCGCGACGAACATTGCCAGCGCCTCGGAATTCTTCAGCGCCAGCTGCTTCGGAATGAGCTCGCCGATAACCACGGACAGGAAGGTGATGAGGGTAACGACGAGTACGAGGGCAACCGTGTTGCCGTAAGGATTGATCCAAGCGACCTCATCGAGCAGCGGTGCAAATTTCGCAGCGATTGTCGCGCCACCGTAGGCGCCGGCTAAGGTGCCGACGAGCGTGATGCCGACCTGTACGGTGGAAAGAAACTTGCCGGGATCTTCAGCGAGCCTCAGCGCCACTTCGGCGCGGGCATTTCCCTGTTTTGCCATCTGGCGAAGCATTGGCTTGCTTGCCGAGACGATTGCCATTTCCGAGAGAGCAAAAAATGCATTGATCAAAAGCAGGACGAAAATGACAAAAAACTCGGACATGGTCTCCAGATCACCGTTGACGAAAGCCGCTCCACAAGGAGCGAGCCCTCACCAAATAAGGCCAGCGCGCGATCCGAGCAAGCACAAGCAATGAAATCGCTGCAATCTTCTGAACATTGGAAGGGCCGAGCGCTGTTTTGTTGAACAATCTCGACCGGTCGCAGCCTCAACTGCGACTTTGCAGCGCGCTGCGAACGCGCTCGCGCCCGATCTTGATCACGTTTTCCATGGCAAGACGTGCGCCGACCTCGTCACGCCTGCCGATCTCCTCAACGATACGGATGTGGTTGCGGGCAACCTCGTCTATGCCGCCCTTTTCGGCGACCGGAGAGCTCAGCTTGAAGACACCGACCAGCGCCGCTTCGATCAGCCCGCCGACCGTGCGCATGAATGGGTTGCCGGAGGCCTCGGCGACAGCCAGGTGGAACTTCAGGTCGGCGCTTGCGAGGCTCTCGGCGCTATGGCCCTCCTCGCCCATCGCTACCGCGAGCCGCATCATGCGGCTGATTTCGGCCTCAGATGCGTTTCGCGCCGCAAGTGCTGCCGCATGCGGCTCGAATGCCAGGCGCACTTCGCTGAGGTGATAGAGGAAGTCTTCATCGACGCCGCATTCGAAGTGCCAGGTCAGGATATCGTTGTCGAACAGGTTCCAGTCGTTGCGCGGCGTCACGCGGGTGCCGATGCGAGCCCGCGGCACGACCAGCCCCTTGGCGGCCAGCGTCTTCATGGCTTCGCGCAGAACAGTTCGGGATACCTTGAAGCGTGCCGCAAGTTCCGGATCACCCGGAAGAATGGAGCCGACCGGAAATTCGCCGGATATGATTGCCTTGCCGAGTTGATCGACAACATGTGCGTGGCTCGTGCGCTTGCGCGAGCCGGACACGACGGTTTCCAGCAAACTCCTGTTCAATCCATCTCCTCCAGGCACTCCCCTGCCTGATTTCATACGGCGCGACGCGCCACAAGGCCTTCGTGCGGAGCACGGGCGGGCCCCCTAAACCTGCGCAAATGAATGTAGTTTGAACAGTCGATTCCGGAAAGCCCCAGGGTGGCCGCAAAACCGTAAACCGCGCACCGCCGAACGATGAAACAACCCTTACGCGTTTTCCAAACGACAAACCCCGCCGAAATGGCGGGGTTTGCATTCTGCTTCGTAGGCTCTTGCTTACTTCGGCAGCTGATCGTCGACGCCTTCGACGTAGAAGTTCATGCCAAGCAGCGTGCCGTCGTCAGACGTCGCCCCTGCAGCAAGCCACTCGCTGCCGTCCTGCTTCTTCAGCGGGCCGGTGAAGGGCTTCAGTTCGCCCGACTTGATCTTGGCTTCGGCGTCCTCAGCGAGCTTCTTCACGTCGTCAGGCATGTTGGTGTAGGGCGCCATCGTCAAAATGCCGTCCTTCAGGCCGTCCCAGCTCGAAGTCGTTTCCCACTTGCCATCGAGGAAGGCCTGCGTGCGCTTGATGTAGTAGGCGCCCCAGGTATCGACGATCGCCGTCAGCTGCGTTTCCGGGCCGGCCTTGATCATGTCGGAGGCCTGGCCGAAGGCCTTGATGCCACGCTCGGCGGCAACCTGCATCGGTGCCGTCGTGTCGGTGTGCTGCGTCAGGATATCGACGCCCTGGTCGACCAATGCCTTGGCAGCATCGGCTTCCTTGCCGGGGTCGAACCAGGTGTTTGCCCAAACGACCTTGATCTTGAAGTCCGGGTTGACCGAGCGCGCGCCGATGATGAAGGAGTTGATGCCCATCACCACTTCCGGGATCGGGAAGGAGGCGATGTAGCCGGCGACGCCCTTTTGCGACATCTTGGCGGCGATCACGCCCTGGATGTAGCGGCCTTCATAGAAGCGGCTGTTGTAGGTCGCGACGTTCGGCGCGGTCTTGTAGCCGGTCGCATGCTCGAACTTCACGTCCGGGAACTTCTGCGCGATCTTGATCGTCGCGTCCATGAAGCCGAAGGACGTCGTGAAGATCAGGCCGCAGCCCGAGCGTGCGAGACGCTCGATCGCGCGCTCGGCATCCGGGCCTTCCGGCACGCTTTCGAGATACTGCGTCTCGATCTTGTCGCCGAGCGCCTTTTCCAGCTCCTGGCGGCCGATGTCGTGCGCCTGGGTCCAGCCGCCGTCGGTCTTGGCACCGACGTAGACGAAGCAGACCTTGGCCTTCTCCTGGGCGCTTGCACCGGTGGCAAAGCCGATCGCTGCCGCGGAGCTTGCGAGAACGAGCAGTAGTTTTTTCATTTTCTTGACCTCTGTCGGTTTGAGAAACGTCAGTATGAAATGCTTGCAATCATCGGTCCGGCACAAACGGTTTGCCGAGCGATGCCGGCGTATTGATCAGGGTCATGCGCCGGTTATGCGAAATGAGAATGAGGACGACGATCGTCGCGACATATGGGAGCGACGAAAGGAGCTGCGAGGGAATGCCGAGGCCGAAGGCCTGCGCATGCAACTGGCTGATCGATACGGCACCGAAGAGATAGCCACCGGCCACCAGCCGCCAGGGGCGCCAGGACGAAAAGACCACCAGCGCCAGTGCGATCCAGCCGCGACCGGCCGACATGTTTTCCACCCATTGCGGCGTGTAGACGAGCGACAGCTGCGCGCCGGCAAGCCCGGCACAGGCGCCGCCGAACATCACGGCCAGATAGCGGGTGCGAATGACGTTGACGCCAAGCGCGTGCGCGGAGGCGTGGCTATCGCCGACGGCGCGAAGCTTGAGGCCAGCACGGCTCTTGAACAGGAACCAATGCACGCCCGCGACGATCGCGATCGAAAGATAGAAAATGATATCCTGCCGAAAGAGCAGCGGCCCGACATAGGGGATATCCGCGAGAAGCGGTATCGCGATCGGCTGCAGCTTGACGCCCTGCATGCCGAGGAAACTCTCGCCCATCATGCCGGAGACGCCGATGCCGAGCAGAGTCAAAGCCAGGCCCGTCGCCACCTGGTTTGCCACCAGGCTCAGCGTGAGGAAGGCAAAGAGCTGCGAGAACAGTGCGCCGCAGGCGATGCCGGCAAGCATGCCCAGATAGGGCGAACCGGTAATCTGGGTAATCGCGAAGGCGGAGACCGCCCCCATGATCATCATGCCCTCGACGCCGAGGTTCAGCACGCCGGACCGTTCGGTCACCAGTTCGCCGATCGCGGCCAACACCAGGGGCGTCGCGGCAGTGATGACGCTCAGAAGAATCGCTTCGACGATACCCATCAGCGGCTCCCCTCGCTATTGGTCAACCGGTCGAAGACCAGCTTGATGCGATAGTGGATGAGCGTGTCACAGGAGAGCACGAAGAAGAGCAGGAGACCCTGGAAGACGCGCGTCACCTTCTCGGAAACACCGATCGACAGCTGCGCCGCCTCACCGCCGAGATAGGTGAGCGCCAGCACCAGGCCGGCGGCGACGATGCCAAGCGGATTGAGGCGGCCGAGGAACGCAACGATAATGGCGGTGAAGCCGTAACCGGGCGAGATGACCGGGCGCAGCTGCTGGATCGCGCCACTGACTTCGGAGATGCCGGCCAGACCAGCAAAGGCGCCCGAAAGCAGCATTGAGAACCAGATCATCTTGCGCGAGGAGAAACCGGCAAAGCGCCCTGCCCGCTCCGATTGGCCAAGCACGGAAATCTCGAAGCCCTTCAGCGTGTAACGCATCATGAACCAGACGAGGATCGCGGCAATGATGGCGAAGGCGAAGCCCCAGTGGGTGCGCCCCGAGGCAAGCATTTCCGGCAGGATCGCATCAACGGCGAAGGTGCGCGTCTCCGGAAAATTCATGCCGCCCGGATTGCGCCAGGGTCCACGCACCAGCCAGTCGAGAAAGAGCTGGGCGACATAGACCAGCATCAGGCTCGTCAGGATCTCGTTGGTGTTCATATGCGCCTTGAGAAAGGCGGGAATGGCGGCAAACAGCGCACCACCGAGCATGCCCATCAGCATCATCAGCGGCAGCACCAGCGGCGACTGCCAGTCATAAAACACCACCGGCAGGATCGAGCCGGCAATCGCGCCCATGATGAACTGGCCCTCGGCGCCGATGTTCCAGTTGTTGGAGCGGAAGCAGACCGAAAGCCCAACGGCAATCAGGATCAGGGGCGCTGCCTTGATCGCCAACTCGTGCAGCGACCAGACCTCGCTCAACGGCTCGACGAAGAAACTGTAGAGCGCCATGACCGGGTTCTTGCCGAGCAGCGCGAACATGATGCCGCCGAAGACGATCGTCAGCAGGAAGGCGATGAACGGCGACAGGATCGAAAACAGCGTCGAGACCTTGGCGCGTTTTTCCAGTTCAATGCGCATGTGCGGCCTCCGTGCCTTCCGTCTTGCCGTACATGCCGCCCATCAGCAGGCCGATCTTTTCGCGCGAAAGCTCTTTTGCCGGATAGGGATCGGATAGCTTTCCGTCGCTGATGACAGCGATCTCCGTCGCCACTTCGAAGATTTCGTCGAGGTCCTGGCTGATGACGAGCACGGCAGAGCCGGCCTTGGCGAGATCGACGAGCGCCTGGCGGATGCGGCTCGCAGCACCCGCATCGACGCCCCAGGTGGGCTGATTGACGACGAGCACGCTCGGCTGACGGTCGAGCTCACGCCCGACGATGAACTTCTGCAGGTTGCCGCCGGAAAGCGAGCCGGCCGGTGGATCCTCACCACTCTTGCGCACGTCCATCGCCTCGGAGATGCGCTTCGTGGCGCTCGTCACCGCATCGCGACGGATGATCTTGAGGAAGCCGCCGCCGAGAAACGCCTTGGCGTCCGAACGGCTGCGGGCAAGCACGAGATTGTCCGAAAGCGGCAACGCCGATACCGCGGCATGGCCGTGGCGTTCCTCGGGAACGAAGCCCGCGCCCATCAGGCGGCGCGCATTGATGTTGCGGTTGCCGACCGGCTTCTGGCGGATCTGCACCGCATTATCGTCGGCAACCGGGTACTCGCCCGAGAGCGCATCGAACAGTTCGCCCTGGCCATTGCCGGCAACACCGGCAATCGCCAGCACCTCGCCGGCATGCACCTTGAGACAGATGTTCTTCAGCGAAACGGCAAAGGGCGTGCGAGCCGGCACGGTCAAGTGCCGCGCTTCCAGATGCACCTGGCCCTTGGCGCTGGTGCCTTCGGCCGTCACCGCCGCGACGTCACCGCCAACCATCATGCGCGCCAGCGACGACGGGGTTTCCGCCTTCGGATCACAGGCTCCCGTTACCTTGCCGTGACGCAACACCGTGGCGCGGTCGCAGATGCGCTGCACCTCTTCGAGCCGGTGGCTGATATAGAGAACCGAGCGCCCCTCCGCCTTCAACTTGTAGAGCGTTTCGAACAGGCGGTCGGCTTCCTGCGGCGTCAGCACCGAGGTCGGCTCGTCGAGGATGATGAGGCGCGGGTTCTGCAAGAGCGCGCGCACGATCTCGATGCGCTGGCGCTCGCCGACCGAGAGATCTGCCACATGCGCCTTGGGGTCGAGCGGCAGTCCGTAGGCATGCGACAGGCGCGACGCCTCTTCCGCCACCCTCGCCAGCGAGATGTTCGCATCCATGGAAAGCGCGATGTTCTCGGCGACCGTCAGCGCCTCGAACAGCGAAAAATGCTGGAAAACCATACCGATGCCGAGCTTGCGCGCAGCCGCGGGATTGGCGATGCGCACGCTCTGGCCCTGCCAGAGGATCTCGCCTGCCGTCGGCGCCAATACGCCGAACAGCATCTTCACCAAGGTCGATTTTCCGGCGCCGTTTTCGCCGAGAAGGGCGTGAACTTCGCCCGGTTCAATTTGCAGATTGATCCCATTGCAGGCCGCGAAGCTGCCAAACAATTTCGTCAGGTTGCTCACAGCCAATAGATGACCGTTCGCCGCTACTCCCTCAACAGGCACGCTGCCCTCTTTCCCCTCTGTTGATCCGCGTCCGCCTTAAGGCTTCGATCACGGAATCAGCAGTGTTGTTCCACTTGTTTTTCTTGTCTCGAGATCCGTATGCGCTCGCCCCGCATCGGCCAGCGGATAAGTCTGATTTATATTGATACGCACTTTGTTGCCTTGCACAATATCAAACAGGGAATTTGCACACGCTTCCAGCGCAGGCCGCGTGGCAACGTAACCAAAGAGTGTCGGACGCGTCGCAAAAAGCGACCCCTTCTGCGCCAGGATGCCGATGCTAAAAGCCTCCACTGGACCGGACGAATTGCCGAAGCTGACCCAGAGGCCGCGCGGCTTGATGCAATCCAGCGACGCCGGATAGGTGTCGCGCCCGACGGAATCGTAGACGACATCAACGCCCCGGCCGTCGGTCAATTCCTTGACCCGCGCGACGAAATTGTCGCTGCGGTAGTTGATCACGTGGTCGTAGCCATGCGCCAGCGCCAGATCCATCTTGTCCTGCGAGCCCGCTGTGCCAATGACGGTCGCGCCAAGCGCCTTCGCCCATTGGCCGGCAATCAGCCCGACGCCGCCTGCTGCGGCATGGAAGAGAATCGTCGTGCCCGGACCGACCTGATAGGTCTGGTTGAGCAAGTATTGTGCCGTCATGCCTTTCAACATCATCGCAGCCGCAGTCTCGAGGCTGATGCCGTCGGGCACCTTCACCAACTGCGCAGCATCGACGTTGCGCTCGCTCGCATAGGCACCATCGGCCGAGGCATAGGCGACGCGATCGCCGACGGAAAACAGGCTGACTCCGTCGCCAACCGCAGTGACGATGCCGGCACCTTCCTTGCCCGGCACGAAGGGCAAAGCCGATTTGTAGAGGCCGGTGCGGAAGTAGACGTCAATGAAATTGAGGCCGACGGCCACCTGCCGGATCTGTACCTCACCCGGCCCCGGCGGCGAGAGTGTCACGCCTTCGAGCTTCAGGACCTCTGGTCCTCCGAGTTCGCGTACCACAATCGCCTGTGCCATTGCCTGCTCCTATTTCCGGCCGAGACTTGGGAAAATCTGCAGCACGAAGCCAATCACGTAGAGATAGATGCCTGTGACGACGAAGCCGGTCACGACCCATGCCGGCGTCGCAAAATGCAGGAGCAGCGCATAGATGCCGAGCGCCGACCACAAGAGGAAGATGCCGAGGTTCAGCGGTCGCAAGCGCTGGACGCGAACCGGATGAAGGAAGTTGATCGGCAGGAAGGTCAAGACCACCGACACGAAAACGACGATCGACGCGGTCAGCTCGCTCGCCTGAATGACGAACAATGTGAAGACGACCATGTTCCAGACGACGGGGAAACCGGAGAAAAAGTATTCGTCCGTCTTCATGCCCATATCGGCATAGTAGATCGCGCTCGAAACCACGATCGCGCCGGCCGCCACGAAGGACCAGGGCTCGCCGATCATGCCGCTCTGGTAGAGCGCAAAGGCAGGCAACAGCACATAGGTCACATAGTCGATGACGTTGTCGAGCGTATCGCCAGACCAGTTGGGCAGCACTTCCTTGACGCGCACCTTGCGGGCGATCGGGCCGTCGATGCCGTCGACGAGCAGCGCCAGCCCCAGCCACCAGAACATGTCGACGAAGCGATGCTCGGCCGCAGCCACGACACCCAGGAAGGCGAGAAACGACCCCGAGGCGGTCAAGATATGCACGGAAAAGGCGCGAATCTCGGCGTAGGGAACTCGTCTATAGTTAAAGAACTTCATCTGCGGACGCCGCCCACCCCTGCTGTTTTCCCCGTGCGGGCCTTGACCCGCCTCGACCGCTGTGCGGCGCGTTGCCCGTAATATGCACCCTTTGCAACGCATCGCCACTAAAATTCAAGTATTACAGCCTCCCCTCGCCCCATTGTCCTGTGGACACCTGCAAATTGCTTCTGCGCTGATTCTACCCATTTATTTCGCATGCGCCGGCGACTAGAGGTATGATCGAGGCTGGGCCAAGACGCCTCACAGCTTGCGCGAAAGGGCTTTTGCATCATGGACCACTTCGACATCGCCATTATCGGTGCGGGCCTTGCCGGATCGCTTGCGGCCATCGCGCTTGCCGATGCGGGCTACCGCGTGGCCTTGATCGGACCGGAGCCGGCGGTTGCCGACGGACGCACCACCGCGCTGATGGACCAATCGATCGAGTATCTGAAGACGCTCAACCTTTGGGAAAAGGTCGAGCCGCTGACGGCTCCGCTTTCGACCATGCGTATCCTCGACGGCACCAACCGGTTGCTGCGGGCGCCACCGGTCAACTTCCGTGCCTCGGAAGTCGGGCTCGACGCCTTCGGCTACAATATCCCCAATGCGCCCTTCATCGATATTCTCTGCCACCGCGCCGAAGAGAGCCCGACGCTGACACGCATCACCACGTCGGCGATCGGCTTTGAACTTTCGGACGCTGTCGCAACGATCGAGCTTTCAAACGGCAGCCAATGCAGCGCCTATCTCCTCGTCGGCGCCGATGGTCGTCGGTCGCCGGTGCGCGAAGCGGCGAAGATCTCCGTCAGCACCTGGTCTTATCCGCAGACGGCGGTCGTCTTGAACTTTGCGCACGAGCTGCCGCACCAGAACATCTCGACCGAATTCCACACCGAAAGCGGTCCCTTCACGCAAGTGCCCCTGCCGGGCAACCGCTCCAGCCTGGTCTGGGTCCGCAAACCCGAGGATGCCGCACAAACGCTGACGCTGGATCTTGCGGCACTCTCCCGCGCCGTCGAAGACCGGATGCAATCGATCCTCGGCAAGGTAACCGTCGAGGGCACGCCGCAATCCTTCCCGCTCTCGGGCATGACCGCCCAGCGCTTCGGCAAGGGCCGCGTCGTGCTTCTTGGCGAAGCAGCGCACGCCTTCCCGCCGATCGGCGCTCAGGGGCTCAACCTTAGCCTTCGCGATGTGATGACGCTCGTCGATATCATCGGCGTATCCAGCGGCGAGCCGCTTGCCGGCGATATCGGTGACCGCTTCGACAGCCGCCGCCGGCCGGACATCATCAGCCGCACGGCAAGTGTGGATCTGCTCAACCGCTCGCTGCTCTCCGGCTTCCTGCCAGTGCAGGCGCTGCGCGCACTGGGGCTGCACGTGCTTTCCGCCGTTGGGCCGCTCCGCAGCCTCCTGATGCGCGAAGGCGTGCACCCCGGCAGCGCGCTCAATGCCTTCAAGGAAGGCTTAAGGGAAAAGATCGGGCGGAAGAGCGCCTGAACGGATCAGGTAAAGCAGGCCGGTCACCGTTGCGACCGACAGTGTCGTCGTGATGAGGATCGTGGCCGAGGCTCGCTCCTGCCACACACCATATTGATGGCCGATAACGAAGACGTTCGTCGCCGTCGGAAGCGCTGCGAGCAGTACCGCCGTCTGCACCCAGACCGGATCATAATTCCCCGTCAGGCTCATTGCCGTGAACATCACGAGCGGGTGCAACAGCAGCTTCGCCGGGACGATGTAGCCGATCTCGACGGGAATGCGCTTGATTGGGCGTAGCGCCAGCGTCACCCCCATGGCAAAGAGCGCGCAGGGCGCCGCACACTGGGCGAGATAATCGATCAGCCGCTGAACCGGAACTGGCGGCTGCACGGCGAAGAAGGCGGCGACCACACCGGCAAGTGTGGCCAGGATGAACGGGTGCAGAATGATCTTGCGCGCGACGCTGGCTGCAAGCGCCAGCGGCTTTTCCTGCCGGCCGCCTGATATCGCCATCATCGCCGGTGCGACCGCGAAATGCGCGGCGTTTTCGAAGCTGAAGATCAGCGCCACCGGTACGGCAGCGGCATCGCCCAACGCCAGGAGCGCAAGGCCAGGCCCCATGTAGCCGATATTGCCATAAGCAGCGCCAAAACCCTGGATCGTCGCCTCGGCAATGGAGTGTCGCCTGATATAGACCCCGATGAGGAAGATCAGCGAAAAGACTATGTAGGTCGCCCCGACGGTGGTCAGGATGAAGTCGGCACGCGCCAGCTGTTCTATCGGCGTGCGCGAGACGAGCTTGAAGAACAGCGCCGGCAGCGCGAGGTAGATGATGAAGGTGTTCAGCCACCCCATCGCCTCGCCCGGATGGTGGACGAAGCGCGCCGTCAGATAGCCGAGGAAGATCAGGCCGAAGAACGGCAGCACCAGGCCCGCGATTTCCGTCATCTTGTCCCTCGCATCCTTCACCTTCCCGCGCCGACGCCCGCACGCCTAGCGCACGAACCGGCCTGACGATTAGGCCGGTTAAGCCGAAAAGTGATTCTAAAATACGAGGGTATGCCCTAGCCGATTTTCATCAGGATCGGGAAGGTCGTCTGGAACCAGATGGCGACGGAACTGATGAAGCCGAAGAGAAAAGCCAGGCCCGCCAGCACCAGAAGGCCGCCCATCAGCTTTTCGATCAGACCGAGATGGCGACGGAAGCGGAAGAGGAAGCGCATGAAAGAGCCGGAAAACGCAGCCGCGATCCAGAACGGCACGGCAAGGCCCAGTGAATAGATCGCCAGCAGCATTGCGCCGTCGGACACGGTGTCACGTGCGGCAGCAACGCCGAGGATCGTGCCGAGTACCGGGCCGATGCAGGGCGTCCAGCCGAAGGCAAAGGCAAGACCCATAATGTAGGCGCCCGAGAGCGTCGCCGGCTTGCCGCCGCCCTGGAATCGCGCTTCCCGCGCGAGCAGCCCGACCTTGAACACGCCAAGGAAATGCAGGCCCATGATGATGATGATCACGCCGCCGACGCGCGACAGCAGGTCCATATGCTGCCGAAGCAGCATGCCGATCGACGAGGCCCCCGCCCCGAGCGCCACGAAGACGGTGGCAAAACCGAGCGTGAACAACAGGGCTGCCGGCAAGACAGCGCGTCGCGTGCTGCCGATGGTCGCCGCATCACCGCTGCGGAACTGATCGACCGAGACGCCCGCCATATAGCAGAGATAGGGCGGTACGAGCGGCAGAACGCAGGGAGAAAGGAACGAAAGGGCGCCGGCAAGGACGGCGGTCCAGATGGAAATATCGGCGATCGACAACGGCAAGAACTCCGGCACGCGGCATTTGGGCCATTCCTTAGCCGCAGGATCATGATGATACCAATCACCTTTTGGCGATCATTGCGCCATGCACCGTTTCTTCACAAAACCCGCAATTTTTCGGTTGACCGGGGGGAAACACGCGTGCATATGTCCGGCCACTTCCGCCGGGCTTCACCGCCGCGGCCAGGGAGCGCGTAGCTCAGCCGGTAGAGCAACTGACTTTTAATCAGTAGGTCCAGGGTTCGAATCCCTGCGCGCTCACCACGCAAACCCCATTGAAATCAATTGCTTGCTGGTGCCCTAGGACATCAAATGCATCGTGATGCGAGCCCATTCTCTACATTTTTTGGAGCGAACTGCGCCGTATCTTCGCTTGTTGCATTCCGTGCTATCGACAATTCGAAGCGTTGAGTAGATGCTGAGGCTCACGCTGAGGATGCAAGGCGGTGAACTGCCCAGTTTGGTATCGAGCAAAGGGGTGAAGGCATGAGAAAGCTTGTCATTGCGGTTTTGATGATTGGTACGCTTGCTTCCTGCACGCAGACCGAGAAAGGCACGGCGATCGGCGCCGGCACCGGTGCGATCATTGGTGGCGCGGTCAGCGACAGTTGGGGCGGCGCGGCAATCGGTGCGGTCGCCGGTGGCGTTATCGGCAACCTGATCGGACGCTCCCAGGAGCGCCAGGGCTATTGCATCTATCGCGACCGCTATGGCCGCCGCTACGAAGCCCGCTGCCGGTAACAGCAAGACCATTCGCCAAGGTGACAGGCGCATCCCCGGTCCAAACCTTCGCGGAGGCCGGTGAATGCGCCTGTGTGCCCGGCTGAAGCTGCGAGCAATATCGTCGAGGCCGAACATGGCAGGACGTCCTCAAGCAAGCGTGTTACACTTCAGACATGACTGACGAAGAACAGAACTACGAGTTTTCGGAATTTTCCGGCCAATTCAGTGACGATGGCGTCGTCGTGGAATTGCGGATCTACCGGGAGGCCGGCACGAATCGCGACTGGACCCTCGAGGTCATCGACGAAGAGGGCTTCTCTACGACATGGGAGGAGCCCTTCCCGACCGACAGGGAAGCTTTCGAGGAGTTTATCGCCACGGTCCAGCGCGACGGCATCCAAGCCTTTACCGACGAGCCGCCACAAACGGTTCACTAGGGCATAATGACCCCGCGACTGCGCCCGGCCGGATTCGGCCCGGCGACGCCGGGCGTGCGGAACGACGTCGCACTCCATGCATGATGGGGACGCATCAGCGGGTGCTGTCTGCGCGGTTGCCTCAAAACACGCGAACAATCCGGATCGGCGATGCCGTGAGCAATTCGCGGGCCCCTCACCCCGGCCTTCCCAATAGTCGCGTGCCTGACGGCGCTGCCTATGCTTCCGCTCCTCTGCGGGCCAGTCGCATCTTCAGCGGGCTCATTCCATACTCGCGGCTATAGGCGCGCGAAAATGCAGACAGGCTGTCGAAACCGCATCGAAGGGCAATCTCGCGGATCGGGCTAGCGGAGTCGCGCACCAGCCGATGGGCGAACTGAAGACGCAGGCGTAGGTAATAGGCGCCGGGACTCGTCGATAGTCCGCGCGCAAACAGCAACTCCAGCTTGCGCTGCGAGATCGACAGCCGCTTCGTCAACGCGGCGATCGTCAAGGGACGCTCCAGCGTGCGTTCCATCAGGCGGATGGCCTCGGCGAGCTTCGGGTCGCGCGTCTCGATCCTCCCGAGCGAAACATAGGGCTGCACGTCGGCTGCACTATGCGTCTGGTCGTAGACGAAGATGCTGGCGACATCGAGCGCCAGTGCAGACCCCAGCCGCTGGGTGATCCAGTGCAGCATCATGTCGAAGGTCGGCGAAGCGCCGCCCGAGGTCCAGAACTTGCCGTCGATGACGAACCGGTCGCCAAGCACCGTCAACTCCGGAAAGGCCTGGCTGAAATCCTCAAGCTCCTCCCAATGCGCTGTCGCCTTGCGGCCATTGAGCAGACCGCTGCGGCCGAGCAACCAGCAGCCCGATTCGATGCCGGCGACGATATCGAAATGGCGCGAGCACTCCTGCAATGCACCGATGAATTTCTTGCCGGCGTGACGATCAAGGTTGAAGCCGCCGATCACCAGCAGCGCGTCGCCGGCAAGCGGCGGGCGAAGCGTGCCCTCGACCGCAATCGGCACGCCGCAGGTCAGGACCACCGGCTTGCCATCGGCCGAGAGCAGCCGCCAACGAAACACCTCGCGCCCCGAGATACGGTTTGCGGCGCGCATCGGGTCCAGCACGGAGGCAAGCGACATGATCGACGACTCCGGCAGGATAACGACGGAAACTTCGATCACAGATTGTAGACGTCCATCGGAAGGCATGCGGGAAATGTCAAATTTCAAGCGGGAAATGTCAATTCCAATGCTGCCTTTCGGGCATTATCAGACCGTATCGATCTCCCTACGCGCGGCGCTGCAGCCCCGCGCAGAGACGTTCCCCTTTCCGCCTTTTGCCGGAACGGGCCGGTCGGAAACCATCCGCCGGCCCGTTTTTTTATGAAGCGATTTCAGCGCACGGGCATTTACACTTCCGATGGTCAGCGACACGGTTGCGCTCCATCTGCTCTGCAACGATCCGCCCCCCGATCACGGAAGAGTCGAATCCAGGAGAACGATGCCCGGCGCCAGATGATCCGGAAATTCCGGTCCTACCTGCAAGGAAAGCGCTCGTATCTCTACGCACTGACGATCCATCGTCCGGGCCGCATGTTCACCAAGGGCCACAGGCTCTTGTTCAAGCCTGTTACCGCGCTTCTTTCCTGCTTCCGGAAACGAGCGTAGCTTTCCTCTAGTGGTGCGGCGCGAATCGCCGGACTTATCCGCCGCGTGGTGGCGTACTAGAGATCTGCCGCTCATGGCGGACGAACAGATCTACCGGGAGACAATGGGCCAGCGACGGCGCCGTTTCGCGGATGGAGAGATCACCTGGCCGACGAATTCTGCTATCGGCAAAGGGAAGCTGTAATCGAGCTTCTTTCAAGCCCCAAAACAGCTGCTAAGTTCTTGAAATTATTGGCGACCCCTGCAGGATTCGAACCTGCGACAACCTGCTTAGAAGGCAGGTGCTCTATCCAACTGAGCTAAGGGGCCGTCCCGGGCTGTGCCCGTCGAATGCGGCTGAAGGACCTTAGTGGGTCCAGGGCTGCATCCGGTTGAAACGGAAGTTGTCCGGATAGGACACGCTCTTGCGGGTCGCTTCCTTCGGCGCGATGACGCGGTATTCGATGCCGTTTCGCTCGGCGTATGCGATCGCCTGCTCGGCGTTTTCGAAGGTCAGCCGCAGCTGCTGCTTCATGTCGCCGGAGCTTGTGTAGCCCATGATCGGGTCGATGGTGCGCGGCTTTTCCTGATCGAACTCCAGCACCCACAGATTCGTCTTGGCCTTGCCAGACTGCATGGCGGTCTTTGCTGGACGATAGATCTTTGCGGACATGGTTTCGAACGGCTCCATACTTTCGCTGGCAACATTCACGGGCGCCAGCATTCCGTCTTCCCATAACGCAGAATGATTTAAAACGGAATGACTTTTGGCCGGATAAATTTGGCTTTCAGTCGGAGATGAGCGAACTTGTGGGTTTGTCCCAGTCTAAGATGAGGCATTGGGAAATTTTGCTGTTGCAGCCCTGCTGCGAAGCGTGTATCTCCGGCGCCGTTGGCACGGAGTGTAGCGCAGTCTGGTAGCGCATCTGGTTTGGGACCAGAGGGTCGGGAGTTCGAATCTCTCCACTCCGACCATTCATTGAGGCGGAAGCGTCATTCTCCTTTTTTTTCAATCTGTTCGTGATCGCAGATCTGCAGGCTAACATCGCCGTAGATCACCCGATTGCGTTGGCAAACGATCGAATCGTCCCGAGTTGGGACAAGAATGCCTATTTGTCATACGAATTTAGGAATCGCTAAATCCATTGTGGATAGAGCGAACCGGCGCGCTTTCGTGCCCTGCGCGCCCCCAAGCCCGCCCGAGCGATCCAATGACTGCCCAACTCGACCTTGCCACCGTTCTGTTGCTTCACAAGTCGTCTTTCCTGATCGGCGCCTTCTGCTTCCTCTATGCGCGCTGGCAATCGCCGCGGGACGAAGGGCTTGGTATCCTGGCGAGCGGCTTCCTCTTCCTGGCGCTCGCCTCGACGCTCGCGGGCTATGGCGAGCAAAAGCTGTTGCCGCCCACTCTGTGGAGGCTTTCCAGCTTCACGCTCGGGATCGGCGGATATGCCCTGTTCTGGATCGGCGTGCGCCGCCTCAGCGGCGG
Organism: Ensifer sp. ENS02; assembly: GCF_014851885.1. Classification (NCBI taxonomy): domain Bacteria; kingdom Pseudomonadati; phylum Pseudomonadota; class Alphaproteobacteria; order Hyphomicrobiales; family Rhizobiaceae; genus Ensifer; species Ensifer sp. ENS02. Next base: position 252,382 of record NZ_JACVAO010000009.1, on the reverse strand, counting down.
CCGGCGCCGTCTGGCGGACTGGCTGGCGCTACTTGTGCCGCTTGCCGGCGCGCTCGTCGGTCTCGCCACGGATTTCCATGTCGTCAACGTCGTCAGGGCCAGCGTTTTCAACGCCGCCGCCTTTCTTTTCCTCGCGGCTTCGGCTGTCGCCGTCATCGCCGATCGCTCGAAGGAGCCGCTGCCGGCGCGCGCCATGCTGGCGGCCGCCATGGCCGTCGGGGCCGGCCTTTGCCTCGCGGTGGTCATTGGCCTCCTCAAGCCCGGCATCGTGCCGATCACCACGACCTACGCCTTCTTTCTCTCGATCATCTGCCACTTCGCCATCGCGCTCTTCGCCCTCGTGCTCGTCAAGGAGCGGGCGGAAGCAGAGCTTCGCCGGTCTGCCGATACAGATGCGCTGACCGGCGTCGGCAACCGGCGCTGGTTCCTGGCGCAACTGCCTCAGGCGAGCTGGCAGGGCGATTGCCTCCTCGTCATGGACCTGGACCATTTCAAGCGTATCAACGACCGCTACGGTCATCATACGGGTGATCAGGTGCTCGTCGCCTTCGCCGATCTGGTCAGGAAGAACCTGCGCAGGGGCGACGACTTCGCGCGTCTCGGAGGCGAGGAATTCGGGCTCTATCTCCCGCTGACAAGCGAGACACAGGCGTTTGCAATCGCCGAGACGCTGCGCCGCGCCGTGGAAGAGCTGCGGGTCGTGAGCAACGGGCAAAGCGTAGCTGTCAGCATCAGCATCGGGCTTGCCACCGCCAGCGGCGCGGAGCGTTCCTGGGAGGAATTGTTCAATAGGGCAGATGCCGCGCTCTACGCGGCCAAACGAGGCGGGCGTAACCGTGTCGCGTCCGATGCGGAGCTTGCCGATTCGAAGCCGCTTGCGGCGAGCCTTCACCGCGCCGGCTAATCAGGCGATGCTTCGCCGCAGACCACCTTCAAAAAAGAGAAGCGGATCCAAGCATTTCCGATCCGCTTCAGATTGGAGGTGTAAGGCGTATTTTACCGCAATGCGCCGAATTCGCTTGTGGCCAAATTTCGCCTAGCGCGCCATCGCACGCCACCTTGACGCGAGCCTGTGGCATCGTTGCACTTTTCGCCATCCGCCCAAGCGTGTAGGACGTTCAAGCAGCCATTATTGCGCTGGCTCTCCTGGAGTTTCGCTTTGCCTTTGTAAAATCCGGTCTCGCTAGTTTCACCCCGTACGCCCGATAGCACTCCAGCTGTCGGATAGAATTTTCATGCGTTCGTTGAGGTGGCGGTTCGAGACCGGAATGGCATTGCCGATCTCAAGCCCGACGTAACTTCGTCAGGCGGAACCATCACGTCCAACAGCTGCCAGGCCGCGTCCCCGGAACGGGTACTCAAACCGTCGTCTCGATGGACTTCCAATTGGAAGAACCAGACGACATGTCTCATACATTGACGGTCCAGTGGACCATCGAACCCCAATCCGCCCCCCGCCCCTGGCTTGCCTGCAGCCGCTGCGGCGGCCACCGCCCCTTCGTATGCAGCGGCAAGACACGGTTGAACGCCAACGGGCGGCGGCTCGACGCCTGGCTGATCTATCGTTGCGCCGTCTGCGAAGACACCTGGAACCGCCCGATCTTCGAGCGGCGGAATGTCGCCAGCGTCGCCCCGGATGCGCTCGCAGCGCTTCAAAGCAACGATCCTGTCTGGGTCCGCCAGGCGGCGTTCGACATCGAAGGTCTTCGCCAATGCACGGACCGGATCGAGGATTTGGCCGATTCTAACGTGGAACGGCACGTATTGGGTGGGAGTGCGGGTTGCGCACGGCTTGAGATTGTCCTTGTCGTGCGCCAGGCAAGCAGCCTGCGCGTCGACCGCCTGCTATCGGCGGAACTCGCGCTTTCACGCGCCAGACTGAGCAAGCTCGAAACCAAAGGGCGACTCACGCTTCTGCCCGAGTCGCGGAAGGCCCTGCAACGCCCGATCAGAGACGGCAGCCGCATCGTCCTCGATCTTACGGCGGAAGATGACCGGGCCGAGATTGCCCGGCGTGCCCGCGGCGGCCCGTAGTTGAAAGGATACCGCGGAGCGTCCGGCAGCATGCCGGCGCGCTCCGCGATGCCAATGGTTGCTGGTCAGAACTTTACGCCGACACCAACGGTGAACTGGTGCTGGTCGAGATCGACATTGACGCCGCCGAAGTCCTTGTCGCCGTAGTCGTTGTAGCGGTACTCGGCGCGGCCGAAGACGCTGTCGGTGAACGAATAGTCGACACCGGCACCGATCGTCCAACCGTTGAAGGTTTCCTTTTCCTTCGATGCGCCGGGCACATCGACGAAGCCGCGGGTCACCGCCCAGCCGCCGGCGCCATAGAGCAGCGCCTTGTCATTCAGCAGGTAGCCGACCCGGCCGCGTATTGCGCCGGAAACGTCGGTACCAACTTCGGTCGAGGTTCCGCCGACGTCGAACGTCTTGTCGTTCCAATTGTAGTTGACGTCACCCTCGATGCCGTAAACCCAGTCGCCCTGCTGAAAGTTGAAACCGGCAAAGGCGCCGAGCAATCCGCCATTGAAGTCTTCTGAAGCGCTGCTGCCGGGCGCACTGAAATCGCCATTGAGCCACCCGCCGCCGCCCTGGAGGCCGACATAACCGCCGGTCCAGACGAATCCTGGAGATGGCTGCGCGACCGGTGCCGGCGGCTGGCTCAGATCGGCTGCCAAGTCCGCTGCCATCGCTGTTTGCGCAACGGCGCAGGCCGCTATGATTGCAACAAGCACACTCCGGATCATCACGGATGCCTCCTGTTGTCGCCAGAAGAATATTAGCAAGTCGTTAACGCGCAGTCTGCCCGAAAGGCTCCATGAGCTCAACCATGAAACCCGTGGGGTTCAGACACATAATTTAGGAAATGATCGGGCAAGGACAAGGCCGACCGCGAACTGGCCCCGACGTCTACGGCTTCGAAGACGGCATGCGGGCACCTTCCAGCCGGTCTCCGGGCCGGATATTCAGCCGCTTGACCGCGCCGGCATTGAGCTCAAGCACGAAAGCCACCGGTTCTCTCGAATCAATGATCGCTTCCGAAAAAGGCACGGCGCCTTCATGGATCGTGCGCACAACGCCCTTGTTGTCGATAAACAGCATATCGAGCGACAAATGGGTGTTCTTCATCCACATCATCACGCGGCGTGTCTCGCCAAAATCGAACAGCATGCCGTGATCCGGCGCCATGGAGGTACGAAACATCAGGCCCTGCTCACGCTGGGCCGGATCGAGGGCCAGTTCGACCGTCAGTTCGTGCACAGCCTTGTCCGCGGTGACCAGGCGCATCTTGTCCGTTGTGAACTGAACGTCGGCGAAAGACGATACCGTCAGGGCAAGCAACAAAAAAAGCGCCAGGAAGGCGCTTTTTCCGACAAGGTTTCGAGCCGCGACCATCAGTGCGCCCGGCTCGTCGGCGACGGTCCATCCGGATGTATCTCAGCGGCCATCAGGCCCTTTTCGCCATCGCCGAACCGGACGAGCACCACCTGGCCTGGCCGCAGTTCCGTCAGGCCGAAACGCCTGAGCGTTTCCATATGGACGAAGATATCTTCGGTTCCCTCGCCGCGGGTCAGGAAGCCGAAGCCCTTGGTGCGGTTAAACCACTTGACGAGAACGCGCTCAAGGCCGCTGGTCGGCGTTACCTGCACGTGGGTTCGGACCGGCGGCAGCTGCGACGGATGCACCGCCGTGGACTGGTCCATCGATAGGATACGGAACGCCTGGTAACCGCGGTCCCGCTTCTGGATGAGAGCAACGACCCGCGCACCCTCAAGAACCGTCTGGTAGCCGTCGCGGCGCAGGCAGGTCACGTGCACTAGCACATCCTGCATGCCGTTGTCGGGAACGATGAAGCCGAAGCCCTTGGCGACGTCGAACCACTTGATCACGCCGGTGATTTCGATGAGGTCGAGAGCGTCGCTGCCAAAGTCGTCACCATGCATGACGTCTTTTGAAGATGTCCTATCCGCCATTCTCTCCCAGCCCCTCGTTTACGCGCGACTACCGATACGGTTAACTGATTCTTATTGACCAGAATAACATCGTCCCGCCGCGGATACGCAAGACCCTCGGCATATTTTGGCCGAGAACTAATATGGGGACGCAGCCTTGCCTCTGGCTTGCTGACGGACCAGTATACGCCATCTTCTGCAAAACAGGGACATTGCAATGCGCTATCTGCACACGATGGTTCGCGTCAAGAATCTGGACGAGGCCTTGAACTTCTACGGCAAGATTTTCGGCCTGACGGAGATCCGCCGCTACGAAAATGAAAAGGGCCGGTTCACGCTGGTGTTTCTGGCCGCTCTCGGCGACATCGATCGCGCCCGCGGCGAACTCTCTCCCTGCCTCGAGCTCACCTACAACTGGGATACGGAAGATTATACGGGCGGGCGTAACTTCGGGCACCTCGCCTACGAAGTCGACGACATCTACGGTTTCTGCCAGCATCTGATGGAGAACGGCGTGACCATCAACCGGCCGCCGCGCGACGGCCACATGGCGTTCGTGCGCTCTCCCGACGGCATTTCGATCGAGATCCTGCAGAAAGGCGAAAACCGGCCGCCGCAGGAACCTTGGGCGTCGATGGCCAATACGGGCGTCTGGTAAGCTCCGCACAATTCTCGCGAACGAAGATGGCCCCGTGCTGTCGGTGAAATCCGGCGGGCACGGCCGAGCCGTCGATCAGCAGCAGCTATGAATGATCCAGGGCCCGGTCTATCCGGGCCTTTGCATGTTGGAAACATGCGGGCTCAAGGTTAGCGCCGGTTTACAAATCGCGTATCGTTGAGTACTTTTTCGCGCGAAACGTTGATGCCGGGTCCTATCCGCGATATCTCGTGGCGGCGACCCCCTTTTGTACTTGGCCTGATCTTTTCCCGTGGCGCTCATTCCGATCGCCGCGAGAAGCATGAGTTTGTTTGTTCTGAGCGATGTTTCGGAACTGAGACTTAATGCATGACAAGGCGAGGCTTCGTCGGTCATGCACGGAGAGCGGGGATAGGACGTTGCAACATCCGGACACGAAGGGCGCGGTGCTCGTCACCATTGCGCGGGCGGCAGCCTTATCCGTATCGCTGCTGGCCTTGAGCGGCTGCATGTCGGCGGTCGGGGAAAACGATGCCGCGACCGCGCTGAAGGCCGAGGGGCAGGCAGCCCCTGTGCAAACCGCCGAATCGGAGGCCACAGTCCAGGATGGACAGGTGGTCGCGCTCGGCAGCAATCCGCAGGCGCAACAGGCAGCCGGCAATGCCACAGTTCCCCACGACGGCGGACAGCCGCAATCGCTGACGATGCAGGGCACCGGCCTGCGCGCCGCCTCCTCAAGCATCTATGGCCAGGCGCCTGCCGCACAGGCAACGACGACCGTCCAGCCGCAGACGACGGGAACTGTTCCGCTCCCCGCCGGCCAGCCCGGCATGAACGCAACCAACAACAGTCTTTTCAGCGGCACCCAGCGACAGCCGCTGCCGGTAATAGCGCCGCAGCAGGGGGCCGCCAACACGGCCACCGACGTCGTGACGGACGCCGCTGTCGCCGCCTATGCTCCCTCTCCCGCGCAGGACGCCACCCTTCCTGTTGCCGTTCCGGTGCCGCTGAGCGCCGAGGCTGCCGCCAACGGCCAGACCTCGTCAACGCCACAGGCGGTGGCCAATGCCGACGCCACACCAGCAGCGACCGAGGTCGCCGCCGCGCAGCAGGCAGCACCAGAAGCCACGCCGGCAGACGATAACAAGGACACGTCCAAAACCTGGACGCTCGCGGCCCTTTTTGCCGGCAAGCGCAAGGAGAAGCCGCAGCAGGCGGCACTTCGCTCCGCTCCGCCGGCGGAAAAGAAGACGATTACCACCAGCAACGCGAGCCAGCCGCAAACGGCCTCCCTCGCCTACACGCTTCCGGGCGTCAAACTGAACTCGCTCTACAACTACGAGCACGAAGAGCACCTCGGCGATGACGACGACGGCGCACCGGTTCAGGTCGCCTCGCTCTCGGGGCTCGCTCGACTGGCGCCGAGCGGGCTCATTCTGCAGACCGAGAAAGTCGATGCCGGCTGTTTCAAGCCCGAGCTCATGCAGATGCTGAAGAAGGTGGAAACGCATTACGGCAAGCAGGTCATGGTGACCTCGGGCCTCAGGCCGATCAAGGTCAACCGCGCCAAGCAATCGCTGCATACACGCTGCGAGGCGGCTGACATTCAGGTTCAGGGCGTCAGCAAGTGGGATCTCGCCGAATTCCTGCGCAGCGTCCCCGGCCGCGGCGGCGTCGGCACCTATTGCCACACGGAGTCGGTCCATATCGATATCGGCGCACAGCGGGACTGGAACTGGCGCTGCCGGCGCGCCAAGGGCTGAAGGCAAGCATTTGTTTCCATGGAGGATTCGACGAGAACCCTCCATTGTTTCCGGCCTGTGGAATTTTTACAGAAATATGAAAATTGCCGCTTGCGGTTCTGAAATCCTCTGGCTATAAGGCGCCCACACAGCGAGTGCGCCCTTCGTCTATCGGTTAGGACACCAGATTTTCATTCTGGGAAGAGGGGTTCGACTCCCCTAGGGCGTGCCACTGTGTTGATCTCCTTCTCCCGAAAAATCGACGTTTTCAGCATCTGAAGCAGCAACTCGCTGCGTCGCACGCATTTCCGATTCCTGCTCTTCGGCCGCCGAATTTTTCTCACCGATTTTAACAGGGAAAGCACAAAAAAACTGAGATTGGCGCTTGCGGTATCCAGAGTCGCTGGCTATAAGGCGCCCACACAGCGAGTGCGCCCTTCGTCTATCGGTTAGGACACCAGATTTTCATTCTGGGAAGAGGGGTTCGACTCCCCTAGGGCGTGCCACTGTGTTGATCTCTTCCCCAAATGAAAATCGATTTTCTGTTGTTGGAACAGCGATTTACCGCGCGTTTCGACACCTAAATTTCCGCCTCGTGCCGCCATGAATCTTTCCTGGTATTTTGAACAGGAAAATCACAACATTCCTGAGATTGGCGCTTGCTCTATTCAGAGTCGCTGGCTATAAGGCGCCCACACAGCAAGTGCGCCCTTCGTCTATCGGTTAGGACACCAGATTTTCATTCTGGGAAGAGGGGTTCGACTCCCCTAGGGCGTGCCACTGTGTTGATCTTCTCCCCGACATTCCAAGCTTTATCAACACCGCCAGTTTGGGCGCGTGACCGAACGGTCCCGTTTCAAGCGCCCTACCCGGCGTCAGAGAAAGCCTATCGTCGATTTCGCGGAAAAGGCTTAGTATGCGGCATGCGCCGCAATTGTCAGCGCGAAGCGAGCCTAAAGGCGCCCATCGTCTAGCGGTCAGGACGCCGCCCTCTCACGGCGGTAACACGGGTTCGAGTCCCGTTGGGCGTGCCAAGGCCGGCTCGGAAAATTCTCCCGACGGCGGCGAACGCGTGGACGGCTACGCTTGCACCTAGTCCCTCGTGCCATTTGACCGGCAACCGCGGATTTGTAAGGTCCTGCAGCGCCCTAGCCACCCCGAGTCGGTCACAAGTAGGCGACGGCACCAACAATCTTTCGAAACAGGGGAATATTTTTGTTTCGCGTCATTGCTGCGGGGCTCGCCGCAATCATAATTTCGCCTATCCCGGATCGCCTGCGGCCGCTCGTTCCAACGTGATTTCTGGCGCGCAGCCACTGACGCCTGCAGACTTGGTACCGAGTCCGGTATTCAAACTGGGGGTGCCTATCGAAGAGCTGGAAGCTTTGCTTGCGCGGGATTTCAAAGGCTGGAAACGCTCCGAAACGACGCGAAGACTGAACAATCGCAAAGACCCGAAGCTCCCAGCTTCTGCCAAAGCACCCTATCTGCAGCGAATACACATTACCCGACCGGACCAACAACAAGGTCTTCGTCGAACCTACTCGCTCACACTGAATTCACCACTCAGCGGCAGTCGCCTCTACTCCGTGGTTTACAATGTTGAAGCCTTGCGACCGTTCAATGATCTCGGATCTTTGAGCGCTGTGGTTCAGTACCTAAGTGCCATGTGGGGCAGCGCCCATCGCGGCTCGCACAAGGGAGAGTTCGCACGCCTCAGCTATCTCTTTGATCGACAAGGAGAACTTGTTCGCGACGGCGGTGCAAGTTGCGCCCCCCTTTATCCTACCCTTGTCAGGCTGGACGAAAAGACGCCCGACGAGGTCGAAAGAGTTATCGCGATGATCGACTCAACGAACTGTGGCGCAACAAGAGCGTGCATTTTCGCCTGCAAGCCGATGGCGACACCATCGTCGAAACGACGTTCTTCAACACCATCCTCGCTGTGAATCCTCGAGATGTTTTGAAGCGTGTGCGGTACGGTCAGCCATAACACGGCCCAGCGAAATATCTGTCAGCACACTTCGCGACGGGTGCTACAGCGCCTTTGCCGCGTCCGTGACGCGCAGCTGTACCCGTCGCTGGCCCTGCCACAGATCGGCGGACACCGATCCCGCGACGTGGATGGATGTTCCGCGGCTCGACAGCAGGAAGTCGCCGAGCGGTGTCTCGGTCGCCCGGAAAGCAATACCGTCAAGGCGGCTGCCGTCCTGCCCCTCCAGCGTCACCTTGACGTGGTTGGCGCCGACCTGCCTGCTGTCGCGCAAGCGATGCTGCGGGAAGGCGAAGACCGGCTGCGGGTGGGCCGAGCCGTAGGGGCCGGCCTGCTCCAGGAGATCGATGAGTTCCAGGGTCGCGCCGGAGGCTGCAAGCGCGCCGTCGACCTTGAGCGTCTGAATGGCGACGAGTTCGCGCACCGCCGCTTCCGCACGTCCCTCGAAAAACTGCCTGAGCTTGCCGAGTTTCGCGCGCTCGACGGTGAGACCGGCAGCCATGGCATGGCCACCGCCCTTTACCAGCAGGCCACCATCGACGGCGGCCCGAACCATCTTGCCCATGTCGAAGCCGTTGATCGAGCGGCCGGAGCCGGTGCCGCGGCCGTTCGGGTCGAAGGCGATGGCAAAAGTCGGTCGGCGGAATTTTTCCTTGATGCGGGCGGCGAGCAGTCCGACGATGCCCGGGTGCCAGTTTTCGCGCGCGGTAACGATCACCGAAGCGCCCTCGCCCGTGCCGTATTCGGCCAGAACCTCAGCCTCCGCCTCGGCCAGCATGATGGCTTCCATCGCCTGCCGCTCGCGATTGAGCTCATCGAGCTGCGCGGCGATCTTCTCTGCCTCGGCCGCATCCTCCATCGCCAGCAGGCGGCTGCCGAGCGCAGCATCGCCAATGCGTCCGCCGGCATTGATTCTCGGGCCGACGAGAAAGCCCAGGTGATAGGGCGTGACCGGGCCGCCGATCGCAGCTTTCCGCAGCAGTGCCGAAAGCCCGACATTGCCCATGTGACGCGCCGCGATCAGTCCCTTGACGACATAGGCGCGGTTGAGCCCTTTGAGCGGCACCACGTCACAGACCGTCGCCAGAGCCACCAGATCGAGCTGGGACAGCAGGTCGAACGAAGAAACGCGGCTGTCGCCGGCGTTGCGCAAAACGCGCAAGGTATTGACGAGAACCAGATAAACGACACCGGCAGCACAAAGATGCCCCTGCCCCGAAAGATCGTCCTCCCGATTGGGATTGACGAGCGCATGGCAGGGCGGCAGCGCCGAGCCGACCTGATGGTGGTCGATGACGACGACATCGACGCCGCGTTTATCGGCAACGGCGAGCGCCTCATGGCTGGTCGAGCCGCAGTCGACGGTGACGATGAGATCGGCGCCCTTGTCGATCAGCTGCTCGATTGCCGTCGGGTTCGGGCCATAGCCCTCGAAGATCCGATCGGGAATGTAGATTTCCGCGTCGACGCCGAAATGGCGCAGGAAACGCGCCATCAAAGCCGAAGACGCGGCACCGTCGACGTCATAGTCACCGAAGATCACCGTCTTTTCACGGCGCTTGATGGCGGCCGCCAGACGCTCTGCAGCCTTGCGGCAATCGGTAAGCGTGTCCGGGTCCGGCATAAGCGAGCGAAGCGTCGGATCAAGGAAGCTTGCGGCATCGTCGAGCACGACGCCTCGGCCGGCAAGGACGCGACCGAGCAGGTCGGAGTAGCCATGGACCTGACTGATGGCGAGCGCCCGGTTCTGGCCCGCCTGGTCGAGACGCGACACCCATCGCTGGCCGCTGATCGACTGCTCGACATTCAGAAAGGCCCGCTGTACCGGATCCACCAATTCTTCCATGCTCGTCCATCCGCTTGGCGCTTCATTCCTCTTAGCGCATAACCCTGGAAATCGTGACCGTTTTTGGAACGGCATACACAGAGATCCACGTTTCGTAGGGGGTTGGGCCGCCGCAGGCGCCCAATTCCCAAAAAAGAAGCCTCGCCGGCTTGCTTGCGCGGCGAGGCTTCTAATTTGTTGGCCACAAACGGCACTGCGCACCGTCATGCCGAACGGCCCGAGGTCCTTCGCCGTCAGTTTGCCTTCGGGCGTTCGATGCGAATGACCTGCGGCTCGCCGACGAGGTAGCCCTCGCCCTTGATCGCCTTGATCGCATCGCGAACGGAGTGCTCCGATGTCGCGTGCGTGACCAAGATGATCGTCTGCGGCTCGCCCGTGTCCATCAGATGCTTGGAATGCTGCATGATCGATTCCAGCGAGATGCCGTTGTCGGCCATGCGGGTCGCGATGCTGGCGAAGACGCCGGTGCGGTCAACGACCTTCAGGCGGATGAAGTAGCCGCCCTCGTGGCTCTGGATCTGCGCGCGCTTATAGGGCAGCAGCGCATTGGTCGGACGGCCGAAGGCCGGAACGTGCTGGGCGCCCGGGCGGCTCTTGGCAATGTCGGCGATATCGCCGAGCACGGCCGACGCCGTCGCGTTGCCGCCGGCACCCGGGCCAACCATCAGGAGCTCGCCGAGAATGTCGGATTCGATCGCAACGGCATTGGTCACGCCATCGACCTGGGCGATGACGGAATCGTAAGGCACCATCGTCGGGTGGACGCGCTGCTCGATGCCGCTTTCGGTGCGCTGGGCGACACCGAGGAGCTTGATGCGGTAACCGAGATCGGCGGCTGCATGAATGTCGTCGATCGAGATATTGGTGATGCCTTCGAGGTAGATGTCGTCGGCAGCGATCGCCGTGCCGAATGCAAGGCTCGTCAGGATCGACAGCTTGTGCGCCGTGTCGTTGCCCTCAATGTCGAAGGCCGGATCGGCTTCGGCATAGCCGAGGCGCTGCGCCTCCTTAAGGCAGGCTTCGAAGGAAAGCTGTTCCTTCTCCATCTTCGTCAGGATGTAGTTGCAGGTGCCGTTCATGATCCCATAAACGCGCGAGATCGTATTGCCGGTCATGGATTCGCGTAGCGCCTTGATGACGGGGATCCCGCCGGCAACAGCCGCTTCGTAGTTGAGCAGCGCGCCCTTCTCCTCGGCGATCTTGGCAAGTTCGATGCCATGGGCAGCCAGCAGCGCCTTGTTGGCGGTCACCACATGAATGCCGCGCTGCAGCGCCGCCTTGACGGCCGAATAGGCCGGATCGCCGGCACCGCCCATCAGTTCGACGAAAACGTCGATATCGGCGTCACGCGCAAGCGAAATGGCATCGTCGAACCAGGCGGTCGTCGAAAGATCGACGCCGCGGTCCCTGTTGCGGTCGCGCGCCGTTACGGCCGTGGTCTCGATTGCCCGTCCGCACGTTGTCGCAAGCATCTCGTGACGATCCTGGAGGATTCGCACGAGCGAGGCACCGACGGTACCCAAGCCCGCAATGCCGATTTTGAGGGCATCTGCCATAGCCATTTCCTAACATGTAGAGGGCGCGCCGCGAGAACAGCGGGGCCAGTGTGGAAGGAGGCGCGCGTCAAGCACGCCTCCCGACTTCTTACCTGTGAGCGTTGAGCGAGATGACGTTGTGCATCGTCTCGTCGGCGGTCGACAGGAACTTCTTGATGTTGCGCGCCGCCTGGCGGATGCGGTGCTCGTTCTCGACGAGAGCGAGGCGCACATAGTCGTCGCCCTGTTCGCCGAAGCCGATGCCCGGAGCGACCGCGACGTCCGCCTTCTCGACGAGGAGCTTCGAGAATTCGAGCGAGCCCAGATGACGGAACTTCTCCGGGATCTTTGCCCAGGCAAACATCGTCGCTGCCGGCGGCGGTACTTCGAAGCCGGCCTTGCCGAAGCTGTCGACCATCACGTCGCGGCGGCGCTTGTAGATGTTGCGCACTTCGGCGATGTCGCTGCCGTCGCCGTTCAGCGCCTGGGTGGCGGCCACCTGGATCGGCGTGAAGGCGCCATAGTCGAGGTAGGATTTCACGCGTGTCAGGGCTGCGATCAGCCGCTCGTTGCCGACGGCAAAGCCCATGCGCCAGCCCGGCATCGAGAAGGTCTTCGACATCGACGTGAACTCGACTGTGCAGTCGATCGCGCCCGGAACTTCCAGCACCGACGGCGGCGGCGCGTCGTTGAAGTAGATTTCCGAATAGGCGAGATCGGACAGCACGATGATGTCGTGCTTTTTCGCAAAGGCGATCACGTCCTTATAGAAGTCGAGCGTCGCGACCTGCGCCGTCGGGTTCGACGGATAGTTGAGGATCAGCGCCAGTGGCTTGGGGATTGAATGGCGAACGGCGCGTTCCAGCGGCCCGAAGAAGGTTTCGTCCGGCTCGACCGAGATCGAGCGGATGACGCCGCCGGCCATCAGGAAGCCGAAGGCGTGGATCGGATAGGTGGGGTTCGGGCACAGAATGACGTCGCCAGGTGCGGTGATCGCCTGCGCCATGTTGGCGAAGCCTTCCTTGGAGCCAAGGGTAGCGACGACCTGGGTATCCGGGTTGAGCTTGACGCCGAAGCGGCGGGCGTAGTAGGCGGCCTGGGCACGACGCAGCCCGGGAATGCCCTTCGACGACGAATAACGATGCGTGCGCGGGTCCTGAACGGCCTCGCAGAGCTTGTCGACAATCGACTGTGGTGTGGGTAGATCCGGATTGCCCATGCCGAGGTCGATGATGTCAGCACCGGCCGCTCGCGCGCTTGCTTTCAAACGGTTGACCTGTTCGAAAACATAGGGCGGCAAACGCCGGACTTTGTGAAACTCTTCCATCTCCAAACCTCGTTTGGCGCACGCTCCCGCCAGCGGCTCAAGCCTTTGCGAAACCGTGCGCTGTGGTGAACGGCCGTCCATGCGGCCATTGAACGCTTTGCGTCCAAATCACCGGAAAGGCAAGCGCTAATTCTGGATCTCTTTCAGCGTGTCGGCGCCGTGCTGTTCGGCCAGCGCGCGCATTTCTTTCAGGCGACGCTGATACTCGGCTTCGGAGATCGCGCCGGACTTGCGTGCAGCGCCGAGAGAGCTCAGGCGCGCCTGCATGCTTGCCGCTTCATCGTTGGTCATCTGCGACGTTGCGGCCGGCTTCTGGCCGTAAACCGACGGATAGTTCTCGAAGTTGGTCCCCTGGCTGTTGCAGCCTGCAAGCGTGCCTAGCAGAACGATCCCGGCAACCCAGGTGATGGAACGCTGTTTTCCGACGGCAAGCATACTGGAGACGACCTCTATTTTGATGGCGCGACGATGCGCTAGCCCTTGTAATCATTTTCGGGCAGAATGTAAAAATACAAAACAAACAAGATGCTGTGGAGGACGCCGGGTGACAGCAGAGAGGAATGCGGAAGGCAAGGACGGCTACGCAGGCTTCGATCCCAAATCCGTCGAACCTTATATCGTCAAGGATCCGGAAAGCCTCGCAGTCAACCTCGCCCGCGCCATGGAACAGCTTGGCAAAGCGGCTTCCGCCTGGCTGGCGCCGCGGGAATCGGGCCAGAAGTCCGATACCTTCGCTGAACCCGTCACCGACATGGTCAAGACGCTGTCCAAGGTCTCGGAGTACTGGCTTTCCGATCCGCGCCGCACGCTCGAAGCGCAGACTCACCTGATGGGCAGCTTCTTCGAGATCTGGTCGCGCACGCTGCACCGCATGTCCGGCGAAGAGACGGCGGAGCCGGCCGCCCTCCAGCGCAACGACAAGAGATTTACCGACGAGGATTGGGTAAAGAACCCGTTCTTCGACTTCATTCGCCAGGCCTATTTCGTAACGTCGGACTGGGCCGAGCGCATGGTCGAAGACGCCGAGGGGCTCGACGACCACACGAAACACAAGGCTGCTTTCTACGTTCGCCAGGTTTCGAGCGCGCTGTCTCCGACCAACTTCGTCACCACCAATCCGCAGCTCTACCGCGAGACGGTTGCCTCAAGCGGCGCCAATCTGGTCAAAGGCATGCAGATGTTTGCCGAGGACATCGCCGCCGGCCGCGGCGACCTCAAGCTCCGACAGACGGACACCAGCAAGTTTGCAATCGGCGAGAATATCGCGATGACGCCGGGCAAGGTCATTGCCCAGAGCGACGTCTGCCAGGTGCTGCAATATGAGGCGACGACGGAAACCGTGCTGAAGCGGCCGTTGCTGATCTGCCCGCCCTGGATCAACAAATTCTACGTGCTCGATCTCAACCCGCAGAAATCCTTCATCAAATGGGCGGTCGATCAGGGACACACGGTCTTCGTCATCTCCTGGGTGAACCCGGACGAACGGCACGCGACCAAGGACTGGGAAGCCTATGCCCGCGAAGGCATCGGCTTTGCGCTCGATATCGTCGAGCAGGCCACCGGTGAGCGGGAAGTCAACGCCATCGGCTATTGCGTCGGCGGCACCCTGCTTGCCGCGACGCTCGCATTGCATGCGGCCGAGGGCGACGACCGCATCCGCTCGGCGACACTGTTCACGACGCAGGTCGATTTCACTCACGCTGGCGACCTCAAGGTCTTCGTTGACGAGGACCAGATAAGCCAGATCGAACAGAACATGAGCGTGACCGGCTATCTCGACGGCTCGAAGATGGCTACCGCCTTCAACATGCTGCGCGCCTCGGAGCTGATCTGGCCCTACTTCGTCAACAACTACCTCAAGGGCCAGGAACCCCTGCCCTTCGACCTGCTCTACTGGAACTCCGATTCGACGCGGATGCCGGCCGCCAACCATTCCTTCTATCTGCGCAACTGCTACCTCGATAACAAGCTTTCGAAGGGCGAGATGGTTCTTGCCGGCAAGCAGGTATCGCTCGGCGACGTGAAGATCCCGATCTACAATCTCGCGACCAAGGAAGACCACATCGCCCCGCCGCGCTCTGTATTTCTCGGCAGCGCTTCGTTCGGCGGCAAGGTCACCTATGTTCTCTCGGGTTCGGGCCACATTGCCGGCGTCGTCAATCCGCCGGACAAGGGCAAGTATCAGTTCTGGACCGGAGGCGCGCCCAAGGGTGACTTCGACGATTGGTTCAAGGCCGCCAAGGAAACACCGGGATCCTGGTGGCCGCATTGGCACCAATGGATCGAGAAACTCGACAAGCGACGCGTTGCGCCCCGCAAGCCGGGCGGTCCGCTGAACTCGCTCGAGGAAGCGCCGGGCTCCTACGTACGCGCTCGCGCCTGAATCATTCGCAGGACCTGCCTTGATCTTCGATCCTCCGCTGACGACCGCAACCCTTGTGCAGCGCTACAAGCGCTTTCTCTTCGACGCCCTGTTGCCTGATGGCACGGCCATGACCGGATCCTGCCCCAACACGGGGTCGATGCGCGGGCTGACGACACCCGGTTCACGCATCTGGATGTCGGAACACGACAGCCCGACGCGGAAGTACCGCCACATGCTGGAAATCGTTGAAGCCGACGGAACGATGGTCGGCATCAATACCGGCCTGCCCAACCGGCTTGCGGAAGAAGCCATCCGGCTGGGGCTCGTTTCCGACCTGCATACCTATGAGCATAGTGCACGCGAGCAGAAATACGGACGCAACTCGCGCATCGACATTCTCCTCAGCGATCCCGAGCGCGGCCGTGCCTATGTCGAGGTCAAGAACGTGCATTTCAGCCGCTCGCCCGGTCTTTCCGAATTCCCTGACAGTCCGACAACGCGGGGGGCGAAACATCTCGACGAACTCGGTGATATGGTTGAGGCCGGTCACCGCGCGGTGATGATCTATCTCGTGCAGCGCGACGATTGTGACCGGTTGAGGATCTGCCGCGAGTTCGATCCCGCCTATGCGCGCGCATTCGACCGCGCGATGTCACGTGGCGTTGAGGCCTATGCGGTCAAATGTCGAGTTTCGCCAACGCAAATCCGCCCAACCGGATTGATGACAGTGGACGAAGCGGCCCTCGCTGCTCTATGAAATCCGACTGGAACAACTGAAAGCTTTGGAATGGTGACTTACATCGAGGCAGGGTCTGCGCCCTACAAGAACACCGGCGTAATCCGGCTCTATGGACCGGAAGGTTTCGAGGGCATGCGAAAGGCCTGCCAGGTGACTGCGCGTTGTCTGGACGAGCTCGTCTCGCGGGTACAGCCTGGCGTCACCACCGACGAGATCGACCGGTTCGTCTTCGAGTTCGGTATGGACAATGGCGCGCTGCCGGCGACGCTCAACTATCGCGGCTACACGAAATCGTCCTGCACCTCGATCAACCACGTCGTCTGCCACGGCATCCCGAACGACAAGCCGCTGCGCGAGGGCGATATCGTCAACATCGACGTCACCTACGTCGTCGATGGCTGGCATGGCGATTCGAGCCGGATGTATCCGGTCGGCGAGATCAAGCGTGCGGCCGAGCGACTGCTCGACGTCACCCACGAGAGCCTGATGCGCGGCATTGCCGCCGTGCGCCCCGGCGCCCGCACCGGCGCTATCGGTGAAGCGATCCAGGTCTATGCCGAAGCGGAGCGCTGCTCCGTCGTGCGCGATTTCTGCGGCCACGGCGTCGGCAAGCTCTTCCACGACGCGCCGAACATCCTGCACTACGGCCGCGCCAATGAAGGCCCGGAACTGCGCGAGGGCATGATCTTCACCATCGAGCCGATGATCAATCTCGGTCGCCCGCATGTGAAGGTGCTCTCGGACGGCTGGACCGCCGTGACCCGCGACCGGTCGCTGTCGGCGCAATACGAGCACACGGTCGGGGTCACCGCCGATGGCTGCGAGATCTTCACGCTTTCGCCCGCCGGCCTGTTCAAGCCCGGCGTCAGCACGCTCGGCGCCGCATGACGAAACGCTCGATCTCCCCTGACGGCGACTTTGTGCCATCGGCGGACGAGAGGACGTTTTTTCCGCAATTGCAGTTAGATAACTCGCCGGCCGCCAAGAAGGCGCCGGCACCCGAGGCGCACTATCACGGTCATCGCGATCGCCTCAGGGCGCGCTACCGCGAAAGCGGCGATGCCGCACTCACCGACTACGAAATCCTGGAAATGTTGCTGTTTCGGCTGATCCCACGCAAGGATACCAAGCCGATCGCCAAGGCTCTGCTCGCGCGCTTCGGCACGCTCGCCGGTGTCTTCGGCGCCCCGATCGCGCTGTTGCAGGAGGTGAGCGGTATCGGCGAGGCCGTCGCCCTCGACCTCAAGTTGATCTCCACAATTGGTCACCGCACGCTGAAGAGCGAACTTCGCCAGAAGCAGCTTCTCTCGTCCTGGAGCGCCGTCATCGACTATTGCCACGCGGCGATGGCCTACGAGACGAAGGAACAGTTCCGCATCCTGTTCCTCGACAAGCGCAACACGCTGATTGCCGACGAGGTGCAGCAGAAAGGTACGATCGACCACACGCCGGTCTACCCGCGTGAAGTGGTCAAGCGCGCGCTGGAACTCTCGGCCACCGCGATCATCCTGGTGCACAACCATCCATCCGGCGATCCGACCCCGTCGCGCGCCGATATCGACATGACGAAGCTGATCGTCGAGACGGCCAAGCCTCTCGGCATTGCCGTGCACGATCACATCATCATCGGCAAGGACGGCCACGTGAGCCTGAAAGGGCTGCGGCTGTTCTGAGCGCACTGGCACCCAGCCGTTTCGCGCGGCGGAGGTAGCAGCCCGGTGGTGACGCCGCCCGGCCGCAAACAGTGGCGAAGGCGTTTACCCCAAAAAGCCGGCTTCGACAGACTCCGTCCCCGCCGAGCGTGAAGCCTCGATGACCATATGCACGAACTGCAGTTTCGCCACTGACGGTTTCGACATTACGAAGGGGTAGAAGTCCGGCTGGCCCATGCTGCGCGCCAACTCGTTAAGCACCATCGTCATTTCGATCCAGGAGTTCAATAGCGACAGAAGCCCGTCGGCGCCGGCGTCGTCGGGCGCATACAAGGCGTCGCGCTCGAATGGCTCGACAATCGCTTCAAGATCCTCTGCATCAAGCCCAAAGCCGAGTGCCGTGCCCAGGCTATCGATCATATGCAGGTAATGCGCCCAAGTTTCGGCCCAGTCTTCCCAGGGATGTGTGGAAGCATAGGAACTGATGTACCGATCGGCCCAGTCTGGGGGTGCGCCATTCTCATAGTTCGCCTTCAATGCCGCCGCGTAATCGGCGCGCTCATCGCCGAACAGCGTGCGAAACGGCTCCAGCCAGGGTCCGTTGAAAACGAGCCGGTTCCAGTAGTAGTGACCGACCTCGTGTCGAAGATGGCCCAGCAGCGTTCGATAGGGCTCGTAGAATTCGAGCCGCATCTTCTCGCGCTGGACCGAATCCGCCTCCTCGATGTTGACCGTAATCAAACCGTCGGCGTGCCCGGTCAGCACGCGCGGCCCGCTCGATGGCGAACGCAGGAAATCGAACATCAGACCGTGTTTCTCGTCCTCGTCGACCTTGGACTTCACGGGCAAGCCGAGTGCCAGCAACTGCGACACGAGCCGTCGCTTCGCCACCTCAAGCAGACCCCAGTAGCGGGCATTGTCCTCGCGATCGAGATTCGGAATTGTCCGGTTCAGCCGGCAGGCGATGCAAAGTTCCCCCGGTTCGCTGGCCATCAGCATCCAGTTGCACTGCGCCGGCGTGTCACGGTTGCCGCAATACTTCAGCAACGGCCGTTCCTCGCCTGCGGCCCAGATACCTGGCTGTGGGCCGGGGTCGAGCGGCAGCAGCGCATCTTCACCTGGCAGATATCCGAGTGGCGCCTGGCAGCTGTTACAAAACATGTTGCCGAAAAACACGTGACTGCCGCAGCGACACACAAAGGTGCGCGAGTACCGCTTGGGTACGTCGCGGTGTTTCCAGTTCGTACCGATCAGGTCGCCGAGCGTTTGCAGAAGGGTTGCCACCACATCCTCCGAGTTCGGGAATTGGTAAGGTCTGCCGGTCAGTGCTCCGGCCTAAAGCCATTTCGCGCGGCGGAAGAACCGGTAGAGCGTGCCGCAAAGACCGATGATCACTGCCAGGACGACGAAGTAGCCGTAGCGGAACTTCAGTTCCGGCATGTCGTCGAAGTTCATGCCGTAAATGCCGGCGATCGCCGTTGGCACCGCGAGGATCGCGGCCCAGGACGCGAGCTTGCGCGAGATTTCCGTCTGCTCGGATTGACCGACCATCAGGCTCGCCTCGAAGGTGAAGGCAAGAACCTCACGCAAAGCGTCGATATCCTCCTGAACGCGGCGCACGTGGTCCGTAACGTCGCGGAAGAGCGGCTGCAGTGCTGCATCCATGCCCGGTAGATCGATGTGCTCATGCCGTCGGCAGACGTCGACCAGCGGCACGACCGCGTTTCGCAGGCGCAAGAGATTGCGCCGCAGCAGATAGAGGCGTTCGATGTCGCCCTTGACCAGCCGCTCGCGCAGCAGCCGGTCTTCCAGTTCCTCGACCTCTTCGTGGATCGCCTCGATCACCGGCATGTAGTTGTCGACGATGAAATCGAGGATCGAATAGAGGATGTAGTTTTCGCCGTGGGCCAAGGCTGCAGGAGATGCTTCGCAGCGTTGGCGCACGGCCATGTAGGAGGTCGACGCGCCGTGCCGGACCGAGATGACGTAACCGCGCCCAACGAACAGATGCGTCTCGCCGAAGGCGATCTCGTCGCCAACCATATGCGCGGTGCGGGCGACGACGAAGATCGAGTCGCCATAGATCTCCAGTTTCGGCCGCTGGTGCGCCTTGCAGGCGTCCTCGATCGCCAGGTCATGCAGATCGAATTCCTGCTGGATCTGCCGCAAGAGTTCGGCATCGGGCTCATGCAGGCCGATCCAGATCACTGTGCCCGGGCGATCGCGCCACTTGCCTGCGTCCTCGATGCGGATATCGCGGACGCGCACGCCGTTCTCGTAGACCGCGGCCGCTACGACGCCCGGCTGCGGCTGCGAATGCGGCATGACGCCCTCAGCGCCAGACTGTGGCAAAGCCCTGTTCGTCAGCTCCAATCCCATCGTCAGCCTCCCAGGCAAATACGACACCGACGGGCTCCGCATGTCGTAACGAAGCCAAGCATACGCGCACTCCCTTATATATTCTCATCCGACTGTTTCGGCTATGAAAACCACTTCATCAAACCGTGCCATTGACGGTATAGAGGCTTGCGAGCGAGAGTTTTCGCAACGCACAACGATTCCACCTTCTAACGGAAACGCCTATGAACCAGTTCGATCTCATCGTTGTCGGAAGCGGACCTGCCGGCCGCCGCGGCGCCATCCAGGCAGCCAAGCTCGGCAAGAAGGTCCTCGTCATCGAACAGGGAAAACGCGTTGGCGGCGTTTCGGTTCACACCGGTACGATTCCCTCCAAGACGCTGCGCGAAACGGCGCTCAATCTTTCGGGCTGGCGCGAGCGCGGCTTTTACGGGCGCTCCTATCGCGTCAAGCAGGAGATAAGCGCCGATGACCTCCGGCAGCGGCTGATCATCACCCTCAATCATGAAGTCGAGGTTCTCGAACATCAGTTCGCGCGCAACCGCGTGCAGCAGATGCGCGGGAAAGCCAGCTTCGTCAATCCGACCACGCTCGAAGTCGTCAAGGACGACGGCGAGACCATGCTCGTGTCCGGCACCAGCATCATGCTTGCCGTCGGTACCAAGCCCTTCCGCCCGGATTACATGCCGTTCGACGGCAAGACTGTGCTCGACAGCGATGAACTGCTCGATATCGAGACCCTGCCGCGCTCCATGGTGGTGATCGGCGCCGGCGTCGTCGGCATCGAATACGCGACGATCTTCAGCGCGCTCGACACCCAGGTGACGGTTATCGATCCGAAGACGACGATGCTCGATTTCATCGACAAGGAAATCGTCGAAGACTTCATCTACCAGTTGCGTGACCGCAACATGAAGCTGCACCTCGGGCAGAAGGCCGACACGGTGGAGCGGCTCGACGATGGTAAGGTGCTGCTGACGCTCGACAACGGCCGCAAGATCACAACCGACATGGTGCTCTTTGCCGCGGGCCGCATGGGCGCCACCGATACGCTGAACCTGCCCGCAGCCGGGCTCGAAGCCGACAACCGAGGGCGCCTCAAGGTCAATCCCGAGACGTTCCAGACCTCCGTGCCCAACATCTATGCCGCCGGCGACGTCGTCGGCTTCCCGAGCCTCGCCTCAACCTCGATGGAACAGGGGCGCATCGCCGCCCGGGTCGCCATCGGCGCGATCGCGATGGAGCCGCAGAAATACTTCCCCTACGGCATCTACGCCGTGCCTGAGATCTCCACCTGCGGTCTCTCGGAAGAAGAGGTCAAGGAACGCGGCATCCCCTACGAATGCGGCATCGCCCGCTTCCGCGAGACCTCGCGCGGCCACATCATGGGGCTCGATTCCGGCCTGTTGAAGATGATCTTCTCGCTGAAGACCCGCCGCCTGCTCGGCGTGCATATCATCGGCGAAGGCGCGACAGAACTAGTGCATATCGGCCAGGCCGTGCTGAACCTCAAGGGCACGGTCGAGTACTTCGTCGAAAACACCTTCAACTACCCGACGCTGGCCGAGGCCTACAAGATCGCCGGCCTCGACGCCTGGAACCGTATGGGCGAGATCAAGCAGGAAGCGCCGAAAGCGTAAGCATCCAGCGACAGAGCTGACCGCCGTCAACGCTGACGGCGGCGGCCACGTGCCTAGAGGGCAACGATTTTGGTTCCGCGTTGCCGAACCGATCTCTCCGGGTTTGCCATCCCACAGACCGCATCTGAAATGCGCAGGACGCCGGCGAATCGGCTAGCTTCACCTCTCCCGATCAAGAGAGCCGAACACCATGCGCATCCTTTCGCTCAATGCCTGGGGCGGCAAGCTCCATTCGCCCTTGATGAAATATCTCGCCGATGTCGACGCCGATGTCCTGTGCCTGCAGGAGATCGCGCGATCACCGACGACCGAGACCGAATGGCTGAGCTATCGCGATGCGGATGTGGAACTGCCGCAACGCGCCAACCTCTTCGACGAGATCGCCGCCGTACTACCGGGACATGATGGATTCTTCTGCCCGACCGCGCGAGGTACGCTCTTTGCTGGAGACACGCCCGTGGCATCGGAATTCGGTCTGGCAACATTCGTTCGGCGGGGCTATTCCGTCATCGGCCAGGCCCTCGGTTTCGTGCATGGCCGTTTTTCGCCCGACAGCTGGGGGCCGCATCCGCGTGCGCGCAACGCCCATTGCATTCGCCTGTTCGATCACGACGCCGGCACTCCCATCACCATCGCACAGATGCACGGCCTGCGGGAGGTCGGTGGTAAGCACGACAGTCCGGCACGCCGCGCGCAGGCGGAGGCGCTGGTAGGTCTCGTCCACCAGGTCTGGCCCGGAGACGAGCGGCTTGTCGTGTGCGGTGATTTCAATGTGCTCCCAGACAGCCAAACGTTTCAGACGCTCGGCCAGTTGGGGCTCGTCGACCTCGTCGTTTCCCGCGGCCACACGGACACGCGCACGTCGCACTATCTAAAGAGCGGCCGCTTTGCCGATTACATGCTGGCGAACGGTGCAGTCAGCGTCGCTCGCTTCGATGTCGTCGCAGAGCCCGAAGTCTCCGACCATCGCGCCCTCCTCCTCGACATCGCTTAGCGCGCCGCGGGTTTCACTGAGCCACGAAGTCGGCTCTGGCTCAATCAGCTGACACTTCCGTGTGTCGCTGAAAGCAGCATGCTCTCGGCCAGCGCTGGACGAAGAGCTCGCCTCCCGCAACGAAAAAGGCCCTGCCGCAAGCGGCAGGGCCTTTCGATTCCTAAGGCTTCGATCCGATTACTCGGCGCTGTCGTCAGCGGCCTTCTTCTTGGCCGGAGCCTTCTTCTTCGGAGCAGCGGCTTCTTCGCCTTCCGTGGCTTCAGCCTTGGCAGCGGCCTTCTTCTTGGCCGGAGCCTTCTTGGCAGCCTTGCCTTCAGTCTCTTCGTCGTCAGCCGTCAGCTCTTCCTTGGAAACCGTCTTGTCGGTTACCGAGATTTCGCCGAGCAGGTGGTCGACGACCTTTTCTTCGAACAGCGGAGCGCGCAGCGAAGCAGCAGCGCCGGGGGTGTTCTTGAAGTAGTCGAGGATCTGCTTCTCCTGGCCCGGGAACTGGCGGAGCTGTTCGAACAGCGAACGCTGCAGTTCGTCGTCGCTGACCTGAACGCCGGCCTTTTCACCGATTTCCGAGAGAACGAGGCCGAGGCGAACGCGACGCTCAGCGAGCTTGCGGTATTCAGCGCGGGCTTCTTCTTCGGTGGTTTCTTCGTCAGCGAAGGTCTTGCCGGCCTGCTGCAGGTCGGTGTTGATCTGGCGCCAGATGTTTTCGAATTCGGCCTCGACGAGGCGCTCCGGCGTTTCGAACTGGTAGAGTTCGTCGAGCTGGTCGAGGATCTGACGCTTGACCTTCTGACGGGTCAGGTTGCCATACTGGCTTTCGATCTGGCCGCGGACGATTTCCTTCAGCTTGTCAGCCGATTCGAGGCCGAGCTTGGTGGCCAGTTCGTCGTTGATTTCGATGTCCTGGGCGCCAGCCACGTCCTTGACGGTGATGTCGAAGGTGGCTTCCTTGCCAGCAAGGTTTGCAGCCGGGTATTCAGCCGGGAAAGTCACGGTGATGACCTTCTCGTCGCCAGCCTTCAGGCCAACGAGCTGCTCTTCGAAGCCCGGGATGAAACGGTTGGAACCGAGAACCAGCTCAGCGTCCTCGTCCTTGCCGCCGTCGAAGGCGACGCCGTCGACCTTGCCGAGGTAATCGATGGTGACGCGGTCGCCGTTGGCGGCCTTGCCCTTCTTCGATTCGTAGCTGCGGGCGCTTTCGGCGATCTTCAGGATCTGCTCGTTGACTTCGTCTTCAGCGATCTCGACGACTTCGCGGGTCACCTTGATGCCGCTGACGTCCTTGAGTTCGATCGCCGGGATGATTTCGTAGGCAACGGTGAACTCGAGGTCGGCCTGAGCGTTGAGGATCTTGTCGGCTTCGGCCTCGTCCTCGGTCATCGCGATTTCCGGCTGGGTGGCCGACTTTTCGCCACGGCCCGACAGGATCTCGGTCGGCTTGTCGCGAACGATCTCGTTGACCAGGTCAGCCATGATCGACTTGCCGTAGACCTTCTTCAGATGCGCAACCGGCACCTTGCCGGGACGGAAGCCGTTGATCTTCACACGGTCCTTCACTTCGGCCAGACGCTCGTTCATCCGAGCTTCCATGTCCTTGGCCGGGATAACGACCTTGAGTTCGCGCTTCAGCCCTTGAGCGAGCGTTTCGATAACCTGCATGTTCAAACCTTCATTTCACGTTGACTGTGCTCTTCCCCTTCGAAAGGTCTGGCGAGCACGTGAGCCGATCCATTTGCCGGGAGTGGCTTTACGCAGTTCTGCAACCGTTTTGCAAGCAAAATGGCACTCCAGCCCCCCTCATCCTCGCAGAATCCGGACTTTGGGTGCGATCGCTGATCTGGTGCGGGTAGAGAGACTTGAACTCCCACGCCTTACGGCACCAGAACCTAAATCTGGCGTGTCTACCAATTTCACCATACCCGCGTTCAGACAATCGCACCGCCTGACCGTATTCCCGCAAGACCAACCAGCGGAATACCGCGGATAGAATGGGCATGCTGAAAGTTCAGGGCTTTCCCGAGCGCGGCGTCTCTATATCACTCGTTTTCGCGGGATCAAAGGGAAAATGCGGGAATTCCACGACCAAGCGGGTTGGCACGGCGTGCCTCAATAGAGAGGCTCCTCATAGACCGGGCTGCCATTGACCGCGATCTCGCGGATCTGGGCCTTTCCCTTGGCGTCCACGCGGATATTGACGGAGAGCGCCTCGGCGTTGCGCGCCTCCTCCAGCGTCCGTCCCTCGCCTTCCGGCACATAGAAACGCTCGATCCCGTATTCTACATTGACGGACGAGAGCGCAGACGAGGGATAGTAGGCAAATGGCAGAGAGCGAAGGACGACGCTGTCGCCGGCAGGGCTAAGCGGCGCGAAGGACGCTTCGGTCGCCACCCAGAAGCCGTCAAGCTGCCTTTCCAGCCGAACGTAGACCTTAGCCTCTTCCGACTGCTTCGACGTATCGCCCTTGAACAATTCCGGCTGGAGCCTTGAAATGTCGTAGCTCAAGATCACGTAGTCGCCCCGAAGCAGATCGCGGGGATCGACAGGCACGGTCTTCAACAGCACGTCACGGCCGCTTCTGAGGATCGAGGCCCTGCTCTCGATCATATAGCCAAGTGCCGCCGTTTGTACGCCCGCAACCAGCAGGGCCGCCAGCAATGGGTTCAACCAACGGGTCTTTGCGGTGATCATCGTGGCGCCTCCGTCCCGCGCGCATTTGCCAAGTGCCCCTCGATGCGGATGACGAGCCAGGCGATGCCGGCAACCACCAATCCGGAGATCAGGAAGAAACCGGAGGTGCCGAGCATGGAGCCGAGGGTTTCGAAGGCGAGATAGAGAAGCTCACCGGCAAAGGCGACGTAGCCGAGATAGCGCACGGCGCCGTTCTGCGCCCCGGCAAGCGCGATCCCGAGGAGGGCCACCAGCAGCGTGCCCGCCCCGGTTGCGACCTCCGTTGTCACTCCGACGGCTTCAAATTGAAGAGCGGTAAAACCGAGCAAGGCGAGCGCGAAAGAATAGAAAGCGGGTGCCGAACCGGCATCGACCGCCAGGGCGCGAAGCGGCGAGCCTGGCAGCGTCGCCGCCAGAAAGGCCACGAGGCCGAACGCCGCAAGGCCACCTGCAAAGGCAAGCGACGCGTTGTCGAGGTAAAGCCAGGCCAGCCACGACAGGACCAGCAGATAGGCGAGATGACGGGCCCGGTCGGCGGCCGTGAAGCGCACCAGCAGAACGACGATCACCGCGAGCGCCGGAACGGACCACACGCGCCAGTCCGGCGTGGCGCCGAACCCATTGTCCTGCAGCACCGTTCCGAAATAGAACCAGGCAAGCCCACCCGCAACTGCGGTCATTGCTGCTGAGCGAAATGCCAGGGCAGAGAGGACGGCGCCGGCAAACCACAGCAGCGCGGCATCGGCCGCGTCACCCGACAGGTGATACATCTGCCCGATCAGCGCGATGCCGCCCCCAAAGGCGGCCACCCCCAGAACGAGGGCCGCTGCGGCAAGCGTCGTGCGGCCGGTCTGGGTCAGCCAGGCAGCGGCGAAATGAAAGCCCCAGACCAGAGCGACGATGCCGGCCACCCGCGCAAGGCGTGGCAGCGCCTCCCAGTTGGCGGCGACAAGCAGCAGGATTGAGGCGGACAACAGGAGTGCGGCGAGAATGAGCAGGACCCGCCCTGCCCGGAAAGTGGACTCGCGACCGTCATATTCGGCCAGCATTGCGCGTGCTGCATTCTCCTGCAGCAGCCCCTTGTCCATCCAGTGCTTGAAGTCTCGTTCGAGACGCGCGCGGTACATCCTGCCCCCAGCCTAGAATCCGATGCTTGAAATGGTCCGGTTCAGCTCCCAACTAATCACGTATCGGCGCGGAAACACAATCGCTCACTCGCGACTGCGCACCAAACCGATGAGGACGAACGAACGGCTTGCGCAATGCGCATATCTTCCATGCAGATATTGCACTGCACAAATCGATTTAAAGGTCCTATATTCAAATCATCAAAGGCGAACGAAGGCATGAAGCCAGACGGTCGCCAGCGGAAATGGCCAGCCGCCTCAGTTTGCTGAGAAAGGCCCGGGTAAAACCGACGGAATTCGGACGAGCGCACTCCTCCTCCCAGCGCTCTTCCGATCAGATTGGCAACACTCCTCCTCCCAGTTGCCAATCACCCCTAATGACGCTCGCTGGACCTCCTCCCCCAGCGGGCGTTATTCTTTTCAGCCCTCCTCTCCACAAAGAAGCCTGCGCCTGCGCACCTGCACAATATTCGTGCATAATTTCGCTGCGCTGGCCCCACGCCATGCACTGTATGCATAGGTGCCATTCTGGAACAGCGCTACCCTTCCACCCGCCTGCGTACTATCTTCAACTCATCGATCGGGGCGGCGCACTCCTCCTCCCAGCGCCCCTCGATTTGGATCGGCGACACTCCTCCTCCCGGTTGCCGATCAGAACAAAGCGACGCTCGCTGGATCTCCTCCCCCAGCGGGCGTTGTTTGTTTTTGGCCCTCACATTTCGGGCAGCTTTCCAGCCACGACAACTCGATTGCGCCGCGCGTTTTAGGCGCCAGCCGCGAACACGCCATCGCGTAGAGGCTTGCACGGCCTGCATGGGTGCGATGCAGCATTGTCTCTGTAACTTCTGCTCAAAAAGATTATATTTCAGAGCATCAGATGACGGCCAGCAAGAGAGATGAGCGCTGGCACACGACCCTAGAAAGGATAGGATCATGAACCTCGCACGTTCTTTCAACAATTGGCGCAAGTATCGTCAGACCTGCAACGAACTCGGCCGTATGACCGACCGCGAACTGTCTGACCTCGGCATCGGCCGTGGCGACATCCCGTACGTTGCCCGCCAGGCGATCAAGTAATTCAGACTGCGCGTCAAGCGCAACCGATCTCCAAGTAAGACGCCCTCCGGTTCATTCCGGGGGGCGTTTTCTTTTGTCGCAGCGAGTACGATCCAGGTGACGCCTTCGCACTTGCGAGAGGCACCGGATGCTTCGCCATCTGCGACTGCCCATGCGGCCGAACCGCGTCTATCGACAGACGCTGCGTTCTTGCTCAGCATCGGCTTGTAAGTCCCTTTGAAAACAATCGCTTATCAACGGGCAATTAAGCTTTTAATCAATCATTAATCGATGCCGCCTTTTGAAGCGGTGCCCATCTATGCGGCGATGCACTGCACAAATGCATAGCAGCTGCATTTTCTTTGCACTCCACCTTCTAATTAGACAAGCGTATAAGAACCTCAACGACGCAGACAGATGGCTGTCGCGACAACCTGATTTTGAGGAAATGACCATGAACCCGATTCGTATCGCAAAAAGCTGGATCAACTACCGCCGCACCGTCAGCGAGCTCGGCAACCTGTCGAACCACGCTCTCAATGACATCGGCATCACCCGTTACGACATCCGCAACATTGCGGCCCGTTCCTTCCGTTAATCGGAACGAACGACCAGGACTTCCAAGACGGCGCCTTCAGGGCGCCGTTTTCGTTTATAGGCGTTGGAACGAAAGGCCGAGCCGTGATAGGAAGCCGGCCATGAGCAAAGACACTTCTTCCCACTCCCCCATCCACGTCATCGGCGGCGGCCTTGCCGGATCGGAAGCCGCCTGGCAGATCGCCGAAGCCGGCGTACCGGTCATCCTGCATGAGATGCGCGGCGTGCGCGGCACTGACGCGCACAAGACCGACGGCCTTGCCGAACTCGTCTGTTCCAATTCCTTCCGCTCGGATGACGCGACCAGCAACGCGGTTGGCGTGCTGCATGCGGAAATGCGCCTTGCCGGCTCGCTGATCATGAAATCCGCCGACGCCAACCAGGTGCCTGCGGGCGGTGCGCTTGCGGTCGACCGTGACGGCTTCTCCGACGCGGTCAGCGCGGCGATCGCCGCTCATCCGCTGATCACGGTGGTGCGCGAAGAAGTCACCGGTCTGCCGCCGAAAGATTGGGATCTCGCCGTCATCGCGACCGGCCCGCTGACCGCCCCCGGTCTTGCCGAAGCGATCCGCGCGGAAACGGGCGCCGATGCGCTCGCCTTCTTCGACGCCATCGCGCCGATCGTCTATACCGAGACGATCGACATGGACATCTGCTGGTTTCAGTCGCGCTACGACAAGGTCGGCCCTGGCGGAACCGGCAAGGACTATATCAACTGCCCGATGACCGAGGAGCAGTACAATGCCTTCGTCGATGCGTTGATCGCCGGCGACAAGACCGGCTTCAAGGAATGGGAAGGCACGCCCTATTTCGACGGCTGCCTGCCGATCGAGGTGATGGCGGAACGCGGCCGCGAGACGCTGCGCCACGGGCCTATGAAGCCGATGGGCCTCACCAATGCCCATAACCCCACCGTCAAGCCCTATGCCGTCGTACAGCTGCGCCAGGACAATGCGCTCGGCACGCTCTACAACATGGTCGGATTCCAGACGAAGCTGAAGTATGGCGCTCAGGCCGAAGTCTTCCGCATGATTCCCGGCCTCGAGAATGCCGAATTCGCCCGTCTCGGCGGCCTGCACCGCAACACCTACATCAACTCGCCGACACTGCTCGACGGAACGCTGACGCTGAAGTCGCGGCCGGGCCTGCGCTTTGCCGGACAGATCACCGGCTGCGAAGGCTATGTCGAAAGCGCCAGCATCGGCCTGCTCGCCGGCCGCTTCGCCGCTGCCGAACGCAAGGGCGAGACTTTGGCGACCCCTCCGGCGACCACCGCCTTTGGCGCATTGCTCAACCACATCACCGGCGGCCACATCGTTTCCGAAGATGAACCGGGCAAGCGCTCGTTCCAGCCGATGAACGTCAATTTCGGCCTGTTCCCGCCACTCGATCCGGGCGCGATCACCAAGCCGGAAGGCGTCAAGCGCTTCCGTGGCAAGGAAAAGGCAGTCGCCAAGAAGCAGGCGACGGCGTCGCGCGCGCTCGCCGATTGCGCCGCCTGGCTCGGCAAGTCCGCCTGACAGGCGGACACGCATTCGTTCCACGACAAAAGGCCCGCCTGCAGCGATGCGAGCGGGCCTTTTCTTATATGGAAGAACGCGGTGAGAGCTACTCGGTCGCCTGTGCCGTATGCGGCGACTCGGCGGCGGGCTGCTCGAACTCCGATTTCGGACTGAAGCTGCCGAGCAGCCAGAGCGAAACCTCGGCCGCCTCGCCGGCGCTCTGAAACTCGAAGTCGTTGTCGAGATAAGCAAAATCGGGGAAATGCACGATGAGGCCTCGGCCGGTCTCGGAGCTATTGACCCGAACCTTTCCGGGCTGGATCACGTGGCAGACATAGTGGGTGCCGTGCGACTGGATGAAGCCCGCCTTGCCGTCATGCAGCCGCAGGAAGATTGCCGTGCGGTCCGCCGTCGAGTGCAGCGCCCGGATCGCCTCGTCTGGAAAGGCACGGCCGAACTCCACCATCGCAGAGCCGGCATCGGGATTGTCCCAGTCCCGCTCGGCGCGGGCGTTCATCCACATGTAGAATGCGCCGACCAAGATGATGACGGCGATGAGCAATAACCAAAGCATCCGCGGGCGCTCCCCTTCGCTCGGCATGACGCCGATAAAGCGCTTCTATACGCTGCGAGGCTTGCGCCAATTTGTCGTCACGGCGTGTGCGTCTGCGCCAAAGCCCCGAGCAGACCGATCAGGCCGAACCTCTGACGTATCAGAAGCGGCGGCGCCGTGCAGCACGCCACATCCACCATTGCCGTTGCCATTGGGCCGGGCGGATGGGTTTCTGCAGAAGCCCGGCGCCCGCAGCCTCCGCGCGGTTAAGGATAGGCTCGACGAGCGCAAGCGGTATGAAGGCGGGGAAATTCGACGGCGCGATCGCCGCCAGCTGCGCACGCGCCCTGGCGAGATGATCTCGCCCGAAGCCCGCGAAGGCCCGGATCGCCTGGCTGATCGCGGCGCTGTCTTCGCCGGCGATCAGCGTTTCGCGATCGAGACCGGTGGCGCGCAGCAGTTCGGCCGGCAGGTAGACCTGGCCACGGCGCAAATGCAGCGGCAACAGCATGAGGAGGCCCGCGACCGTCTGCGCGACACCGCCGTGACCGGCGACTTCGGCCGATTTCGCGGCATTCTCTGGATCAAGGACCAGGGATGAGAGCTGGATCAGCGCCGAGGCGGTCTCGCCGGCATAGCCCTCGAGCGCCGAACGGTCTTCCATCGGATCGTCGTAGAGATCGAAGATCCGGGCATCGATCATGTTCTCGAACACGGAGACCGGCAGTCTGTGCGCGCGAATACAGCCAAGGAGCGCTTCAGCGAGCGGATGCCCTTCTCCGGTCGACGCGTCGTTGCCGATGAGGTCCCGCCACCATTGCATGCGGATCTCACCGGGGATCGGCTCGTGCACGAGATCGCGGATGCGGGCGATCTCCGCACTGAAGGCATAGAGTGCGGCAAGCGCGGGCTGCTTGTCGGCCGGCGCAAGCAGGCAGGCGAGATAGCGGTCGCGGTCCGTGTCCCGCAGGTCAGCCAGAATCTGGGCAGAATTGTCGTGCACGTCGTCTTCCCCAGGCCCGATCAGACTGCGATCAGTGCGACGGCGACTGCGCGCGATTCGGCCAGCATCACATTGTAAGTGCGGACAGCGGCCCCGGTACTCATGGGATCCGACGATATGTTGGCGGCGCGTAAAGCTGTCTTCACATCGGCCGGCAGCGGGCGAATGTCCTTGCCGGTGCCGACCAGCAGCACCTCAATGTCCTTCGCCTCATCAACGACCTTGTAGAACTTCTCGACTGTCAGCGCATCGCCCTCCGCGACGTCCCATGCATAGACGCCCGAGGGCAGCATCAGGATCGAGCCACGATGCGACATGTCTGCGAAGCGAAAGCCACCATTGCCGTAGGCATCGATGGGCGCACGTCCCGGAAAATGGGCTTCGCGAATTTCAATTCCCTTAGGCATTTCAAACAGCACCCTTTGCCGCGCCCGCCGCACCCGTATCCGCGCCGGAGGCGTTCTCGTCCCCCGGAATGTGGTCGGTGCGCTTTCTGAAGAGGATGAGGATCGGCCCGGCGATGTAAATGGACGAGATCGTTCCGACGATGACGCCAAACAGCATTGTAACACTGAAGGCGCGGATAAGGCCGCCACCGAAGAGATAAAGCGCTGTCAGTGCAAGAACGGTCGTCAGCGCTGTCAGGATGGTGCGCGACAGCGTCTGGTTGATCGACGTATCGATCAGCACCGACAACGGCATGCGCTTGTAGCGTGCAAGGTTTTCGCGGATGCGATCGTAGATGACGACCGTGTCGTTCAGCGAGTAGCCGACGATCGTCAGAACCGCGGCAATGCTGCCGAGATTGAACTCGATGCCGGTCAGCACGAGGAAACCGATCGTCAGCAGGACGTCGTGCGTCGTGGCAATGATCGCGCCGACGGCGAAGCGCCACTCGAAGCGCAGCCACACATAGAGCAGGATAGCAAGGAACGAAACAGCAAGCCCGATAGTGCCGGCGCGTGTCAGTTCGCCGGATACGACGGGGCCGACCACCTCGACGCGGCGGAAATCATACTCGTCCGAAAGTTCCGACCGGATGACGCCGGCGGCCGTCTGTTCGGCGTTGTCTCCCGCCTCCTGCGACGGTACCCGCACCAGAACGTCCTCGCCCGAGCCGAGCTGCTGCACCTGGACCTCGCCGAAATTCAGCTCGTCGAGGCGCGCGCGAAGATCGGCGACATCGACCGGTCCGCCTTTGGAATGCAGCTCGATGATCGAGCCGCCCTTGAAGTCGACGCCGAGATTGAGCCCGATGCCGGCAAGCAGCAGGACGGAGGCGAGCGACAGCGCCGCCATCAGGATGAAGACCGGGTTGCGGATCCGCATGAACCGGATGTCCAGGTCGCTGAAGCGGCCGGTCCGAATACCCTTCGGCAAGCGTTCCGACTTCCATTGGCGCAGCCAGCGCTTCACGATCAGGCGGGTGACCGTGTAAGCGGTGAAGAGCGTCGTCACGCTACCGATCGCAAGTGTAACGGCAAAGCCGCGCACCGATCCGGAGCCAAGATAAAAGAGGATGGCGCTCGCAATCAGCATCGTCAGGTTGGCATCGAAGATGCTGCTGAAGACACGCGAAAAGGCGTTGTTGATGGTGCGCCGCAGGGGCTCGGCGCCGCGAACCTCTTCACGCAGGCGCTCGTAGATCAGCACGTTCGAATCGACGGCCACGCCGATCGTCAGAATGATGCCGGCAATGCCCGGAAGGGTCAGCGTCGCGCCCGAAAGGGAAAGCGCCGCGATAATCAGGACAATGTTCAGGGCGAGCGCAATGACCGCAAAGACGCCGAAGACGCCGTAGAAAAAGATCATCGATGCGGCGACTGCGACAGCCGCAACCAGACCCGCCTTTAGGCCGTCTGCGATGGCGTCGCCACCGACGCCGGGGCCGACCGTTCGCTCTTCGACGAAGGTCAGGGGCGTCGCGAGCGGCCCTGTGCGCACGAGAGCGGCAAGGTCGGTCGCACCTTCGGTCGGCAGGTCTGCGGAGATGCGCAAGGTGTCGCTGTTGACAGCCTCCGACAGCTTGAGCGTCGCGATGACCTGTCCATCGAGAACGATCGCTGCATCCTTTGGCGGCTGCTGCGCCGCAAGGGCGGCAACACGCTGCTGCGAAGCGGTATCGATCTTGATGGCGACCGACGCGCTTTCGCCGGAAGCATCAGGTTCCGGCTGGGCTGCAACAAAATTCGCCGCTGCAAGCAGCGGTGCCTTTTCGACGAGATAGGGCACTGGCGGGTCGTCGAAGGAATAGAGGACTTCCGTGCCGGACGGAGGCTGGCCCTCCACGGCGCGTTGCACGGGCACGGAGGTATCCAGCATCCGCAGGGCCAGGTTGGCCCTTTGGCTGAGCAGATCCTTCAACCGCTGCGGATCGCCGAGGCCAGGCACCTGCACGATCAGCCGGTCATCGCCACGGCGCTGGATCAGCGGCTCGATGGCGCCAACTTCGGCGACGCGGCGGCGCACGACGTCGATGGACTGCGCCACGGCCAGCGAGAGCCGGTAGTCGATGCCTTCGTCCGTGAGGCGCAGGCGAACCAGTTCATCCGGTTCTGCACTGTCGAACACGACCTCGGAAATCGGCTCGGAGCCGAACCCCCCGATATCGACGGGCGCCGTCAGCGGCCTCAGCCGCTCGCGAGCGGCAGAGAGTTGCGACCGGTCGCGAACGCGGAAGGCGATCGACTGGCCTTCGCCGGAAAGGCCGATATAGGCGATGTCGGCATCGCGCAGCGATTTGCCGACCTCGTTGGCGATCGTCTCGAGCCGTTCAGCGACGATGTCGCTGCGCGCCGCCCGCAGCATGAAATGGGAGCCACCCTGGAGATCGAGCCCGAGCGCCACCTGGCGATGGGGCAGCCAAGACGGAAGTTCGGCTGCCTCTTCCCGGCTTAGAACGTTCGGCAGCGCAAAGGCGATGCCGGCAAGTGCCACCAACCAGACGAGGATACGTTTCAACGGCGGTAATCTGCGCATGCCTCAAACGCTCCAGTTGCTCGGCTGGTGGTGGCTGTTCCTGCCTTATTCCTTGACAGGCTCGCCCTTGACGCGAACTTCCGACACGCCGCTGCGGACGACGCGGATCTTCACGCCATCGGCGATTTCGACTTCGAGTTCGCTGTCGTCAACGACCTTGGTGACCTTGCCGACGATGCCGCCACCGGTCACGACCTGGTCACCGCGACGGATGTTCTTCAGGAGTTCCTCGCGGCGCTTCATCTGAGCGCGCTGCGGACGGATGATCAGGAAATACATAACGACGAAAATCAGCAGGAACGGCAGGATGGACATGAGAATGTCCGCGCCGCCGGCGGAAGGGGCGCCGGCAGTCTGCGCAAAAGCTTCGGTAATGAACATCGATCACTCCTTGAGTTCAAATATCGGCGGTTCCTCCGCGCCAAATCGGCCGGAATATAGGGACGCCCCGCCGCTCTGCAAAGCCGCGGGCACCCGTACCCGTTCCTGTGCCTCTGACACAATTTACACAAGAGGAGAACCCCTCGCGCGGGCCTCGGTGACCTTTTCCAGCGTAAACCTGCGTGCTACCGGGTTTCTGGTGGGACCTGGCCGCGACGCGGTTACGGTAAACACCAGGGCCACGCCGCCTCGAATCATGACGGCACGGCCAAACACCTGATTCAGCGAGTGGAGAGAGACATATGCCGGAAGCCAAGATCGACGTTCTCATCAGGGAAATGCAGAAGCTTTCCGCGGCGATCGAGCGCATGGCCGGACCCGCCGCTGCAGCCAACGACTGGACCGCTGCCGAGTGCTTCGTCTGGGCCCCGGCGACACACCATCTGCAGCCGGTCGCCAAGCCGAACCGCATCGAACTGTCCCTGATCACCGGGGTCGACCATGTCCGTGACATCCTGCTCGACAACACGCTGCGTTTTGCCGAGGGCTACACGGCCAATAACGTGCTTCTCTGGGGCGCACGCGGCATGGGCAAATCCTCGCTGGTAAAATCGGTTCATGCGCAGGTTGCGCGCGACACCGGTGTTGCGGTCAAGCTGGTCGAGGTGCATCGCGAAGATATTGCCACACTTCCGGCGCTGATGGACATTCTGAAGTCGGCACCGGTCCCGGTTATCGTCTTCTGCGATGACCTGTCCTTCGATCACGACGATACGTCCTACAAGTCGCTGAAGGCCGTGCTCGACGGCGGCGTCGAGGGACGTCCTTCCAACGTGCTCCTTTACGCCACCTCGAACCGGCGCCACCTGCTGCCGCGGCATATGATGGAGAACGAGCAGTCGACCGCGATCAACCCGTCGGAAGCGGTCGAGGAGAAGGTTTCGCTGTCCGACCGTTTCGGCCTGTGGCTCGGCTTCCACAAGTGCAGCCAGGACGACTATCTGGCGATGATCGACGGCTATGCCGCGCACTATGGCTTCAAGCTCGATCGCGACACCTTGCACGCCGAAGCGCTGGAATGGGCAACGACCCGTGGCGCAAGGTCCGGCCGCGTCGCCTGGCAGTTCATCCAGGATCTCGCCGGCCGCCTGCGCCACAGGCTCGACGGGTAACCGGGCGCGTCGCGAACCGCACGCCTTACCGACATCCTGAAATAGAAAGCACCGCCTGCCCGAGAGGGCAAGCGGTGCAAACACCGGATCCGGATCGGCTTTGCGACCGATCGAGACTATTCGAGGAAGGTCGCCGGGTTTACCGCGGTGGCATTCTTGCGCACCTCGAAGTGAACCTGCGGCTGGCTTGCCCGGCCGGTCATGCCCGAAGCAGCGAGCGTCTGGCCGCGCTGAACCTTCTGGCCGCGCTGAACCTTGAGTTCGGAAGCGTTACCATAAACCGTGACCGTGCCGTCGTCGTGGCGCACCAGGACGGCGTTGCCGAGTTCCTTCAGGCTGCTGCCCGAATAAATAACGACACCGTTTTCAGCCGCCTTGATCGGCGTGCCCTCGGGCACCGAGATGTTGATACCGTCGTTGCGGTTGCCGTCGACATTGGCGCCGTAGCCGGCGACGACTGCGCCGCGCACAGGCCAGCGGTACTTGCTGATGCCGGTCGACTTCGGAGAATCGTCGTCGATATCCGTCGTCTTGCTGGCGACTTCGCTGACGCTCTGCTTAGCAACCGGCGCCTGGTATTCAGCCGGCTTGTTCTTGTCGAGCGAGGCAACCTGCGGCTGCTCGGCCTTCTTGGGAACCGAGGCCGTCTTGAGCTGATCCGGAGCGGCACCATTTGCGCCCGGCAGCTGCAGCGTCTGGCCGACGCGGATCGATTCGGCCGTCAGGCCGTTTGCCTGCTTGAGGGCGGCAACGGATACGCCCGTCGTCTTGGCGATACGGTTGAGCGAGTCGCCCGGCTTGACGGTGTAGGATCCACCGCCGGCGCCCTCGCCGTTCGTTGCCGGCTTGCCTGCAACGACGTCAGACTTGCCTTCACCCTTTTCGCGGGACTGGGCCGAACCCGGCAGGATCGCAACGTCGCGCTGGTTGACCGGCAGCGGCGACGGCTGGCGGCTGTTGCCATCGAGATCGGCGATCGAGTTCGTGGCTGCCGCCTTGGCAGCGCTGCCTGCGACACCGAAGGTCGGGATGACGAGACGCTGACCGGTCTCGACCTGCGCTGCGGACTGCAGACCGTTCGCCTTCAGGATTTCCTTTTCCGGGACACCAAAACGCTTGGAGAGAACGGCGACATTGTCACCCGGGCGAACCATGATCGTCGGAGCGTTCTGCGTCGTCCAGCCGCTCTTGCTTGCGGTTTCCTTGACCGCTGCGGGAAGCGTCTGCTGCGTGGCGAGTGCGGCCTGCTGGCGTGCTGCCGGGAACGGCTGGGCTTCGGCGCGCTGGTTTCCAGCAGCGCTCGGGTCAGCCAGAGTGTTGCGCTGAACGGAGATCGGGGTCGAGGCGACGCGGGCGTTCGATACGGGCGTGGAGGCCGTGTTTACCGGATCGTAGGCACCCTGCCCAGCTGCCGCAGGATAGGGCTGACCGAGGGCTGAACCACGGTTATCAACCGGCGCTGCCGCCATCTGACCGACGGACACATCGCCGCGCGGAACCGGCGTTGCGTCTCGGGGGATGGAATTTGTGGTGATGTTGTCGGACCGGGAGAACAGGCCGTCAAACCGGCTTGCATCCGAACTGCAGCCTGTTGCGACGCCTGCCAGCAGGACCGCCACGCAAAGGCGGATCGTCGACTTTCCAACCCCGGGAGATACAAACTTACGCATGACGCTTACCCACTCCGAACGCAACTCGATGTGGATTGATTAAAGCGTATTAGAGTTACCGCGTGGTTAAGGTAGACCCCACCAAAGGACTAATTTGACTAAATGCTAACCATAGGTCGACCGTCGCCCGTCAAGGGCGTGCTAGAGGCAGCGTCACAGCTGCCGCCCGGGCACGAGGAGCCTAGCGCTAGATCAGTTCGGAATAGAGGCGCTCGATCTCGGACACGGATCGCCGCTCCGTCTGGTCCTCTTCGTAGCTGATGCTCGTCAGGTCCCAGGCAAAAATCTGGCGACCGGCCGGCTGCGCCAGGGTTTCGGACTGCGCCGTCTTGTCTTCGTCGAGCAGGACGCTCACCAAAGTCTGGAACGCCGCGTCTCCGTCCGCACCGCTTGCTTCTTCATATTCGAGCGACCGCAAACCGGCCACCGCCGCCTCGCGTGTCCCGAAATAGCGCAAACTGTTCTGGTCCTCCGGATGAAGGCCGTCGTAGTAGTCGATGAAGTTCTTGTAATAGGCTTGGTGATCGCCGGAATCGAGAAACTTGCCGAAGGCCTGGTATTCGCGCGAGGCCAGTTGCGGCGACAGGCGGTTGTTCCATTCCTCGCGGGTGAGTGCCGGCTGGCCGTCGGATCCCTTCTTCGTCTGGCCTAGATAAAGCAGGGCATCGGCCGAAAGCGAGATGCGTGGCGTCGGATCAAAGAAGGTCGCGGCAAGCGCCTGTGCTGCCTGCTCATCCTTGCCTGAGGAATTCGTCTGGCCGGCGTTGCGCCCGGCAAGATTGTTCAGCCCGTCGCCGGATGCTGCCGCCGTCAACCTGTTCGCGATCTGCATGTGCCGTCTCCGTACCTCGCGACCGGTGTCCGCCGACGTCGCAAGGCAAGCGACGACTCGCAGGCGGAACCCTGTCCGTGCACGGCAGGCGTATGGCGCCAAGCTTGCGCGAGGCTGGAGGAAGTTAAGGGGTCGTTAATAATCGCCGCCGGCGCGAGAGGAGCTCCTCACCCGCGCGGACGGGAATTCAGCGTTTAGAGAAACGACGCCAGCTGCTGCACGATCGGAAGGTAAGGCGCGTCGAACAGATCCTCGCGATCGAAGCGGCTGCCCGTGCGGCTGACGCGCACGACCCGGCAATGGGTCTCGCTCATCATGATCGGAACCAGCAGGGTGCCGCCCGAAACGAGGTGATCCGAAAACATGCGCGGCAGACTGTTGAAGGCGGCCGTGATCAGGATCCGGTCAAAGGTGCCCTCACCCGGCACGCCGGCGCTGCCGTCGGCATGCCGGACGATGACATTGCGAACACCCGTTTTTTCGAGGTTTTTCTGGGCGATGCCGACGAGCGTCTGATAGCGGTCGATCGTCAGCACCCGCTCGGCAACGCGTCCCATGACCGCGGCGGTGAAGCCGCTACCGGTGCCGACTTCGAGAACACGCTGGCCGGATTTCAGATTGAGACTGTGCAGCAAACGGACCGCAAAGTCGTATCCCTCCATGAACGAACCGCAATCGAGCGGAATCGTCCGCTGCGAATGGGCTTCGGCCTGGTACTGCGGCGGCGCGAAATGGCTTCGCGGCGTCTGCTCAACCGCCTTCAACAGATCATGGTTGGTGATGCCTTCGGCGCGCAGACGCAGCACCATCTTGGCAAAGCCTTCCTGTTCGGTCACCCGCGCACTCAAGCAACGGCTCCCTCGTTGAGCGCCCGCGCCAGGCGATCCTGGACACTGTAGTCGGTAAGGTCGAGTTTGAGCGGCGTGACCGAGATCATGTTTTCACGCAGGGCGTGAATGTCGGTTCCGGCGCGGAAATCGCCGAAGCGTTCGCCGAAACGCAGCCAGAAATAGGGAAAGCCGCGGCCATCGGTTCGCTCGTCGATCGACAGGCCGAAGTCGAGCTTGCCTTGTGACGTCACCTCCGTACCGGCAATAGCGTCCGCCGAGCAATTGGGGAAGTTGACGTTGAGCAGCGTGCCGTCAGGCAGATCCACCTTCATCAGCTTGCGGACCAAGGCCGGCGCGTGCGTTTCGACGACATCCCACGGAACGGTCTTTCCGACGGCGTGATTGTAGGCCTGGCTCAGCGCGATCGAGCGGATGCCCTGCAACGTTCCTTCGATGGCGCCGGCGACGGTACCGGAATAGGTCACGTCGTCGGCCATGTTGGCGCCGATGTTGACGCCGGACAGCACGAGATCGGGCTTGCGATCGAGCACCTTGCGGACGGCCATGATGACGCAATCGGTCGGCGTGCCGCGAAGTGCGAAGCGCTTTTCCGCGATCTGTCGCAGCCGCAATGGCTCCGACAGGGTCAGCGAATGGGCAAGGCCGCTCTGGTCCGCTTCGGGCGCAACGACCCACACATCGTCCGAAATCGTCCGGGCGACGCGTTCAAGTACCGACAGGCCCTCGGCGTGAATGCCGTCATCGTTTGTCAGCAGGATCCGCATGATGCCGCACTCCCCTCGACGTTCGCTCAGGCTACCTTTTCGATGCGCGTCTGGCCGCCCATGTAGGGGACCAGCACCTCCGGCACCGATATCGAACCATCGTCATTCAGATAGTTCTCGATGACGGCGATGAGCGCGCGGCCGACGGCAACGCCCGAACCGTTCAGCGTGTGAACGAAGCGGGTTCCCTTGTCTTCCTTGGTGCGATAGCGGGCGTTCATGCGGCGCGCCTGGAAATCGCCACAGACCGAGCAGGACGAAATCTCGCGGAACGTATCCTGTCCCGGCAGCCAGACCTCAAGGTCATAGGTCTTGCGGGCGCCAAAGCCCATGTCGCCGGTGCAAAGGGTCATGACGCGGTAATGCAGGCCGAGGCGCTTCAGCACCTCCTCGGCGCAGGCGGTCATGCGCTCGTGTTCGGCAACGGACGTTTCGGCATCGGTGATCGAGACGAGTTCCACCTTGTTGAACTGGTGCTGGCGCAGCATGCCGCGGGTATCGCGACCGGCAGAACCAGCTTCCGAGCGGAAGGACGGCGTCAGCGCGGTGAAACGCAGCGGCAGCTTTTCGCCTTCCAGGATCTGCTCCCGGACGATGTTGGTCAGCGGCACTTCCGCCGTCGGAATCAGCCAACGGCCATCCGTGGTGCGGAAGAGGTCTTCGGCAAATTTCGGCAGCTGGCCGGTGCCATACATCGCATCGTCGCGCACCAGAAGCGGCGGTTGCACTTCGGTGTAACCATGTTCCTGGGTGTGCAGGTCGAGCATGAACTGGCCGAGCGCGCGCTCGAGCCGCGCCAATTGGCCCTTGAGGATCGTGAAGCGCGAACCGGAAATGCGAGCCGCACCCTCGAAATCCATCAGCCCGAGCGCTTCGCCGATTTCAAAGTGCTCGCGCGGCTGGTGGTTCCAGGTGGGCTTCTTGCCAACCACGCTCTTGACGACGTTGCCGGTCTCGTCGGCACCGACGGGTACATCGTCCAGCGGGATGTTCGGAATGCGCGACAGGGCGTCGTTGAGCTCGGCCTCGATTTTGCGGCTGTCCTCTTCGAGCGCCGGCATGGCGTTCTTCAGGTCGGCAACCTCGGCCTTCAGCTTATCGGCGAGCTCGGCATTCTTCTGCGCCATGGCCGCGCCGATATCCTTCGAGGCCGCATTGCGGCGCGACTGCATGTCCTGCAGCGCCTGAAGATTCGTACGGCGGCGTTCGTCGAGCGCGATCAGAGATGCCGACAAAGGCCCCGCGCCCCGCTTCGCCAGGGCGGCGTCCAGCATCTCGGCATTCTCACGGATCCATTTGATATCAAGCATTTTCGTTCCACGCGTTGGTCAGATCACGGCGCGAAATCTCGAATGCTCAGCCCTTGGCGGGGCCGACCTCTCCGGAAGATCCTTCCTGCGACTCGGCAGCCTCGCTCTTGAGCGCGTCCGCTGCCCGCTGCCTTTCGACGAGTCGCGCCGTATAGATCGAAATTTCGTAGAGAAGGATGGCTGGCAGCGCAAGGCCGATCTGGGAAATCGGGTCCGGCGGCGTGAGCACGGCCGCGACAACGAAGGCGATTACGATCGCGTATTTGCGCTTCTCGGCAAGACCCTGCGAGCTCACGAAGCCGACGCGGGCAAGAAGCGTGGTGATGACCGGGAGCTGGAAGACAAGGCCGAAGGCGAAGACCAGCGACATGATCAGGCTGAGATACTCCGAGACCTTCGGCAGGAGCTGAATGGCCACCTGCCCTTCGCCACCGCCCTGCTCCATGGCCAGGAAGAACCACATCACCATCGGGGTGAAGAAGAAATAGACAAGCGCGCCGCCGAGCAGAAACAGGAGCGGTGACGCGACCAGGAACGGCAGAAACGCCGCGCGCTCGTTCTTATAGAGCCCCGGTGCAACGAACTTGTAGATCTGTGCAGCGATTACAGGAAAGGCGATGACCAGCGCGCCGAACATCGCCACCTTAATCTGGGTGAAGAAGAACTCCTGCGGCGCCGTGTAGATGAGCTCGACATTGCGATGGTTGAGGCCCGCCCAGCTCACGGCCCATTTGAACGGCAGCACCAGAAGGTTGAACAGGCCCTTGGCGAAGTAGAAGCAGACGAGGAACGCAGCGAAGAACGCGCCGATGGCCCACATCAGGCGCTTGCGCAATTCGATCAGATGCTCGATCAGCGGCTGCGGCCGGTCCTCGATATCGCCGCTCATGCTTCACCTTTCTTGCGCGCGCTGGTGCGCGGCTTTGACGTCTTGGCAGCAGGCTCTGCCACTGTCGGCGTCACTTTTTTCTTTTCAGCGGCCGGCTTCGCGGGCGCCTTGGCAGCAGACTTTGCCGTGGCCGACTTGGATGCAGTTGTTGCCGTCTTGGGCGCTGCCGTTGTCGACTTGGGCGCGGCCTTCTTTACAGCCGGCGTCGCATCGGCCTTCGTTCTGGTCGCACGCTTCGACTTTTCTGCCGGTACGGATGCGACCTCTGCGCGCTCGATCTGGCGATTGGCCGAACCGATTGCCGCAGCGGCAACCGCA
Source organism: Ensifer sp. ENS02 (assembly GCF_014851885.1). Taxonomy (NCBI): domain Bacteria; kingdom Pseudomonadati; phylum Pseudomonadota; class Alphaproteobacteria; order Hyphomicrobiales; family Rhizobiaceae; genus Ensifer; species Ensifer sp. ENS02. The sequence goes on along the minus strand of NZ_JACVAO010000009.1, from coordinate 209,927 downwards.
TCTGCGGGCTTGGCTTCGACCGCGGCCGGCGCAACGGCCGGTTCGACGGCAGAAACCGTATCGACGGTGTTCGGTGTCGCAGGCTGGTCGGGTGTCGCCGCCTTCTGCAGGTCCGCCTTGATATCGTTGCCCATCTGGCGCAGCGGATTGATTGCATCGCGCAACGCATTGGCCGGATTGAGACTTTGCGCGTCGCTGATGGTCTTTCGAACCTCGTCAAGGTCCGCTTCGCGCAGCGCTTCATCGAACTGCTGACGGAATTCCGATGCCATGCCGCGCATCTTCGAGGTCATGCGGCCGAAAGCCCGCAACATTGGCGGAAGGTCTTTCGGCCCGACAACCACGATCAGAACGATTGCGATGACGACGAGCTCGGTCCAGCCGATATCAAGCATGCGATATGTCCTGCAAACCCTTGATGCCGCCAGCCCGGTATGGACACCGGACAGGCTTCACCGACACCAGACTGTTAGCGAACTTCGTCAGACTTGTGGTCAACGGTCTTGCTGTCGAGCGTCTTGTCGGTAGCAGCCGCCTCATCGTCGGACATGCCCTTCTTGAAACTCTTGATGCCCTTAGCAACGTCACCCATCAGTTCGGGGATCTTACCGCGACCGAACAAGAGCAGCACCACGACCAGAACGATCAGCCAGTGCCAAATGCTTAACGAACCCATGCTCTTACTCCTCTGAGCCTTCCCCGATTTAGGCTCTATCACATGTCAATTTTCAGGCGTGCCTCAAGCACGCGTCTCGTTGTGACAGAACCTAAGATGCCGAACTGCTTTTTTCAAACAGTAATATATCCCGCTCGTTAACTGAAAGCATTACATCACGCAATCCATGCGGCAATCGGTCCGCCCTGATGCGCGCCCGAACCACCTCTTCACAACGCGGCACAGCGAGCTCCAGAAGCTCGACCACGCCGATGAAGCGACGGGAGAGAATGCGGGCGGGAATGTCGCCATCCTCTTCGCCGACGCGCACTCCAGACAACCTGACAGCCACCGAGAGGCGCTTACCTTCCGGATGGGGGCCGGCTGCAACGCTTCCGACCGGCGTTTCGACGCGGCCGTCACGAACCTGCGCATCGAAGACGTTGATCTCCGAGAAGAAGCCGGCGGCAAAAAGATCCCTCGGCTCGCGGTAGAGTTCGTCGGCCGTTCCGACCTGAACGAGGCGCCCGTCCTTCAGGAGCGCGATGCGATCCGCCATGCGCATCGCCTCTTCGGCGTCATGCGTGACGACGATAGCCGTTGCCCGCGTTTCCCTGAGGATCGCCAGCGTATCGGCACGGATCGAATCCTTCAGGCGCGAGTCGAGGCCGGAAAATGGTTCGTCCATGAGCAGCACCGCCGGGCGCGGCGCGAGCGCGCGGGCAAGCGCTACGCGCTGCTGCTCGCCGCCGGAAAGCACGTGCGGATACAGATCGGCATAGTGCGACAGGCCGACACGCTCGAGCGCCGCATCCGCCTGGATCAGACCTTCCTTCTTGGGGATCGCCGTCAGACCGAAACGGACGTTGTCGCGGATCGTCATGTGCGGGAAAAGCGCAAAGTCCTGAAACATCAGCCCGACGCCACGCTTTTCCGGCGGCAGGAAGACAGAGGGGCCGGAGATTTCCTGGCCATTGAGCATCAGACGCCCAGCGCTCTGCCTCTCGATACCCGCGGCGATACGCAGCAGGGTCGTCTTACCGGATCCCGAAGGCCCGAGCAGGCAAAGGACCTCGCCGGCCTTTGCCGCCAGGCTGACGCCCTTGATCGTTTCCTTGGCGTGATAGCTGTGGTGAATATCTTCGAAGGTCAGGCTCGCCGCGAAGGAGACGCCCGCTGTCCGTCGCGTGGTCATGACGGGAGCGTCCTGCGGATCTGAAACCATGCTCTTGCATTCCTTGACACCAATGGCGCAGGGTCAGCGGGCCCCGACGCCATGGAAAGCCGATATCTATAATCAGGTTTTTCTAATCGGCTTCTTCGCCCTTCGGTGTCAAGAGCCCCAGTTCCTCCAGGTCGAGCTGGGTGATCGGATCCTCGTTCTCGGCCAGTTCGTCGTCGCCGGTCGGAACGGGGATGTTGAGGTTCGAAGGCACGCGGCCGGAGAGCAGCCCGGCGCCCTTCAATTCCTCGATGCCCGGCAGGTCGCGCAGTTCCTCAAGCCCGAAGTGATCGAGGAAGTCGCGCGTCGTACCGAAGGTCACCGGACGCCCCGGTGTGCGCCGGCGCCCGCGGAACCGGACCCAGCCCGCCTCCATCAACACGTCGAGCGTACCCTTCGAGGTCTGCACGCCGCGGATATCCTCGATCTCGGCGCGCGTAACCGGCTGATGGTAGGCGATAATCGACAGAACCTCGAGGGCTGCCCTTGAAAGCTTGCGGACCTCCTGTTCGTCGGTCTGAACGACGAAAGAGAGATCGGCGGCCGTGCGGAAGGCCCAATGGTCGGCCACCTGAACGAGGTTGACGCCGCGCGTCGCGTAAACGGCTTTAAGCCGCAGCATGATCGTGCGGACATCGGCGCCACGCGGCAACCGGCTCTCGATATAGGCCTCGGACACCGGCTGCGCCGAAGCGAACACCAGGGCTTCGGCGATCCGCTCGGCTTCCTGCTCCAGCCGGGGGTCGAGGGATGCCGTTTCGATCTCGTCCTCCTCGTCGGGAACGCCAGGCAGGTACTTCTGGGCTTCAGCCACGGGCTGCCTCCATCTCGGCGAGAGTCTCCGCATCGATCGGATTTGGTCCGCGCCGGAGATAGATCGGCGCGAAGGCCTCCTCTTGGCGGATCTCCAGACGGCCCTCGCGAACCATTTCGAGCGACGCGGCAAAGGAGCTGGCGATTGCCGTCGCTCTCTCCTTCGGCGTCGTCATGTAGCGCACGAGAAAATGATCGAGCGCAGTCCAGTCGTCGAGACCACCGATCATGCGGGCCAGGATCAGCCGCGCATCGGACAGCGACCAGACGTGGCGCTTCTCGATTGTCACCTGGGTGATCGCCTGTCGTTGGCGCAGGCCCGCATAAGCGCTCAGCAGATCGTAGAGCGAAGCGTCGAAACCGGATTTCCTCTCGGTGACGATATGCTCCGGTGCGCCTCGGACGAAAACGTCCCGGCCGAGCCGGTTTCGGTTGATGAGCCGCGTCGCCGCCTCGCGCATCGCTTCCAGCCGCTTGAGCCGGAAGGCCAGCGCCGAGGCCATCTCCTCGCCGGTAGGACCATCATCCTTCGCCTGCTGCGGGATCAGCAGCCGCGACTTCAGATAGGCGAGCCACGCCGCCATGACGAGGTAATCGGCCGCAAGCTCGATGCGGATGCTGCGCGCGCGTTCGATAAAGGCGATGTACTGTTCGGCGAGCGCCAGGACGGAAATGCGCGAAAGGTCGACGCGTTGGCTTCGGGCGAGATGCAGCAGCAGGTCGAGCGGACCTTCGAAGCCGGCGATGTCGACCACCAGCGCTTCCTCATGCAGTCCGCGCTCGGCAGTCTCGTCCTGCCACAAGGGCTCCATCGGCGCCTTCGACGCAGGCTTGCCTTGTCTTTCGCCCGCATTGCTCACTGGCAGCCCGATCCTTTCCTTCAGTCTCTGTTTGCCGTCAGCCTCAGTTTGCCTCAGACGGTTGCAAACAGGGCATTGAACTCCGCCCGCAGATCGACTTCGCTCGCATCGTCAGGCGCCCGGAACGCGGCTTCGGCGGCCCGCGCCCGGCGCAAGCTTTCGCCGGCCAGAACCGGGACGACATCCGCGACGGCCTTCATTTCCTCCATTATGCCATGACAATGCAAGACGAGATCAAGTCCCGCAGCAATGATGCTGCGCGCGCGGGTCGTCATGTCGCCGGCAAGCGCGTTCATCGACACGTCATCCGACATCAGCAGGCCGTCGAAACCGATATGGCCGCGAATGATCTCGCGCACGACCTTCGCAGAGGTGGTCGCCGGATTGTCCGGATCGATCGTGGTGAACACCATGTGCGCCGACATCGCCATCACCTCGTCCTTCATCGCAACGAAGGGCAGGAAGTCGCTCGCGGCAAGCTCGTCGAATGTGGCGCTGACGACAGGCAGGTTGTGGTGCGAGTCGACGAAGGTGCGTCCGTGGCCCGGCATATGCTTCATTACAGGCAGCATGCCGCCGGCCTTCAGTCCCTCGCCCATCGCACGGCCGATTGCCGTGACGGTCTCGGGATCGTGTCCATAGGCGCGATTGCCGATGACGTCGTGGCTGCCGGGCACGGGCACGTCGAGCACAGGCAGGCAATCGACGGTGATGCCGAAGCGCATCAGGTCAAAGGCATGCAGGCGTCCCATCAGCCAGGCGGCGCGCAGACCGAGCTCCGCGTCGCGGCGGTAGATTTCGCCGATCGCCGCGCCATTCGGATACTGCTGAACGAGCGGTGGGCGGATGCGTTGAACGCGTCCGCCTTCCTGGTCGATGAGCACGGGCGCATTGGGATTGCCGATGCTGTCGCGAAGGGCTGCCACCAGATCCGAGATCTGCTGCTCCTCACCAATGTTGCGACCGAAGAGGATGAAGCCCCAGGGGCGTTCTCCTGCAAAGAAATCGCGCTCGTCGCTCGTGAGGGAAAGGCCCTTGCAGCCGGAGATAAATGCTTTTGATTCGCTCATCCCAAAAGCATAGAGCGCGGGCTGCCCGGCGCGAAGCCACAAAGACAGCGCACCCCCACTCATGCACAAGGTCATGGGCATCGGAAGCCCGAAAACGCGAAGGGCGCGGCCTCCTCGGCCGCGCCCTTCGTCAACTCGATCATTATGCCCGTTTACTTGGTAACCAGGCAGCTTCCGCCGGCGCCCTTGTACTTGGAGCAAAGGGCATTGGCCTCGTCCTTCGAACCGGCCGGGATGCGGACGCGGTAGTAGGTACCCTTGCCGGCGATCTCCGCCTTGCGGATGTCGACGCCGCGGCCGCCGATGACGCTTCCGAACTTGCTCGAAAGGCTGTTGTAGGACTTCTGCGCCTCGGCTTCCGACGGCAGAGATGCGACCTGGATGAAGTAGCCACCGGCCGGAACCGATGCCGTGGCAACCTGCTGCGCGGGCTGGGTCTCAGCCGGGAGAGCGGCCTGCTCTTCCGCCGGACGGGCGATTTCGGCAGGCTGTGCGGCCGGACGGGTCTGCGGCGTCGGCGCCTTGTCGCCACCGGCAGAAGCCGTCGTCGTGACGCTGCGCACCGGAACCTGTTCGATGTTGGCGTTACCCGTTGCGGCAAGCGCAACCTGGTCGGTGTTGGCCGCAGCCTGGCCTGCAGCAGCGACTTCATTCGAAGGCGTTGCGGGCAGCGGCTGGGTCGTGCCAGCGACATCGGTCGCCGGTGCCGCAACCGGCTCCTCGCGAGCGACCAGCGTTCCATCCGGCTTGACGATCATCGTGCGCACCTTCCTCGGTGCGACGGCCGGCGTCTTGTCTTCTTCCTGGGCAGCGGTCTCGCCGTTGGCGCCATCCGGCAGCAGGCGATCGCCGTCCTCTTCGTTGGGCAGTGCCGTCTGCAGGGTTTCGGCCTCGTTGCTGCCTTCGAGCGGCAGGGTCTCCGGCGTCAGCGTCCTCTGGACGACATCCATCGGCTCCTCGGTCGAAGAGACCAGGGCTTCCTGCTGCGGGGCACCAGCCTGAGCACCGGCAACGCGGTCATAAACCGCCTTGTCCTGGTTCGGCACGGTCTTGCCGCCCTTTTCCTCGGGCACGACCTTGACCGGGGCCTTGTCGGCCAGAATGATCTTCGGGCCTTCGGCCGAGCTGACCGCGCCGCTACCGCCCATCCAGGCGTAGACGGCAGCGCCACCAAGGATGATGACGCCGGCAACGCTTGCCGCGAGCAACATCGTGCGCTGCGAGCGACGGCCGGTGCCATATTCGCGGTATTCGCCGGCATCCTGCTGGGTCTGCGCCGCTGAAACCCGTTCGGCATCGCGCGCAACCGCCGGACGCTCGACGATCGAGCGGCGGAAGTCTTCTTCCATCGCCTTTTCAAACTCGTCGAAGTCGTCAAGCGAGCCCTGACCAAAGGCCGGAGCAGTGGCAGCGGCCGGTGCCGGACGGGCCGGCTCCATCTTTTCAACTGCAGCCGGACGGCTCTCCTTGACCGGAGCCGGCGCTCCGAAGAGCTGGGCCATTTCCGCGTCGATGTCGAGATCGTAGTCGGCCGGATAAGCGACCGGCTTCTCGGTCTCGATAACCGGCAGCTGCGGCACGTCCATATCCGCGATCGGGGCGACGCCGTTCTCGGCTTCGGCAATCATCGACGGATCGAAGGGCAGCGTGCTCTCGGGCTGTGCTTCCTGGCGCTCGACCGGCGCGGGAGCGACGTAAGGCTCGACGAACCGCTCCGGCTCGCGCTGCGGAACGGCCGCCTGCGCGACCGGCTGCACCGGTGCTTGCGGCACGACGGCAGCAACGACCGGCTCATCTACGGTGACGTCTGCGAAGTCGAGCTTCAGCGCCTCGTCGGAGAGCTCAATTTCGAAGTTCTCGATGTCGAAGCTCGGCTCGTGCTCCGGCTGCGCAATTGGCTTGGCCACCTCGACCAAGGGTTCCGCGACCTGAACGGGAGCAGTAGCCACTGCCGCAACCGGCGCTGCAACAGCGGCCACCGGTGCTGCGACCGACGATACCAACGGGCCGGCAAAGGCACGCTGCTGGCTGGCGCCCGAGGCGGACGCAACCGGCGTCGCACGGCTGAAGGTGGGCGTAAAGGGATAAGGGCTCTTCTTTATCGGAGCGGCAGTGGCAACCGCTGGCGTGACCACCGGCGCAACGACGGGCTGTGTTTCCACATGGAGAGCCGGATGCGACTGGACCGCAGCGGCAACCATCGCTGAGACCGGCGGAACCGGGAACCGTTCTATGTCCGCCAGAAGATCGTCACGGCCAGCATCCTGCTCGACGACTGCCTGAGCTGCGACCACGTCTTCCTGATAGGAAGGCTCAATTTCACGCTCTTCGGCCGCGACATCGAAGCGCGGCTGTTCATAGGCCGAAAATGCATCCGCAACCGGAGCCGGCTCGGCCCAGACCGGAGCGGCTTCGACGGCCGGCGCCTGCCATGCATCGACGAACTGATCACGCGGATCGATATCCTGCGGCTCGACGTGCGCCGCAACCTCGGCAACGTCGTCCGACAACAGATCGGCTTCGCCAAGCGACAACTCGAGTTCGCGCTCAAGGTCAAACGCCGGCTCGTCGACGACGGCCTCGGCGTTGCCGTCTTCGGCAACCTGCGGCGCCACGGAGAAGGCGTGAACCTCGGCATAGTCCTCGTCAGCGACGGGGGCTGGCGCCGCTTCGACGCGTTCGGGCTGGACGAACACCGGCTCGTCAAGCTCGGCGACGGGCTCCGCCACCGGCTCTTCGTGAACGACGACGTGTTCAGCTACCGGCTCGAACCGGGGCTCTTCGATCGGAGCCGGCTGCGGTGCGGACCGCGGCGCGTCGTAGCTGTCGAACGCGCGAAGCAGCTCGTCTTCGAGATCGAAGGCGGGATCTTGACGCACCGCCTCCTGGTGTCGTTGCAGTTCCTGCAACTGTTGGACGGCCGGCCGGGCATCGTAACCGACGATCCGGGCGAGTTCGGCCAACGGATCATCGTCTGCCAATACATCGAATTCAGCCGGCCCGCTTCGTGCGAATTGTTTGTCTGCCATGCTCTCCACTCACAATTGCCTGTATCGCTGTGCCAGTGCATTGTGGGAAAATGGTGACAATACTTATCGCATTTCCTCCGGTGCGGAGGTGCCTGTAATAGACAGGCCGGATTTCAATACCGAAGCGACAGCATGCACCAGCCCGAGTCTGGCAGTACTTAATTCTCTATTTTTATCGTTAACAAAACGTAATTCCGGATTCTCTTTACCTTTGTTCCAATGTGCGTGGAAGGCGGCGGCAAGATCATACAGGTAAAACGCGATGCGATGCGGCTCCTGAGCCAGTGCCGCAGCCTCGATGACTCGCGGATATTCTGCGAGCTTGGCGACGAGCTGGAGCTCCGTCGGATCCGTGATCTGGCCCAGAACGGCACTGGCGAGATCGACCGATTCGAGGTTCAGATCCGGGAATGCGTCCGCGGCCTGGCGGAAGACCGAGCGGCAGCGCGCATGCGCATACTGCACGTAGAAGACCGGGTTATCCTTCGACTGTTCTGTTACTTTAGCAAAATCGAAGTCGAGCGGTTCCGAGTTCTTCCGATAGATCATCATGAATCGAACCGGATCGCGGCCGACTTCATCGACGACATCGCGCAGCGTGACGAAGTCGCCAGAGCGCTTCGACATCTTCACCGGCTCGCCGTCGCGGAAGAGCTTGACCAGCTGGCACAACAGAACCGTAAGCTTCGACGAACCGCCGGAGACGGCCCGCGCCAGCGCCTCAAGGCGCTTGACGTAGCCGCCATGGTCGGCACCGAGCACATAGATCATCTCGTCGAAGCCGCGGTCGAACTTGTCCTTGAAGTAGGCAACGTCGGCGGCGAAGTAGGTATAGCTGCCGTCCGACTTGATCAGCGGCCGGTCGATATCGTCGCCGACCTCGGTCGAGCGGAACAGCGTCTGCTCGCGGTCTTCCCAATCCTCCGGGAGCTGGCCCTTCGGCGGCGGCAGCGTGCCCTTGTAAACGTGCCCCTTGAAGGTCAGGTCGTTGATCGCTGTGCGGATGGCGGCAGCACCGTTCGCGTGCAGCGTGCGCTCGGAGAAGAAGACGTCGTGATTGACGTTCAGCGCCGCGAGATCCTCGCGGATCATCGCCATCATCGCGTCGATCGTCCGGTCCTTGACGAGCGGCATCCACTTGTCTTCAGGCATCAGCCTGAGGCTCGTGCCGAATTCGTCGGCGAGCGCCTCGCCGACTGGCACGAGATAATCGCCCGGATAAAGGCCCGGCGGGATCTCGCCGATCTCTTCGCCCAGCGCCTGGCGATAACGCAGGAATGCGGACCGCGCGAGAACGTCGATCTGCGACCCCGCATCGTTGATGTAGTATTCCTTCGTGACCTCATAGCCGGAGAAGGCCAAAAGGTTGGCCAGCGCGTCGCCGACAACGGCTCCGCGGCAATGGCCGACATGCATCGGGCCGGTCGGGTTGGCCGATACGTATTCGACGTTGACCTTGCGGCCACCACCGACAGCGCTACGGCCGTAGTCGACGCCCGCACGCGCCATGCCCGACAGCAGCTTCTGCCAGTAGGAAACAGAAAGGCGGACGTTGATGAAGCCCGGACCGGCGACGGAGACGTCGGTGACTTCCGGATCCTGCTTGAGCTTCTCGACGATGAGTTCGGCAAGCGCGCGAGGATTCATGCCGAGCGGCTTTGCCAGCACCATCGCAGCATTGGTCGCAACATCACCATGGCTCGGATCACGTGGCGGCTCGACATTGACACGGCCGAAGTCAAGCTCGGATCGCTTTTCTCGAACGCTTTCAAGCGTTTCGAGAATGTCCTTAATTCTTGATTCGAAGTCCGTGAAGAGATTCATCTGATCCGTCCGCTTTTCCCGGCCACAAGTGACCGGCGCAAAACTCAAAAAGGAGGCTCGGTTCGGCCGAACCGCAAGCCTCCGGGCGGGGGGTCCCTAGCGCAAATCGGGCGTATGGTCAAACAAGCGCTTGTGCACGCTGATCGCAAAAGTGTCGGTCATGCCGGCGAGGTAGTCGCCGACGTGCCGCGCCCGCGCCGGCTCCGCCATGCCGGCAATCTGGTCGATCCAATAGTGCTCACGCATCAGCTGCGGGTCGTCCATGAAGGCATGATAGAGATCGCAGACGATCGAGGCTGCATTTTCGCGCACGCGCATGACTTCCGGGTGCCGGTAGATCCGGGTCATCAGCAAGCGCTTGATCTGCTTGTCCGTCTCGCCCATCTCCTCAGAGAAGGTCGCCATCACGGTGCCGGCTTGGCGCACATCGGCAGCACGTTGCGGCCTTATCTCGCCGATCCGTTGCTGCGCGACGCCGATGACGTCCTCGACCATCGCGGTAATCTGACGCCGCATGATCTCATGCGTGAAGCGGCTGCTTTCAAGACCGGGATAACGGTCATGGACCTCGCGCATCAGGCGCGCGAGAAACGGCACGTCTTCGAGCATTTCGAAGGTGAGATAGCCAGCCCGCAGACCGTCATCGATATCATGGGTGTTGTAGGCGATATCGTCAGCAATGGCCGCGACCTGCGCTTCGAGGCTCGCAAAACTCGCCAGTTCCAGATCATGCAGCGCGCAATAGTCGAGGATCGGCTGCGGCACGGGCCCTCGCGTGCCCTCACCGTCCGCGGTTAGCAACGGCCCGTTGTGCTTGACCAGGCCTTCCAGGCTCTCCCAGGTCAGGTTCAACCCGTCGAACTCGGCGTAGCGCCGCTCGAGCTTGGTGACGATGCGCAGCGACTGGGCATTGTGATCGAAGCCGCCATAGGGCTTCAGCATCTCGTGAAGGGCATCCTCGCCCGTATGGCCAAAGGGCGTGTGGCCGAAATCATGCACGAGAGCGACGCCTTCGGCCAGATCTTCGTCGAGCTTGAGCGCGCGCGCCAGAGCCCGGGCGATCTGCGCCACCTCGATCGTGTGCGTAAGACGGGTGCGGTAGTGATCGCCGTCAGCGGCAATGAAGACCTGCGTCTTGTGCTTCAGGCGGCGAAACGCAGTAGTGTGCACGATGCGGTCGCGGTCGCGCTGAAAATCGGAGCGCGTCGCACTCGTCGCTTCGGGAAAAAGCCTGCCGCGCGTCATCCAGGGATTCGACGCGAACGGCGCATGTTCACCATAACCGAAGCCGAGCGCATTTTTGTCGAATGTCATCTTCCACCTAATTCGTCGTCCCATTGACGGGACATTCAAGCCTTCATACCTATAGTGAAAGCTACGGAAACGCGTGATGCAAGATCGACCGATTCCGCAAGCGGAAGCAACGGCTTGGCCGCGGGTCTTGAAAGAAGCCCCGAAACCGACCAGATCGCATGCTTTAACACAGGGCAATTCTCTCCGGTTCTTGACCCCGGCAGGAGGCAGATATGACGCATGAAACCGTGACCCTCTCGGACGCTGCAGCGAAGCGGATCGCCACGATCCTGCGTTCCGACAGCCACAACAACGCCATGCGAGTGTCCGTCGAGGGCGGCGGCTGCTCGGGCTTCTCCTACAAGTTCGACCTGGTCGACAGCAGCAATGACGACGACCTGGTGCTGGAAAAGAACGAAGCCAAGGTCCTGATCGACAGCCTGTCGCTCGTCTATATGGGCGGCTCGGAAATCGACTTCGTCGACAACCTGCTCGGCCAGTCGTTTCAGATCAAGAATCCGAACGCGGTTGCAAGCTGCGGATGCGGAACGAGTTTCTCCATCTGACGCCAGCGCCCCACGTCTCTCTTAGCCGGCTCCGTTTCAACAACGAACGGAGCCGTTTGCGTCAGAGATAGGGCGATCCGAGCCAGAGCATGCGGTTCGCCAATCGATCCGCGAACGACTTTTTGCGCAGCCTTTCGAGCGTGACCGGCTCGGCTGATGCGAGAATGTCGGAGATCGTGCGATTGATCGCCTCGGCGAAGCCATGGTCGAGAACCTCAAGGTCGAACTCGAAGTTGAGGCGCAGGGAGCGCGGGTCGAGATTGGTGGACCCGACATAGGCCCAACGCTCGTCCACGGTCAAAAGCTTGGAGTGGTTGAAGGCGCCCTTCGCCCGCCAGACGCGACAATGGCCCTTCAGCACCTGATCGAACTGCGCAGTCATCGCCCTGTCGACCAGCAGCAGATTGTTGACTGCGGGAACGATGATATCCACCTCGACGCCGCGGCGCGCGGCGGTGACGAGCGCGCTGATCAGTTCGCGGTCCGGCAGGAAATAGGGTGACATCACGCGGATATTCTTCTGCGCGACCGAAAACGCCCCCATGAGCATCTTGTGATTGGTCTCATTGGTGGCGTCAGGTCCGGATGGCACGGCGCGCATCAGTACCGACGGCCCATCCGCCGGCAGCGGTGCCTCTTCGATCGCCCATGCGGGGCCCGCCAGAACCTCGCCACTTGAGAATTGCCAATCTTCGAACGAGACCTGGAAGATATCGGCGACCACCGGTCCGGCCATGCGGAAATGCGTATCCTGTGCCGGCGCCTGACCGGCGATCTCGCTGGTGAAGCCCACCCGGATGTTCATGCCGCCGGCAAAGGCAACCTGACCGTCGACCACGAGGATCTTGCGGTGCGTGCGCAGGTTGGCATAGGGCAGCCGTAGCCCCATGATGATGTTGCCGTTGAAAACCGCCGTCGGAACGCCCGCCGCCTCCAGATGACCGACAATGCTCGGCACCGAGTAGCGCGCGCCTACGGCGTCAATCAGCACCCGCACCTCGACACCGCGCGCCACCGCCGCGATCAGGGCGTCGGCAAAGCGCAGGCCTATGACGTCGCGATCGAAGATATAGCTTTCGAGCAGGATCGAGCGCCGGGCGCCGGCGATCGCTTCCAGCATCGCGGCATAGACGGCATCGCCGCCGGCGAGCACCGAAATACGGTTGCCCGTGCACATGCGATGGCGTGAAACGCGGTCGCCGAGGATCTTCATCGCCGCAAATCGTTCTCCGAACTGCACCGATATGTCGGCATCCGAAATGTCGAAGCGGCCGAACTGATCCGGCCCCTGCCCGCGCAACAGAGCGCGTTGCGAGCCGATCGAGGAGCGCCGGATACGGTTGATTCCGGCAACGGCATAGATCAGCGCGCCGACGATCGGCGAAAGCAGGACGACACCGACCCAGCCGGCCGCGGCGCGCACGTCGTCCTTCGTCATCGCGGCATGAATGGCCGCAGGGATGCCCAGCGCGAAGGACAAAAGCGCCAGTATATGCGGCCAATAATTCTGCACGAGATCGATCATGGGCGGGACTATAGCCCGCCAACGGGCGGAATCAATTCGACGCCTGCAGCGTATACCGTATCGACCGCTGCCCCCTGATGGGAAGCGTCGGTGCGGCTCGCGCGCGCTGTTGAAAACCCGCAGGCAACGGATTTGTCAAAAGAATCCGGAGCGGCTAGAAATGACCCCGCCAAGGACTTAACCGACATGGAAGGGCGTTTCGAGCCATGAAGATTGCCACCTGGAACATCAATGGCGTCAAGGCGCGAATCGACAGCCTGCTGGCCTGGCTGAAGGAAAGCGGACCGGATATCGTCTGCCTGCAGGAGATCAAATCGGTCGACGACGGCTTTCCGCGCCTCGAGATCGAGGCGCTTGGCTATCATGTCGAAACACACGGCCAGAAGGGCTTCAATGGCGTCGCGCTGCTTTCCAAGCTGCGGCCGGACGAGGTCAATCGCGGCCTGCCTGGTGACGAGACGGACGAACAGTCACGTTTCATCGAAGGTGTCTTCTCGGTCGAAGGCGGCGCGATCCGCGTCTGCTCGCTCTACCTTCCGAACGGAAACCCCGTCGACAGCGAGAAATACCCCTACAAACTCGCCTGGATGCGCCGGCTTGAGGCCTATGCGAAGCAGCGCCTGTTGCTCGAAGAACCCTTCATCCTTGCCGGCGACTACAACGTCATCCCCGAGGAACACGACTGCTGGGATATCAAGGTCTGGCAGAACGATGCCCTCTTCCTGCCGGAAACGCGCGAGGCATTTCGCCGGCTGCGCAACCTCGGCTTCACCGACGCTGTGCGCGCGACGTCGGACGCTGTGCCGCTCTATACGTTCTGGGATTATCAGGCCGGCTGCTGGCCGAAAAATTTCGGCATCCGCATTGATCATTTGATGCTGTCGCCGGAGGCGACCGATCGGCTGGTGTCGACATCCATCGACAAGCATGTCCGCGCCTGGGAGAAGCCTTCGGACCACGTGCCCGTCATCGGGACGTTCGCGTTCGCGCCCGCTTAAGGCGCGTTTTTCCAGATCTTAGTGTGTGGAGAATGGTCCCAGGGCCGGCGGCGGTTCGGGGACCGCTCGACGATGACAATCAGTCGTCGTCGCCCTGCATGTGCAGGTTCTGCGACAGTGCGATTGCGGTGCGTCGATCGTCCTCGCTGGCAAGCGAGAAGGCCTGCTCCTGCATCGACTGCATCCACGGCCGATCCTTCGGCGAACACTGGTCGAGTGCCGCAGTCATGAACGCGAGACCACGAACGGTCTGGCCTTCCTGGAAAATCACATTGCCAAAGACGCCCATGGCGCCGGCGTGACCGCTCTTGCGCGCACGATTGAGCCATTTCTTGGCCTGCTGAACGTTCACGCTACCGCCCTCGCCCGACAAGAGCATGCGCGCGAGCTGGAACTGCGCCTCGGCGACGCCGAAGGTCGATGCCGCCTGGAAATAAAGCTGGCGCGCCTGGGACATGTCGGACTTGATCGGGCTGTCGGGAATGCCGCGACGATAGTAGCCGGCAAGGGAGATCAACGCGTTGACGAAGTAACCGGTGTCTTCCGAGCCTGGCTCCACACCCTCTTGGGCGATTTCGCTATAGATCTTAAAGGCTTCAAGGTCGTTCTCGGCGACGCCGTCGCCATAGGCGTACATGTTGGCGAGGGCCCAGCGGGATCCGGTGTGGCCCTTCTCGGCCGCGTATTTGTAAGCTTCTACGGCCTCGTCCTTGCGGCCATTCTTGTAGGCGGAAAACCCGAACTTGAAGAGCGCGAACGGACCTGATTCTTTGGTGACGCCCGCACCGGGATCAAAAGCGTAGGCCGGCATGGCGAAGGTCCCACAGACCGCCAGCGACACGCCGAGTATCGCAACCTTTAGTGACTTTAGTTCACCCGCAAGCATCACAGTCTAATTCTTCCGTTCCAGCCGGCCACGCCGAACCCATCACCGCTGCAAACACACAAGCCCGGACGACCCGCCGCCGGGAACTGCACCAACTCCGCCGACAAAGCCGGCGCAACCTTTCCACAATGAAACTTCGACATAGTCCCCGAAGCAGTCATTTTGATGGACCACTTGCACTGGCGTGCCGGAGGCCACATTTCTCATGACGGTCATCGATCCAAGTTTCATTTCACCCCAAACGCTGCAGGTATCGCACTCACATTGCAGGCTTGTCCCTATATCGCTGCTCCCTGTTTGTGGCGGGAAATGGACATAGCCGGAACGAGTCTGATCCTAGCAAACTCTAGCATTAAAAGTGTTGCTGAATCGTCACATTGCGGGACAGTGCGGACGCGTGGTTAAGAGGCTCCACACATAAGAAAGGCCCGGTAAAACCGGGCCTTGAAATGTCGGACAGAGGAAAGATCAGAACTTGACCTTGATCGAGGTCGAGAGGGCGCCGACGAAATCATCGTCGAAATCATAGGATGCCCGGTTACCGTAAGGCAGACCATCCTTGTAGACGGTGCCGGAATGCCCACCCGTCAAAATGCCGACTGCGCCAGCCACGCGCCACTCGATGTTCTCAGTGGCGTTGTAGGAAACACCAGCACCAAGCGTCCAGGTGTCCGTCTGCGTGCCGAGGCCGGTGCTGGTGCCGCGGTCCCACGTCAAGCTTGCCGCGCCACTCCACTTTTCATTGAACTTGTGCCCAACACCACCGGAAATCGTCCAGCCGTCGCGATAAAGAAGGTCGAGCGTCGTTGCTTCTACGGGGCTTCCTGCCTTGCACGCCGCAATTCCGCGGGTCGAAGTGGGGCAGAAAGGCAAGATCTGAAGCTGGCTCCAATCCGTCCACTTGACCGATCCGAACACCACCCATCCGGGAGCTACGCCGGTTTGAATCTTAAGCTCCAGCGAATCCGGCATGTCGGCAGTGCCGTAGACATCCGTGACCTTGCCCGACAACGGGTTTCCTACCGGCGGGAGCTGACGCAGGTCCAGAGTTCCGGTCACGTCGCCGAGGTCCACCGAGCTATTGTAAACGAGGCTGGCACGAACTGCGTATTCCGGAATTTCGTAGCCGACGCCAGCGCGCCAACCCCAACCATCGCCCTCAAGATCCAACCGTCCGATACCGTTGCGTCCCGCGGTCAGCGCGGGCGGCAGCGGAAGAACAGTCAGGTCCTGTACCAGCCGTTCTTTGAACCCGCTTACCTCTTGGTAAAAAACGCCGCCAATGACGCGAAACTTCCCTGGTCCCACATCCCATTTGTAGGAGCAAGTTGCTGCATAGTTGTCGCTGTCGATCTTTGTTTCGGTGTTATCGTTGGCGCCCGCCCAATTCCGACCCGGATTGGTATGTGCGCCCCAAGGCTGAGAGTAGTCAGCCATACAGTCAACGTTGCTCCCGAACGCAGCCTTCACGCCAATGCGCGGTACCCAATAGCTTTCCGTATCGCCAATACCGGAATTCGGACGACCATTCAGGTTACCACCGCTGGGGGCATCCTGGACGTTGTTCAGCTCGCGCTGCGGATTGACGTAGGTCGCCGATGCTTCTGCGGCATAGTCCGACGGGTCGAACAGCAGATCGATGTTGTAACCGCCGCGCTCAAGACCGCCCGCGTGCGCGGCGGAGGCAAACAGCAAACCCGCTGCTACCGACAGAACACCCCGCTTCAAATTCATGTGAGCCATCCAGCTCCTCCCCCTGCACTGCAAAACTGCGACATTCCACCTCATGTCGTGTGGGCCGAAGTATTCTCACGATCCCGTGAAATCGCAAATGCGAGATCTAGCAGTTAGCAGGCTCGATCGGTCACAGAATTTACGTAAGATTCTCATGATTTAGCCACAATGACGCCAGATCGGAACCATTTTTCCAAAATCATGGATAAAATCCACTGAATTAGAATGGATTTCCAAACCATCGAAAACCTGTGTCGCCTGAACAACATTATCGCTTTTTGCGGTAGAACAGCGAAAAACTCCGTTGAAGTTCCGCTCAAACGCCACGCGCGCTTAATGACCCGCGCAGCAGATTCAACTGATCGAATCAATGCAAAATCTCGATAGGCTAAAGTCTATCTTGTATCTCTAAAATAAAAAATCCGCGGCATTTCTGCCGCGGATTTCGATTTCTGACGGTCAGGCATTCTCTTGAACGCCCTCTCGTTGAATCCGTCGATTAACGGCCTCAACCGGCCTCGGCGACGCGCGTCAGCGCAACGCTCAGCGATTCCTTCTGGAGATCGAGCTCTACGAGGCGTTCACGTTCCGCTTCGACCAGTTCCGGCTTTGCATTGGCGACAAACTTCTCATTGGCCAGCTTGCCGAGGATGCGCTCGCGCTCGGCTTCCACCTTGGCGATCGCCTTCTCAAGCCGGGCCTTCTCGGCGGAAAGGTCGATCAGGTTGCCGAGCGGCAGGCAGGCCGTTGCCTCGCCAACGACGATCTGGGCGCTACCGCGCGGCGCAACAGTGGCGTGGTCGATATGCTCGACGCGCGCCAGACGACCGATGGCCTGCGCATGCTGCTGCAGGCGCTCGCGCGTCAGGTTGTTGGCACCGACAACGATCAGCGGCGCAGTTGCCGCCGGCGGGACGTTCATCTCCGAACGAACCGAACGAATGCCCGAAACCAGATCGATCAGCCAGTTGATCTCGTCGGCCGCCGTGTCGTCAGCATAGGACGGCGCCGGCCATTCGGCGTGGCACAGCAGCGTCGAACGCTCCTGGCCCTCGCCTGCCGTCTGCGCCCAGAGCTCTTCCGTCATGAACGGCATGAACGGGTGCAGCAGCTTGTAGATCTCGTCGAGAACGTAGGCGACGCAGGCCTGCGACTCGCGTTTTGCCGCTTCGTCCTCGCCACTGAAGATCGGCTTCAGCAGTTCGAGGTACCAATCGCAGAACTGGTTCCAGACGAACCGGTAGAGGCTGCCGGCCGCGTCGTTGAAGCGATAGGCATCGAGCGCCTCGGTGACGTCGCGGATGGTCCGCGACAGCTCCGTCAGGATCCAGCGGTTGACGGTGAGCGATGAGGTTTCGGGAATGAAACCATCGCTGCTGGTAACGCCATTCATCTGGGCAAAACGCGTCGCGTTCCACAGCTTGGTGCCGAAGTTGCGGTAGCCGGCGATGCGGGCCGGGTCGAGTTTCACGTCACGCCCCTGGGCCGCCATGATCGCCAGCGTGAAGCGCAAGGCGTCAGCACCGTATTCGTCGATCAGTTCGAGCGGATCGATGACGTTGCCCTTCGACTTCGACATCTTCTGGCCGTTCTTGTCGCGAACGAGCGCATGGACATAGACCGTATGGAAAGGCTCGACCGGAGTGCCGTCGGCATCCTTCATGAAGTGCAGGCCCATCATCATCATCCGGGCGACCCAGAAGAAGATGATGTCGAAACCGGTGACCAGCACGTCGGTCTGATAGTACTTCTCCAGTTCCGGCGTCTCGTTCGGCCAGCCGAGCGTGGAGAACGGCCAGAGCGCCGAGGAGAACCAGGTGTCGAGAACGTCTTCGTCACGCGTCAGGATTTCGCCCGGCTTGAAGTTCTCGAGCAGATCCTCGACATAGGCCTTCATCGGGCCTTCATGCGCCAGATAATGCTGGATCGCCGCGTGCAGCGCCTCTTCCTCGGTCTTTTCGACGAAGACCTGACCGTCCGGACCGTACCAGGCCGGGATCTGGTGCCCCCACCAGAGCTGGCGCGAAACGCACCAGGGCTGAATGTTTTCCATCCACTCGTAGTAGGTCTTCTCCCAGTTCTTGGGAACGAAGTTGGTCCGACCTTCCTTGACGGCCGCGATCGCGGGCTTGGCCAGCGTCTTCGCGTCAACGTACCATTGCTCTGTCAGACGCGGTTCGATCGGCACGCCGCCACGGTCGCCATGGGGAACCATGTGCTTGTGCGGCTCGATCTTGTCGAGCAGGCCCGCCTCTTCGAATATGCGAACGATGATCTTGCGCGCTTCGAATCGGTCCTTGCCTTCGAGTTCGTCCCAGGCACCGTGCAGGGCAGCCGGATCGCTGAGCCCTTCGAGGAAATCCTCGTTGTCCTTGATCGTGATGCGGCCTTCGATCGTCATGATGTTGATCGCGCGCAGACCGGCGCGCTTGCCGACGTCGAAGTCGTTGAAATCATGCGCAGGCGTGATCTTCACCGCACCGGTACCGGCGGTCGGATCCGCATAGTCGTCGGCAACGACAGGAATGCGGCGACCGACGATCGGCAGAATGACGTGCTTGCCGATCAAAGGCTTGTAGCGCTCATCCTCCGGATTGACCGCGATGCCGCTGTCTCCGAGCATGGTTTCAGGACGCGTCGTGGCGACGACGAGGTAATCGCGCTTTTCCCACTCGGTCGCCTTGCCCTCTTCATCGAAGGCGACCGGGTAATCGAAGGTTACGCCAGGCTCCAACGGATAGCGCAGGTGCCAGAGGTTGCCGTTGATCTCGTGCTGCTCGACCTCCAGATCCGAAATCGCGGTCAGAAGCTTCGGGTCCCAGTTGACCAGGCGCTTATCCTTGTAGATCAGGCCTTCCTTGTAGAGCGAAACGAAGACCTCGAGAACGGCCTCAGACAGCCCTTCGTCCATGGTGAAGCGTTCGCGCGACCAGTCGCAGGACGCGCCAAGACGCTTCAATTGGTTGAAGATGAGCCCGCCCGATTCGGCTTTCCATTCCCAGACCTTCTCGATGAAGGCTTCGCGGCCCATCTGCCGGCGGTGCTGCTGGCTCTCCATCAGCTTACGCTCGACGACCATCTGGGTGGCGATGCCTGCATGGTCCATGCCCGGCTGCCACAACACATCCTTGCCGCGCATGCGTTCGAAACGAACGAGCACGTCCTGAAGCGTGTTGTTGAGCGCGTGGCCCATGTGCAGCGAACCCGTCACGTTCGGCGGCGGGATCACGATGCAGAAACTGTCGGCGCCGGGCTTGGCACCCGCCCCTGCACGAAACGCGTTTTCTTCGTCCCACTTCTTGGCGATACGCGGGTCGACGGATGCGGAATCGTAGGTCTTATCAAGCATTTTGGAGCCAATTTACGAGATTGATGTCAGCGTCTTGTAAACCGGAACGGCCGGTGCAAGTCAACACGAACGCAAAAAGCCGCGACGATCGCGCGGCTTCTTTCGTGTTCGGATTCGGCTTTTAGCGGCGGGGGCCGCGCGCGACGCGTTCGATTTCCTCGCGGACGAGCCGCTCGACAAGCGTCGGCAGATTGTCATCGAGCCATTCCTGCAGCATCGGCCGTAGCATCGCTTCGGCAATTTCATCAAAGGAACGCCGCGATTCCTGATCCACTGCGTGGGCAAGATCGCCGAACGACTGAGCGACCTTGCGGCCGACCTCCGGCGAGACGATCGCCGCAAGCGCCGTCT
Source organism: Ensifer sp. ENS02 (assembly GCF_014851885.1). NCBI lineage: Bacteria > Pseudomonadati > Pseudomonadota > Alphaproteobacteria > Hyphomicrobiales > Rhizobiaceae > Ensifer > Ensifer sp. ENS02. Next base: position 189,752 of record NZ_JACVAO010000009.1, on the reverse strand, counting down.
CCGGCGCGGGCGCTTCCGGCGGAACGACGGCGGCCACCGGCGGAACCGCGCTTAGAACTTCCGGGAGTTCGACTGGCGGCGGCGCTACGACTTCCGGCTCTGCCGGCGCCTCAACAGCAGCAGCGGGCTCGATCACCGGCGCTTTCGGCGCGGAAACCGCCGCCATGCGCGAGGTGACGACCGGACTGTCCTGAATAGCGACGACCTGCGGCGCAGGCGGCACCTCACGTCCGGCAAAGCCCGTCGTATGACGCTCGGACGCGGCGCGAACCCGTGCTGCGACATCGGCAAGTGAAAGCGGCGGCTGCGCTGCCGGCGACGGCTCCGACAGCCCGGCCTGGCTGTCCACGACCGGTTCGACAAACGCGGCCTTGGGCGCCTCATCGCGTCGGCCAAAGGCGATCGTCTCGATCTCGCTGTCGATGGTCAGCTCGATCTCGTCGTTGCCCTCGTCCTCGAACTGCTCCTGCGGCGCAAATCCGGCTTGCCCGGGTTCGTTGCTCTCAATGATCTTGCGAATGGATGCCAGGATTTCATCCATCGACGGTTCACGCGCGACATTGAGCTGTGCCATTTCCATCCTCGTTTGACGCGGCAGACATGTGTCCCAAAACTGGACATGCGCCGATTTCCGACAAACCTTAAGTGAGTTCGCGAACGAAACATACGCCACGAATCAACGCTAAGGATTCTTGCACAGATTTGTTTTCAGGGGAAAAAATAGAAACGCCCCGGGGAAGACCCGAGGCGTTGGCAAGTACTCAATAATGCGAACGGACGCCTTAGCGACCGTCAACGGTTCGCAGACCGAACCACTTGTCCTTGACCACTTCGTAGTGCTCTTCGGCACGGTATTCGGCAACCTGCAGGCCCTGATCCTTCACGGTCAGCCGCGCGGCGGCAGCAAGCAGCGAATAGCTCGCAACGACCGCGTCGCGCTGGGCAACGGCCAGAAGTTCCTGTGCCTGAAGCACGTCCTGCTGCGAATCAAGCACGTCGAGTGTCGTACGCTGGCCGACCTTGCGCTCTTCGATCACGCCATCGAGAGCCAGCTTGGCGGCGGAGATCTGCGCCTTGTTGGCGGAGATGCGCGCAATCGCGGCTTCCAGCTGAGCATAGGCGGAGACAATAGTCTGCTGTACCGCCGCACGCGCCGAATCGACGAGGATGCGCTGCTGGCCGAGACGTTCCTTGGCCTGGCGGATCTGGCCGTACTCGGCGCCACCCTGATAGATCGGAACTTCGAGGCGAGCCGTAATGCTCGATGCATTGCTATCGAACTGGCTGGCATTGCCGGTGGTGCGGCCAACCTGGCCCTGCAGCGTCACACCGGGGAGCATCGTGCCTTCCGCCGACTTGACCTGATAACCGGCCGAATCAACGGAGTACTGCGCCGACAGAATGATCGGGCTTTCGCGCAGACCTGTCGCGACGGCCTGATCGAGCGTGCGCGGCAGGGCCTTCGAAGCCGGCGAAGCCTGCTTGATGCCGCGCGGCACATCGCCGACGATCTGTACATAGGTCGCTTCGCTCTGCTTCAACTGAGCGACGGCGACGATAAGCTGCGACTGGGCATTGGCGAGCGAGGCTTCGGCGAGGCTCACGTCCGTTCGGGTACCTTCGCCCACATCGAGACGGGCTTTCGCCGCGTTCACCTGCTCCTGAAGGAAGGCGATGTTCTGCTTGCGGATCGATACGAGCTGCTGGTCGCGCGCGATGTTGGAATAGATGGTCGCGGCCGAAAGGAGAATCGATATCTCGTTGGCGCGCAGCGATTCGCGGGTCGCAAAGACGTTCGATTCAGCGGCGCGCACATTGTTCAGCGTCTGAAAGCCGTCAAACACCATCTGGTTTACGGTGATGCCGACCTGTCCCTGGTGGAGGTCTTCGCTCAGGGTCTTTTCTCTGTCGATGGTCGAAAGCGTTCCGGACGCGAATGCCGCCACCTGGGGGCGAAAGCCGGACTTGGCAATCGGCACGCTCTCGTCGGTCGCCCTGAGGCCGGCCCGCGCGGCGTTCAGGTCAGGGTTGTTTGCGTAGGCTTTGGCCATTGCGCCGAAGATCGTTTCGGCCAGTACTGCGTGCGGTGCAAGCAGCAAGCTTGTCGAAACGGCGGCCAGGAGGGCCGCTTTGCGGACAATCGACACCATTACTTCTCTCTCCGATCGGGGCGGCAGAGCCTGCCCTCTATTTCCGCGGCGCCGCTCTTTGTGCAAAAAGCGACCCCAACTAGACACGGCGATGAAGCGCTCACACCGCCCACTGGTGAGCAAATCACTACCACTGCACTCTTTGAAACCCGGAATCAGCATTCCGACAACTGCGCAGCCATACTCTGCGCAGCCATTTCAAAAAGAAACAAGTACCGCGTTGCGAATTGGCAACATTGTTATTTTAGCAACGCAATTAATTGTTGATATCCCTCAATAAGCGGGACCTCAAAAAACAAATTCCTGTGCACGACGGAAGCCGGGAAGCGGCTTGACCGCGGTGTTGAAATCGGGGCGCTCGGACGTCTTTCCGTGCTCGTGCACATAGAGTTTAGCGCGAGAAGCATTGCCAAATCCTTCAACGACGACCAGCCGCCCGCCATCGCGCAGCTGCTCGAACAAAGCGGTCGGCAGGACTTCGACCGAGCCGTGAACGAAGATCACGTCATAGGGTGCCTCGGCGGCATATCCCTTCTCGAGTTCGCCGGTCACGACGGCGATGTTGTCGTAGCCGAGGCGAGACAGCGTTTCCGTCGCGGTGGCGGCGAGGCCTTCATCGCTTTCGAGCGCAACGACCGAACCTGCAACCTGTGACAGCAGTGCGGACGCGTAGCCGGTGCCGCAGCCGATCTCCAGGACGACATCGGACTTGGCGATTTCGGCCAGCTGGAGAAGCTTGGCGAGCGGCGACGGCTCCATCAGGAAACGCGGTGCGTTGCCATTGGTAACCTCAAGCGCGATATCCGTGTCGATGTAGGCAAGCTCTTTCATCTTGGCAGGCACGAATTCCTCGCGCGGCACGCTCAGGAACGCGGACAGAACCGAGTGGGACGTGACATCCGTCGTGCGGATCTGGTTGTCCACCATCTTGGTGCGCGCTGCTTCGAAATTCATGGTAGTGCCCTCGTGTCCGGATAGGCGCGGCGCCCGCTTTCGGGCAAGCACGCACGATCGTCTTCTGGCTCCCGTCGGAAAGCCTTTGAGGTAAGCTCATAAATCGGCGCCCGGCCGGTTTCAAGCGATAGCGGCAATCTGCGCCGGAAAAACGGGAGGGAATTGCACTGCGAATGGCGGAGGCAACACGATTGCCAGCCGGGATCAGCGTCCCGGCGCTCCTTCCAGCCCAACGAGGGCAATCTTGGTGTAGCCGGCGTTCTGAATGAGGTTCATCACCGTCATCAGCTCACCGTAGTCGACGGCTTTGTCCGCGCGCAGCAGAACGCGCGTCTCGGTATTGCCTTCGGTCAGGCGCTTCAACTCGTCGGCAAAGCTCTCGCGCGCCGTCTCATCGTTGCCGATCGCCAGAGCCAGATCGGCCTTCAAAGTCACGAAGACCGGCTTGTCGTCCCGCGGAGCCGGCTTTGCGGCCGATTGCGGCAGGTCCACCTTCATGTCCACGGTGGCAAGCGGCGCCGCCACCATGAAAATGATCAACAGCACCAGCATGACGTCGATGAAGGGGGTGACGTTGATCTCGGCGTTTTCATCGAGATCGCCGCCACCGTCGCTGATTTTTCCGGCCATAGGTCACCCGATCCTTGCGATGGTCGTCTCGGTGTGACCGAAGTCCTGGCGGCGCGGCTGCGCCTTGCGGGCCAGACGATGGTCGAGGTCGCGGCTGACGAGCCGTTCCACGGCCGCCGCGGCATCGGCGAGAATGACCTTGTAGCCACCGACCGAGCGGGCAAAATAGTTGTAGATGACGACGGCCGGGATCGCCGCCACCAGGCCGATAGCGGTCGCCAAAAGCGCCTCCGCGATGCCCGGCGCCACGATCGCCAGATTGGTCGTCTGTGCCTTGCTGATGCCGATGAAGGAATTCATGATCCCCCAGACCGTGCCGAAAAGGCCGACGAACGGGCCGACGGAGCCGATCGAGGCCAGGATGCCGGTGCCACTTGTCATGCGCTTACCGGCGCGAACCTCGATGCGGGTCAGAAGCGAGGAAACACGCTCCTTCAGGCCGCCTGTCGGCGCATGGTCGATCACCGCCTCCGAGCGGGCCATTTCGTCGATCGCCGCGGCGACCATTTCGGGCGCCGGTCCCGACTTGCCAACAAAGGCTCCCTTGACGTCTGCCAGGCCGTTGGCAGCCGACAGCAGGCGAACAGCGCGCGTCAGGCGCGCCTTGGCACCAAAGAGTTCCAGCAGCTTGACCACAAAGATCGCCCAGGTGGCGACGGACGCCAGCGCAAGGCCAATCATCACGCTCTTCACCACCACGTCGGCGGCCATGAACATGCCAATCGGCGAAAGATCATGCGGCAACACCGGGCTTGCTGCACCCTCGCCCGTTGCCGGCCCGCTTTCCGCCGTCACCGGGACGCCTTCAACGGTTGCCGGAGCCCCCTCGCCCGACGTAGCGGCAGGAGCTTGCAGTGTCGGCTGCGCCTGTGTCGCCGGTTCCGCCGGCGGAACCGTTACGGCCGTGCCCTGATTTTCTGCCGTCGGCGCGGATGCGGACGGCGCCGTTGCGCCGCTTTGCGTACCATTAACCGCGGGTGCCTGCGTCGTCGCTTGGGCCAAGGCGGCCGTTGGCGAAGCTGCGGAGGACAGGACCAGCATCGCGGCTGCCAACAAATTGATCGTCGATCGGGCTCGTCTCGGCATCTCGTTCCTCACGTACTGGTCCATTTCGTCGTGTCAGGGCGAAGGGTTTTCCGTCATCCGCCGCTACCCTTGCGCGCTTCCGGGGCTCTTTAAGCAAAGGAAAACCGAATGACAAGGATTTGTGGAGTTTATCAATCAAGAATAATTTCGCAACCACCCATTGCCGGAACTGGACAGGCGTTTTCAGGGCGTCGGCTGATCTTCGATGAAGGTGTCGCTGCGCCAATCATAGGTGCGATGGCGCTCCCAGGGACGGGCATGCGTCGTGAAAGCCGGCCGGATTTGCATGACGGGTGAGCCCTGCCCTTCCTGCTGCTCCGCCCGAATTTCGATTGCGCCCGTGCGGCGCAGCGTCCGTGCGTCGACGATGCGGGCTCGGCGCGGCGCGCACGCTTCCACATCGACCCGCGCGGCGACCACGATCAAGTCTGCCTGATCGCACAGGGCGGGAAAGAGGCGCGGATTTTCGAGGGTGACGATCGTCCAGCCGATGGCGCTGCGCGCCGCACACCATTGCTTGTCGCGGCAGACAAAACGGCTTGGCCGGCTTGCCTCGATGGCCGATGAAAAATCCGCACGGATCGCCGTAGCCTTCTCTCCATCGATCGGCGGCGCTCGTCGGACCGCCTGTTCCATAGCCGGGTAAAGATCATCGGCTGCAGGCGGGAGCATGACCGGCCGCTCGTGCTCCACCACGGCGAGCGCCCGTTGCCATTGCGAAAATATGAAGTCCGGCGGGCGCGGCCGGTTCGTTGCGATGGCATCATCCGTCACCAGACCGATAAGGCGTCCGTCCTCGGCGATCACGATGTCGGGCCGGCTCCCATCTTCCAATGCCAGGCTGAAGAAGCCTGCACAGATCAGCACGATGCCAGAGATTGCCAGCCAACTGCGCAGCGCGCAGAGAAAAACACCGCCGATCGCGATCAGCACGAAGCCGATGGGTCCGATGCGGCCGGTCACGACCTCGCCATCGAGCGACGTCACGAACCGGGCGACGTCGAGCATCCGATCGAGACCCCACGCCATCGCCATCAAAGGCAGATGCTCAAGCCCGAACGGCATTAGCAGCATGGCGAACAGACCGAAGGGCATGATCACGATGCTGATCAGCGGCATGGTGAGAATGTTTGCGAGCAGGCCATAGGCCGGCAGCCTGTGGAAGTAGGCGATCGAATAGACCGACGTTGCCAGGCCGCCGATGAGCGAGGTGATGAGGATGCCTGCGGCGACGCCGGTGATGAGGCGCCCCTTGCTGCGGCCGCCAGCCGCTTCGGCCTTGCCGGTGCGCCGTTCGCGCCAGCGCCCGTAGCCGGCAACCAGCGCCAGGGTGGCGGCGAAGGACATCTGGAAGCCTGGCCCGGCCACAGCCGAAGGCATGAGAACCACGATGACGATTGCGGCGAGCGCGACGTTGCGCAGGCTGATCGACATGCGGTCGAAAAACACCGCGACCAGCATGATCGAGATCATGATCCAGGCGCGAAGTGCCGATACGGCGCCGCCGGAAATGAGGATGTAGAGGCAGACCATCAGCAGCGCACCGGCAGCGGCAACCTTCTTGATCGGCACACGGTGCGCCAGCCCCGGAACCATGCTGAGAGCAGTGCGTGCGCCGATCAGAAACGTGCCGGCTGCCAGCGCCATGTTGAGGCCGGAGATCGCCAGCACATGCGCTAGCCCCGCCTGTCGCAGCACCTCGACCGTCTCCCGGCTGATGGCCCTTTCCTCTGCGGTCACCAGAGCCGCCGCAAGCGCGCCGGTATCGCCGCCGATCGAGGCGCGGATCCTCTCGCCAACCGTTTCCCGCATTGCGGCCATGGTTTTCGTCGCTGCCGAACGCAGCGAGAAAGCCGTCCCAGGCTCTTCGGTCGCCACCTTCTCGGATAGTTTGGGCGCGCCGTAGAAAAACCCGACGGCGCCGATTCCCTTGAAATAGCTGTCGAAGGCGAAATCGTTCAGGCCGGGCAGCGCCGGACCCGAGGGCGGAGACAGCCGCGCCCTGCCCTCGATCAGGGCGCCGAGCGGAAACGGCTCTCCGGAGCCCCGCGTCACCAGCGTCGCCTTCAGCGGCTGGCGGCGCAGCTTTGGCCGGCTCGTTTCCTCGATCTCCAGCCCGTAGCGCCACCGGCCGCGATCATCCTGCTCGCGCGAAAAGACCACGCCCCGCAGGTTCGTGGTCACCGGAGCGTCGAGAACAACCGTGTCGGTGCGCCACGTCTCGATCGCGACCAGCAGCATGCCGGAGACGAACAGCGTTACTGCAATCAACGGAGCCCTCAAAGGCGCCAGCCGCCACCGACAGGCCAGCGCTGCCATTCCGAAAATGCACAGCAGCACTGCAAGATTGGCAATCCGGATATCGAAGGGCAGCGCCAGCCAGGCGAGCACGCCGAAGATCAAGAACACCGGGATCAACACGAAACCGTGACCGAATGCCCGTTCATCTTCGATCGCGGCGAGGAATGCCGGTTTAAGCGCGGCAGGCCGGAAACGGGCTGCGCGGCCCGCAATTGCTTGCCACGATGGCCGGAGAAACAGGAAGAACCGGCCTCGCGTAGGTAATGTCGCGGCGACAACGGCGGCATCGGATTCGGGAAGCCTGAAGCTTCCGCGTTCGACGTCGAGCGACGCTTGCCGCATTTCCGTTTCGCTCATTGCGCCCGCACTTTGGACCCTGACTTCGCGGTCGATCATGCAACCAACGCAGCGCAACTGCAACCGAGGCGCTATCTGCCGAAAAAAGCGGCAAACCTATATAGAATGGTACCGCACCATCATCGGACGAGCTTATTGATCTCTTTGGACTTATTGCCGTAACATGCCATTATTGCGTCGCCATATGCACATTTTCGCATCGCACAATTTGCCTTTCGTACAGCTTGGCAGTCGAAAATAAATCATATAGCAAATTCGCAACGTTCATTGTCGTGGCACGTCTGTGTGCCACGTTGCCATAAGACGGAGGGTCCGATGACTGATAAAACCGCGGTTGTAACACTCGATGGAAAGTCGGCGGATCTTCCGGTGCGATCTGGGTCCATCGGCCCTGACGTCGTGGACATCGGCTCGCTCTACAAGCAGACGAAGATGTTCACCTACGACCCGGGCTTCACGTCGACGGCGTCGTGCGAATCCAAGATCACCTATATCGACGGCGACGAAGGCGTGCTGCTCCACCGCGGCTATCCGATCGAACAGCTTGCCGAGCACGGCGACTTCCTGGAAGTCTGCTACCTGCTGCTCTACGGCGAACTGCCGACGAAGGCGCAGAAGGCTGACTTCGACTATCGCGTCACGCACCACACCATGGTGCACGAGCAGATGTCGCGCTTCTTCACCGGCTTCCGCCGCGACGCACATCCGATGGCCGTCATGTGCGGCTGCGTCGGCGCGCTTTCTGCCTTCTACCACGACTCGACCGACATCACCGATCCGCACCAGCGCATGGTTGCGTCGCTGCGCATGATCGCCAAGATGCCGACGATTGCGGCCATGGCCTACAAGTACCACATCGGCCAGCCCTTCGTTTACCCGAAGAACGACCTCGACTACGCCTCGAACTTCCTGCGCATGTGCTTCGCCGTTCCCTGCGAAGAATATGTCGTCAACCCGGTTCTGTCGCGCGCCATGGACCGTATCTTCATCCTGCACGCCGACCACGAACAGAACGCTTCGACCTCGACGGTTCGTCTCGCCGGCTCGTCGGGTGCCAACCCGTTCGCCTGCATCGCGGCCGGCATCGCCTGCCTCTGGGGCCCGGCGCACGGCGGCGCCAACGAAGCGGCACTCAACATGCTTGCCGAAATCGGCACGGCCGACCGTATTCCGGAATTCATCGCCCGCGCCAAGGATAAGAACGATCCGTTCCGCCTGATGGGCTTCGGTCACCGCGTCTACAAGAACTACGATCCGCGCGCCAAGATCATGCAGAAGACCACGCATGAAGTGCTCGCCGAACTCGGCCACAAGGACGATCCGCTCCTCGAAGTGGCGATGGAACTCGAACGCATCGCGCTCACCGACGAGTACTTCATCGAGAAGAAGCTCTACCCGAACATCGACTTCTACTCGGGCATCACGCTGAAGGCTCTCGGCTTCCCCACCACCATGTTCACCGTTCTCTTCGCGCTTGCCCGTACCGTCGGCTGGATCGCGCAGTGGAACGAGATGATCGAGGATCCGGAACAGCGCATCGGCCGTCCGCGCCAGCTCTATGTCGGCGCTCCGCAGCGCGACTACGTGCCGGTTTCCAAGCGCTAAGACTGACAAATCAGCAGAGACAACAAAGCCCGGTCAGCGATGACCGGGCTTTTGTTTTTGCAGGCTAGGATCGACGTTTCGGACCAGTTGTGGCCGGTCTCGTAATGGCGGCAACACAACGCCACCCTAGCGCGCACTGTGCACTAGGGCACCGTCTTCAGAAGTATTGCGGCAATCGTGCGTTCGGGCGGCGCTAAGTCTTACGGCTTGCTCTTGTTGAGATAGCCAAGAACGATCTTGGCCGCCATCTCGCCCGGCGGATGATCGGTCGTCATGCGCTGCTGCACCAGCGCGTAACCGTCGAGCATCGAGGCCCGCTGCGCCGTTGCGCCCGAAAGCCGCTCCATCCAGCGCGTCAACGCGCCGGGGCGGATCGATTCGCCGAAATATTCCGGGACGATCGGGAAATCCGCGATCAGGTTCGGCAGTGCGCCACTCCAGATGCGGATGCGCTTGTGCAGGAACTTCACCAGGAAATCCGGCGCATAGGTTGAAACCACGGGCACGCCAGCCAAAGCGAGTTCCAGAATGACCGTACCCGAAGCAGCAATCGCCGCGTCGGCTCGATCGAAGGCCGCCCATTTGTCGGCCGCACCGACCGAAATTTCCGGCTGGATCGTCCACGATGCGGTAATTTCCCGCACCAGCTTCTCCTGGCGCGGGACGGTCGGAAGCAGGAAGCGAATGCCCGGATGGCGGGCTTCGAGTTCCTCGACTGTCGCGCGGAAGATCGGAAGCAGGCGACCAACCTCGCTGGAGCGAGAGCCCGGCAATAGAAGGCATGTTTCAACACGCCCGTCCTTGGCGCCCGCAAGGCGCGGCTGGCGGCTTGCGCGAACGGCGAGCACATTGGCGTCGCTTGCAAGGCGATGGCCGACATAAGTGGTCGGGGGGCCTTGCAGCCGCTCCATCGCCTCCGGCTCGAACGGCAAGACGGCGAGCACGTGATCGACGTAGCCGCGCATGCGCGGTGCTCGCTCCGGCTTCCAGGCCCAGACGCTCGGGCAGACGTAGTTGATGACGAGCAGATCCGGCAATGCGGCGCGCACTTTTCGCGCCACGCGGTGGGTGAAATCCGGGCTATCAATGATCAGAAGCGCGTCGGGTCGGGCTGCGATGATCGCCTTTGCCGTTTGGCGAATACGCATGATCAGCTTCGGCAGACGGGCGAGCACCTGGGTGAAGCCCATGATCGACAGTTCGGAATAGTCGAACAACGAGCGAAGGCCCTCGGCCTCCAGCGCCTCGCCGCCGACCCCGACGAGTTCGACGTCGGAATGGCTTTGCGCCCGAAGCGCGCGGACGAGATCGGCACCCAGAAGGTCGCCGGAAACTTCACCCGCGATTACTGCGAGCTTGTAACGTGGCGCGTTCATCGCCTGATACCTCCGGAAGTGCGCTCCACTCCGGCGACAAAAAGCCCCGCTTGATCGGCGACCTTGACCACTTCGCTACGTTCCAGCACCAGCGCCCGTCCGGCTTCGACGGCAACACCGGCAAGACCGGCCCGCTCGGCGAGCGCGATGGTGGACGGGCCGATCGACGGCAGATCCGCGCGCAGATCCTGCCCGGGCTTGCAAAGTTTGACGAGAACGCCGCGCCGGCGCGAAGAGACGCGCCCCTCCGCCTTCAAGACGGCGACACGCTCCAGCATGGCGTCCGTGCCCTCGGCGCCCTCGAGCGCTACGACACGCCCGCCGACCGCAACCGCCCCCTGCCCCACGTCGAGCGCGCCGAGCGCGTTGGCCGCAGCGATGCCCGCTTCTATGTCGCGTTGGTCGTCACTGTCAGGGTTCACAGCACCGATGGGGCCTGATTCGGCCAGGAGATTGGGTACCACCTCGTGCACGCCGATGACATGCGCGCCGCTTGCCTCGATCAGCTGCATCGCCATGCGCAGAACCGCATCGTCCCCGCCCGAGACCAAGGTCTTCAGCACTGACGGTATCTTTGCGAGGGTCCGCAACGTCGGGCGGATATCGCGCCACTCCGGCCGACGCCGAACCCACCCGGACAAGACGACGCGGTCGATGCCCTCTTCTTTGAATGTGCGGCTGATATTGGCGAAATCGCCGATCGCCAGAACCGAATGGTCAAAATCGACCCAATCGGTTTCTTCCGCTTCACGCGTGAGCGCGATGATGTAGGGATCTTCGCCGCGTGCACGAACCGCTTCGGCGACGTGATGAGGCAGCGCGCCGCCACCAGCGATGATTGCGAGCCGGCCGCTGGTCGCCGCGCGGCTCGCAGCAGAAGACATCACGGTCAGGCCTTGCCGCGTTGCGGCGAAGATAGCGCGCGGTCGCTCTCGGCGCCGATGAAATCGAGGATTTCCATGACCGGCGCGCAATCCATATAGTCTTCGCGAATCGCTGCGGCATTGGCGCGGATCGATTCCGGCCCTTCGAAGATCTGCTTGTAGGCGCGGCGAACCACATGGATCGTTGCACGATCGATGCCAGCCCGGCTCATGCCGACGACATTCAGACCGCTCAGCAGGCCGGGATTGCCGTTGAGCATGCCATAGGGAATGACGTCGTAGCTGACAGCCGACAGGCCGCCGACAAAGGCCTGACGGCCGACGCGGGTGAACTGGTGGACCGCACAGCCGCCGCCGAGAATGACGCGATCTTCGACCGTGACGTGGCCCGCCAGCATCACATTGTTGGATAGGATGATGTTGCTGCCGAGGCGGCAATCATGCGCCACGTGCGAGTTGGCGAGAAAGAGATTGTTATCGCCGACGACCGTCTTACCGCCATGCTCGACGGTTCCGGTGTTCATCGTCACGCCTTCACGGATCGTGCAATTGGTGCCGATCAGAAGCTCGGTATCGACGGCGCTGTGGTGAACGCTCTGAGAATCACCGCCGACCACGGCGTTCGGGAAAATCTTCGTTCCCTTGCCGACGGACGTCCGGCCGATCACCACGACATGGCTGAGAAGCTCGATATCGTCGCCCAGAACGACTTTCGGCCCGATGTAGCAAAACGGGCCGATCTTGACGTTCTCGCCGATCACAGCACCGCTCTCGACGATCGAGGACGGGTGGATCTTCGCAGATGCTGCAATCATGTTCAGGCGTCTTCCTTGCTGACTATCATCGCGCCGATATCAGCTTCTGCGACAAGTTGCCCGTCAACTTTTGCGTCACAGTGAAATTTCCAGATATTGCCGCGCTGCTTCTGCTTCACGACATGGAATTCGACGCGATCTCCAGGCACGACCGGCTTGCGGAAACGGGCATTGTCGATGGTCATGAAATAGACCAGGTTCGTGCCGGTTCCCACCTTGCGGGCGCAGATCGCGCCGGCGGTCTGTGCCATGCCCTCGACCAGCAGGACGCCCGGCATGATCGGCTGCTCCGGGAAGTGGCCGGTGAAATGCGGCTCGTTCGCCGAAACGTTCTTGATGCCGATCGCCGAATTGTCGCCGTCGATCTCGATGATGCGATCGACGAGCAGAAATGGGTAGCGATGGGGAAGCAGTTTCAGGATTTCCTGAATATCCGCCGTGCCGAGAACCGTTGCTGCTTCACTCATTCGCGCCGCCCTTCTTCTTTTTCTGTCTTTCCTCTGCCCGCATCGCCATTTCCGCAACGTCGCGCAGGAAATCACGCATCGGGCGCGCTGGGATACCACCGTACCGTTCGCCGGCGGGAACATCAGCCGCCACGCCGCTCATGGCGGCGATCTGGACGCCATCACCAACGGTGATATGGCCATTGACGCCGCTGCCGCCCCCGATCATGACACCGTCGCCGATCTTCGTACTGCCGGCGATGCCGACCCCGCTAACGATGCCGCAATAGCGACCGATGCGCACGTTGTGACCGATCTGAACGAGATTGTCGATCTTCGTGCCCTCGCCGATCACCGTATCATCCATCGTGCCACGGTCGATCGTCGTATTCGCGCCGATCTCGACATGATCCTGAATGATCACCCGTCCGACCTGAACGATCTTGATCATCCCGCCTTTCGGACCCGGCGCATAGCCGAAGCCGTCCTGACCGATGCGAGCGCCGGGGTGAATGATCACGCTGTTGCCGACGAGAGCGCAAAGCACGCTTGCACCTGCGGCAATCGTGCACTCGCGACCGATTCGCACGCCTGGGCCGATGACCGCGCCGGCCGCGATCCGCGTGCCGCGGCCGATCTCGGCGCCAGCACCAACCACAGCGGTCGGTTCGACCTCGACATCGTCTTCAAGCCGCGCGGTTGGATCCACGAACGCGCCAGGCGCGATGCCGCGCAGGCTCGTATTGCGAGCCGGACGCATCGCAATCTCGTGCAACAACGTGCCGGCAAGCGCAAAGGCCGTGTGCGGGCGCGCTGTCAAAAGGACGGGAATATGTGCAGGGACGAGAGACGAAATCGTCTTATCGCAAATGATCGCCGATGCCTCACACGTTTCGAGTTCGGCACGGCTCTTGCGAGACAACATATAGCAGACGTCACCGGGCTTTGCCCGATAGACCGGCGCTACGGAGCGGACGGCGCGGTCAACGACCGCGACATCAACCAACTCCGCCCCAATTCGATCCGCCAGGTCGCCCAAGCGGATCCCATCGTGGGGCGGAAAAAACCAGTTCTGTTCCATGTACACTCCAGAACGATCTTTTCTGGCAGTTCTGGACTGCTTCTTATCAGAACGACGACGAAATACCGAACTTCAGGTTCTGAACCCGGTCGAAATCTTCCTTGGCAACCGGCCATGCGTAGTCGACTCGCAGCGGACCGAAGGGCGAAGCCCAGATCAGACCAATACCGACCGAGGCGCGCAGCGAGGCGTCGTTGCCCTGGACCGATTCACCAGGACCGGTGAGCGCGACCTTGTTGCTGTAGAGCGTTCCTGCGTCAGCGAAGACCGCACCGCGGAAGCCGCTGTCACGCGGGATACCCGGAAGCGGGAACGTCGCCTCGGCCGAAGCCGTGAAATAGGTCGTACCACCGAGCGAGTCACCCGATTGCTTTTCGCGCGGGCCGATACCGTTCCGCTCGAAGCCGCGGATGTCGCTGGTGCCGAGCTGGAACTGGTCGAAGACCTGCAGATCGCTACCGGTCTCGAAGATATGGCCGGCGCTACCGCCGAGCGAAGCGATGATGTCGGCTTCGTCGTTGACCGTGTAGTACCACTTGGCCTTACCGGTCATCTTGTAGAAGTCGGAGTCACCGCCGAGGCCGGCGAATTCATGCGTGAAGGTCGCAAGAATGCCGTCATGCGGCAGCTGCGCATCGTCGAGCGTGTTGTAGGTGATCGACTGCGACACCGACGAACGGACCCAGTTGCCGCCGTCGATCGCACGAATGTAGGGCGACGAAAGCTTCGACCGGTCACCGCTATAATCGAACTGCGTGAAGTTGTAACGCAGCGTCGTCGACAGGTTCTCGGTGATCGGCGCGGTCACGCGCAGGCTGAAGCCCTGATCTTCGTAGCTGTAGTTGTCGTCATCGAAGTCGTTTTCGTTCTTGAAGACGTCGAAGCCTGCGGCCAGACGATAGCCGAGGAAATACGGCTCCGTGAACGAAACGTTGTACGTGCGGCTCTCGTCACCACGACCAGCGGCAACGCGGATGTACTGACCACGGCCGAGGAAGTTCTTTTCTTCGATCGAAGCTTCGACGAGGAAGCCACCACCGCTACCGGCGGAGTAACCTGCACCGATACCGAACGAACCGGTCGACTGATCCTGTACGTCGACGATCACGACAACACGGTCAGCGGCGCTGCCCGGAGCGGTCGAAACGTTGACAGTCGAGAAGTAACCGAGAGCCTCGAGACGACGCTTGGCGCGCGCTACCATTTCCTGGTTGAAGGCGTCGCCTTCACCCATGTCGAACTCGCGACGGATAACGTAGTCGCGGGTACGGGTGTTGCCGCGGATTTCGATACGCTCGACATAGGCGCGCTCGCCCTGGTCGACGAGGTAGTCGACGGCGATCGTGTGGTTGCCGAGATCGCGGTTGCCGCGAGGCGTGACGCGAGCGAACGGGTAGCCAGCCGAAGCGACGCGCTTCGAGATCTCGGTCATCGTCGCCTGAACGTCCTTGGCCTTGTAGACCGAACCCTGACGGCTGACGATAAGCCCCTTCAGTTCTTCGGCGTTGATGCCCTCAACGGTCGATTCGACATTGACGGAACCAAAGTCGTAGCGCGGACCTTCTTCGACTGTGATCGTCACCGTGTATTCGTTGGTCGCTTCATTCAGGGTCGCATCCGAAGTAACGACCTGGAAGTCGGCGTAGCCGCGGTTGTAGTAGAACTGACGTAGCAGTTCTTCGTCCGCGCGCAGCTTGTCAGGATTGTAGACGTCCTTCCGCGTAATGAAGGAGAAGATGCCCGATTCCTTCGTCGCGATGACCGACTGCAGACGACCGTCGCTGTAGGCCTCGTTGCCGACGAAGTTGATCTGAGAAATCTTGGTGCGCTCGCCTTCGTTGATGACGAACGCGAGGTTGACGCGACCTTCGGCGACAGGAACGACCTGCGTCGTCACCGTGACATCGCCACGACCGATCGCCGCATAGGCGTCCTTGATCGACTGGATGTCCGTCTCGACCGTCGCTTCGCTGTAAGGACCGAGCGGCTGCGTGCGCACGACGCCCTGCAGCTTGTCGTCCTTGATCTTGCGGTTGCCGTTGAAGACGACCTGGTTGACAAGCTGATTCTCGCTGACGCTGACGACCAGCGTGCCGCCGGAAACATTGATGCTGACGTCGGAGAAGTAGCCGGTCGCATACAGGCGCTTCACAGAAGCGTCGATGTCGGTGTTGTTGAAGCTCTTGCCCGGAACGATCGTGATGTTGGCGCGAACCGTCTCAGCGCTGACGCGCGTGGCGCCGCGCACTTCGACACGATTGATGACCGCAGCTTCTGCAACGGACGTGCCTGCGAGCAACCCAACACCAGCGCCGGAAACAACAATGCTTGTTGACAGCGCAGCCGCCGACACCGCGTTCAAAAACCTTGAACCAGCTTTCATGTTCAAATCTTACCTTTTCCAAACGTCGCGCGGCAATTTCGTGCCGACTCCGGTCACGGTTGCCGTTTTAACCGCTTTTCCCATACAAGCAAGCCAGCTCGTTAATTTCTGTTTACTTCAATTCGAACCGTGGCTTAACGGCCACTACAGCTTCGATTTATCGTAAACAAAACCTTTCGTCGCAAGCCGTTGAAAACCAATCGTTCACAGTATCCGTCGAAATCCCCCTCGCCGTTTCCCCGGCCGAACGCTAGCCGAAGAACATCGATATGTCGTTCCAGGTGGCAAAGACCATGAGCATCAGCACCATGGCAAAACCGATCCGGTAGGCGACATCCTGCGCGGCCGGGCCCACCGGCCTTCCGCGCAAGGCCTCAACCGCATAGAACATCAAGTGGCCGCCATCAAGCACCGGAACGGGCATGAGGTTAAGCAATCCTATGGAAACAGACAGGATCGCGGCAATATTCAGCAAAAACGGAATTCCAAGCGTCGCCATCTGCCCCGAGACCTTGGCGACGCGGATCGGTCCACCGATCTGATCCGCCTTCATCCGACCGGTCACGACATTGGAGAGATAGTCGAAAGTACCGGTGACAACGTGCCAGCTTTGCAGGACGCCCTGCCCGACGGCCTCGATCGGACCATAGCTGACCGTGCGGAAATTGCCGGCTTCCTGGTCGGTCAGGATACCGATGACGCCGATTTCCATCTTGTTGCCAAACTGATCCGTGAGCTCGGTACGCTGCGGCACCATGGACAGATCGAGCATCGCGCCGTTGCGTTCGATTCGGATCGAAATCGGCATTTCCGGGCGAACACTGACGTAGCGGCGAACGTCGTCGAAGGTGACGACGGGCGTGCCGTCGATCGAAATCAGACGGTCTCCCGGCACGACACCGGCTTGCGCAGCAGCACTGTTCTCATTCACCCGCGCAACCACCGGATCGGCGACCTGACGCCCGTAGACGGAAAACAGCACGGCAAAGATGGCGATGGCGAGAATGAAGTTTGCGATCGGTCCGGCGGCGACGGTTGCCGCACGCTTCCACAATTTGGCGCCGAGGAAGGTCTGGCTGCGCTCTTCCGGCGCCAGCGCCTCCAGGCGCTTGTAGTCCGGCACGCTCGCCGCATCCTCATCGCCGTAGAACTTGACGTAACCGCCAAGGGGAATCGCCGCCAGTTTCCACCGCGTTCCGTGCCGGTCGGTCCAGCCGACGAGCTCAGGGCCAAAGCCGATCGAAAAAGCCAGAATGCGGATGCCCGACCAGCGGCCGACGAGGTAGTGGCCCATCTCGTGCACAAAGACCAGCAGCGTCAGCACCAGAAGAAATGGGACGACGTAGCCGGTCAGAATCTGGAGGGCATCAAGCAGATATGTCATGAACGTTCCTCAAGCACCCGCGGGCCTAAGCTCAAAGGCTATACAGGACGGATCCGAAAGCGATCTGGCGCCCATCGCTGACGAAATACTGAACCATGACCAGAATCAACGCCGCGACACACGCGAAAATCAACCCGTCGACCCGATCCATAACGCCGCCATGCCCCGGAATGAGACGGCTGGAATCCTTCACCCCAAAACGGCGCTTGATGAAGGATTCGAACAAGTCTCCCACCTGGCTGGCGACGGAGAGCACCAGCGCAATGATCGGAATGCGGAGATCTTGCAGTGAAAAATAAGCCATAAAGACGGCAACACCGGCAACAATGCCGCAAATTGTGCCACCGATGGCACCCGACCATGTCTTGCCGGGCGATATGCGTGGCGCGAGCTTCGGTCCACCGATCGCGCGGCCGGTAAAATAGGCGAAGATGTCGGTCGCCCAGACGACGGCAAAGACGAACAGCGTCGCCATCAAACCAAGATCGTCGGCGCCGCGAAGGGCCGCAAGCGAAATGCCGGTCAGCCCGGCGTAGGCGATGCCACCCGGCAGCCACCAACTGGTCTTCTGCAGAAATACCCAAAGGACAGTGAGAACTACAAAAGCGGTCAGGACCGGAAGGCTGTAGCCGATATAGCCGGTCACGATCAGGCCGGCGATGATCACGACGGCCAGCCAGCCAACGGCATTGCCTTGGAAATCCCGCTCCTGGAGGTCCGTGATCGTCGACCACTCATAATAGACGAGCAGCGCAATCAGCGCCGACAGCAACTGAAACGCCAAACCGCCGAACCAGGTCGCCGCCAGTGTCACCGCTGCGAGGACCACGCCCGAAGCGATACGAAGCTTAAGTTCAGTCTGCATCAGGAACCGACCGCCAACGTGGGCTCGGCGACGCCGCCGAAGCGGCGCTCGCGGCAGGCGTATTTTTCAAGCGCCGCCAGGAACGTTTCGCGCGTAAAGTCCGGCCACAACTCCGGAACGAAGATCAGTTCCGAATAAGCGCCCTGCCAAAGAAGGAAATTCGAGAGACGCTCTTCGCCGCTGGTGCGGATGATAAGGTCCGGATCGGGAATGTCCGACGTGTCCAGCATCGCCGCGATACGCTCGGGGTTGATGTCTTCCGGCCGCAAGCGTCCTTCGGCGACTTCCGTCGCCAGCCGCCGCATGGCTCGTGTCATTTCGTCCCGGGCGCCGTAATTGAAGGCAATGACGAGCGTAATCCCGGTATTTGCCCGCGTCGTTTCCTCCGCCTCCACCAGCAACGGTAGAATGTCGCCTCTGAGGTTGGAGCGGTCACCGATGACTCGGATGCGGACATTCTCGCGGTGCAGATCGGCAAGATCCCGGCGGATGAAGGTCTTGAGCAGCCCCATCAGATCGCTGACTTCCGCCGCCGGCCTGCTCCAGTTTTCCGAGGAAAATGCAAAAAGCGTGAGGTAGCGGATCCCCAAGTCGCCCGCCGTCTTGACGGCGGCGCGAACGGTCTCGACACCCTTGCGGTGCCCCATCGTGCGCGGCAGCCCACGCGCGTTCGCCCAACGCCCGTTGCCATCCATGATGATGGCAACATGTTCCGGAACGGTCGTGGAAGTGAGGTTTTGCATAAGGCGTCCGCGAAAGGAGACTCAGATCACGAGCAGAGCAGATCAGACCTGCATGATTTCCTTTTCCTTCTCGACGAGCAAGCGGTCGATATCGGAAATCGTTTCGTCGGTCATCTTTTGCACGCGCTCCGACTGAGAACGGCTGATATCCTGACCGATGTCGCCATCCTTTTCGGCTTTTTTCAGGTCGTCCATGCCGTCACGGCGCACGTGGCGCACGGCGACCTTCGCCTTTTCGGCGTAGTCATGTGCCACTTTGACGAGCGACTTGCGGCGCTCTTCGTTGAGTTCCGGCAGCGGAATGCGCAGGTTCTGGCCGTCGATGATCGGATTGAGGCCGAGGTTCGATTCGCGAATGCCGCGATCCACAGCGCCGACCATCTGCTTGTCCCAGACCGAGACGGACAGCATGCGCGGCTCGGGAACCGTGATGTTCGCCACCTGGTTGAGCGGCACGCGTGAGCCATAGGCTTCGACGGTCACCGGATCGAGAACGTTCGCCGACGCGCGGCCGGTACGGAGCGACGCGATATCGCTCTTGAATGCGGAAATGGCGCCATCCATGCGACGCTTCAGTTCCTTCAGGTCAACACCTTCACTCATGGTCGAAACTCCCGTTCTATCATTCGCCGGCCCGAGGGCCGTTCTGCAGCTTCTTAATTGTCTGTGACGATGGTCGCGCGACCGCCGCCGGTCAATATTTCCGCAAAGCCACCCTTCTCATGAATGGAGAAGACAACGATCGGAATGGCATTTTCGCGTGCAAGCGCGACGGCGGCAACATCCATGACGGCAAGCCCCTTCTCGAGGACTTCGCTGTGCGTCAGGCGGTCGAAGCGGGTCGCGTCCGGATCCTTCTTCGGGTCGGCGGAATAGATCCCATCGACCTGGGTGCCCTTGAAGATCGCCTGCGCGCCCATTTCGGCGGCGCGAAGGGCGGCGGCAGAGTCGGTCGTGAAGAAGGGATTGCCCGTGCCGCCGGCGAAGATCACGACGCGGCCGAGGGAAAGATGGTAGAGCGTTGCGCGCTGCGAGAAGCTCTCGCAGATTTCCGGCATCGCGATTGCCGAAAGCACGACCGTATCGATGTCGAGCTTGCGCAGCGACGTTGCGAGCGCCAGCGCGTTGATGACGGTTGCCAGCATGCCCATGTGGTCGCCGGTTACCCGGTCGCCGCCCTTGGAAGCGACGGCCACGCCGCGGAAGATATTGCCGCCGCCGACAACCACGCCCACTTCGACGCCCATGGCGCGCGCTTCGGCGATATCTGCGGCGATGCGGTCAGCGACCGCCACATCGATGCCGAAGCCCTGGCTGCCCATGAGAGCTTCACCGGAGGCTTTGAGTAGAACGCGTTTGTAGAGTGGCTCGGCCGGCATCATCGCTCCTGAACAGATCGGCGCGCGTGCGCACGATGGCGGCGCACAGCGCATAAGGACACATTGCGCACCATGGTTTCAACCGCAACGGCGTATTTTCCGGCGGGTCCAGCGCATTGACGAAGCCGGATACACGAAGGGCACCGCGTTGTCACGCGATGCCCCAAGGTTTTCCCAATATGGGTGAAGAAATCAGCCCTTGGCGACGGCTGCAACTTCTGCAGCGAAGTCGGACTCTTCCTTCTCGACACCTTCGCCGAGTAGCAGGCGAGCCATGCCGGTGACTTCGATCGGTGCGCCAGCGAGCTTTTCAGCGTCCTTGACGGCCTGACCGACGGTGATTTCCGGGTTCATGACGAAGGCCTGCGACAGCAGAGCGACTTCTTCGAAGAACTTGCGCATGCGGCCTTCGACCATCTTTTCGATGATGTTGTCCGGCTTGCCCGAAGCGCGCGACTGTTCGATGAAGACGTTGCGTTCGCGCTCGGCAACAGCGGCGTCGACTTCGTCCGCACGGATCGCGAGCGGGTTGGTGGCAGCGATGTGCATGGCGATCTGACGGCCAACCGAGAAGAGAACTTCCTTGTCGCCGATCGACTTCAGGGCGACGAGAACACCGAGCTTGCCGATGCCGTCGCCGGCAGCGTTGTGGATGTAGGTGGCAACAACACCGTCTTCGACCTTGAGGAGGGCTGCGCGGCGAAGCGTCATGTTCTCGCCGATGGTGGCGATCGCGTCCTTGATGGTCTCGTCGACCGACTTGCCGGTTGCCGGGTAGTTTGCAGCCGCGATGGCTTCAACCGAGCCGTCGGTGGTCAGCGCTACATTGGCAACGCCGCGGACGAGTTCCTGGAAGGCTTCGTTGCGGGCAACGAAATCGGTCTCGGAGTTGATTTCGACGACGACAGCCTTGACGCCACCGCTGACAATACCGATGAGGCCTTCAGCAGCCGTGCGGCCCGACTTCTTGTCGGCCTTGGCGATGCCCTTGGCGCGCAGCCAGTCGATCGCAGCTTCCATGTCGCCGTTGGTTTCGGCGAGCGCCTTCTTGCAGTCCATCATGCCTGCGCCGGTCTTTTCGCGCAGTTCCTTCACCATTGCTGCAGTTACACTCATCTTATTGCCTCTTTGTCTGTTTGGTTGGCGCGCTGCCCTTAAGGGCGCGGTACCAGGAGGTGTGGCAGGGAATGGCTTTTCAATGTGACACCGTGATGACTGAAACATCACGGGGTTGCTCGGCTCCAAAGATCCGAACGGATCAGCGCCATCCCCGGCTGAAAAGAACAAGGCCGTTCAGATTTTCATCACAAACGGCCTTGTCCCGACATTTCATTGGGGGCGGCAGGCTTACCTGCCGCCAAGGCCCGATCAGGCGTCGGAGGCCTCGTCGAGCGCCGGCTCGACCGGAGCTTCGGCAGATGCGCCGAGGTCACGGCCCGATGCGCCCTGCTGACGTGCGATGCCGTCGATGGCAGCGCGTGCAATGAGGTCGCAGTAGAGAGCGATGGCGCGCGAAGCGTCGTCGTTGCCCGGGATCGGATAGTCGATCTGGTCCGGATCGCAGTTCGAGTCGATGACTGCGACAACCGGGATGCCGAGGCGCTTGGCTTCGTCGATCGCGATCGATTCCTTGTTGGTGTCGATGATGAACATCAGGTCCGGCGTGCCGCCCATGTCGCGGATACCGCCGAGAGCGCGGTTCAGCTTTTCGCGTTCGCGCTCGAGGTTCAGGCGTTCCTTCTTGGTGAAGCCCGAAGCTTCCGAAGAGAGGATTTCGTCGAGCTTGCGCAGGCGCTGGATCGAGTTCGAAATCGTCTTCCAGTTGGTCATCATGCCGCCGAGCCAGCGAGCGTTGACGTAGTACTGGGCCGAACGCTTCGCAGCGTCAGCGATGATTTCGGACGCCTGGCGCTTGGTGCCGACGAACAGAACGCGGCCGCCGTTGGCAACGGTGTCGCTGACGATCTGCAGGGCGCGCGACAGCATCGGCACGGTCTGTGCGAGGTCGATGATGTGAACGTTGTTGCGATCGCCGAAAATGTACGGCTTCATCTTCGGGTTCCAGCGGTGCGTCTGGTGGCCGAAGTGAACGCCAGCTTCCAGAAGCTGACGCATGCTAAAATCAGGCAATGCCATGCCTTTTCTCCTTTTCCGGTTGAACCTCCGCGAAGCGTCGAGCATGTCTTTCGACCGGCCCACCGGCGGAACGATCCGGATTTCTCCCGGAACATCCCAAGCTTCACGTGTGGAATGGGCAGCCCCTTAACGGCAACCGCCCGAGAAATCAAGCCGCAAACGCCGCTTTTTACCGCAATCGGCTATTTGCAGTCCTCGGATTTGAACACTTCGAGGTCCGCAAGCTTGCCGCTCAGGACGAAATCGCCGTAGTCCATCGTCAGGTCGCGGGTGATTCCGTTCTCGTAGAGCTTGAACGACATACGGTAGATCGGCAGCGCGTCGCCGCTCTTGTCATCGTTGAAATAGGAGATCGTCACCGGCCAGTAATTGTCACCGCTGAGCTTGCCCGCCTTGCCGGCATCCGGCTCGTCCGCCGTGGGTTTGCGCGATTTGCCGACGAAGGTCGAGGTGATCAAGGTCTTGTCACCCGAATCGGAGCCGTCGAAGATGCGCGCCTCAAAGAGGCTCTCGCCTTTCTTCGCTCGCGAGATCACCTCCATCATGTGCGCCGTCGGAAACCGGCTCGCCGCAAGCTCGATTTCGCGCTTGTCCGGCGCAGTCAGCTCGACCTTAACGCCCGCTTTTTCCTCATGCGCCGTACCGCGCACTTCCTTGTCCAGCTTCTCATCGGTGAAAGAGCGGGTCAGGAAGCGGAAATTGCCATTCTTTAGATCTTCATAGGTGGTCGTCTGCTGATCGGTCAGGCGCACTTCCTCGCCGGTATCGACCTGGGTGACGAAACGGAAGCTGACGGTATAGCCCGCGCAGGCCGAGCCATTGAACTCGTAGACCATGCGACCATACATTCCGGCAATGCCCGAACGATCCGATGCATCCTTGAGTTCGAGATCATAGACGGCGCGGTGCGGCACAAGGGCGTTTGCGTGTGCCGCCGTGGCGCCCGATACTGTCATGACGGCGAAACAGGCGCTGCCCAAAGTGACGAGACCGAAGCCTTTATGAAACATCCGTTTCCTCCTGTTGGACTCGCCGGCAATGCTATAAACAAGCGTTCGGCAGAAGCGAGGCGGCGTTCGCAGGAAAAAGCCGGTGCCCGCCGCGATCCGGCCTGAATGCAGGATTTTAACACAAAAGACAACAATGGAGCTTTCCATGTCGGCAGAGATCGAAGCGCGCCTCAAGGACCTCGGCGTCACACTTCCCCAGGCTGCGACCCCGGTTGCAAACTACGTGCCCTACGTGATCAGCGGCTCGATGCTCTACATCTCCGGACAGCTTCCGATGGAAGACGGCAAGGTTGCTGTGACCGGCATCGTCGGCAAGGATGTGGACGTGGCCCGCGCACAGCGCGCCGCCGAACTCTGCTCGATCAACATCCTTGCCCAGGCCAAGGCAGCGCTCGGCGGCGATCTCGGTCGCATCCGCCGCCTGGTGAAGATCAACGGCTTCGTCGCCTCGACACCGGAATTCGTCGAGCAGCATCTGGTCATCAACGGCGCATCCAATCTGCTTGCGACCGTGCTCGGTGAAGCCGGCAAGCATGCACGTGCCGCCGTCGGCATGGCTTCCCTTCCCTTCAATGCCGCCGTCGAGATCGACGCCGTCATCGAAATCGCCTGACAGAGTGCCCGGCATGGCTGATATTTCCTGGCTGAAGGCCCAACCGATTGCCCATCGCGGCTATCACGACATGAACAAGCAGGTGTGGGAGAATACGCTTTCGGCCTTCTCCCGCGCCGTCGACGCCGGTTTCGCGATCGAATGCGATCTGCAGTATACCGCCGACAGCATTCCGGTCGTCTTCCACGATGACGACACCCAGCGCCTGTGCGGGATCAAGGGCGACGTTCGCGCGCGCACCGCCGGCGAACTCGGCCTGATGGCGATCGGCGGCACGAAGGACAAGGTGCCGACGTTGACGCAGATGCTGCGCCTGGTTGCCGGCAAGGTGCCGCTCGTCATCGAGCTCAAGGGCCGCAAGGGCGACGATGAGGGCTTTGCCGCCGCCGTGCTCGAAACGCTCGAAGGCTACAAGGGCCATGTCGCACTGATGAGCTTCGATCACTGGCTGCTCAAGGACCTGAAGGCGCTCGACGCGCCCTACCCGCTGGGCCTCACCGCGGAAGGTGCCAATCCGGAGACCTTCTTCGTGCATGAGGAAGCGATGCAACTCGGGCTCGATTTCATCTCCTACCACTACGGCCACCTACCGAACTCGTTCATCACCAAGGAACGGACGCTCGGCAAGACGATCATCACCTGGACCGTGCGCGACCGGCAGGCCGAAGCCTACACGTTTGCCCATGCGGATCAGATGACCTTCGAGGGTTTCGACCCGCGGGAGGCCCTGGTTTCCTAAAGTAATGTCAGACGCCGTCACCCTCCGCATCGCGCAATCCTTCACCGATATACCGGCGGCACGCTGGAATGTGCTGTCCGGTGCATCGAAGGCGTTTCCTGGCGGCGTCTACAATCCCTTCCTCTCGCATGCCTATCTCTCGGCGCTCGAAGAGTCCGGGTCGGCGACGGCCAAGACCGGCTGGCTCGGCCAGCATCTGTTGCTTGAAGGCGGCGACGGGCAATTGCGCGGCGGCCTCGTCTGCTACCTGAAGAGCCACAGCCAGGGCGAATACGTTTTCGACCACGGCTGGGCAGACGCCTTCGAGCGCGCCGGCGGCCGCTACTATCCGAAACTGCAAAGTTCCATCCCCTTCACGCCTGCGACCGGACCACGGCTGCTTTCGGCACCGGACGAAAATACGAACGCCGTTCAGGATGCGCTTGCCGCGGGCCTGAAAGAGCTTGCCCGCAGACACGATGTCTCTTCGGCACATGTGACTTTCGCGCCCGAAGCCGAGATCCCTGCGCTTGAGCGCGCCGGGTTCCTGCACCGCACAGACCAGCAGTTCCACTTCACCAATGAAGGCTATGGCTCCCACGCCGATTTTCTGGAGACCCTTGCCTCACGCAAACGCAAGGCGCTGAAGAAGGAGCGCAGGGCTGCGCTCGAAAACGGCATTTCGATCGACTGGCTGACCGGCAGCGACCTGACGGAATCGATCTGGGACGAGTTCTTCGCCTTCTACATGGACACCGGCGGACGCAAATGGGGCCGCCCCTATCTGACGCGCGCGTTCTATTCGCTCATTGGCGAGCGCATGGCCGACGATATCCTGCTGGTGATGGCACGCCGCAACGGCCGCTACATCGCCGGCGCGATCAACTTCATCGGCGGCGATGCGCTCTACGGTCGCCACTGGGGCTGCATCGAGGATCACCCGTTCCTGCATTTCGAAGTCTGCTATCACCAGGCGATCGATTTCGCGATCGCCAAGGGGCTGAAACGGGTCGAGGCTGGCGCCCAGGGCGAACACAAGCTTGCGCGCGGCTACATGCCCGTCACCACCCATTCCGCCCATTTCATCACACATCCGGGACTTGCCCGCGCCGTCGGCGACTATCTTCAGCGCGAGCGCAGGGATGTGGAGGAAACGGGCGAGTTTCTTGCCGAGCACGGACCTTTCCGAAAGGGTGAACGGCAGGACGACTGACCCCCTTTTCGTGAAGGCCGGCTTCATTACACGAGGAAGAACAATGAGCTACGACGACAACAACATTTTCGCCAAGATCCTGCGCGGCGAAATTCCCTCGCACCGCGTCTACGAGGACGACGCGACGATCGCCTTCATGGATGTCATGCCGCAGGCAGAAGGCCATCTGCTCGTGGTGCCGAAATCCCCTTCGCGCAACCTGCTCGACGCCGATGCAGCAACGCTGCCGGCGCTGATTGCCACCGTACAGAAGCTGGCCGTTGCCGCCAAGGAAGCTTTCGACGCCGATGGTGTGACGATCATGCAGTTCAACGAAGCACCGGCCGGACAATCGGTCTTCCACCTGCACTTCCACGTCATTCCGCGGCAAGCAGGCGTGCCGCTGAAGCCGCATTCCGGCACGATGGAAGACGGCGCCGTTCTGGCTGCCAATGCCGAAAAGGTTCGGCAGGCGCTCTGATCGCGCTCACACTATCCGCGCAGGAGCCAGGGAGCCGGCGACGCGCCGGCTCTTTAACCGACGGTCAGGTGAAAGCACCTCACCCGGCCTAAAAACCCAACCACCACAGGCCCAGCGCCAACGCGGCAATCGCTGACGCGATCCCGATCGCCGGCTTTCTTCCGAACAGGAAGAAGGCGGCCGCCCCGAGCGCGACGGCACCTGCGCGCAGCCAGAGCGGAGATTGTTCGAGTACGCCGGTCGGATAGAGGATAAGCTTTGCGATGACCGCTGCGACCAGCGCGGTGGCAACCGCCCTCACCCAGTTCAGCGCCTCGGAATCATCGCGCAGCCTGTTGCCTGTGATGACGCCCAACCAGCGCCAGATGTCGGTCGCCAGCCAGCCGGCAATCGCGATGAAGACATAGGCCCACCAACCATCCTCCCAGGTCATCCTCTCACCTCCTTGCGACGGCGCCAGAGGCGCTCGATGAGCCAGGCAAGCGTACCGCCGACGAGGCCGGCGAGCAGGATGTCGAATTCCGGAAACAGCCAGTAGAACAGCGGCCCGCCTGCAAGACCGAAGAGCAACGCCACATAGACGACGGGATGGCGCGCCGAATGCCAGATCGAGGCGAGAAAGTAGACCGGCGTCAGGAAGAAAAGGCAGCCGGCAACGATCGGCGGGAAATCGGCGACGAAGTGGTAGACGACAGCGACGAGCAGCATGTTTGCCGCCACCAGCGTGATGCCGAAGCCCGCGAAAAAGGCGACGCGCCGCTCGCGCGGCACGTGCGGCACCTTCTCCATCGCGAAAACCCAGGCGGTGATCGCGACGAAATGCGACAGGAAGAGCAGAAGCCAAGTCGGCGTGCGCGACCCGCGCAGCTCCGGTATCAGCGCGGCGACCATCGGCATCAGCCGTACGGACGACAGCGAGACCGCGAGGAACGCGGTCGCGAGCCCGGCTCCGCTCATCATCGAACTGACGAGAATGACCTTGGCCGGAAGCGCCCAGACCATGCCGACCATGAAGACCACCTGCTCGACCGGGATGCCGGCCTGAGCCGTCAGCGAACAGAAGCCGACAAAGGACAACATCAGAATGAAGGCCGGCAGGCTGAAAATGCCGCGCATGCCTTTCCCGAACCAGGCGAGCGAAGATTGCTCGTCTTCTTCTCTCTTCATCGGCGATTCCGGATTGTTTTCAACTCGACTACGACCACCCCGGATCGAATCGTCCGGGATAAGCATGACCGAATATAGGCTATCAGACCGGCACGCGGACGAAAAACCACGCAGGCTCTTCTCATTTCGTTTTTAAAGAAAAACGGTGCCGGATGGTTTGCATCCAGCACCGTCGAACGTGTCTTGCGGGGGGAGCTACTTCTTGCGCGGCACCTTCGGCACCGTGCGGCCCTTTCTTGGAGCCGCGTCGCCCGCCCCGGCCTCGTCATCCGTTGACGCCTTGGCGGCAGCCTTCTTCGGCTTGGACTTCGGCGCAGGCTCGGCGCCCACCTCTTCCTTGTCCTCGGCCTTTTTCGGCTTGGCGGCCTTCATCGCCGGGCGGGATACTTCCGCCTTCGGCTTGATTGGCGTCGTCTCAGGAACGGCATCGAGCAGCAGGCCCTTGGTGCCATCGGCCTTCGTGCCGATCGTCACCTTGACGACACCGCCCTTCTTCAGCTTGCCGAAGAGGATTTCATCGGCGAGCGGCTTCTTGATGTTTTCCTGGATGACACGCGACAGCGGTCGCGCGCCCATCTTCTCGTCGTAGCCCTTTTCGGCAAGCCAGGCGATCGCCTCCGGCGCGAGGTCGAAGGTGACGTTGCGCTCGGCAAGCTGGGTTTCAAGCTGCATGACGAACTTCTGAACCACCTGGTGGAT
Source organism: Ensifer sp. ENS02 (assembly GCF_014851885.1). Classification (NCBI taxonomy): domain Bacteria; kingdom Pseudomonadati; phylum Pseudomonadota; class Alphaproteobacteria; order Hyphomicrobiales; family Rhizobiaceae; genus Ensifer; species Ensifer sp. ENS02. The sequence goes on along the minus strand of NZ_JACVAO010000009.1, from coordinate 161,297 downwards.
AACCGGTGTCGGCAGCGAAGCAAACGGAATGACCGCATCCAGACGGTTGCGGAATTCCGGCGTGAACAGGCGGTTCAGCGCCTCTTCGTCTTCGCCCGTACGCTTGGAAGAACCGAAGCCGATGGCGGCCCGGGCCATTTCCGATGCGCCGGCATTGGTCGTCATGATCAGGATGACGTTGCGGAAGTCGATCTTCTTGCCGTTGTGATCCGTCAGCGAGCCATGGTCCATGACCTGCAGCAGGATGTTGAACAGGTCCGGATGCGCCTTCTCGATCTCGTCGAGCAGCAGCACGCAATGCGGGTGCTGGTCGACGCCATCGGTCAAGAGGCCGCCCTGGTCGAAGCCGACATAGCCGGGAGGTGCACCGAGCAGGCGGGAAACCGTATGCCGCTCCATGTATTCCGACATGTCGAAGCGCAGGAGCTCGACGCCGAGCGAGGTCGCAAGCTGCTTGGCGACTTCCGTCTTGCCGACGCCGGTCGGGCCGGAGAAGACGTAGCAGCCGATCGGCTTGTTCGGTTCGCGCAGGCCGGCACGCGCCAGCTTGATCGACGAAGCGAGCGCCTCGATCGCCAGGTCCTGGCCGTAGACAACCGAGCGCAGCTCTCTCTCGAGATTGGCAAGCACGGCCTCGTCGTCCTTGGAGACGGTCTTCGGCGGGATGCGCGCCATCGTCGCGATCGTCGCCTCGATCTCCTTCTCGGTGATCAGCTTGCGGCGCTTGCTGGCGGGCAGCAGCATCTGTGCGGCACCGGATTCATCGATCACGTCGATCGCCTTGTCCGGCAGCTTGCGGTCGTTGATGTAGCGGGCCGAAAGCTCGACCGCGGCCTTGATCGCCTCGTTCGAGTATTTCAGGTGATGGTATTCCTCGTAATAAGGCTTCAGCCCCTTCATGATCTCGATCGCGTCGGCAATCGTCGGCTCGTTCACGTCGATCTTCTGGAAACGGCGGACCAGCGCCCGATCCTTCTCGAAGAACTGGCGGTATTCCTTGTAGGTGGTCGAACCGATGCAGCGGATCGCGCCGGAGGAAAGCGCCGGCTTCAGAAGGTTGGATGCATCCATCGCGCCGCCGGACGTAGCTCCGGCGCCGATGACCGTATGAATCTCGTCGATGAAGAGCACGGCGCCCGGATAGTCCTCGAGCTCCTTGACGACCTGCTTCAGCCGTTCTTCGAAATCGCCACGGTAGCGCGTGCCGGCAAGAAGCGTGCCCATGTCGAGCGAGAAGATCGTCGCATCCTGCAACGCTTCCGGCACCTTCTTTTCGATGATGCGCTTGGCAAGGCCTTCGGCGATCGCCGTCTTGCCGACGCCGGGGTCCCCGACATAGAGCGGATTGTTCTTCGAGCGGCGGCACAGCACCTGGATGGTGCGGTTCACCTCGGCGTGACGGCCGATCAGCGGGTCGATCTTGCCGGACTTCGCCTTCTCATTGAGGTTGACGCAATAGGCGGTCAGCGCGTCCTGCTGCTTCTTGGCGCTGGCCTCCTCGTTGTCGCGCGCGGGCTTCTGCTCGCTCTCATGATCGTCAGAGCCGCGCACAGGACGGGACTCGGAGCTGCCAGGCCGCTTGCCGATGCCGTGCGAAATGAAGTTGACCGCGTCGTAGCGGGTCATCTCCTGCTCCTGCAGGAAATAGGCTGCGTGACTTTCGCGCTCGGCGAAGATCGCGACCAGCACGTTGGCGCCGGTCACTTCCTCGCGGCCGGACGATTGCACGTGGATCACCGCCCGCTGGATCACGCGCTGGAACCCGGCCGTCGGCTTGGAATCTTCGTCGTAGCCGGTCACCAGGTTCGACAGTTCGTTGTCGACGTAATCGGTTACGGTCTTGCGCAGCGTCTCAAGATTGACGTTGCAGGCGCCCATCACGGCCGCCGCGTCGGCATCGTCGATCAATGCCAGAAGCAGATGCTCGAGCGTAGCGTATTCGTGGTGGCGCTCGTTGGCAAAAGTCAGTGCCTGATGCAGCGCCTTTTCGAGGCTGGGCGAAAATGTTGGCACGTTAGTTCCTCATTTCTTTTCCATGACGCATTGCAACGGATGCTGATGCTGCCGGGCGAAGTCCATCACCTGCGTCACCTTGGTTTCGGCGACCTCATAGGTGAAGACGCCGCACTCTCCCACACCGTGATTGTGGACGTGGAGCATGATGCGGGTCGCCTCTTCCGGGTTCTTTTGAAAGAAGCGCTCCAGAATATGGATGACAAATTCCATCGGCGTGTAATCGTCATTCAAAAGCAGAACGCGATACAAACTCGGCTTTTTGGTCTTCGGCTTGGTACGCGTGATGACGGACGTGCTGCGGTTGTTGCCGTTCCCCTCATCATCGCTACCTTGCTGCATCCGGACCGGCATGGCGATCATTCTTGTCAGTTCCTTGTACAGTAGCGACCCATCGAACTCGGCCGCAGCCTGCTTGCCCTTTATCTAATGGTTCGTTTTCAGATTTTAAGACCGAACCAACACACTGCAATCATAATCGCACGTTGACCGCCAAGATTGATCAACTTTCTTTGGGCTGCGCACAGCTTATGCGAAAAACAAAAAGGCCGGTCGCAAGCGCTGCGACCGGCCTTTTTATTGAGAAATTGTTTTAGCCGGTGATCAGGCTGCTGCAGCGGCGGCCTTGACTGCTGCCGTTGCCTTGGCAACTGGCGCTTCGTAGGGCTTGTAGGCGTCCTTGGCGAGGTCGGCATACATTTCGCCGATCTTCGTTGCTTCGGCGACAAAGCCTTCGTAGCTCGACTTCACGAAGTTGGTTTGCAGTTCGAAAGCAGCCTCGACGCTCTTGACGCTGGTCAGCTTTTCGACATGCGCGACGCTGTCCTCGAAGGACTTCTTCGAAAAGTCGGCAGCTTCGGTCGCGATAGCCTGGAGACCCTTGGTCCAAGCGGAATAGCTCTTTACAGCCACGTCAATGGCTTCCTTGCTCTTCTTGTTTGCATCGTCGAAGTTGAACATCCGGTGTCTCCTTGGTGACGGCCTGATCTGGAGGCTTCAGTTTATGTGCACTGCACAAAAAGTCAAGACGAGTGTGCGATGCAATAAAATACAACAGATGCAACAACTTGATGAAATATGGCGGTTCGGCATGAAATTTCTTGCCGCGCTCGCTACAGCCGCAAGATAAGCACTAGCGAGCAATTGCCCAGCAAGACATCAACATCCCGCACAAAACAATAAACCCCGAAAATCCCATGGATTTTCGGGGTTTATACTGAAAGCGTCCGGCGTCGCGACTTAGAGGTCGATGTCGAGGATCGCCATGGAGAAGTTGTAGGAAAGCTCGCCGTCTTCCTCATCGCGGAAGACCACACCGAGGAACTCGTCACCGAGATAGACTTCAGCGGACTCGTCCTTCTTCGGGCGAGCCTTGACGACCATCTGTTGATTGAAGGTGCGCTTGAAGTAGGCTTCAAGCTTGCGGATTTCTTCGGGCTTCAAAACACGTCTCCGTAGCCGTTTAAACTGTGCGGCGCTTCTCGCACGCTGCATCGGCGGGTGTAAACCCCTCGAAAGAGGCTACACACCGGTTCCCGCATGTCAGATATCGAAGCTGGCAAGGATCTGGTCCATCTGGCGCGACGGCTCGGAACAGCCGGCCTCGCCCACGACCTTTGCCGGCACGCCGGCGACCGTCGACTTCGGCGGCACCGGTTTCAGCACGACCGAACCCGCAGCGACGCGCGAGCAGTGCCCGATATGGATATTGCCGAGGATCTTGGCGCCGGCGCCAATCAGCACGCCATCGGCGATCTTCGGGTGGCGATCGCTGCCTTCCTTGCCCGTGCCGCCGAGCGTCACGCCGTGCAGGATCGAGACGTTGTCACCAATGACCGCGGTCTCGCCGACGACAAGGCCGGTGGCATGATCAAGGAAGATGCCGCGGCCGATGCGGGCGGCGGGGTTGATGTCCGTCTGGAAGACGCTCGACGCCCGGCTCTGCAGGTAGAAGGCGAAATCCTTGCGGCCGCGCTTCAATAGCCAATGCGCCAGGCGATGCGTCTGGATCGCATGGAAGCCCTTGAAATAGAGCACCGGCTCGATGAAGCGGGTGCAGGCGGGGTCACGGTCGTAGACGGCCTGGATGTCGACACGCAGAATGGTGCCCCATTCCGGCCAGTCCTCCAGCATCTCCGAGAAGGTCTGGCGCAAAAGGTTTGCCTGCAGATCCGGGTGATCCAGCCTTTCGCAGATGCGGTAGATCACGCTTTCTTCGAGAGAGTGCTGATTGACCACGGTGGAATAGAGGAAGGCCGCGAGCATTGGGTCTTGCTCGGCGGCAATCCGGGCTTCTTCGCGCAGGCTATTCCAGATCGGGTCCATCACTTGCAGCGCTTCTGCCTGGCGAAGTTCGGTCTTGGCGACCATCGTCGCTCTCCTTCCTTGTCCGTGCCTGCCACCACTATAGGGGAAATCAGGCGTGACTTAAATGGCGTCTGGCGGCAATGACGATACGCTAGATGCGATCGATCTCTGCCAGAAATTCGAGCACCGCTTTCTTGAAAACCCGGTCGCCGACGGCGAGCATATGGTCGCGGCCCGGAATGTCGAGCGCACGCGCACGCGGCATCAGCGCTGCCAGTTCCTGCGCCGATCCGGCGATGTCATCGGTCGTCCCGACGCCGATCAGCGTCGGCTGCTCGATGCGCGCCATATCCTGTGCCGTCAGCAGATCCCGCGAGGTCGAGATACAGGCCGCAAGCGCCTGCCGGTCGCTCTTGGTCTGGTCGGCAAAGGCACGGAACATGCGCCCGCGCGCATGGGTCACGTCGTCAAGCGACGGCGCCACCAGAGCGTCGGCAATCGGATCCCAATCCCCTACCCCCGACACCATGCCAATGCCGAGGCCGCCGAAGACCAGCGAGCGCACGCGATCGGGATGCGCGAGCGCCAGGAAGGCCGAGATTCGAGCGCCCATCGAATAGCCCATGACATGGGCCTCGGCGATCCCGAGATGCCCAAGCAATGCGGCGGCGTCATCCGCCATCTGCTGAGGGTGGTAGAGTTCCGGGTCGTAGGGCTTGCTGCTCTTGCCATGACCGCGATTGTCGAGCGCGATGACGCGGTAGCCGGCGTCACCCAGCGTCTTCAGCCAGCCCGGGAAAACCCAGTTGACGTTGGCGCTGGAGGCAAAGCCGTGAATGAGCAGAACGGGCGCGCCGGACGGGTCGCCCTCGTCGAAGAAGGCGATCTCCAGACCGTCATGATTGAAACGGGAAAACGGCGGCGGGGTGAGATCCATCTATTCATCCTTGGGCATATCGATCCCGCGCAACCTAGTTCGTCGCCTTGGCGGGCGAAACCCCGCACCGGCAAAAACCACAACTGCGGCAGCTTTGCCGCTACACATTTCCGGCAAAGCTGACTATGGTGCCGCCAAATTTGACCTTCAGACTTGCATTCATCGGAGCATGACATGGCCGGCCACAGCATCCCGCATTTCCAGAACGACGGCGGACATCAGGCAATCGAAATCGGCGTCAAGGAATTCATGTGCACCGGCGCATCCATTCCCTACGATCACCCGCACATCTTCATCGACATGGGTGACGACAACGAGAAGGTCTGCTCCTACTGCTCTACGCTCTATCGCTACAATCCGAAGCTGAAGGCGACCGAAACCAATCCCCCCGGCTGCCTCTTCGCCCATAAAGCCGCCTGATAAGCGACGATGTCGCGCCCCGTCGCGATCATCGGCGCCGGCATCGGCGGCCTCACGGCTGCCCTGTGCCTTGCCCGGCGCGGCTTCGACGTCGATATCATCGAGCGGGCGACGGCACTGACCGAGGTCGGAGCCGGCCTGCAGCTCTCACCGAACGCCTCCCGCATCCTCATCGAGCTCGGCCTGCTGACGCAGCTTGAGAGCGTATGGACGGAGCCCGAGCGCATCGGGCTCGTTGACGGCCGCTCTCTGCGCGCGCTTGCCAGCGTACCGGCCGGGACCTTCGCGCGCCGCCGCTGGCATGCGCCCTATGCCGTTCTCCACCGCGCCAGCCTTCAGAGAATCCTGTTTCAGGCTGTTCAATCCGAACCGCGCTGCCGTCTCCACCTCGGATGCCAGATCGACAAGCCCGGGGACCAGGCGATCGCGGCAGTGACAGGGCGCATGCCGGACGTCGTCATCGGCGCCGACGGCATCTGGTCGCGGCTGCGCGAGACCGTGCCCGCCGCCGGCCGTGTCCGGTTCTCGGGCAATATCGCCTGGCGCATGACGCTTGCAGGCGACGTTGCCGCGGGCGTGCTCAACCGCGGTGAGGTCACCGCCTTCCTCGGCCCGCGCGCCCACCTCGTTGCCTATCCTCTGCGGGAAGTCGGCGGTTTCAATCTCGTCGCCATCATCGAGGGCAAGGAGACCGACGCGATCTGGGTCGGCAAGGATTCGGACGCGCGGCGCCAGGATTGCCTCAGCGCCTTTTCCGATTGGAGCCCAGGCATCCGCTCGCTTCTCGATAAGGCCGTGGCGCCCACCTACTGGCCGCTCTGCACCGTCGACGACGGCGCCTGGCAGGATGGTCAAAAAACAGTGCTGATCGGCGACGCGGCCCATGCGATGACGCCCTTTGCGGCGCAAGGTGCGGCCATGGCCATCGAGGACGCATCCGCGCTTGCGGCTTGCCTGTCTGAAAACCTCAGCGTCGCGGATTCCTTGCGGAAATTCGAGGCGCTTCGCAGGCCACGCATCGCGCGCGTCCGCCGCCGTGCGGCCTTCAACCATTTCGCCTATCACGCCCGCGGGCCGGTGCGTATCGGCCGCGACATGGTGTTGAAGCTCAAGGGGCCCGACGCGCTCGCAGCCGACCTCGACTGGCTCTACGGCTACGGGGCGCCAGAGCACTGAGAAGCGACGGCCATTCACCGCGATCCGTTCGATAAACTGCCGGCGCGCGCAAGATCTAGTCCAGAAAAGCAGAACGCCGCGGATGACCGCGGCGTCCGTCATTGCCTTCGTCAAACGGCGTTTGCCGCAGCCAGGCCCGCTTCGATGTCGCGCCGGATATCCGGCACGTCCTCAAGGCCGATCTGCAGGCGTAGAACCGGACCGTCGGTCGGCGCCAGCGCCACCTTGCGATCTCCGAGACCGACATGGAGCGCGAGGCTTTCGAAACCGCCCCAGGAATAGCCGAGCCCGAACAATCTCAGCGCATCGAGGAAGGCGTGCGCCTTGGCCTTGAAGCGGTCAGGGCTCTCCGCCTTCAGCACGAAGGAGAAGATGCCGCTCGCGCCGGTGAAATCGCGCTTCCAGAGCTCGTGGCCGGGGAAGCTCGGCAGCGCCGGATGCAGCACGCGGGCCACTTCCTCGCGTGTTTCCAGCCATTTCGCTAGTGTCAGTGCGCTTTCCTGGTGCCGCTCGAGACGGATGCCCATGGTGCGAAGGCCACGCAGGATCTGGTAGCTGTCATCGGGCGAGACGCAGACACCGAGCGTCACCATGGCCTCTGTCAGGGCCGGCCAGTGCTCGGCATTGGCCGAGACGGTGCCGAAGAGCACGTCCGAATGGCCGGACGGATACTTGGTCGCCGCATGGATCGACACATCGACGCCATGGTCGAGCGGCTTGAAGTAGACGGGCGTCGCCCAGGTATTGTCCATGGTGACGATGCAGCCATGGCGATGGGCGGCATCGGCAATCGCGCGGATGTCCTGCATTTCGAAGGTGTTCGATCCCGGTGCTTCGGTGTGTACCAGGCGCGTGTTCGGGCGGATCAGGCTCTCGATCGCAGCGCCGATCATCGGATCGTAGTATTCGACCGTGACGCCAAGTCGCTTCAGCATCGTGTCGCAGAAATGGCGCGTCGGAAAGTAGACCGAATCGACGATCAAGGCGTGGTCGCCGGCCGAGAGATAGGCGAGGAACGGCACCGTGACCGCCGCCAGCCCCGACGGCACGAGGATCGTTCCGGCGGCCCCTTCGAGTTCGTTGATCGCGTCGCAGAGCGCGTCCGTGGTCGGCGTTCCGCGCGTGCCGTAGGTGTACTTCTGCGCCCGCGTCTCCATGGTCTTGGCGTTCGGGAACAGCACCGTGGAGGCGTGCACGACCGGCGGATTGACGAAGCCGAAGTAATCGGAGGGGTTGTTGCCGCTATGGGCGAGACGCGTGTTGATGCCTGCCTTGCCGTTCACATTGCCACTGTCTGCCATTGCTCATTCCGCTTCTAGATTTCGAATGCAAAACTCTTCGAACGAGCCACAATCGCGGTCAAGTGGCAAAAATCATGAAGCGTCGTTTTGACCGTCGCGAGGCCACTTCTGGCGAATTTTCCGCCAGAGCGTGCTTCACACCCCCAAGATCTGCCTAACTTTCTGGCTTGTTTCGAGTTTTTCACATGCAAAACCAGAAAATCGGCGGCCTCTCTTGACCCTCATGGAAATTGAGCATGAGATAGCCGACACTCGCGCCAGGAGGGTGGCGGAGGCTCACCGCGCTAGGAGACGCGACGGTGCAGACTGGAACTAACGACAACAGAAAAAGGTTCTAAAAATGGCAAAAAGAATTCTGACAGCTCTCGTTGGCGCTGCTGTCATGGGGATTGGCACACAGGCGGCTTCGGGCGCTACTCTTGATGACGTCAAAGCCAAGGGCTTTGTCCAGTGCGGCGTGAACACCGGTCTCGCCGGCTTCGCAGCGCCGGATGCTTCGGGCAACTGGAGCGGATTCGACGTAGACTACTGCAAGGCAATCGCCGCCGCGATCTTCGCGGATGGCAGCAAGGTGAAGTACACCCCGACTTCCGCCAAGGAACGCTTCCCGGCGCTGCAGTCGGGCGAAGTCGACGTGCTTGCGCGTAACACCACCTGGACGATCAACCGCGACACCGCGCTCGGCTTCAACTTCCGCCCGGTCAACTACTATGACGGCCAAGGCTTCATGGTTCGCAAGGGCCTGAACGTCAAATCTGCGTTGGAGCTTTCGGGCGCCGCTGTCTGCGTGCAGACGGGCACCACCACCGAGCTCAACCTCGCCGACTACTTCAAGTCGAACAACCTGCAGTACAATCCGGTCGTTTTCGAAAAGCTTGAAGAAGTCAACGCCGCCTATGACGCCGGCCGTTGCGACGTCTACACGACCGACCAGTCCGGCCTTTATTCGCTGCGTCTGACGCTGTCGAAGCCAGACGATCACATGATCCTGCCGGAAATCATCTCGAAGGAGCCGCTCGGCCCGGCCGTGCGCCAGGGTGACGACCAGTGGTTCGATATCGTCAGCTGGGTTCACTACGCGCTGATCCAGGCTGAAGAGTTCGGCGTCACCCAGGCCAACGTCGAAGAAATGAAGAAGTCCACCAACCCTGACGTTCAGCGCTTCCTCGGCGTCGAAGCTGACTCGAAGATCGGCACCGACCTCGGCCTCACCAACGAATGGGCCGTGAACGTGATCAAGGCCGTCGGAAACTACGGCGAAGTCTTCGACCGCAACATCGGCGCCGGCAGCCCGCTCAAGATCGAGCGCGGCCTCAACGCGCTGTGGAACAAGGGCGGCATCCAGTACGCTCCGCCGGTCCGCTAAAGCGAACCGAAAATACCGGGGAAGCGGACAACCGCTTCCCCGTCCCAACGATAAAAACACCCAAAAGGGTGAAAAGGGGAAAGAGGCATTGCATGGCGATTGGCGTCACAACTACGCCTGAGAAATCGAAACCGTCGGGGTCGATCATCAACGACCCGCAGGTCCGCGGCATCTTTTATCAGGTTATTACCGTCGTCCTACTCGGGGCCTTCGTCTATTGGGTGGCCGACAACACGATCGAGAATCTCAAACGGGCGAACATCGCTTCCGGTTACGGCTTCCTCAATGGACGCGCCGGTTTTGACGTCGGGCAGTCGCTGATCGCCTATACCAGCGATTCCACCTATCAGCGCGCACTTGTCGTCGGCCTGCTCAACACATTGCTGGTCGCCGTCTGCGGTATTTTCACCGCCACCATCATCGGCTTTGCAGTCGGGATCGGCCGCCTGTCGCACAACTGGCTGATCGCCAAGCTGTCGCTCGCCTATGTCGAGATCTTCCGCAACATCCCGCCGCTGCTGGTCATCTTCTTCTGGTACAGCGGCGTCCTGGCGATCCTGCCGCAGCCGCGTGAATCGGCAGCACTGCCGCTCAACATGTTCCTCAACAACCGCGGCCTTGCCTTTCCCAAGCCGATCTTTGGCGACGGCTCGCTGTACACGGTTCTAGCCTTTGTCCTCGCGATCGTCGCCAGCTTCCTCCTGGCACGCTATGCGCGCAAGAAGCAGGAGGCCACCGGACAGCGTTTCCCGGTTCTTTGGGCGTCTCTCGGCCTGATCATCGGTCTGCCGTTGTTGGTCTTCCTTGCCACGGGATCGCCGATCACCTTCGACGTCCCCGTCGCCGGCAAATTCAACCTCACCGGCGGCTCGGTCATCGGACCAGAATTCCTGTCGCTGTTCCTGGCGCTCTCGTTCTACACGGCCGCCTTCATAGCCGAGATCGTGCGTGCCGGCATCCGCGGCGTATCCAAGGGGCAGACGGAAGCCGCGCACGCGCTCGGCGTACGCCCCGGCCTGACGACACGACTGGTGGTGGTTCCGCAAGCGCTCCGGATCATCATTCCGCCGCTCACCAGCCAGTATTTGAACCTTACCAAGAACTCGTCGCTCGCCGTTGCGATCGGTTACGCGGATCTTGTCGCAGTGGGTGGCACCATCCTCAACCAGACAGGACAATCGATCGAGATCGTCACGATCTGGATCGTCGTCTACCTGTCGCTGAGCCTTGCGACGTCGCTGTTCATGAACTGGTTCAATGCCCGCATGGCCCTGGTGGAGAGATAAGATCATGAACACACACCAGGCAACTTTTGTCCGTACCTCAATGATCGAAGGGTCCGCCCCGCCGGTCGCCGAAGGTGGCATCGTCCATTGGCTGCGCGAAAACCTGTTCGCGACGCCAAAGGATGCGGTGCTCACCATCGTCAGCCTGCTTGCGCTTGCGTGGCTCGTGCCTCCGGCCATCCAGTGGCTCTTCATCGACGCCGCCTGGACCGGCGGCGGCCGTGGCGTTTGCGCCACGGTTGCTCAAGGAGGCTCGCAGCCGGATGGCTGGAGCGGTGCGTGCTGGGCCTTCGTCAACGCAAAACTCGACCAATTCGCCTACGGCCGCTACCCGCTCGATGAGCGTTGGAGACCGACGCTGGTCGGCATCCTCTTCGTGCTTTTCCTCATTCCGATGTTGATCCCGAAGGCTCCCTTCAAGGGCATCAACGCCATCCTGCTCTTCGCCGTGCTGCCGATCATTTCCTTGATCCTACTTCCCGGCGGCTGGTTCGGACTGACCTACGTCGAGACGCCGCTCTGGGGCGGTCTGATGGTGACGCTCATCCTTTCGTTCGTCGGCATTGCCGTGTCGTTGCCACTCGGCATTCTTCTGGCACTGGGGCGGCGATCGCATATGCCTGTGATCAAGATGCTCTGCACCGCCTTCATCGAACTGGTGCGCGGCATCCCTCTGATTACCGTGCTCTTCATGGCGAGCGTCATGCTGCCACTGTTCCTGCCGCAGGGCGTCACCTTCGACAAGTTCCTGCGTGCACTGATCGGCGTGTCGTTCTTTGCCTCGGCCTACATGGCCGAAGTGGTGCGCGGCGGCCTCCAGGCTATCCCGAAGGGGCAGTATGAGGGCGCGGATTCCCTCGGCCTCAGCTTCTGGCAGAAGATGAACCTCATCGTGCTGCCACAGGCGCTGAAGCTCGTGATTCCGGGCATCGTCAACACCTTCATCGGCCTCTTCAAGGACACGTCACTGGTGTCGATCATCGGCATGTTCGATCTGCTCGGCATCGTCCGCTTCAACTTTACCGACGCCAACTGGGCCTCTTCGGTAACGCCGATCTCAGGGCTAATTTTCGCTGGCTTCATATTCTGGCTTTTCTGCTTTGGTATGTCGCGCTATTCAGGTTTCATGGAACGCGTGCTCGACACGGCCCATAAACGATAAAATGAGGGGAGGATCGCATGGCAAACGCAGCCACTGCTTCCAAAATGACCGTATCCGCAACGGATGTCGCAGTCGAAATCACTGGAATGAACAAGTGGTACGGGGACTTCCACGTCCTTCGTGACATCAACCTGAAGGTTATGAAGGGCGAGCGCATCGTCATTGCCGGCCCGTCGGGCTCCGGCAAGTCGACGATGATCCGCTGCATCAATCGGCTCGAAGAGCACCAGAAGGGCAAGATCGTCGTCGACGGCATCGAGCTCACCAACGATCTGAAGAAGATCGACGAAGTGCGCCGCGAAGTCGGCATGGTGTTTCAGCACTTCAACCTCTTCCCGCACCTGACGATCCTCGAAAACTGCACGCTTGCACCGATCTGGGTGCGCAAGATGCCGAAGAAGCAGGCAGAAGAAATCGCGATGCACTTCCTGAAGCGCGTCAAGATCCCCGAGCAGGCGAACAAGTATCCCGGCCAGCTCTCCGGTGGTCAGCAGCAGCGCGTGGCGATCGCCCGCTCGCTGTGCATGAAGCCGAAGATCCTGCTGTTCGATGAGCCGACCTCGGCGCTCGACCCGGAAATGGTCAAGGAAGTGCTCGACACCATGGTGTCGCTCGCCGAAGAAGGCATGACCATGCTGTGCGTGACCCACGAAATGGGCTTCGCCCGCCAGGTCGCCAACCGCGTGATCTTCATGGACCAGGGCCAGATCGTCGAGCAGAACTCGCCGGCCGAGTTCTTCGACAATCCGCAGCACGAGCGCACCAAGCTGTTCCTCAGCCAGATCCTGCACTAGGACCGGACGAGACGACACAAAAAGAAGCCCGCCTCATCGAGGCGGGTTTTTTCGTTCTGCCCGTTATCGATCCTACTCGACGCGATAGCGCAGGGTGCCGACTGACCAATGGATTCCGCGCGTGTCGAGATCTTCGGTCCAGTTCTTCTGCAGCCGCGCGATGATCTCGCTCAAGGTCTCGCGCGCATCGACCTCCACCTTGAGGCCCCGCGATATCGGCGCAAGATCGCTCAAGTCGACAGCATCGCTGACGACAAGCGCCACGAAAATGCCGTCCCCCTCGCCCGAGGCCTCGAAATCGAAGCCGTAATATTCATCCGGCAAGGTCAGCGGCACGTCCGGCGCCAACGTCGTGATCTTTTGCGCGAACTCGTTCGGGAAAATCTGTGTTGCATTGCCCTGGCTGTTGACGTCGAAAATCAGGAGATTGCCGGCCGTGTGGCTGTTGACCGTCAGTTTGAAGACTTCGCCGGCCTTCATGGTGGTCGGCTTGTCGATAGAGAGCATGACATCGCCGGCTTCGCTCTTGCCGATGATATCACCGACGGCATCGATGGGGTTGGCCGCCTGATAGCTCGGCACCGCTGCATTCGGAGTAATGGTATACGTACCCTGCCCGCTGCCATCCGCATCGCGCTTTTCCGGCACCATCGCGCTGTCGCCGAGCGCCTCGGGTCTGCCTTCCAACTGCGGGTCGAGATTGCCGCATTGCTCCTGCAAGGCGCAGTAGGAGGCAGATTGCGCCTTTACATATCCAAGAAGCTCGGCGTTGCTCGTCAATCCGTTGCCATTGCCATCGGCAGCGTCGCCGGTCTGGCCGGCGACGAAGGCTGCGGTGAAAACCCCGTGCCGATCCGCTGTCGGTAGCCGGACATCGTCCCAGGCGACCTGATAGGGCGCCGCCGCACTCCAGGCGGTCACCCCGGCATCGACGAGCTTCGGCTTGTCGACGAGGGCAAGATCAATCCTAAGGCCGCGGGTCAGCGCTTGCTCGACCGGCTTGGCATCGGGACGCGGGAGAAAGCGGGCGCCGTCGATAGGCTTTTTGATGTCCTCGGACAGCGACCGGGAGATCGTGCCGGAGTGACAGGCGTCGATCACGACCGTCACAGCGCGCCCCTTCAGGCGCTCCAGCACCGCATCGATCTCGTCGTCGAGGACAGCGCCTTGCCAGTCCGTTTCACCGGCGGCAATGTCGGCAGGCGCAATCGCTTCATCCAGCCCATCCGCTTCGTCGCCATCCGCATCCTTCACCTGCAGGCCGTGGCCTGAAAAATAGAGATAGACGCGATCGCCGGGCTTCGTCGCATCGACAAGCCAGCCGTTCATGGATGACAGGATTTCAGCTCTGGTCGCCTGCCCGTCCTTCAGCACGCGGATCGAGGCACTGTCGAAGCCGAGCCGTTCCGTGAGCAGCCTTTGCATCGCGACCAGATCGTTCGCCGGTCCGGGCAGGGAAAACTCGGTCGGCAGATTCTGATAGTTGCCGACCCCGATCAGCAAAGCCCGATCTCCGGCGACCACAGGAGCAGCCAGCAGCATGAAACACGCAAGGGCGTGAAGGAACGGCACTCGCGATCTGGCGCCCATGCTCATTGGCCCTGACCTCTCGTGTAAAGCGGTTGAACCGCGATCGTACTCTCACTCCCTTCCAGGCGCGTTTCGAGCAAGCGCAGCAAGGCCGCTGCGTCGAGGTCCGAATTGGCAAAGGCGGCCGCGATCGCGTCGACAGGCGCATTGGTCGCGATGACGACCAGATGGTCCGCACCGAAGGGCTTGACCACCTCCAGGTCACGCAGCTTGAAGGCATGGCTTTCGCTGCCGGCAATCTGCACGTCGAGCAGTTGTGCTTCGCCGGTATTGGCGAGGTTGAAGACCAGCATATTGGCATAGCCGCCCTGCGGCGCCTCGACGTTCAGGCGGTCGCCGGCAAAGTAGATGTCCTTGACGGGCTTCAGCGAAACGGCTCCCGGGCTCTGCGCCGCAAGTGCTTTCAGAAAATCCACCAGGATGAATTTGTCGACCACGCCCTGGAGCCTTTTGGGCGCGACATGTTCCGCGGCGACGTCCCCGTTCGGCGTATAGAAGACACCGGATGTCGCCTCCCACCGGTAGGGCACGCCGTCGCCACCGATATTGGCAAGATCAGGCATGTCACCGACGACGCTCAATGGCAAATTGCCCGTCCATCCGGTTTCGCGCGGCGACTTCAGTGCATGCTTCGTGCCGCTCACTGTTGGCGCCACGCCGACCTTGGCGCTACGCGGCAGGGACAGCACGATTTCCTTGTCGGAGCGCGCCAGTTGCGGCGTGAAGTTCGGCACCTGCAGGGCTTCCGACTGCAGCTTGACGTTGGAAAACACGTAGTCTTCGAGTTCGACCCGCGAAATCCGCCCGTCGCCATCGCGATCGGCGGCGCCTTCCAACGCACGGGCAAAACTCCAGCTCAGGGCGCCGCGGGGCTCGCCGCCGATAACCACTTCCGGGGTCGGCTGGCTTTCGAGCGATGCGGCGAGGATCGTCACCTGCGACAGCTCCACGTCCCTCACCTTGGCGCCGGACAGCGCCTCCTTGGATGGCGGCGGCAGCTTGGCGCGCACCATCGGCGCCAGCCGCGTCTTGCCGGAGATCGAGCGGTTCATGCCGCCTGAATAACAGCTGTCGGAGACGAACAGGACATGAATGCCCTTGGCTTCCGCCTCCGCGAACCAGGCGCTGAGCTCGTTGTCGACGATGATTTCGCTCGCCGTCTCCTCAGCACGCGCCCGGTCGAAGCCCGGCAACTCCAGGAATTCGTCGAGCCCGTCCTCCTCACTGCCGGCGACCAGCTCCGGCATCTGCGCACCGTGCCCGGCATAGGTGAAGACGATCGTATCGCCGCGCTCAGCGGCCGCCACGAGCTCGACCCAGGCCGCTCGGATTGCATCCTTGGTCGCCTGTTCGTTGATGAATTGGCGGATTGGGGCGACATCCGCCGCCTTCAGCGCCTGCGTGACGTCTTGCGCATCGCGGACGGCACCATCGAGGCTTACTTCGTGCGGATACTTGTCCACCCCGACGACCAGCGCCGAGGTCGAGGCCATCGCCGGGGCCACCGGCAATGCGAGCAAGCTCATCGCAAGCAGGGTTCTGCACGGCACTGTCATTTCCCCACATCCACATCCACGCGCCGGTCGAGCTGGTGCAACATCTCCTCGCTATAGGCGGTCGGATCATCGGGTTTGAACGGTTCGTCCTCGCCCCTGCCGACGACTGTCCAGGTGCCGGGATAACCGGCGTCGACGAGGTATTGAGCCAACGCTTTTGCACGGGCGAGCGAGAGCGCCATGTTCGCCTCGGGGGTACCTACCGGATCGGTGTGACCGATCAGGGTGATCGCGGCCGGCTTTGCCGACTTCAGGCACTCGAACAGGTCCCTGGCCGACTCGAGACCTTCGGGCGTAAACTCGGCCGTGCCGAAGACGTAGCGCACCGGCGTCGCCTTTTTCCGGATCGAGACACCACGATAGGAGAACTTGCAGGCGCCGCGCGCGGCGAGCTTGACCGGCTTGGTTGCAGCGAGCCGCATTTCCGAAGCCAGGCGGTCCAGCCGTTCGATATAGGCCTTGTCCGGCGCCATCCAATCGGGCGTCAGTTCCTCGTTTGCCGCATCTTCCAGCGCCTGCTGATAGGAGGTCGCCGCGGCGTCGTAGTCCTTGCGCTCGCGCTTGATGTCGCCGAGCGCATCGAGGATCTGCCAGGGGCCGCCGGCGTCGCGGCTTGCGGCCGTCAGTTCCGCTTCGAAGGTTTCAAGCTTCGCGCCTTGCCCCACTGCCGCTGCAACCCGGTTGAAGGTTGCGAGCGCCGCGATGCGCCGGGTGAGCGCGATCTCGGTCGCCGAGCAACCCTTCATGTTTACGGGGTCGGCCGCCACCTTAGTGCCGGCCTCGTCGGCGCGGTTCAGCGCCTCGGAGGCCAGGCGAAGACCATCGCAGGCCATGACCGGCGCGGTGAAGACCGCCAGAACCGCCGAAGCGAGGAGAAATGCTCGTAGCTGAACCATGACTCGACCATCAATCCTTGATCTCGAACGTCACCATCTGAACACTGCTGGCACCGGCGTCACCCTGCGCTCGCTTGGCCAGGTTGATCGCCAGTCCCCGTGTCGGCGGCAACCGCGACGTCGCGACATATTGGCGTGCCTTCTCCACCGTCAGCTTCTGGTCACCGAGCCCGCCGGCACGGCAGAAGGCCAGCATCGTTTCGGCGGGCGCAGGTGTGTCGAAGGTGAGCGTGCCCGTGCCCGGCTGCGGGATCAGGCGTCTCTCGCCCGGCTTAAGTGTGGTGTTGCCGATCATCACGTCCGGGATGACCTCGACGTTGCCGTTCTCCTCGACATAGAGGATTTGCAGCTCGCAGGCCTGGTTGGCGCTGAGTTCGAAGGAAAGCTCGTCGCCAACCTTCGCCGTCGTCGACTTCACGTTCAGGGCCAGCTCGAGCTTGTGGCCAGTCCCCGCATCCTCCTTGCGATAGTCCGGCACGGCGGCTGCGATCGACTGCGGCCTGTCGTCCACCATCGGCTCGGAACCGGCAATGACGATCGCCGTCGTGTCGAGCGGACGGCGCTGGGTGAGCGGCGCCATCAGCAATGCATATTGTTGCTCGACCTCGTTGCGCGGAATGGTTCCGCCCGCTTCCAGCGTCGTCACCCAGTCGAGCCCGAGGCGCAGGACATCGGTGTTCGTCACCCGCTTGATCGCTTCTGAGAATTGCTTGGGCGTCATGTCAAACTCGGCCGCCAGAGCATCGAAGTCGAGCTCGTCTTCGTACTTGTCGGCAAAGTAGGTGATGAGCTCCGCCTCGCCCGGCGCATGCTTGCTCTGGAGGCCCCCATCGGGCGTCGGCTCGGTGACGCCGAGCACCTTCAACGCGTTGACGAAGCGCTCGCGGTCCTTGCGATAGGTTTCGTCCAGTTCCTCCTGCTTCACATACATGGCAAGCAGCACGTCTTGTTGATCCTTGCTGAACAGCGTCGACGTCTCGATTTGCTCGCGCAGCTGATCGCGTTTCGAAAGGATGCCATCGGCGTGGCAATCGACACAGGATCGCGCGTTGATGATCTCGACGCCCTTGCCGATCGGGCGCTTGCGGAAGGACACGATGGTGGTCGGCCCGACATCAAGCTGCTTTCCTGCTGACGTCGAGAGGTAGTAGCCCTGCAGGCCGTTCGGCAACGAGAAGATCATTTCGCCGCCGTCGTGCTCGAAGGGCACGAGGCCCGCGTCGAGCGGTGCCAATTCCCGAGGCCCGTGCGGGAAGCGCTTCAGCACCTGCTTGCCGATGTCGCCGCCGAAATCATAGGACTTCCAGTAGTAGCCGCCGAACGGCATGTCGTGCCGTTCGAGCATGCGGTTGTGGTCGGAAACCCCGGACGAGCCGTCGGCGAAACCGGCCCGCAACACATCGCGCCGGCGAATGTTCCCGGCTACATCGATCTTGAAGCGCTTTTCGAGTTCGGCGATCTCGGTCGGCAACTTCATCAGCCGGTTGTAGATCTCCGGGCGCGCGCCGTTGCTCATGAACCAGTCGACCCGCATGATCGGCAGTTGCGTCGCCGTTTCCTTCGAAAGGGCCGAAAGCGACGCGTCGCTCTCGGGATCAATCCCATAGAAATAGCGCTTGATCAGGAAGTCATAGTCCGCCGCGTCCCATTGCAGTTTGCGCAGATCGACGCGAACCAGCAAGCCATTGGTGCCGTCGACCTCTGTCGGAAGCACCAGCTTTGGCCCGTAGGACAGCGAATTCAGCAGCTTCTTGAAGCCGCCGGCAAGCACGTCCATGCGCTTCATGAAGGTCTGGTCGTCCTCGCAGCCCATCATGCCGTTGTACTGGTCGCGATAGGAAAAGTAGCGCATGTAGGGGCGGTCGAGGGCACTGACCGTCTCGATGTCCTTCAGCGCCGCATCGACGAACTGGCCATAACCCAACATCGGGCGGGCGCGCGCCGGTTTTGCGGCCACCGTCTGCGGCAGGCTCTTTTCGTTCAGTGCGTTGATCCAGTCCTCCAGCACCTTGATCTCTTCGGCAGAGGGGCGCTTGCCAAGCGGCATGCGGCCGCTGACGACAGTCGCGTAGAGCCGTGACTTCGAGGCATCTCCGGGGGTCACGAAGTTTGCGTCGGCGGCAATCGAGGGGAGTTCGCCCGCCGGGTAGCTCCCCTGCGAACTTTCGCCCGGCCCGTGACAGTTGCGGCAGTATCTGCCGATGAAGGCATCTGCCTGCTGCGCCAGCGCCGCATTGCCGCCGCCCAGCGCTTCAGTCGCCGTATTCTCCTTGCAGACGGCCGTGACCGACTGCGCCACCGGCGCGGGGGCCTTCACTTCACGATCGGCAAGGAAGGCATAGATCGCGCGGCGATCGTCGCCAGAAAGAACGTTCAGCCCCTTGGCTATACGCCGCATCACCGGATCGCTGATCGGCGCGCCCGAGAGCTTCTTGCCTTCCTCGATCAGGCTCTTGGTGAAAACGTCGGGCGAGGCAAGACCGGCCATCTTCGTCTTGCTGATGTCGGGCGCGACCGCGCCGCTCAAATCCTTTTCGCCCTCATAGGCGCGCTCCAGGTCGAGCCCATAGGTCGTGGTGCGCGGTGTGTGGCAATCGCCGCAGCCGCCGACATTCTCGACCAGATAGCGGCCGCGCTCGGCTTGCGTCTCCTCGCGCGGCTGGTAGGCCGGCACCGTGAAGTGGCTGCGCTTCCAGAGCGTGATCGTCGTCTGACGACTGAACGGAAAAGCAATCTCATCCTCTTTCGACACTGCATCCGCCTGGGGTAACGTCTCGATATAGGCTTTGATGTCGAGCGCATCCTCCGGCTTCATGCCGCCATATGAGGTGTAGGGCATAACCGGATAGAGGTTGTTGCCCTCGCGATCGAGACCGACCAGAACCGCATTCAGAAACTGCGCATTGGTCCAGCCGCCGATGCCATTGGCGTGCGGCGAAATGTTCGGCGCATAGAAGGTGCCGATCGCCGTCTTCATCTCCATGCCGCCGGAGAGCAGTTCGGTGTTGTCGCCGGAGCCGTGGCAGGCGCCGCAGCCTGCGGCGTTGAACATGTATTTGCCGTTGTCGACATTGGCCTTGTAGGTGGAGAAGGCATCCTCAGCGAAGGCATCGCGCGCCGAGGCACTAGCGGGACAGAGCGAGACTGCGACCAGCGCCGCAAATGAAACGGCCCAATATCCGCGGCCAAGACCGGACAATGACGAGGCGCCCTCTCGCTTTCTCTGCAGACCGCGCATGAAACCCACTCCCTAAAACAATAGAATCGCTACTGAAATCCGCTGCACTACCGAAACTGAAATCGCTCGAATTCAACCCGCTTCGGCCGCTTGCCGAGATCTTTCAGGCCTTTGACGATCGCCTCCCTGAGAGGTGGCGGGCCGCAAAACCACAGATCGGCTTCCGCCGGATCGATCGCGCTACCGTTCGCAAGCTTGGCCGCATCCAGGCGCCCGTCCACGGAGGAATCGTGCAGGACAAAAGTGAAGTTGCCGAGCTTTCCGGCCTGCCCCTCGAAGGTCTCCAGGCCGATCGCCTCGCGCCGGTCGCGCACGCAATAGACCATGTGGATGTCCTGCCCCTCGTCGCCATTGAGATGTCGCGCCATCGCCAGGAACGGTGTGACGCCGATGCCGCCGGCGAGCCAGATCTGCTTCTTGCCGCCACGGCGGTGGTTGAAGCGGCCATAGCCACCCTCGAGCTTCAACCGGTCGCCGACAGCGAGTCCGTCCCGCAGGGCCTGGGTGTAGTCGCCAAGCGGCTTGATCGCGAAGCGCACGACCCCGTCAGGCTCGATACCAGCGATCGTAAACGGATGCGGCTCGCGCAGCCCAGGCTTCAGCACCCGCAGAAAACCGAATTGCCCGGGCTTGGCGCGCAAGGCACGCCGCAGCGGCCGCGCCGCAATCACCGTCGCCCCGTCCTCCCGGGCGACATCGAAGACTTCGTAGCCGCGGGTTCTGAGCCAGGGCAGCAGCTGGGTATAGGTGTAGCTCAGGATGCCAAGTGCTGCGAAGGCGTTGAGGTAGACCGCCAGAAGCGCGGTACCGTCATAGGGGCGCTTGATGAACATCTGGTGGAAGGCGACCATCACGAAGAGCAGGCCGATGAAGCGGTGCGTGTAGCGCCACAGATGGTAGGGGATCTCGATCTTCGTCCGCGGTATGATCTTGACGATACTGAGAACGAGCAGCACGACGAAACCGTAGAAGGCATATTTGCCGGCGGATGCAGCAAGCTGGTTCAGACCGCTCGTCAGCGCCAGGCCCTTGAAGTCTGGTTTCAGGAAATAGTGCACGAGGATGAGGCACAGCACCGAGATGCCTATCCTGCGATGAAAATGATAGACACGGTCGAGCCCCCCGAAGAGAGCCTCGACGAACGGCGGGCGCGCGGCCATGAACTGCGCGACGGCCATGCCGACAAAGGCCGCCGACGACGCCATCAGCGAAAATGTCGTCAATGCATTGGTGTGACTGACTGCGGGTACGGCCAGCAGCGCCGCAAATGCCATCAAGGACCAGACCAGAAACGCGCCCACTTGCATCTTGCGCCCCTCAACGCCGATGGCTGACGGTTGTTGCCTTGCCTTGTGCCTGTTGCCTTCGATCCCTAGCGACCAAGGAAACATGCAACCAGCTTCTTGCCGCAACGACCCACGCGCCTCTTTCACGCGGGGCCTTTGTTGGGAGAGTGGCAAGCACCTCTCGGTTCGTCAACACGATTCCTATTGGAAACGTCCTATGAGGTTGGTTTATTCATGCCTTTGAAATTCGTATTTTTTAAGCATTCGCTTATTTTATTGATCACATAGGCAAACCACCCCCTTTTAACCTGCACAAAGCCAGGCAACCGGCGCGCTTGCCTGGTTGTATGAAATCGTGCAAGCTACTGATATATCAGAACCAAAGGAACGGCATGTCACCGCAATCTCAGGCTCACCTCGCCTATCTCGCGCTCGAACGCCTGATCGTCACTCTGAAGCTCGAGCCCGGCGCCCTGGTCACCGAGAGGCAGTTGATCGAACTTGCCGGGCTTGGGCGAACACCGGTTCGCGAGGCGATCCAGAAGCTGGCCTGGCAGGGTCTCATGGATATCCGTCCCCGTGTCGGCTTGCAAATCACCACGATCCGGCCGGACGACCAGGTGCATGTCATGCAGACGCGCCAGAAACTGGAGCCGCTTGCCGCCGCCCTCGTCGCAACGCACGCAAGCGCCGAGGAGCGAAGCGCGATGAAAGCTTGCGGTGCGGAGATGGCCACCTGTCTTGATGCGGGCGACATGGAGGGTTTTCTCGTCGCCGACAAGGTGTTCGACGAACTGATGGAAGAAGCCTGCCCCAACCGGTTCCTGACCGCAGCACTTGCCCCGCTGCAGACACATGCGCGCCGCATCTGGTTTGCTTCGTCCTCGCCTGAAAAGATGGCCGGATCGGTCCGCCGCCATGTCACGGTGATCGATGCGATCGAGCGGGCCGACGCTGAAGGCGCGTCGGCCGCGATGGCGGACCTGATGAGCTATCTATCAGACGCCTGAAGAAACCTTGCCTGCACGAGAAGAAACAACGGCAAGCGATTGCTTTCACGGTTGTTTCTTCAACACACTTCAGGCCGTCGGCATCATGCTGCCGGTCTTCAGCCGGCGCACATGCCAGTCGAAAGCCTCTTCCAGAATATGCGGGGTCTGTCCGCCACGGGTGGCGACCGCACGATTGAAGTAATCCGACAAAAGCTCCCGATAGGCCGGGTGGCAGCAGTTTTCGATGATGACGGGTGCGCGCTCCCGCGGCGCCAGGCCGCGCAGATCTGCAAGACCATGCTCGGTCACCAGAATATCGACGTCGTGCTCCGTGTGGTCGACATGGGACACCATCGGCACGACAGACGATATCGCCCCGCCCTTGGCAACCGACTTGGCGACGAAGATCGACAGGAAGGCGTTGCGGGCGAAATCGCCGGAGCCGCCGATACCGTTCATCATGTCGGTACCGCCGACATGGGTCGAGTTGACGTTGCCGTAGATATCGAATTCGAGCGCCGTGTTGATGCCGATGACACCGAGGCGCCGAATGATCTCCGGATGATTGCTCACCTCCTGCGGCCGCAGAACCAGCTTGTCCTTGTAGGCGCGGATGTTGCGGAACACGCGATCAGCCCAGGCGCTGGAAAGCGTCATCGACGAGGCCGAGGCGAAGCTCAGCTTGCCGGCCTCGAAAAGCTCGAACGTGCTGTCTTGCAGCACCTCGCTATACATACGCAGATCATGGAAGGGACTGTCGACCAGGCCGCTCAGCACCGAATTGGCGATGACGCCGATGCCCGCCTGCAGCGGGTTGAGCGTCATGTCGAGGCGGCCCTTGCGCACCTCCTCCTGCAAGAAGGCGATCAGATGGCCGGCGATCGCCGTCGTCTCCGCATCCGGCGGAGAGATCCGTGCGGCGCTGTCCTCTTTCTCGGTGACGACGATTGCGACGATCTTTTCCGGATCGACAGGAATGTAGGGCGAGCCCGCACGGCTATCGCAGGCAACGACCGGGATCGGCGTGCGGCTCGGTCGCTTCGCCGGAATGAAGATATCGTGCAGGCCTTCGAGTTCGGGACTGTGGCTGAGATTGAGCTCGACGATCACCTTCTTCGCCAGGATCGCGAAGCTTGCCGAATTGCCGACCGATGTCGACGGAACGATGCCGCCGTCTTCGGTGATCGCCACCGCCTCGACCACCGCATAGTCGATCGGGCTGATCTGGCCGGACCGCAACTGCTCGACGGTTTCCGAGAGATGCTGATCGATGAACATCACCTCGCCGCGGTTGATCGCCGCTCGCAGAACCGGGTCCGACTGGAACGGCAGGCGCCGGGCAAGAACACCCGCCTCTGTCAGCGTCTTGTCGATGTCATGACCGAGCGAGGCGCCCGTCATCAGCGTGATGCGAAACTTCTCCCGTGCGGCCCGTTCGGCCATGGCAAGCGGCACGGCCTTCGCGTCACCGGCCTTGGTGAAGCCGCTCATGCCAATGGTCATGCCGTCCTTGATCAGCGCGGCCGCCTCTTCCGGCGTAGCGATGCGATCACGCAGCGATTTGCAGCGGATCCTGGCTTCCAGGTCGGTTGGCGGAACATGACTCATCGGGCACTCCCAGAAATGGCCCACGAGGCTCATATCAGGACGGCGCGGGCTTGGTTCGTCGTGCGCTTATTTTCGCATGTCTGCGTGCGCACGCTATGAAGATTTGCAGGAGCACGATAGCCGCTCGGACCGAAGGGCGGTACGCAGAATGGGCAAGGCGGAACTACCGCCGACGCATAGCTCGATGGTATTTCGCCTTAAACGACGCGGGGCGCACCCTTGGCGCGCCCCTCGAACGATAAACTGCACAAAAAAGGGTCAGCCGACGAAGGCGCGTTCGATCACGAATTCGGCCGGCTTGTTGTTGGCACCTTCGGTGAGACCAGCGGCCTCGAGGATTTCCTTGGTGTCCTTCAGCATCGCGGTCGAGCCGCAGATCATGCCGCGATCGACAGCCGGATCGAGCGGCGGCAGGCCGAGATCAGAGAAGAACTTGCCGTTTACCATTAGGTCGGTAATGCGGCCCTTGAACGGGAAGTCTTCGCGGGTCACCGTCGCGTAGTGGCGCAGCTTGTCCCCGACAATCTCGTTCAGGAACTCGTGGTTCCGGATTTCCTCGACCAGATCGAAGCCGTATTTCAGTTCGGCAACATCGCGGCAGGTATGGGTGAGGATCACTTCCTCGAACTTTTCATAGGTCTCGGGATCGCGGATCAGGCTTGCAAAGGGCGCAATGCCGGTGCCGGTCGAGAACATGTAGAGACGGCGCCCGGGAACGAGCGCGTCGAGCACCAGCGTACCGGTCGGCTTCTTGCGCATCAGCACCTTGTCGCCCGGCTTGATCCCCTGCAGGTGCGAGGTCAGCGGGCCATCCGGCACCTTGATCGAGAAGAACTCGAGTTCCTCGTCCCAGGCCGGGCTGGCGATCGAATAGGCGCGATAGACCGGCTTGTCGCCGACCATCAGGCCGATCATCGCGAATTCGCCCGAGCGGAAGCGGAATTCGGCAGGGCGGGTCATGCGGAAGCGGAAGAGCCGATCCGTATAGTGTTCAACGCTGGTCACCGTCTCGACGTAGACGCCTGCGGGTGCCTGGATCGCGAAATCTTCCGTTTTTGCCGGAGCATTCATCTTAGCTACAAGTCCTGTAAATGATGACCCTGTCTATCAACAATAAGCCGATATTCCAAGCTGCGCCTTGTTGAAAGGAAATCTCTTCCAAATATAGTCGCTTTTGGGGATTTCGGCGTGCTTCACACTGTCGCGGCCAACCCTACCCTATGACACCCGGCGCCAGCTATAGGATTTAGCATCGGTCGAAGGCTTGGCGGTCGGCTGGTAGTGCACAGCAATGCCCGGCAGGCGTCCTTCGGACAAACGCTTCAGCGCTGTCGCATTGCTGACAGCGAAGCTTTCGACGCCACAGCGCAGCATCAGCGGGATCTGGTCAATCAGCACGTCGCCGACCGCCCTCACCTCGCCGGTAAAGCCAAGGCGCGCGCGCAGCAGCGACGCATGGCTGAAGGCGCGGCCGTCATTGAACGCCGGGAACGCGACGGCGACCAGCGCAAGGCGATCAAGGTGTGGTGCGAGCTTCGTCACGTCGTCTGCCGGCGCGATGACCACGCCAAGACCGGTTTCGTCGCTGTCTGCAACCTTGCCCAGGAATGCGTCGAGACCGACGATCGCCTTCTCGTTCGAGCCTGCCTTGGTTTCCTCCGTCTCGATGACCCAGGGATCATCGCCCACGAAACCGGTTTCCTTCCAGATTTTCGTCATTTCCGTTCCTCAGCGCCTCAGGCAGCTTCCTGCGCGCTGCCGTAGAGCGCATCCTTGAAGGGTTGTGGGCCGACGCGGCGATAGGCTTCGAGGAAGGTCTCTTGACCGTCGCGGCGCAGTCCCAGGTAGGTGTCGACGATGGTCTCGACGGCGTCGGTCACCTTCTCCGGTTCGAAGCCGCGGCCGATGATCTCGCCGATCGAGGTGTTTTCGTCGCCGGAGCCACCAAGCGTAATCTGATAGAGTTCCGCACCCTTCTTTTCAACGCCAAGCAGCCCGATATGGCCGACATGGTGATGACCGCAGGCATTGATGCAGCCGGAGATCTTGATCTTCAACTCACCGATCTCGGCCTGACGCTCGGGCGAACCGAAGCGGGTCGAAATTTCCTGCGCCACGGGGATGGAGCGCGCATTGGCAAGTGCGCAGTAGTCCAGCCCAGGACAGGCGATGATATCCGTGATCAGGCCGGCATTGGCAGTGGCAAGACCTGAGGCGACCAGCGCGCGGTAGACCGGCTCGAGATCGGCCAGCGCCACATGCGGCAGGATCAGGTTCTGTTCGTGGCTGACTCGGATTTCGTCGAAGGCGTATTCCTCGGCGATATCGGCAACGGCATCCATCTGCGCGTCGCTGGCGTCGCCCGGAATGCCGCCGATCGGCTTCAGCGAGATCGTCACCATGCCGTAGTCCGGGTGCTTGTGCGGTTGCACATTCTGCTGCACCCAACGGGCAAACTCGGGATCGGTCTTCTTCCAGCGCGCCAGGCTCTCCCAGCCTTCAGCACGGTTTTCGAGGGCCGGTGGTGCGAAATAGGTGGAGATCGCCTGGATGTCGGTCTCCGGCAGCTTCAGCTCGGTGTCCTTGAGGGCCGCGAACTCGACTTCGACCTGACGCGACAATTCTTCGGCGCCGGTCTCGTGTACGAGGATCTTGATGCGGGCCTTGTACTTGTTGTCGCGGCGGCCGTGCAGGTTGTACACGCGCATGATCGCCGTCGTGTAGGACAACAGGTCCTCCTCCGGCAGGAAGTCGCGGATCTTCTTGGCGATCATCGGCGTGCGGCCCTGACCACCGCCGACATAGACGGCAAAGCCGATGCGGCCGTTTTCGTCCTTCTTCAGGTGCAGACCGATATCATGGACCTGGATTGCGGCGCGGTCGCGCTCAGCGCCAGTGACGGCGATCTTGAACTTGCGCGGCAGGAACGAGAATTCCGGATGTACGCTCGACCACTGTCTCAAGATCTCGGCGTAAGGCCTTGGGTCTGCGACCTCATCGGCGGCCGCGCCGGCAAAGTGATCGGCGGTCACATTGCGAATGCAGTTGCCCGAGGTCTGGAGCGCATGCATCTCGACGCTTGCGAGCTCTTGCAGGATATCCGGCGTGTCGGACAGACGCGGCCAGTTGTACTGGATGTTCTGGCGCGTGGTGAAGTGGCCGTAGCCGCGGTCATATTTGCGCGCGATATGGGCGAGCATGCGCATCTGGCGGCTCGACAGCGTGCCATAGGGAATGGCGACGCGCAGCATATAGGCGTGAAGCTGCAGGTAGACGCCGTTCATCAGGCGCAGCGGCTTGAAGGCGTCTTCGGCAAGCTCGCCACTCAGTCGCCGCTCGACCTGATCGCGGAACTGTTCGACGCGGGAGGAAACGAAGGCGTGGTCGAATTCATCGTAACGGTACATCGGGTATCGGTTCCTCAGGCAGCGTGTTTCGGGCCGGAAAGGCCATTGTAGCCGGCAGCGTAGGGGATCGAGGGGCCTTCAGCGCGGATGCGCTCGCGCATGCGCAGCGGGCGAAGCGTGCCGTTGATCTCTTCGACGTCGACGACGTTGGCATCGACGACCTTGTTGTCATCGAACGCCTGCTTACCGGCGGCTTCGAGCGCCGTCACGGCCTCGGCGTGGCGAGCGATGAAGGCATCCTGAAGCTGCTCGACCCAGTTGCCCGCGGCATCCAGCCAGACGGAAATGCCGTCCGAAAGTCGATTTGCCGTCAAAACCTTGCTCACCATAACCTCTTCCTCAGTTCAAAATCTGTTCGTCGCGCCCGAAAGCAGCTTCAATGTTTTTCTTCTCGCCACGTGCCTTGCCTGCGACAAGCGGTTCGGACCGCTCGAAATTGGCGCCGGCGACGGCATCGCCGATGATGACCATCACCGGACCTGCAAGCTCGCTGCGGTTTTCAAGATCCGGAAGGTCCTTCAGCGTACCGTGCAGCAGGCGCCGGTCGGCGCGGCTGGCATTCTCGATGACGGCAACCGTCGTTTCCGGCGGGAGGCTTGCCTGCATCAGACGACCGGCGACCGACGCCGCAACAGTGCGTCCCATGTAGACGGCGATCGTTGCACCCGAGACGGCAAGCCGCGCCCAATCGGGCAGGACTTCGCCGGTCAGATCGTGGCCGGTCGTGAAGACCAGCGAGGAGGCAACACCGCGAAGCGTCAGCGGCAGTTCAAAATCGGCCGCCGCGGCGAAGGCCGAAGTGATACCCGGGACGATCTCATAGCTGATACCGGCTTCGCGCATCGCCGCCATCTCTTCGCCGGCGCGGCCATAAACCAAAGGATCGCCGGACTTCAGACGGACGACGCGCTTGCCTTCGGCAGCCAGCGTCACCAGCAGCTGGTTGATCTCGTCTTGGGACTTGGTGTGGCAGCCCTTGCGCTTACCGACCGACAGGCGCTCGGCGTCACGACGACCCATATCGACGATCGTCTGCGGCACCAGCGCATCATAAACGATCGCATCGGCTTCCATCATCACGCGCTGGGCGCGGAGCGTCAGCAGGTCTTCCGCGCCTGGACCGGCACCGACGAGCCAGACATGGCCCCTCGCCTTCTCGGGCGCATCGAGCAGACGCGAAGCCTCACGGCGGGCAGCAGCCAGATC
This sequence comes from Ensifer sp. ENS02, assembly GCF_014851885.1. NCBI lineage: Bacteria > Pseudomonadati > Pseudomonadota > Alphaproteobacteria > Hyphomicrobiales > Rhizobiaceae > Ensifer > Ensifer sp. ENS02. The sequence continues at coordinate 132,756 of NZ_JACVAO010000009.1, read as the reverse complement.
GCCGCCGGCGACCTTGTCTGCCACCGGCCCCTGGAAAAACCGGCGCCAGAACATGCGGCGGGCAACGCCGCGCGGCACCAGGCGATCGACGGCCTCGCGATAGCTCGCGGCAAGCGAAGCAACGACACCGAGCGAGGGGGACAGCAGCTGATCGATCTGCGCACGGATCATCTGCGCCAGAACGGGTCCTGCCCCTTCGGTCCCGATGGCGACTGCAACAGGGGCACGGTTCACGAGCGCCGGCGTGAAGAAGTCGCAGAAGTCGGGCTGGTCGACGGCATTTGCCGGGATCTTGCGTTCACGCGCTGCAAGGACGATGCGCTGATCCTCGACGGCATTGCCGGTCGCGGCAAAAACGAGAATGGCGCCGTCGAGCTGCTCGGGTGCGAAGGCGGCCGCGACATGTTCGATCCCACGGTCACGAAGGTATTGTGCGAACTCCGCTTCCGGCGCGTCGGCGAAGACGACGATCGACGCTTCGGTGTTCAGCAGCAGCCGCACCTTGGCAAAGGCTTCGTCGCCATTGCCGAAAACCGCCACGCGCTTTTGCGCGACGCGAAAGAATGCGGGGAAAACGGCGAGCTGCTGCGACATGGTCTTGCGGTCGTTCCTTCTACAGGCTGCGGCGAATATCCCTTATGGCGCACGACAATTGAAGGAACAGAAATTTCAATGCCTTTCCAGGCACGTATTGTTTTGCTCGGCGGTGCACCATTTTGAGCAAATATCTCCGAGCCTGTTCAATCGCCGACCTTGGCGCGGCCATTGCGCCGCATGGGTAACCTCCGTTAAATGCCGTCAACGACCTGCCGGAGGCCCAAGACATGACAAAACCCGAACTCGCCGAACGGCTTTTGACCGTCATCGAGCAGGATATCCTGCCGCTTACCGAAAAGGGTGTTGCCGCCGGCAACAAGGTCTTCGGCGCAGCGATCCTGCGCAAGTCCGATCTGTCGCTGGTGCTTGCCGAAACCAACAACGAGACGGAAAATCCGCTCTGGCACGGCGAAGTGCACACGCTGAAGCGTTTCTACGAGATGGCGGAGAAACCGGACACACGCGACCTCATCTTCCTCTCGACGCACGAGCCCTGCTCGATGTGCCTTTCTGCCATCACCTGGGCCGGCTTCGACAATTTCTACTATTTCTTCAGCCACGAGGATTCGCGCGACGCGTTCGCGATCCCGCACGACTTGAAGATCCTGAAAGAGGTCTTCCGGCTGGAACCGGGTGGCTACGCGCAAGACAACGCTTTCTGGCACTCGGCCTCGATTGCTGCACTCTCGAAAGACGCCGACGCCGAAACCCGCGATCGGCTTTCCGCCCAGGATGCCCGCATCCGCGCCCGCTACCAGAGCCTTTCCGACAGCTACCAGTCGGGCAAGGACGACAACGCCATTCCGCTGAACTGAGATCCATGGAACCTTCACGCGACATAACGCGCCTGCTCGACATCATGGCGGCGCTCCGCCAGCCCGAGACCGGCTGCCCCTGGGACATCGTCCAGACCTTCGAGACCATCAAGCCCTATACGATCGAAGAGGCCTATGAGGTTGCCGATGCCATTGAGCGCGGCGACATGCACGACCTCTGCGACGAGCTCGGCGACCTGCTGCTGCAGGTGGTCTTCCACGCCCGTATGGCCGAAGAGGCCGGCGACTTCGCTTTCGGCGACGTCGTTGAGGCGGTGACCCGCAAGATGATCCGCCGGCACCCGCATGTCTTTGCCCGCTCCGACGCCGATACGCCCGAGGCGGTGAAGCTGCAATGGGATGAGATCAAGCAGGCCGAAAAGGCCGAGCGGCAAGAAAAACGCGTCAAGCGTGGCCTCGCGCCTGATGCAGCCGCAAACCATTTGGGCTCGGTGCAGCGCTCATTTCCGGCGCTCGTAGAAGCCCTGAAGCTGCAGGAGCGCGCCGCAAAGGTCGGCTTCGACTGGTCGGAACCGGAACCAATTCTCGACAAGATCGAGGAGGAGATCGGTGAACTGCGCCAGGCTCTGCGAGAAAAGGACCACGCCAAAGTCAGCGACGAACTGGGCGACCTGATCTTTGCCGTGGTGAACATCGGGCGCCATGTCGGCACCGATCCGGAGATGGCGCTTCGCGGCACCAACACCAAATTCCGCCGCCGCTTCGCCCATATCGAGCGGGAACTCGGCGCGGCCGGCGAGACGCTGGATGAGGCAACGCTGGAGCGGATGGAAGAGCTCTGGCAGGCAGCCAAGGCGATCGAGCGACAGCTGGGCTAGAACGAGCGAGACGCGTGCCCGCCATGCGTCCTCTTTCCCAAAGCTGAGGCCGACGGCCCGCTAGCCGCCAACCCCGGGAAAGCTATGGCTTACCAGTCTTCCTCGACGGGCTTCGGCCCGTTTCCGAGGCGACGCTCCAGCTCGGAGGCCTCGTTCTCGGTCAACCTGAGATCAAGGCTCACCCGCCCATCTTCCAGGTCCTCGCGACCGTCGACGATCGCGTGCTGGTAGACCCAGGGCAGAAGCTGCAGCTGATCGATGCCGAGAACGACAGTGCATTCCGTCAGGACGCCGGAAAGACGACGGCCGATTTCGGCGAGCAGTTCGTCGACGCCGTCACCGGTGATCGCGGAAACGGCAACCGTGTTGTTGGACGTCGCCGCTTTGCCGCGCAATGCCTCGCGTGATTCGTCATCCAACCGGTCGATCTTGTTCCAGACCTCGATCAGGCGCTCGGAGGCTTCCTTCTCGTCGATGCCGAGATCGGACAGGATTCTGAGAACGTCGCTTGCTTGTGCCTGGTTGTCCGGGTCCGAGAGGTCGCGGACATGCAGGATCAGATCCGCCTCCAGTACCTCTTCCAGCGTCGCGCGAAACGCGGCGACGAGATGGGTCGGCAGGTCGGAAATGAAGCCGACAGTGTCGGAGAGGATGACCATCCGGCCATGCGGCAGCTTCAGCCGCCGAAGCGTCGGGTCGAGCGTCGCAAACAGCATATCCTCGGCCAGAACGCCTGCCCCGGTCATGCGGTTGAACAGCGTCGACTTGCCGGCATTGGTGTAGCCGACGAGGGCGACGATCGGGTGCGGTACCTTCTTGCGCTTGGAGCGATGCAACTGCCGTGTGCGGCGCACCTGCTCCAACTCGCGCTCGAGCTTGACGATGCGATCCTGCAGCAAGCGCCGGTCCGCTTCGATCTGGGTTTCACCCGGACCGCCCATGAAGCCGCCACCACCGCGCTGGCGCTCAAGGTGGGTCCAGCTTCGGACCAGGCGGCCCTTCTGATAGTTGAGATGCGCGAGATCGACCTGCAGCGTGCCTTCCTTGGTGGAGGCGCGGCGGCCGAAGATTTCGAGAATGAGGCCCGTACGGTCAATGACCTTGGCGTTCCATTCCTTCTCGAGATTGCGTTGTTGCACCGGCGTCAGCGGATGGTCGACGATGACAAGACCGGCATCGAGCTCGACGAGGATGTGGCCAATCTCTTCGATCTTGCCGGTACCAAGCAAGGTGCCCGGCTTCGGCTGCGCCACCGGAACGATGGCGCCATGCACGACCTCAAGATCGATCGCCATGGCGAGACCGGTCGCCTCTTCGAGGCGACTTTCGTCCGAGCGCGTCGTGGTGGTCGAGAGCATATCTGCGGACTGCCGTCCGGTCTTTTTCAAGACTGGAACGATGACGACCGCGCGCATGTCGTCGCGGAGCTTCTCGAGCTCCGGAATGATCGACGACAATTTTGAATCACGTTTGGTAATGTGCCTAACGTCCCGTCAGGATGCGGCTTCTTCGTTCTCGAACATCTGCAGCGGCTGGCCGGGCATGATGGTCGAGATCGCGTGCTTGTAGACCAGTTGCGAGTGGCCGTCGCGACGCAGCAGGACGCAGAAGTTGTCGAACGAGGTCACAACGCCGGTAAGCTTGACGCCGTTGATGAGAAAAATTGTCAAGGAAATCTTTTGCTTGCGGACCGTATTGAGAAAGAGATCCTGCAAGTTTTGAGAACGTTCCGCCATCGCGCCGCTTCTTTCTTATTTGCCGGCGTTTTGCGCCGGTGCATTTTTGTCAAATTCAGCAATCAGAGGCGCCACAAGTACCTTCCCCGACACCTCTTCAGAGTTGGTATCAAATCAATGTCTTTTCCGCAACGCCGAAAAAGGCTTCGCGAATATTCTGTGCTATGCTTCCTGGATGGCCGTTGCCGATCGGCTTGCCGTCGATCGAAACGACCGGAAAACAGATGCTGGTGGCGGCCGTAATAAACACTTCGCGCGCCGCGAGCATCTCATCGACCGAGAACGCCCTCTCCTCGATTTTAAGCCCAAGCGGCACCGCTACATCCATCAAGGTGGTGCGGGTGATTCCCTTGAGGATGCCGTGTTCTGCCGGTCGTGTGCGCAGGTTTCCGTCGCGATCGACAATCCAGACATTGGTCGCTGCGCCTTCCTTCACCGTGCCGTCGGCATCGACGAAGATCGCCTCCTGTGCGCCTTCCTCCTTGGCCTTCTGGCGCGCCAGCACGTTGGGCAGAAGCCCGACCGACTTGATGTCGACACGATCCCAACGGTTTTCCGGCACCGTGATCGCCGCAATGCCATGGGTCGCCTTCCTGGCAATGGCTGCAGCGTCGGTGCGCTTCGCCGTCACCACGATCGACGGGCGTGTTTCCGCTACGGGAAAGACGTGATCGCGGCGCGCCACGCCGCGCGTGACCTGCATGTAGAACAGGCCGTTTCTCACCCGGTTGCGCCGGATGACTTCGCGGATCACGTGGACGAGCGCGGCCCTTGTCATCGGCCAGTCGATGCGCAGTTCGCTGAGCGAGCGGCCGAGGCGATCGAGATGACGGGTGAGATCGACGATATAGCCGTGACGCACCTCGCAGACCTCGTAGACCCCGTCGGCGAACTGATAACCGCGGTCCTCGATATGGACGCCGGCGTCCGCGTGCGGCACGTAGGCGCCGTTGACATAGGCAATTCGGGACATCGTCTCGACCTTAGAAATACTGAATGCTGACGCGGAACAATTGCTCGACATGGCGCACCGCATCGGCGGTGGCAAAGAGCACGACGCGGTCCTTCGCCTTGATCCGGGTGGCGCCATCGGGGCGGATGAACGTCTTGTCGCGATAGAGCGCGCCGATGCGGATTCCGTCGGGAAGTTCGAGGTCGCGCAGGGCCTTGCCGACGAGCGGGGACGTTTCCAGAGCCTCGGCCTCGATCACCTCGGCCATGCCCTTCTGCACCGCATAGACCGAGCGTATGCGGCCCTTGCGGACATGCTGCAGCACGCGCGAAATGGTCACCGCGCGCGGGTTCACATAGGCGTCGACGCCGGCAGTCGCGGCAAAATCCTGGTAGGACGGTTCGTTGATGAGGACGAGTGTGGACTTTGCACCCAGGTGTTTCGCCATCATGCTGCCGAGGATGTTGATCTGGTCGTTGTTCGTGAGCGCCACGACGAGATCGGCGTCCTGGACATCGGCCTGCGCGAGGATCCGCTGGTCCATGGCCGACCCGTTGAGGACGACCGTGCTGCTCAACTTGTCGGCCATCATCACCGCGCGGTCGCGATCGCTCTCGATCAGCTTCACCCGCGTGCGCGGCTGGTGTTCCTCGATCGTCTTGGCGACGAAATAGCCGACATTGCCGCCGCCGAAAATGATGATGCGCCGCGCCTCCTGCTCTTCGTGGCCGAAGAGCGTCAGCGTGCGCCGCGCATGATCCCGATCGCAAACGACATAGGCGATATCGCCCGCCTGCAACTGGTCGTCGGAATGGGGCACGATCACCTTGCCGTTGCGGAAAATACCGGTGACGGTCGCAAGCAGGTCAGGAAACAGTTCGCTCAACTGTTGCAGCGGCGTGCCGACGACGGGACAATCTTCCAGGCACTCGAAGGCGACCATGGCGATGCGGTCATCGGCGAAACGCACGACGTCGATCGCGCCGGGAAAGGAAATGCGCCGCAGCACGAGCCGCCCGACCTCGACTTCGGGCGAGATGGTGACGTCGATCGGCACGTTCTCGCGCGAAAACAGGTTCGCATACTCAGGCGCGAGATAGCTCTGCGCCCGAATGCGCGCAACCTTCGTCGGCACGTTGAAGATCGCGTGCGCCACTTCACAGGCGACGATGTTGACTTCGTCGGACAGCGTGACCGCAATCAGCATGTCGGCCTGGTCAGCACCCGCCTTGGCGAGCACATCCGGATGCGCGCCATGGCCGACGTAACCGCGCACGTCGAGGCTCTCGGTGATGTTGGCGATCAGCGCCGCCGACGTATCGATCACCGAAACGTCGTTGTCTTCCTGCGCCAGTCGCTCGGCAATGCCGTAGCCGACCTGCCCCGCGCCACAAATGACTACCTTCATGTCGTTCTTTCACATGCGAGCGCGGGCGGGTTGGCCGGAAATTCCGGTTCAGACGCCCAGCGACTTCAGCTTCCGATGCAGCGCCGACCGCTCCATACCGACAAACTCCGCCGTGCGCGAAATATTACCGCCGAATCGGTTGATCTGCGCGATCAGATAATCACGTTCGAACATTTCGCGAGCCTCGCGCAACGGCAAGGTCATGATATGCTGGTCGCCCTGGGCCGAAATCTTCGGCAGGGTGTCACCCACTTCGGTCGGCAGCATGTCGGCCGAGATCGGCGTATCCGGACCGTCGCTGCGGGCAAGGATCATCAGCCGCTCGATGTTGTTGCGAAGCTGGCGGATGTTGCCCGGCCAGTCATGCGCCTGCAGCACCGCCAGCGCGTCGTCGCCAATCTTGCGCGGACGGATGCCCGCCTGCTCGCTGACCTGGCGCATGAACATGTCGACGAGGAACGGAATGTCTTCGCGCCGCTCGGCGAGTGCCGGAACACGAACCGGAATGACCGCCAGCCGGTGGAACAGGTCTTCGCGGAACAGGCCCTCGGAGATCATGTTTTCGAGATTGTAGGCCGTCGAAGAGATGATCCGGACGTCGACCTTCACGCGCTTGGTGCCGCCGACACGCTCGAACTGCTGGTCGACGAGCACGCGCAGGATCTTGTTCTGCGTCTCGCGCGGCATTTCGCCGATCTCGTCGAGATAAAGGATGCCGCCATGGGCTTCCTCGAGCGCGCCCGTGCGGCGCGGCTGGCCCGGCGTGCCCTCGGTCCCGAAGAGCGCGATTTCCATTCGGTCCGGCGTGATCGCCGCTGCGTTCAGCGCCACGAAGGGGCCCGTCGATCGCGTCGACTTGCGGTGGATCATACGCGCGACCAGTTCCTTACCGGAACCCGAGGGCCCCTGGATCATGATGCGGCTGTTGGTCGGCGCGACCTTTTCGACCGTCTGGCGAAGCTGCGAGACGGCAACGGACGTGCCGATCAGCTCGACCGGATCGCCGGACTTCTTCTTCAGCTCCGAGACTTCGCGCTTGAGCTTGGAATTTTCCAGCGCCCGTTCGGCGATCAGGATCAGACGGTCGGCCTTGAAGGGCTTCTCGATGAAATCATAGGCGCCGCGCTTGATTGCGTTGACCGCGGTCTCGATGTTGCCGTGACCGGAAATCATGACAACCGGAAGATCCGGGTGCCGCCCCTTGATCTCGTCGAGCAGCGCCAGGCCATCGAGGCGGCTTCCCTGCATCCAGATGTCGAGGAAGACCAGCCGCGGCACGCGATCGCTGATCGCCGCCAGCGCGCTGTCGCTGTCGAAGGCGGTGCGCGTTTCGTGCCCCTCGTCGGACAGGATACCCGACACGATCTCGCGGATATCTTCCTCATCGTCCACAACCAGAATATCAGCGGCCATCGCTCGCACCCTTATCCTTCAAACTCTCTTCGCCCGCGGTTTCTCCGGCAGGCGGCAGGATCACGCGGATCATCGCCCCGACACCGCCGTCGTATTCGGCAGGCGCGTCGTGCAATTCCAATTGTCCGCCATGGTCCTCGATGATCTTCTTGACGATGGCGAGACCCAGGCCCGTGCCCTTCTCGCGCATCGTCATGTATGGCTCCAGAATACGGTGCCGGTTTTCCGTGGGCAGGCCCTTGCCGTTGTCGATGATGTCGACGACGAACTGGCCGGTCCCCGCATCGGTTCGCGCACGCGCCACGACGACAGGCTGGCCGCGGACCGCATCCGCCGGCACCGCCTCGATCGATTCCACGGCATTCTTGACGATGTTGCCGAAGGCCTGACCGAGCATGCGTCCGTCGAACGAGCCCTCAAGCGGCTCCTCGCCGAGATCGCGCACGAAGTTGATGTGGTTGTTGCCCATTTCGCGCAGGAACACTGCATCCTTCAGGATCGCACGAAGATCCGCCCGTTCCTTTGTCGGCTTCGGCATGCGCGCGAAGGCCGAGAACTCGTCCACCATGCGTCCGATGTCTTCCACCTGGCGCACAATGGTGTCCGTGCACTGGTCGAAAACGGCTTTGTCGTCCTGATTGATCTGTTTGCCGTAGCGCCGCTTCAGGCGCTCGGCGGAAAGCTGGATCGGCGTCAGCGGGTTCTTGATCTCGTGGGCGATGCGGCGCGCCACGTCCGCCCAGGCGGTCGAGCGCTGGGCGATGACGAGATCGGTGATGTCGTCGATGGTGATGACGTAGGATTCGTTCGCCTCGCCGCCCTCTTCGCGCGTCACCTGAACGTTCAGCGTGCGCTCGGTTCCGCCGCGCATAACGTTGATCTGCTTGCGGTAATCGTTGCGATGGCGCCCTTCGGCCTCGACCAGGACCTCCTCGATCTCGGGCGCGATCTGCCTGAGATCGGCACCGAGAAGATCCGGCGCGGCCTTCTTCAGGAAATCTTCGGACGACGGATTGGCAATGGTGATCTGGCGGTCACGACCGACACCGATGACAGCCGCGGTCACGCCCGACAGAACCGCCTCGATGAAGCGGCGGCGGTGGTCGACTTCGTCCTTGGCCTCCAGGATCTGCTCCTGCTGGCTGCGTATCTCAGAAACCATCTTGTTGAAGGTTCGTGACAGATTACCGACGTCACCATCGACGGCGCGCACCGGCACGACGACATCGAGATTACCGGAAGCGACGCTGTCGGCGGCACCGATCAGCTGGCGGATGGGCCGGACAATCCGGTCAGCGACGGCGATCGCGGTCCAGATCGCGGCCAGCAGTACGATGAGGGCAAAGCCGAGATAGAGGACACCGAAGGCAATCTGGGTGAAGGTTCGCCCGGCCTCGAGCATCTTGTACTCGGCGGTGTTCTCCTCCATCAGCCGGAGCGAGCGCATCACCTCCGGATCGACGTTGCGAACCGTGTAGAGGAAGGTGCCCGGGATGTCGTCAAGCGGGATGACCGCGCCGACAAGGTTGGTGATCCCTGGCGGGATCAGGGTCGGCTGGCCGGAGACGGAACTCTTCAACGCATCCGGCGGGATCGCCGGCAGCGGCCGATCGGTCGAGATGTTGGCCTGCACGATGGGGCTGCCGTCGGCACGCACAAGAAAGGCGCCAAGCATGCCGCGTCCGCGCGCCTGGCGGGTCATCAACTCGGCAAAGCCCGTACGGTCGAGGCTGTAGAGCTGACGGTTGCGCTCGAGGTCGTTCGCCATCGAGACGGTCTGGCCCTGGAGATAGCTGGCATTCTCGAGCACGTAGGCCTGCGCCACGTTGATCGAGGAGCGGACGATCGCCTGGGTTCGGAGCGAGAACCAGCGGTCAAGGCCGACATCGAGCGTGATGCTGGCAAAGATCGCGACGAGAACCGCCGGCGTGATCGCCACGATTGAAAACAGCGCGACGATGCGCACGTGCAGTCGGGCTGCGGCACGGCCTTTGTGGCGGGCGCGCAGCAGACGCAGGATTTCACGGGCGATCAGATAGATGAGGCCGACGACGAAGAGGCTGTTGATCGCCGCACAGGCGATGACGATATTTCGTTCGAGCTTGATTGGCGTCAGGCCGAGAAGCACGAGCAGGGAGACGGTCGCACAGATCAGCGCGCCGGTTGCCAACATCAGGCCCGGCAGGGCAAAGGAGCCACGGCGATCCTGCGCCGCCAGTCCCTCATCTGTGCCCAGCGGCAAGGCCATTGCGTCCACCATGAAAAGCGTTCCCCCAACCGTCGCCGGCCGGCGACGGCATCTCTTGCTTGCATTCTCGGGTCAAAGGTTGACCTCACCACCCAGATGGGCTGCCGCGCGGCACCCCCGTCAATCGATTGGGTCAAATCGATTGAACAGGACGGCAACGACGCGCGATTCGGCGGCCGTTATCCGTTCAAGCAACGCATTGTGGCGAAAATGCAACGGTGGGTGCGGCCAAGTCAAGCGCTGCGTGAGCTGCGATAGACCGAAACACCGAGCTCACGGATCTTCTTGCGCAGCGTGTTGCGGTTGAGTCCGAGCAGATCGGCCGCCTTGATCTGGTTGCCGCGGGTGGCGGTGAGCGCTGCGAGGATCAGCGGATACTCCATTTCCGCAAGTACCCGGTCGTAAAGGCCGGCCGGAGGCAAGGCCTCGCCAAAGCTTGCGAAATACTGGCGCATATTTTCTTCGACCGCCTGCGAAATCGTCAGCGAGCCCGGACGCGCCGCCGCCTTCTCGATTGGGCTATCCGGGATCTCGGAGCGAAGCTCGTTTTCGATGATCTCGCGGCTGATGACATCCTGTGGATAAAGTGCCGTCAGGCGCCGCACCAGGTTCTCCAGCTCGCGAACGTTGCCTGGCCAGGGGTGCGCCTTCATCAGCTCCAGCGCCTCATGGTCGAAGCGCTTGACGTCCAAGCCTTCCTTTTCCGCTTGCTGGACGAAGTGGCGCACGAGGTCCGGAATGTCCTCGGCACGGTCGCGCAGCGGCGGCAACCGCAGCGGCACGACGTTCAGACGATAGTAGAGGTCTTCGCGGAACAGGCCCTGATTGATCGACTGCTTCAGGTCCTTGTTGGTTGCCGCGACAATACGCACGTCGGAGCGGATCGGCGTGCGTCCGCCGACGGTCGTATATTCCCCCTGCTGCAAGACCCGTAGAAGACGCGTCTGCGCGTCCATCGGCATGTCGCCGATTTCGTCGAGGAAGAGCGTTCCGCCTTCGGCCTGCTCGAAACGCCCGGTCGAGCGCATCTGCGCGCCGGTAAACGCGCCCTTCTCGTGGCCGAACAGTTCCGATTCGATCAGGTCGCGCGGGATCGCCGCCATGTTGATCGCGACAAACGGACCGTTGCGGCGCTTGCCATAGTCGTGCAGCGCGCGGGCAACAAGCTCCTTGCCGGTGCCGGACTCGCCGGTGATCATCAGGGTCAGGTCGGTCTGCATCAGGCGCGCCAGCACCCGGTAGATTTCCTGCATCGCAGCCGAGCGGCCGACCAGCGGCATGCCGTCCTGGGTGTCGTCGTCGAGCTTTGCCGGCCGGCGCTTCGGCTCCGACAGCGCCCGGCCGATGATGCCGATCAACTCGGTCAGGTCGAAAGGCTTCGGCAGATAGTCGTAGGCGCCCTTCTCCGAGGCCTTGATCGCCGTCATGAATGTGTTCTGGGCGCTCATGACCAGCACCGGCAGGTCGGGGCGCGCCTTCTTGATGCGCGGGAGAAGATCGAAGGCGTTTTCGTCCGGCATCACCACGTCGGTCACGACCAGATCGCCATCGCCCGCCGCAATCCAGCGCCACAGCGTCGCCGCGTTGGAGGTGATGCGGACATCGTAGCCGGCGCGGCTCAGCGCCTGGTTCAGCACGGTGCGAATGGCGGCGTCGTCATCCGCGACGAGGATCGTGGCACCGGTCATGCAAGGTTTCCTTTTGTCATCGGCATGTCGTCGTCATCCGCGGCCTGGCCCTTGGAGGCAGGCATCAGCACGCGGAAGGTGGTGCGGTTCTGCTGGCTGTCGCATTCGACGATCCCGCCATGGCCGCCGATGATCTTGGCAACCAGAGCGAGACCCAGGCCTGAACCATTGGTCTTGGTGGTGATGAAGGGGTCAAACAAGAGCGGCAGCAGGTCCTGAGGGACGCCTGGGCCATTGTCGTGCACGCAGAATTCCAGCGGCAGCGAGATCTTCTCGCGCGTCCCGGCAACCGACAGGCGAATGCCCGGCCGGTAGGCGGTCGTCAGCAGGATTTCGCCGTCGTGGCGTTCGCCGATCGCTTCGGCCGCATTCTTGATCAGGTTCAGGAACACCTGAACCAGCTGATCGCGGTTGGCATAGACGGGCGGCAGCGACGGATCGTAGTGCTCCGCGAACTTGATGTGGCGGGCGAAGCCGGCCTTGGCGATCGCCTTCACGTGGTCGAGCACCGAATGGATGTTCAGCGGCACGCGATCGACGGGGCGCTCGTCGGAAAACACCTCCATGCGATCGACCAGCGAAACGATGCGGTCGGTCTCGTCGCAGATCAGCCGCGTCAGCGCGCGGTCCTCGTCGTTGGCGGAGGTCTCCAGCAGTTGCGCAGCACCTCGGATGCCCGAGAGCGGGTTCTTGATTTCATGCGCCAGCATCGAGGCGAGACCGGTCACCGAACGGGCAGCACCGCGATGCGTCAGCTGCCGGTCGATCTTGTCGGCCATCGAACGCTCCTGGAAGACGACGACGACCGCACCCGGCTCGGACAGTACAGGGGCGACATAGAGATCGACCAGCTTGTCGGCCCCAAGGCGCGGCGAACTCAGGTCGACGCGATACTCGTTGACCGGCGCCTTGCGCTCGCGGACCTGCTCGATCAGCGTCAGCAGCGGACTACCAAAGGGAATGAAGGCGCTGATGTCATGGCGCGCCAGGTGGTTGGCGCTGGCGCCGAAAAACGATTCGGCCTCCCAGTTGGCAAAGGCGACGAGACCCTTGGCGTCCACCATGATCACCGGGTTCTGGATGGCGTTCAGAACCGCCATCGACAGACCGTTGGCGACGGCATCGGGCATGCTCGGTTTCTCGGTCATGCGGCAATTCCTTCTGCTACCGCCTCGCCTTCCGGCTTACTCGAGGTGGCGTCGAGCATCGCCGCACGGGCCCTGTCACGGACGAAACGGGCATCGGTCGATGTCAGGATTGCTGCCTTTTCTGGACCCGCAAGGTCAGGGGCGGCGCGATCGAGATACCAGGCGACATGCTTGCGGGCATGCCGGAGGCCGACCTCAACGCCATAGAATTCGAGCATCATCTCGTAGTGCTCCGCAAAGATATCGGCGACCTCCGCCGCTGACGGATGCGTGACCGCCCCGGCGAGAAGCCCGACGTGCCACGGGCGCCCCTGCGAGGACCGGCCGGCCATGACGGCGTCCGCGCCCGATCGGCGGAGAATCTCTTCTGCATCGGCGACCGTCTCCACGTCGCCATTGGCGACCAGCGGCACGGTGACGACCTCGCGGACCAATCGGATCGCATCCCAATCCGCCTTACCGTTGTAGAACTGCATGCGCGTGCGGCCGTGCACGGTAATTGCCTTCACGCCCGCCTCTTCGGCGCGCTTGGCAATCAGCGGCGCATTGATCGAGTTTTCATCCCAGCCGAGCCGCATCTTCAGCGTAACGGGCACATCGACGGCGTTGACGGTCGCCTCGACCAACGACAAAGCGTGATCGGGGTCGCGCATCAGGGCCGACCCGGAGTAACCGCCCGTCACCTTCTTTGCCGGGCAGCCCATATTGATGTCGATGATGTCGGCGCCATTGTCGGCAGCGATCTTCGCGGCCTCCGCCATCCAATGGGCCTCACGGCCCGCAAGCTGGACGATGTGCGGCTCGATCCCGGAGTTCTTCAGCCGCGCCCAGGATTCCTGGGCATTGCCGACCAGTTCACGGCTAGCCACCATTTCGGTCACGACGAAACCCGCACCGAAGCGCCAGGCAAGCCGCCGGAATGGGAGATCGGTGACGCCGGACATCGGCGCGAGCGCAACACGGTTGCGGATTTCGATGGATCCGATGCGAAGCGGAGACGAAAGAGCCGGAATTGGCAAATGCATATCTTTCAGGCACATGTTGTTCCTGCACTATTTTTAGACATTGTTCTCGGACTTGCCAAGCGATTTCGGCGCGGCGCGCAAAATTCTAAGCTCAGCTGGCAAAGCACGACCCTTCGCGGTACATCACGGCGAAGATCGGCGAATGCGGGACCTCATACAGAAAATGCAGCCTCAAGAACAGCTCAAGTGCGGCGTGGTTATCGTTGCGGCAGGACGCGGCGAACGCGCCGGGCAATCCGCCGAGGGCCCGAAGCAGTACCGAACCATCGGCGACCGCCCCGTTATCGCCCATACGCTTGACACTTTCGCGACATGGCCGGGCGCCGGTCCGATCGTCGTCGTCATCCATCCGGACGACGAGGCGCTGTTTAACGCCGCACGCAAACGCTCGGTGGCCGAGGATGTGATCATCGTCCACGGCGGCGCGACCCGGCAGATATCGGTGCTCGCCGGCCTCGAAGCCCTGGCCGACATCGGCGCGCGCCGCGTGATGATCCACGATGCGGTGCGCCCCTTTGCCGATCACGCGCTGCTGTCGCGGTGCGCTGCGGCATTGAGTGAGGACGTCAGGGCCGTACTGCCGGCGGTCGCCGTCGCAGACACGCTGAAGCGTGCCGGCAAGGATGGCATGGTCACGGAAACCGTGCCGCGCGACGGCCTCTACGGCGCACAGACGCCACAGACATTCGATCTCCAGGCCATTCTTGCCGCGCACCGGGAGGCGGCGAGAAGCGGCCGCACGGATTTTACCGACGACGCGTCGATCGCTGAATGGGCCGGCCTCAAGGTCGTGCTCGTCGAAGGCGCCGTCGACAACGTCAAGCTTACGCTGAAAAGGGATATCGCCATGGCCGACGAGAAACTCAATCGGATTGCCCTGCCCGATGTGCGCACCGGCAACGGCTACGACGTGCACCAGCTCGTCGAGGGCGACGGCGTCACGCTCTGTGGCGTCTTCATTGCGCACACCAAGAAACTTTCCGGCCATTCCGATGCCGACGTGGCGCTGCATGCGCTCACCGACGCGCTGCTCGCCACCTGTGGCGCCGGCGACATCGGCGATCATTTCCCGCCGTCCGATCCGCAATGGAAGGGCGCGCCGTCTCGCATTTTCCTGGAGCACGCGGCCAAAATCGTGCGCGAGCGCGGCGGCATCATCACCAATGCAGACGTTTCGCTGATCGCCGAAGCGCCGAAGGTCGGGCCGCACCGCCTGACGATGCGCGAAAGTCTCTCGGACATGCTGGGGATTTCACTCGACCGGTGCTCGGTCAAGGCAACGACCAACGAACGCCTTGGTTTCGTCGGCCGCGACGAAGGCATCGCCGCGATCGCCACGGCGACGGTCGTCTATGGGAACCTTTCGTGATGTGGTCCGCCGACATCGAAGTCAAAGCCGGTGAGATCATCGCGCAGTTCACGGCACATGGCCTCAAGGTGGCAACGGCCGAATCCTGCACCGGCGGCCTGATCTCCGGCGCGCTGACCGAGATCTCCGGCTCGTCCGCAGTCCTCGACCGCGGCTTCGTCACCTATTCCAATGAGGCAAAGGTCGCAATGCTCGGCGTCGAGACGGCGACGCTCGTCGCCCATGGTGCCGTCTCGCGGCAGACGGCGATCGAGATGGCACAGGGCGCAATCGCGCATTCGGCGGCTGACTTCGCCGTTGCCGTCACCGGCATCGCCGGGCCGAGCGGTGGTTCGGCTGAAAAGCCTGTCGGCCTTGTGCATCTCGCTGCGGCAGGGCGAAACGGCGCGCTGCTGCATCGCGAGATGCGCTACGGCGATATCGGCCGCAGCAACATAAGGCTTGCGACCATCCGCACCGCACTCGATCTGCTCACGCAGATCGCTCAGGCCGAATAGATGCTGTCGGCGCGCTTTTCGAAGGCGTCGGAGAACATGCGGAAGGCGCGGTCGAACATCGAGCCCATCAAGGCCCCGAGGATGCGGCTCTTGAACTCGTAGTCGATGTCGAAGTGCACGATCGACTGCCCCTCGCCCGAAGGCTCGAAGCGCCAGCGGTTGTCGAGATATTTGAACGGCCCGTCGATGTATTTGACGTCGATCGTCCGCTCTGCCTTGTTCAGCAGCACCTGCGTCGTGAAGGTCTCGCGAATCGCCTTGTAACCGACGGTCATATCGGCAAGCAGCAGCACTTTGCCATCGCGCTCCTTGCGCGAGCGCACCGTCAGCGCCTCACAGAGCGGCAGAAACTGCGGATACTGTTCGACGTCGGCAACGAGGTCGAACATCTGGTCTGCGGTGTGCTTGACGACGTGGTTGGTTTCGAAATGCGGCATAAAGGGGAGTTAAGCGGGAGAACCGAGAAGATCAAGGAGCCTGCGCATCTGGCGCCGCGATTTCAACTGCAGAACCGGCACGTCAGGGCCGTGCTTCGCCAGACCTGCGACGATGTGCGGCGTAAACTTCTGCTCAAACGTCCAGATGAACTGAAGGAAATCCCAATCGACCTTTTCGATGCAGCCCGACGCCATCTCCGGGCGGGTGCGGCCGAAATGTTTCAGCCAGCGGGTGACGACGCCCCATATGCAGACAAGCCGCGACATGCGCACCCAGATCACGATGTCGCTTCTCGGCACCCGGATATCGAATGTGGACGGACCGGTGCCATCCATGACCCAGCGATCGGCGGCGATCCTCTCGACAATGCGCTGGCGCTGCTCCGCCCGGTCTCGCTCTGCCCAACCCGGCAACCACCGGATATCGCGATCGATCGAGATGTAGGTCAACTGGAACTGACGAGCGAGCTTCTGTGAAAGCGTCGACTTGCCGCCGCCGGAGCACCCGACAACGAGGATACGCCTGGCACTGCGAATATGGTCGGCGGCAACGGCATCGTCGACGTAGTTGACGATTGCCGGTTTTGACGGCAAGTCCATGGAAACTCCCGCGGAACTCGGGAACAAGGAAACCCAATGCGAAACTCCGGCGCGGGGCCGGAGTTTCGGTCTTTTTTGAGCGGCCGAGCCGTCAGCCTGCCATGGCCGCCAGCTTCTTTTCACGGGCTGCACGCAGCCGCGCAAAGTCGTCGCCGGCGTGGTGCGACGAGCGCGTCAGCGGGCTCGACGACACCATCAGGAAGCCCTTGGTGTAGGCGACGGTCTCGTAGGACTTGAACTCCTCGGGCGTGACGAACGCTTCGACCTTGTGGTGCTTGCGCGTCGGCTGCAGGTATTGGCCGATCGTCAGGAAGTCGACATCGGCGGTCCTCAGGTCGTCCATCAACTGCAGCACTTCGTTGCGCTCTTCGCCGAGGCCGACCATGATGCCGGACTTGGTGAACATGGTCGGGTCCAGTTCCTTCACGCGCTGCAACAGGCGGACGGAGTGGAAATAGCGCGCACCCGGGCGGACCGTCAGATAGTTGCCGGGAACCGTTTCCATGTTGTGGTTGAAGACGTCAGGCTTGGCGGCAACGACGCGTTCCAGCGCACCCGGCTTCTTCAGGAAGTCCGGCGTCAGGATTTCGATCGTGGTCGTCGGCGAGGCCTCGCGGATCGCCCAGATGACCTTCTCGAAGTGTTCGGCGCCGCCATCTTCCAGATCGTCACGGTCGACCGAAGTGATGACGACGTGGCTGAGGCCCATCTGCTTGACGGCCTTGGCGATGTTGGCCGGCTCTTCCATGTCGAGCGCATTCGGCTTCCCGGTCGCGACATTGCAGAAGGCGCAGGCGCGGGTACAGATCTCGCCCATGATCATGAAGGTGGCGTGCTTCTTGTCCCAGCATTCGCCGATGTTCGGGCAACCGGCTTCCTCGCACACGGTCACGAGCTTGTGCGAACGCACCAACTCGCGCGTCTCCTGGTAGCCCTTGGACATCGGCGCCTTGACGCGGATCCACTCCGGCTTGCGCATCACTTCCGTGTCGGGCTTGTGGGCCTTTTCCGGGTGGCGGACGCGTTGCGCCCGGTCAGAGACGGCATCGAACACCGTTACCATACTGTCTTCCTCGTCGCGGCGGGTCCGGCATCAGGCCGGACGACCCATTTTCGCTCTATATAGACGGCCCGACCAGAAATGTCAGGCCGTCTATTTTCGAAGCCCGACGGAAGCACAGAAGGCCCGGCAGACTATCGTTTTACGACCCGACCAGCGGCGATCAACAGGCATGCGCCGATGAAGCCGATGATCAGGTAGGCGACCCAGCCGGCATAGGCCATGCCGAAGGCCGCCAGGACGAAATTCAGCACCACCGCACCGATGATGCCGAGCACTATGTTCATGATCGGCCCCATGCTGCTGCCCATGAACTTCTCCGCGAGCCACCCAGCCAAACCGCCGACGATGATCGCAGCCAAAATACCGACGCCGTTCACGCTCATTTTGGTCTCCGTGCATTGAAAATGCGCCCATTATCAATGCCAAAGCTACACCAAAAGCGCCGGCGCCGAAACCATCAGGCGTTGAGCGCGCGGCCGTAGGCGTCGAGCACGCTTTCCTTCATCGTCTCGGAGATCGTCGGATGCGGGAAGATCGTGTGCATCAGATCTTCTTCGGTCGTCTCGAGGTTCATCGCGACGACGAAGCCCTGGATCAGTTCGGTGACTTCCGCACCGACCATGTGGGCGCCCAAGAGTTCGCCGGTCTTCTTGTCGAAGATCGTCTTGACCATGCCCTGGTCCTCGCCGAGCGCGATCGCCTTGCCGTTGGCAACGAAGGGGAAACGGCCGACGCGGATGTCGCGTCCGAGTTCCTTGGCCTTGGCTTCCGTAAGGCCGACGGAGGCGACCTGCGGGTGGCAATAGGTGCAGCCCGGGATCTTCAGCTTGTCCATCGGGTGGACGTTCGGCAGGCCAGCGATCTTTTCGACGCAGATGACGGCCTCATGCTCGGCCTTGTGGGCGAGCATCGGCGGTCCGGCGACGTCGCC
Organism: Ensifer sp. ENS02; assembly: GCF_014851885.1. NCBI lineage: Bacteria > Pseudomonadati > Pseudomonadota > Alphaproteobacteria > Hyphomicrobiales > Rhizobiaceae > Ensifer > Ensifer sp. ENS02. The sequence goes on along the minus strand of NZ_JACVAO010000009.1, from coordinate 113,990 downwards.
GATCGCGTAGACGCCGGGAACGTTGGTCTTGCCGTAGCCGTCGATGACGATGCAGCCGCGGTCGGTCTTGACCCCGAGCGTTTCGAGGCCGAGGTTCTCGATGTTGCCCTGAACGCCGACGGCCGAGATCATGCGGTCAGCGGTGATCTTCTCGACCTTGCCGTCCTTCATCTCGACATGGGCGGTGATCGAGTTGGCAGCCTTCTCGACCTTCGTCACCTTGGCCTGGAGATGGATCTTCATGCCTTGCTTTTCGAACTGCTTCTTGGCGATGTTCGAAATCTCGGCATCTTCGACCGGCATCACGTTCGGCATCACTTCGACGACCGTCACGTCCACACCCATGGTGCGGTAGAAGGAGGCGAATTCGATGCCGATCGCGCCCGAGCCCATGACCAGCAGCGACTTCGGCATTTCCTCAGGCTTCATCGCCTCGAAGTAGGTCCAGATCAGCTTGCCATCGGGCTCGATACCCGGCAGCGCGCGTGGGCGGGCGCCGGTCGCGATGATGATATGCTTGGCGGTGTAGGTGCCCTCGCCCTTGGTGTTCTTCGGCAGCGGCGCCTGCGGCTGGACGACCGGCTTCGTCGACTTGCCGACGACGATTTCGCCGGGCTTCGTGAGCTTGGCTTCACCCCAGATCACATCGACCTTGTTCTTCTTCATCAGGAAGCCGACGCCGCCATTCATGCGCCCGGCAATGCCGCGCGAGCGTGCAACGATCGCCTTCAGGTCCGGCGTCACCGTGCCTTCGATCTTGATGCCATAGCTGCCCGGGTGCTGGGCGTAGTGCAGAACTTCGGCGGAGCGCAGCAGCGCCTTGGTCGGGATGCAGCCCCAGTTGGAGCAGATGCCGGCCAGGTGCTCGCGCTCGACGACCGCGGTCTTGAGACCCAACTGTGCCGCACGAATGGCGGCGATATAGCCCCCCGGACCCGAACCGATGACGATGACGTCGTAATTCTCAGCCATGTGTTTCCTGCCTTTGTCTCAAGCGACCTTGCGGGTGAAGAGCACCCAGTCGTGTTTCTTGCTTTCCTCAAAGAGCGGAACCGCCTCGGCGCGCGCTGCCTCGCCGAAACCGTTTGCCCTGTATAGTGCCTGAGCCCTGCCGTTGTGGCTCTCGGTGATCAGGCTCACCGGCGCCGATCCGGCGCGTTCGAATTCCTTTGCCAGAAGCGCCTTGCCGATCCCCCGGCCGCGCTGATGGCGATAGACGCCCAGGCTCTCTATGAACCAGTGGCCGACGATCTGGCGCTGCAGCGCCAGCAGGGGCTCGAGAACCGGGTGCCCGGCAACAATCTCAGCCGCTTCCGGCCCGACCCCATAGCCGAGCGACAGTCCGGCAACCTCGTTATCGACCTCGGCAACCAGCGCATCACGCCAGTTCCCCGGACCCGGCTCTTCGCGCAGCTTGATGCGCCCGCGCTCGAAAGCCGTATCCGTCACCCCATTCTGGACGGCGCCGTACCAGAGCCAGGAGGCAAAGCCATGCGCGGCGATATCGACGAGGATGGCGAGTTCCGCCGCCTCACGTCTTTCGGCCGGACGTATGGTGACGCCCCCGACCATTCTCAGACCCCGAGCATCATCCGCACGACCGGTTCCAGACCCCGGCCAATCGCACGCGTGTTTTCCGCATCGAGATGCACGCCATCGAGCGGCGTCGTCACCGCCACTGATCCGGCATCGAAGAAGCCGCAATCGAGTTCGTCGGCGAGATCGCGGTAAAGGGGCGCCAGCATCGAAGACTGCTCGATGCCGCCTGCGAACATTGCGGCAAAGCCGGCGTCGGCCGTTTCGCAAAGCACCGGCGGCGACACGATCAGGATCTCCGGGCCGTCCTCACTCTCAACCGGCCAATCGTGACGGCGCACCAGATTGACCAGCCGCTCGACGCCCTTGACGGCGCCGAAGGCGGTTCCGTGGATCACCGGCTTCATGTCATTTGCACCGAGAAGAAGAATGATGAGATCGAGCGGCGCGTGGCTGTGCAGCAGCGTCGGCAGCACCTTCGCACCGTTACGGTCGCAATCGGCGAGGTGATCGTCGTAGGCGGTCGTGCGGCCGTTCAGCCCCTCGGCAATGACCTGGACGTCCGGCCCCAGCGCCTTCTGCAAGACACTCGGCCAGCGATCGGCAAGCGCATGTCGACCGCCATCGGTGGCATCGTAGCCCCAGGTCAGACTGTCGCCATAGCAGAGAACTGTTTTCATCGTCCGGGCCCGCCTTCGACTGCGTGAAAAGGAACGGACCGGCCCGAAGGCCGGTCCTCATCCAACTCAGACCAGCATGCCCATCGGGTTTTCGATGTAGCGCTTGAAGGCACCGAGCAGTTCGGCACCGAGCGCGCCATCGACGCAGCGATGGTCGGTCGAAAGCGTGACGGTCATGACGTTGGCGATGACCATCTGCTTGTTCTTGACGACGACGCGCTCCTCGCCGGCACCGACCGCGAGGATCGTGGCATGCGGCGGGTTGACGACGGCGGCGAAGTTCTTGACGCCCATCATGCCCATGTTGGAGACGGCAGTCGTGCCGCCCTGGTATTCTTCGGGCTTCAGCTTGCGGTCCTTGGCACGCTGGCCGAGGTCCTTCATCTCGTTGGAGATGGCAGACAGGCTCTTCAGTTCCGCCTGGCGGATGATCGGGGTGATCAGGCCGCCCGGGATCGACACGGCAACGCCGACATCGGCGTGCTTGTGCTTGACCATGTTGCTCTCGGTCCACGAGACGTTCGCGTTCGGAACATCGCGCAGTGCCAGCGCCAGAGCCTTGATGACCATGTCGTTGACGGAGAGCTTGTAGACCGGCTTGCCACCCTGCTCGGGAGCCGCTGCGTTGAGCTGCGCACGCAGTGCCAGCAGCGTGTCGAGTTCGCAGTCCACCGACACGTAGAAGTGCGGGATCGTCTGCTTGGATTCGACGAGACGCTTGGCGATCGTCTTGCGCATGCCGTCATGCGGCACGAGTTCGTAGGAACCCGGCTCGAACAGCTTGAGAACGGCGTCTTCCGACATGCCCTTGGCAAGCGGAGCGGCTGCAGGAGCAGCAGCGCCAGCAGCCGGCGCGGCGGCAGGCTTGGCAGCGCCACCGGAGACGGCGGCTTCGACGTCCTTCTTGACGACGCGGCCATGAGGACCGGTGCCGGCAACTGCCGACAGGTCAATGCCCGCGTCCTTTGCCAGACGGCGTGCGAGCGGCGAGGAGAAGATGCGGGCGCCGCCCTCGGCCTTGGCCGGCTGGGCTGCAGCCGGTGCAGCGGCAGGAGCCGCAGCCGGAGCGCTCGGCGCTGCCGGTGCAGGCGCTTCGGCCTTGGCGGCGGGTGCCGGTGCTGCCGCGCCGTTGCCGCCCTTGGCGGCGGCGGCGACATCCTCGCCATCGGCGGCGAGAACGGCGATCAGCGCATTGACCTTGACGCCATCGGTGCCGGCGGGAACGACGATCTTGGCAACGGTGCCTTCGTCGACGGCTTCGACTTCCATCGTCGCCTTGTCGGTCTCGATCTCGGCAATCACGTCACCGGACTTGACCTTGTCGCCTTCCTTGACGAGCCACTTGGCCAGATTGCCTTCTTCCATCGTCGGGGAGAGGGCAGGCATTGTGATGTTGATAGGCATCGAAGGGCCCTCCCCTTATTTGTAGCAAACGGCTTTCACCGCATCGACAACCTCTGCGACGTTCGGAAGCGCGAGCTTCTCGAGGTTCGCGGCGTAAGGCATCGGCACATCCTTGCCGGCGATCGTCAGGATCGGAGCGTCAAGGTAGTCGAAGGCCTGCTGCATGACGCGGGTTGCGATCTCGGTGCCGACGGAAGACTGCGGATAGCCTTCTTCGACGGTGACCAGACGGCCGGTCTTCTTGACGGATTCGATGACCGTCGGCAGGTCCATCGGACGGATGGTGCGCAGGTCGATCAGTTCGACATCGATGCCTTGGGCTTCGAGTTCGGCAACCGCCTTGACGGCGTAGGTCATGCCGATACCGAAGGAAACGATCGTTGCGTCCTTGCCGACCTTGTGGATACGGGCCTTGCCGATCGGCAGCACGAAATCGTCAAGCTTCGGCACTTCGAAGGAGTGACCGTAAAGGATTTCGTTTTCGAGGAAGATGACCGGGTTCGGGTCGCGGATCGCAGCCTTGAGCAGGCCCTTGGCGTCGGCAGCCGTGTAGGGCATGACGACCTTGAGGCCCGGGATATGGCTGTACCAGGCGGCGTAGCACTGCGAGTGCTGCGCCGCCACGCGGGCAGCCGCACCGCTCGGGCCACGGAAGACGATCGGCGCGCCCATCTGGCCGCCGGACATATAGAGTGTCTTGGCAGCGGAGTTGATGATCTGGTCGATCGCCTGCATGGCGAAGTTGAAGGTCATGAACTCGACGATCGGACGAAGGCCGGTCATGGCAGCGCCGACGCCGACGCCGGCAAAGCCGTGCTCAGTGATCGGGGTATCGATGACACGGCGGGCGCCGAACTCCTGCAGCAGGCCCTGGGTAATCTTGTAGGCGCCCTGATATTCGGCGACCTCTTCACCCATGACGAAGACGTCGTCGCTGGCGCGCATTTCTTCGGCCATGGCGTCGCGAAGTGCTTCGCGAACGGTCATCGTCACCATTTCGGTGCCGGCAGGGATCGCCGGATCAGCAGCGACTTCGACCTTCGGCTGGGCTGCAACCGGAGCCGGCGCGGAAGCGGCCGGCGCTTCGGCAGCGGCTGCCTTCGGCGCTTCGGCCTTCGGAGCGGCGATGTCGCCAGCGCCTTCGCCGTCTTGCAGCAGCACGGCGATCGGGGTGTTGACCTTGACGCCTTCGGTGCCGGCGGCAATCAAGAGCTTGCCGATCGTGCCTTCATCGACGGCTTCGACTTCCATCGTTGCCTTATCGGTCTCGATTTCGGCAATGACGTCGCCGGAGGACACCTTGTCCCCCTCGTTCTTCAGCCATTTCGAGAGCGTGCCTTCCTCCATTGTCGGGGAAAGGGCGGGCATAAGAATTTCTACTGGCATGTTTGTCCCTCCCCGGATCAAAGCAGGATGTCGGTGTAGAGCTCGGATGCATCCGGCTCCGGATCGGCCTGGGCAAAATCGGCGCTGTCGGCAACGATGTCACGGACTTCCTTGTCGATCTGCTTCAGCTCATCCTCGTTCGCCCAACCCTTTTCGGTCAGACGCGCCTTCACCTGCTCGATCGGGTCATGCTCCGAGCGCATCTTCTGCACTTCGTCCTTCGAGCGGTACTTCGCCGGGTCGGACATCGAGTGACCGCGGTAGCGATAGGTCTGCATCTCAAGGATGATCGGACCCTTGCCCGAGCGGCAATGCTCAACAGCCTCGTCGCCGGCGGCCTTGACCGCGCGCACGTCCATGCCGTCGACCTGGAAGCCCGGAATGTTGAAGGAGACGCCACGCTGCGAGAAGTCGGTCTGTGCCGAAGCCCGCGAAACGGAAGTACCCATGGCGTAGCGGTTGTTCTCGATCACGTAGATCACCGGCAGCTTCCAGAGCTGCGCCATGTTGAAGCTTTCGTAGACCTGGCCCTGGTTGGCAGCTCCGTCACCGAAATAGGCAACGGACACATTGTCGTTGCCGCGATAGCGGTTGGCAAAAGCAAGACCGGTGCCGAGCGACACCTGGGCGCCGACGATGCCGTGGCCGCCATAGAAGTGCTTTTCCTTGGAGAACATGTGCATCGAGCCGCCCTTCCCCTTGGAAAGACCGCTGCGACGACCGGTGAGTTCGGCCATGACGCCGCGGGCGCTCATGCCGCAGGCCAGCATGTGGCCATGATCACGGTAGGCGGTGATGACCTGGTCGCCTTCCTTCAGCGCCATCTGCATGCCGACGACAACGGCTTCCTGGCCGATGTAGAGGTGACAGAAGCCGCCGATGAAGCCCATGCCATAGAGCTGGCCGGCCTTTTCCTCGAAACGCCGGATCAGCAGCATCTCGCGGTAGGCACTCAGATCTTCCTGTTTGGAGAAGTCGGCGAACGTGCCGCCGTTGAAGTCTTTCTTCGCCGGCTTTGCGGCACTCTTGCGGCTGGAAACGGACGCGGATTTTCGCGGAGCCATTCGTTCCTCCCAATGGTTAGCCTTTTGCGGTTACCATAGGGAAAGAAAGCAGACACAGCAATGCCATATTTGCATGGCTCGCATTCCGTACAAATGATTGATTTTACTTCACAAATTCCAATTAACTGAATTCGGGTTAATTTGCGGTACGGTGGAAAATAACGATCTCGTCACTTCGCGACATGTTCAGCGCGAGGCGAGCCTTTTCATCCAGCATGTCCCGTTCCAGCGACCCATCACTCATCAGCTGAACCTCCTTTTCGAGGATCATTCGCTGCTTCGTGAGCTTATCCAGCCGCGCCTGCCGCTCGACGATCTGACGATCGAATTGCTCGGTCGCCTTCAGGCCATAGCCGCCGTGAATGGAATGATAGCCGAAGTAGGAGAGAAAGGCGACCGCGATCAGCGGCATCACCAGCCGACCCAGTTTCCGTTTCTTATGATGCCGTGTCCACATGCATTCCCGCCCTGATACGCAGTACGGCAATCAGATTAGCGTCGATTGATTAACCGACCGTTGACCATGAACGGCAGGAAAATAGAAACCCGCCCACACGGGGCCGTGTGGGCGGGCTCAGTTTTCAGACAAAAATCAGGCGGCGATCAGCCACGCAGGATCGAACGGCCGGCGTACTTGGCCTGCAGGCCAAGCTGCTCTTCGATGCGGATCAGCTGGTTGTACTTTGCGAGCCGGTCCGAACGGGCGAGCGAGCCGGTCTTGATCTGGCCGCAGTTGGTGGCAACCGCGAGATCGGCGATCGTCGCATCTTCGGTTTCGCCCGAACGGTGCGACATGACGGCGGTGTAGCGCGCCTTGTGGGCGGTCTCGACGGCGTCGAGCGTTTCCGACAGCGAGCCGATCTGGTTGACCTTGACGAGGATCGAGTTGGCAACGCCCATCTTGATGCCGTCGCGCAGGCGGGCCGAGTTGGTGACGAACAGGTCGTCGCCGACGAGCTGGCACTCGTTGCCGATGAGGTCGGTCACAGCCTTCCAGCCGTCCCAGTCGTCTTCGGCCATGCCGTCTTCGATCGAGAAGATCGGGTACTTGGCGGCGAGTTCCGCCAGGTATTCAGCCATGGCACCCGGCTCCAGCGTGCGGCCTTCGCCTTCGAGCACGTACTTGCCGTCCTTGAAGAATTCGGTTGCGGCGCAATCGAGCGCGATGAACATGTCTTCGCCCGGCTTGTAGCCAGCCTTCTCGATCGACTTCATGATGAAGTCGAGCGCTGCCGGAGCGGACGCGAGACCCGGCGCGAAGCCGCCTTCGTCGCCGACATTGGTGTTGTGGCCGTCGGCTGCAAGCTGCTTCTTCAGCGTGTGGAACACTTCCGAGCCCATGCGAACCGCATCACGCATCGTGTCAGCGCCAACCGGAACGATCATGAACTCCTGGAAGTCGATCGGGTTGTCGGCGTGCGCGCCACCGTTGATGATGTTCATCATCGGAACCGGGAGCACGTGGGCGTTCGGGCCACCGACGTAACGGTAGAGCGGCAGGCCGGCAGCTTCCGCGGCAGCCTTGGAAACGGCAAGCGAAACGCCGAGAATGGCGTTGGCGCCGAGGCGCGACTTGTTCGCCGTGCCGTCGAGCTCGATCATGGTCTTGTCGATCTGGATCTGGTTCTCGGCATCGAGACCGCCGATCGCTTCGAAGATCTCGCCGTTGACGGCTTCGACGGCACGTTCGACGCCCTTGCCGAGGTAACGCGTACCACCATCGCGCAGCTCAACAGCCTCATGGGCACCGGTCGAGGCGCCCGACGGGACTGCCGCGCGGCCGAAGCTTCCGTCTTCCAGGTACACGTCGACCTCGACGGTCGGGTTGCCGCGGCTGTCCAGAATTTCTCGGCCGATGATGTCGATGATTGCAGTCATGATCTCTTCCCTGTTGAGGACGGTGGGTGGTCGGGGCCTGTCATACGCCAAGGCCTCGAAATTACAATGGCGCGCAATATGCAAAAACAACCGCGCCATTGCGGTTCATGAAAATTTCACGAAGCGTCGCGCGGGTCTCAGCCCTTGGCGATCGCGTCGAAAGCCAGCAGCTTTTCGAGCAGCCGCGGCATGTCCTTCAGATGCACCATGTTCGGGCCGTCCGAGGGTGCGTTGTCCGGGTCTTCGTGCGTCTCGACGAACACACCTGCGACGCCAACCGCAACGGCCGCACGCGCCAGGGTCTCGACGAATTCTCGTTGACCGCCCGAAGAGCCGCCCTGCCCGCCCGGCTGCTGAACCGAATGGGTCGCATCAAAGACGACCGGCGCGCCGAGCGAAGCCATGATCGGCAGCGAGCGCATGTCGGAGACCAGCGTGTTGTAGCCGAAGGAAGCGCCACGCTCGCAGAGCATGACATTGGGGTTGCCGCTCTCGGTGAACTTCGCCAACACGTTCTTCATGTCCCAGGGCGCCAGGAACTGGCCCTTCTTGACGTTGATCGCGCGGCCGGTCTTGGCGGCTGCGACCAGAAGATCGGTCTGGCGCGACAGGAAGGCCGGGATCTGCAGGATATCGACCGTCGGCGCGACCAGAGCACATTGCTCTTCGGTGTGCACGTCGCTCAGAACCGGAAAGCCGAATTCCTTTTTCAGGTCGGCGAAGATTTCCATCGCCTTGTCGAGACCGATGCCACGCTTGCCCGAAAGCGAGGTGCGGTTGGCCTTGTCGAAGGAGGACTTGTAGACGAGGCCGAGGCCGAGCTTGTTGCAGAGTTCTGAGAGCGCACCCGCCATCATGAAGGCGTGTTCACGGCTCTCCATCTGGCAGGGGCCTGCGATCAGCGACAACTTCTCGGTCTGTGCGAAGGCGACCTGACGGGCGCCCTCACCGACAACGACTCTGGCATTGGTTTTCATCATCAAGCTCCAAACGCGAAGATCACCCCTTGCCCCGGCATTTCGGGGACAATGAGGCGCCCGCCCATTTCTGCAAATTCGATATCGTTCTCGGCAAAGAGCGCCCGCGTTGCCTCGAGATCGGCAACACGGAAGACGACCGCCCGTCCGCGAAGGCCCCGTTCGGCACCGCGCACCGAGCGACCGAAGAAGGCTTCCATGCCGGCGGCGTTCAGCACCGAGATCTTGGCGTTGGTGGTCGCGACGTCCATGCCGAAGGAATGCGCCGAAACCTCGCGCTCATCGACCGCTTCCTGCAGCAGATACTGGAAATCAGTCGGATTGGCTTCCGACAGCACCACTTCGCTTATGCCGATCACGCCGTTGTCGTGTCGCTCCAGCGCCGCCCGATCGGTGGGGAGTGCGCGAACGCGCTGACAGTTGAAAAGAAAGAGATCCGGCGCGCGCAGGTCCGCGGCAAAGGCAAGACGGAACGAGCCCAGTCCTTCGCGGCCATCGGGCAGCTTCATCGGCCGGGAAAACTCCAGCATATCGCCGCCGGAGATGCCCCGCGCCCGAAAACGGATGTGGTCGCTCGCCGCATCCTCGGTGCCGAAGACCAGCGCCGAGAGGCCTTCCGGTCCCTGGCGGAAACGAAACGCCTGATCACGCGCCACAAAGGCGTTGCCGTCGAGTGCCGCCGCCTCGCACTCCTCGCGGGACGCTATGGCTAGCGGTTCGAGATAGGTGCCGTCGGCAAAGAAGACGCAGGCATTTTCGGTGCCGAACGGATGGCGGGCATCGTCGGCGACGGTGAAGCCGAGATTGGAAAACCGACGCCGCGCCTGGGTAAGCGTATCCACCGGCAGCACGAGGTGATCGAGCGGGCGGGTGGTGCGCTTGGAGAGGCTCATGGCGTGTTCCCTGATGGTTCGCCGCTGTTTGCAACTTTTGGCCGGCGAATGCAAGCCGGGTCACCGCCAGGGGCCGGATCGGCGATCCGGCTTCGGGCCGTCGCCGCAAAAGTGAGCCGTCCGCGGCCGGCTGCGCCCGCCGCGGATTATGCCTGTCAGCGGGAGACGAACCGCCGGAAGGTCAGTAGTAGCCCGGCGCCGTCGTGGCGTTCGCCGTGTTCCCCGCACCGAGACCGGGGGCGAACGTCTGGGGCTGCGTGTAGGATGTATTGGTCGAGGACGTCGAGGCACAACCCGAAAGCCCCAGCACGGCAACCGCCAAAGGCACGAACAACAAAGCGATGAAGCGCATATGGATTGACCCCTTTCCAGTTTCGCTGACGACAGGAAAGTACGAAACCGATGCGTTGGCGAGTACGTAACAGTAACGCGAGGTAAAAAGGCGGTGCGGAAGCCGGGATCGGCAACCGCAGCGCCTTCCGGCCGCTGCGACTGCCCTCGTTGCGTGCGAGCTTGCGGGCCCGAACAGAGCGCCGGGCCTGCCGCATCAGGGATGAAGATCGCTCTTGGTGGCAAAGGTGGCGATGAAGGTCGGCACGAACCTGTCGATCAGGAAACGAGCCGACGGCTGCCAATCCTCGTGAAAGCCGGCCAACAGGAAACCGACCTTCAGCTGCCCCTCGATCTGCGCAGAAAGGCTGTGTCCGAAGACCAGGGCCTCGCCCCGATCGACCTTGGCCTGCACGACATCGGGCGCGAGATGCTCCACCTCGGCAAAGGGGAGCCGGTAAGCCGGGCGGATAAGGCCCTTTTCCGCATGGGCCGGATCGCGGTCGCCGACGAAAACGATCGGATTGTAGAAGCTCGAAAGCAGCCGACCGCCGGTCCTCAGCACCCGGTGGCACTCCCGCCAGACCGGCTGGAGGTCGGGAACATAGAGGTTCGAGATCGGATGAAAGACGATGTCGAAGGTTTCGTCCGCAAAGGTCGCGAGGTCCCGCATGTCGCCCTGCACGGTCAAAAGCGACAGCCCTTCGCGTTCGGCGACGCGCCGATCCTGTTCGAGCTGTCCCTCGGAGAGGTCGAAGACCGTAACGTCCGCACCGGCGGCGGCCAGGATCGGCGCCTGCTGCCCGCCGGCGGACGCCAGGCAGAGGATCTTCTTGCCCTTGACGTCGGGCAACCAGCCCTCAGGCAGATCGCCGGGCGTCAGCCGCGCCTGCCACTGCCCTTTGCGGGCGTCGGCGATCATCTCGCGTGTGACCGGGCGGGACCATTCGCAGTCCTGGCTTGCCTGCCTGTCCCACGCCTGGCGATTGTGATCGATGATATCGAGATTGGAGGAGGAAATGTCTTGCATGTTCGGTCCCTGGAACTTGTCCTGATGTGACCGCTCACGAAGGCGAATGGAGATCGCAGGCAGAAATGCCCTAGCGTTCGTCCGTCGATGCGGATCGCAGCAATGCCATCGTCCATCTTCTTCGCAAGCGAAGTTGAGGCGATTCGGTTTTCACCGGGCATTACTGGCGCATTGGACGACGCTCCCCTTACTGGAAGCCGCAAGCTAGCGGCTAAGTTGCGGATGGTCAACGCGAACGGAGGCCAACGGCTGCGACGTGCCGCCGCAATGGTTTCTCCGTCATGGTGTCGGCGAACGAATATCCGGCATGGTCTGCGCGTTATCATGTTGCGCATGATTTCAACCGCTTGAGAAGCCGTCACAATTGCGTAAAATTCGTCATTGCAGCCTGGAGTTATGCCGGGCAGCAGGCTGAGGGGCAGCATTTGATTATTGAGTCGCAAGACAAGAAACGCATCCGGGCACGGCCGAGTCACGCCAAGGGGCGCTTCGGCACACTGGCTCGGCTCCCAACCGGGCACAAAACCACATGATGCGCGAGATGATGGCCAAGCTGGCTTCCATCGCCATCATGATGTTTGCGCGGGCGCTGACGGCGGCGCGCGCCATCTGGCATGAGACCGGCCTGCCGCCGAAGCAGAGCATCTATTTCGCCAACCACTCCAGCCACGGCGATTTCGTGCTGATCTGGGCGGTCTTGCCGCCCTGGCTCAGGGAACGCGCGCGGCCGGTCGCAGGTGCCGAATACTGGCTGAAATCGAAGCTTTCGACCTTCATCGGCCGCGACGTCTTCGACGCGGTGCTGATCGAGCGCGACCCGGATGCGCGCACGCAGGACCCGGTCGAGCAGATGACGGCCGTGCTCAACGACGGATCGTCGCTCCTTCTCTTTCCCGAGGGAACGCGCAACCAGACCGAAGCGCGACTGCTGCCGTTCAAGAGCGGGCTCTATCACCTCGCCTGCAAGCGCCCGGACGTGGCGCTGGTTCCCGTCTGGATCAACAATCTCAACCGCGTCATGCCCAAGGGGGAGTTCGTGCCGATCCCGCTCATCTGCACCGTCAATTTCGGCGAATCGATGCGCCTCAAGGCGCAGGAGACGAAGGAAGAGTTCATCGCTCGCGCCGAGACCGCCCTGCTTTCGCTCGCGCCTTCATCGACGGATGACGACGCATGAGCGCGGCCAGCCTGGACATGCTCAAGCTGCTCTTCGGCGTCGGCGGCGTTCTCGTGCTGGCGTCAAGCGTCGGCTACATGCTCAAGCAGAAGCTGTCGCCTGACGGGTCGAACGGCTCGATCGAGAACCTCAACGCCCGCATCAAGGCGTGGTGGGCAATGGTAGTGCTGATCGCCATCGCCTTCGTTGCCGGACGGGTCGGCGTGCTCCTGCTCTTTGCCTTCTGCTCGTTTGCGGCGCTGCGCGAGTTCATCACGCTCATCAACACGCGGCGCGGCGACCACTGGGCGATCGCGGGCGCCTTCTTCGTCGTCCTGCCGATCAACTACTTCCTGCTGTGGGCCGAGCAATACGGCATCTATTCGATCTTCGTGCCGGTCTACGCCTTCTTGCTGATGCCGATCGTCGCGGTTCTTCGCGGCGACACCCGCGACTTCCTGGTCCGGATCTCCGAGGTGCAATGGGCGCTGATGATCTGCGTCTTCTGCGCCTCGCATGTGCCGGCGCTGCTAACGCTGCAGATTCCGGGCTATGAGGGACGCAACGTGCTTCTCATCGCCTTCCTCGTCATCGTCGTTCAGTCGAGCGACGTGCTGCAATATGTCTGGGGCAAGCTCTTCGGCAAAACCAAGATCGCGCCAACCCTTTCGCCGTCGAAAACGGTCGAGGGTTTCGTCGGCGGCGTTGCGAGCGCAACGCTGATCGGCGCCTCGCTCTGGTGGATTACCCCGTTCACCCCGGCACAAGCCGCGTTGATGTCGCTCATCATAACTCTGATGGGATTCTTTGGCGGGCTCGTCATGTCGGCGATCAAGCGGGACCGCGGCGTCAAGGACTGGGGCCATCTGATCGAAGGCCATGGCGGGCTGATCGACCGGCTCGATTCCGTCGTCTTCTCCGCGCCAATCTTCTTCCACCTGACGCGCTACTGGTGGTCGCTGACATGAGCGCGAAACTGAAGGGGCTGGCATCAAGCGGGGTCGTACATGTGGCCTTCGCCTTTTTCGCCATGGGCGGCTGGGCGCTTTTCGCCAACCGCCATCACCCCATGCCCAAGCCGCTTGTTGCCGGCTTCGTCCAGGGAACGCTTTCGGCGCTGCTTACCCTCTACCTCAAGACGGCGATCGATACGCTTTCCAGGCGGTTCAACGGCGCCAGGCGCCTGGTTCTGCCACCGCTCTTCGCGTGCCTTGGCTCATCTGCAATTCTGGTCGCGATCCATGCCGCCAGCGGCACGCCCGAGATCCTGAAAACGATTGCGCTGCCGCTCACGGTTTCGACCACCTACGCCGCCATCTACAACTATTCCATCAGCCGAGGCGAACATGACCGAGACCGGTGACCGCAGGCCGCTCGCGAGCCGCAACACCCGCTGGGCGCAGGCCACCGCGCGCCGCCTGGCATCGATGAACCTCACGCCAAACCGGATCTCGCAGGCAAGCATGCTGGCGGCCGCCCTTGCCGGCCTTTCCTTCTGGCTCACGGGCGAAAGCGAGGACGGCGTAAGGGCGAGCCTGTTCATCGCCGCCGCGCTCTTCTGCCAGTTGCGCCTGCTCTGCAACCTTTTCGATGGCATGGTCGCCGTCGAGGGTGGCAAGGGCGAGGCCGATGGTCCCTTCTGGAACGAGTTTCCCGATCGCATCGCCGACATCTTCATCTTCGTCGGCGCCGGATTTGCCATCGGCGTGCCGGCTCTCGGTTTTGCCGCGGCCACCTTCGGCGTGCTGACCGCCTATGTGCGCGAGCTCGGCCGTGCCAATGGAGCGCCGGGCGACTTCTCCGGCCCGATGGCCAAACAACACCGCATGGCGACGATGACGCTGGCCGCCGTGGTGTCCGCCTTCGAAGGCCTCTGGCTCGGCGATGGCGAACTGCTGTGGATCGCGCTCCTTGCGATCTCGACTGGGGCTGCGCTTACGGCCCTGCTGCGCGCTCGTCGCCAGATTGCCTGGCTTCGGCAAAACGCTCCCCACAAAGGCTAAACACCCTCTTCACGCATCATGAACGAGGCCGCAGCAACATCGCGCGGCCCTCTTGACGCATGTCCATGCCAATTATTAGATAGATTAGTCTATTTATTAAATGCCACGAGTGTCGACGATGAACGAATGCTCGCGCGCACCAAGATCGGCGGCGATCAGGTACATGGTCGCTGCCTCCTGAAAGCACACTTTTTCAATCGGTTACGGCACAAATTTATAGCGCCTCCCGTAACGGAGAACACGAATGAGTACCCCAGACCGCATCGACGACGTCGATGCATTGCGCGGCTTTGCCTTGCTCGGCATCCTCCTTGTCAACATCATGGCCTTCGCCTCCGCCTTCTACGGGCTGGAAATTTCCGACCCCGCCTTCGGCGGCATCCTCGATCGCAGCGTGCATTTCGTGATCGCCCTGTTCTTCGAAATGAAATTCTACCTGCTCTTCTCGTTCCTGTTCGGCTACAGCTTCACCCTGCAGATGCGTTCGGCGGAAAAATCCGGCGAGGCCTTCGTGCCCAGGCTCCTGCGCCGACAGATTGGCCTCTGGCTGATCGGGCTTGCCCATGCGGTCCTGCTTTTCCATGGCGATATTCTCACCACCTACGCGGTGCTTGGCATCGTCCTCCTGATGCTCAGAAACCGCAGCGATGCGGCCCTCTTCCGCCTGGCGAAATGGCAGGTCCTTATCCTTGCAGTGGTCTGGGGCACGCTCGGCATCCTCATCACGCTGGATCCGGTGCCACTCGATCGGTCTGCCATTCTTTCCGCCGCGGAGGCGGCCGAGCTTGCCTTCCAAGGCGACTGGCAAGCCGTCATCGGTCAGCACCTGACGGAGCTCAACTCAGTCTGGATCATCCTCGTCCTGCTGCAAGCGCCGTGCGCGCTGGCGATGTTCCTGCTCGGCCTGATCGCCGGGCGTCGCAAGACCTTGGCGCGGCCGGAGGAGAACACGGCGTTGTTCCAGCGCCTCGTTCGTACCGGTCTCTGGATCGGCCTGCCTGGCGC
This sequence comes from Ensifer sp. ENS02, assembly GCF_014851885.1. Taxonomy (NCBI): domain Bacteria; kingdom Pseudomonadati; phylum Pseudomonadota; class Alphaproteobacteria; order Hyphomicrobiales; family Rhizobiaceae; genus Ensifer; species Ensifer sp. ENS02. The sequence goes on along the minus strand of NZ_JACVAO010000009.1, from coordinate 98,648 downwards.
CGTCATCTATGCCTATGTCAGCGTCGAGATGCCCGAATCGCCAATCGCGGTCATCGCGCTTTCGATCGGGCTCGCCACCGGCCCGCTTCTCACCGGCGCCTATGTCGGCGCCATGATGCTGCTCTTCGGATCCGAAACCGGCCACAGCCTGCGCAACCTGCTGGCGCCTGCCGGCCGCATGGCGCTGTCCAACTATTTGCTGCAGTCGCTGATCGCGGCCCTGATCTTCCATGGTTACGGCCTTGGTCTCATCGGCCAGGTCGCGCCTTTGGCAAGCGTGCTGATCGCGCTTGCGATCTTTGCCGCCCAGCTCTTCATCAGCCACTGGTGGATGGCCCGTTTCGCCTATGGCCCGCTCGAATGGATCCTGCGCTTCATCACCATCGGCCGCGTGCCGCAGTGGCGCCGCCCGGCGGAGGCGCGCTGATGGACACCAGCCAATTCCCGCAACCAATGCTGCCCGGCGCCTTCGGCGCTGGGCATTTTCGCTTCCTGGCTTGAGACGCAGTTCGGCACTATTTCGCTTTGACTCTAATTAGAAGTTTGTCTAAATATAGAGACAACAAGCGAGCGGAGACGATGCGGATCAACAGGGTTTTCGAGGCGCTTTCTCATCCCGTGCGGCGGCAGATCCTGACACTGTTGAAGGCCGGGCCGATGAGCGCCGGCGAACTCGCCGAGCACTTCGACCTGACCAAGCCGACGCTTTCCGTGCATTTCAACAAGCTGCGCGAGGCAGAGCTCGTCGCGGTCGAGCGGCGCGGCACGAGCCTCATCTACCACCTCAACATGTCCATTCTCGAAGAGGCGCTCGGCGGCCTCCTCAGCACAAGGGATCAAGCACCATGACCTTGCTTTTGCGTTCCCCGATCGCGCTGGTCGCTGGCGGCATACTTTTTTCCGCGACGCTCGTCGGCTATCTCGCAATCCCCGCCGAGGCGCTGCTTCCGATCCATTGGGGTGTTGACGGCACGGCCGATGCCTTCTGGCCGCGCGACCGGGCGCTGGCGCTGGCGCCTGTGGCGGTCGCCGTGCTTGCCGCATTCTCGTTCGCCGTCGGTCGGTTCGCACCACAGGCCGAGCTTCAGGCGGGCCGGCATATCGCCGAAGTCACCCTCCCCGCGATCCTCGCGCTCTTTGCCGCCATTCAAACTGTGATCGTCCTGATCGGGCTTGGCGTCGACCTCTCGATGACGCGCGTGATCGCCTTCGGCCTCGGACTTCTGTCGATCGTCGTCGGCAACGTCCTGCCGAAATCGCAGCCGAACGGCCTTGCCGGCATTCGGCTGCCGTGGACGCTCGCCGATAACGCCAACTGGCGGGCAACGCACCGGCTTGCGGGCCTGCTGATGGTCTGCGCCGGTATCACCCTGGCGCTGCTGGCCCTCGTCATGAGCACCGGTCCAGCGCTTGCCGCAGCGACGATCGCCGCGCTGCTGCTGCCGGTCGCAATTGCAACGCTCTATAGCTACCACATCGCCCGTCGCAGTTAGAGGCTCCAGGCGTCGCAGCTCGGCCGCAGCGCAACGGCAGAAATGAAAAAGGCCGGTCTTGCGACCGGCCTTTTGCTTGTCTTTCCTGTGCGCCTCAAACGAGACGCGACTGTTCCAGTGCAGCTTCGATGAAGCTTGCAAACAGCGGATGCGGATCTAGCGGACGCGACTTCAGTTCCGGATGGTACTGAACGCCGATGAACCACGGATGATCCGGATACTCGACCGTCTCCGGCAGGATGCCGTCAGGCGACATGCCCGAGAACACCAGACCGCAGGACTCAAGCCGATCCTTGTAGTCAACGTTGACTTCGTAGCGGTGGCGGTGACGCTCGAAAATCTCGGTCGAACCGTAGATCTCGGCAATCTTGGTGTCGGCCTTCAACGATGCGCGATAGGCGCCAAGCCGCATCGTGCCACCGAGATCACCCGATGCGGAACGCTTCTCGAGTTCGTTGCCCTTCACCCACTCGGTCATCAGACCAACGACCGGTTCCTTGGTCGGACCGAACTCGGTGGAGGACGCCTTCTCGATGCCGGCGAGGTTGCGGGCAGCTTCAACGACGGCCATCTGCATGCCGAAGCAGATGCCGAAATACGGCACCTTGCGCTCGCGGGCAAAGCGCGCCGCGTTGATCTTGCCCTCCGAACCGCGTTCGCCGAAACCGCCGGGAACGAGGATGCCGTGTACCTTTTCAAGGTAGGGCGCTGCGTCTTCCTTCTCGAAGACTTCCGATTCGATCCACTCGAGCTTGACCTTCACCCGGTTGGCGATGCCACCATGGTAAAGCGCTTCGATCAGCGACTTGTAGGCATCCTTGAGGCCGGTGTATTTGCCGACGATCGCGATCGTGACTTCGCCTTCCGGCGTGCGGATGCGATCGGCAACCCGTTCCCAGGCGTCCATGCGCGGCTTCGGCGCCGGCTCGATGCCGAAGGCTGCCAGCACTTCGTTGTCGAGGCCTTCCTTGTGGTAGGCGATCGGAACGTCGTAGATCGAGGCAACGTCGAGCGCCTGGATGACTGCCGACTGGCGGACGTTACAGAAGAGCGAGAGCTTGCGACGCTCGGCCTCCGGAATTTCGCGGTCCGCACGAACGAGCAGGATATCAGGGTGGATGCCGAGGGCCTGCAGTTCCTTGACGGAATGCTGCGTCGGCTTGGTCTTCAGTTCGCCGGCCGCCGGGATATAGGGCATCAGAGTGAGATGGACGTAGACAGCGGTGCCACGCGGCAGGTCGTTGCCGAGCTGGCGGATAGCCTCCATGAACGGCATCGCCTCGATGTCGCCGACGGTGCCGCCGATTTCGCACAGCACGAAGTCGTAGTCGTCGTTGCCTTCGGTGACGAAGTTCTTGATTTCGTTGGTAACGTGCGGGATCACCTGAACGGTTGCGCCGAGATAGTCGCCGCGACGTTCCTTGTCGATGATGTTCTTATAGATCCGGCCCGTGGTGATGTTGTCGGTCTTCGTCGCCGAACGCCCTGTGAAGCGTTCATAGTGGCCGAGATCGAGATCGGTCTCCGCGCCATCGTCGGTTACGAAAACCTCACCGTGCTGGGTCGGGCTCATGGTGCCCGGGTCAACGTTGAGATAGGGGTCGAGCTTGCGCAGTCTCACCCGGTAGCCACGCGCCTGCAGCAGTGCTCCGAGAGCCGCTGCAGCGATGCCTTTTCCGAGGGAGGAAACCACGCCGCCTGTGATGAATACATATCGCGCCATGGGAGTCACCGGATACCTTTTAACAAATGATTCCGCCACCGAAAAATTCATGTTCCAGAACTTTTCGTCTTGGGATGGAGGCAGATTTCACACAAAACAAAACCGGCGGATGAAACATCCGCCGGCGGGTTCTTCAGAATTGCGACCTTATTGGCCGCTGGGAACTTGCGATCCCGTATTGCTGTTGGCGCCAGCGGCGGGCGCCGGGGTCGTTGCGCCGCCGGCCGGGGCTTCGCCCGTCGTTGCCGGTGCGGTCGTCGAGGGAACGCCATTGTCGGCCGGAGCGGCGTTGCCGGTGGCCGGCTGCTGTCCAGTCGCACCGCCAGCCGGAGCCGGAGCGCCGCCACCGAGCGAATTGAGAACGCCACCGCCGTTCGAGCTGGTGCCCGGGATACGGTCGAGGATGTCGGTCGCCTGCGGCTGGTAACGCGCGAGAATGCCCATGCCGAGCGCCAGGACGAAGAAGAGCGCGGCAAGGATCGCCGTCGTGCGGGTCAGCGCATTGGCCGTGCCGCGCGCGGACATGAAGCCCGAGCCGCCGCCGATGCCCAGGCCACCGCCTTCGGAACGCTGAATGAGTACGACGCCGATCAGGGCGACGACGACCATGAGATAGATGACGAGTAGTACGGTCTGCATCAGCTTCCAGTCCTGCCCTTGGGGCACACGAATCAAACCCTGCGCAAACTCGGCATGGCCGGGCGCAATTTTCGCGCCTCTTTATACCATGCCGTGCGCCATTCCAAGCCCCTGCCCGGTAACCCAGGCGATCAGGCCGTCAATTCTTCATAAGCCCGGTAGATGGCGAGGAAGTCTTCGGCTTTCAAGCTTGCACCACCGATCAGTGCGCCGTCGACATTGGCAACGCCCATCAATTCCTTCGCATTGGACGGCTTGACCGAGCCGCCATAGAGGATGCGCATCTTGGCACCGGCGTCGGCAAAGCGTGCGATCAACTCCTTGCGCATGAAGGCGTGGGCTTCCTCCACATCCGTGGCCGTCGGCGTCAGGCCGGTGCCAATCGCCCAGACAGGCTCATAGGCAATCACGGTGTTTTCCGCGGTTGCTGCATCCGGCAGGCTTTCGGCGAGCTGGCGCTTCAAAACATCGAGCGTCTTTCCGGCCTTGCGCTCATCACCGGTCTCGCCGATGCACACGATCGCGACGAGTTCGGCCGAATGGGCCGCTTCCGTCTTTGCGCGTACCAGCGCATCGCTTTCGGCATGATCGGTGCGGCGCTCGGAATGGCCGACAATGACGTGGGTGCCGAAGCAATCGGCGATCATTTCGGCGGAAAGGTCGCCAGTGTGGGCGCCCGACTGCTTCTGGTGGCAGTCCTGCGCGCCGATCAGCAGCGGGCTGTCGTCGCAAAGCGCCGTCGCCACGTAGAGCAACGTTGCCGGCGGGCAGATCAACGTTTCGACCTTGGCGGAGAGTTCGCCCTTGACCCCTTCGGCCATCGCCTTGATCTGATCGAGCGAAGCGCGGGTTCCGTTCATCTTCCAGTTGCCGGCGACGAGCGGGCGGATATCGGGCGTCATGCTATTTCCTCCGGGTACTTTTCTCCGGAAGCGGCCTAGCAAATGCAGCCGGCAAATAAAAGCACTGCCGGCGATTATTCATGGGCCGCGGGGCCGGTTGCCCTGCCCCGCCCCCGGCGCATCACGCTCAAGGACGCCCTACCTTCTCGCGATATTCCGCCGTCGATCCGACCTTTGCGGCCACAATCGCATACATCAGCGGCAGGCTCGGCATGGCCGCCGGCGGCGCCATGCGCCCGCCGCCAAGGTCGCGCATGCCTTCAAACGCCACCCAGCCGTTGGCATAGGGGTATTCCTTCAGCACTTCCATCCGGAGCCCGGCGTCGATCAGCGCCTGCACAACATCGGCGATACCCCAGTTGAACTCGAAGGACGGGTGCGGATTGGTGAATCCCACCACGCCCTCCTGATAGCCGCCATGGGCAAGGCCTGCGCCCGAGTCGGCGACATAGTCACCGACGCCCGCTTCCGCGACCGGGTCTTTGGGCGCGTAGTCGTAGTGTGGCTTCCAGCCCTGATCGAAAACCATCGCAAAGGGATGGAATTCAACGAAGGCGAATCGCCCGCCGGGCTTCAGCACATCGGCAATGCCACGCGCCCAGACACCGAGGTCCGATAGCCAGCAAATGGTACCATAGGAAGCAAATACGCGATCGAACCGGCGGCCGGCCTTGCGGGCGTCGTCGAACCAGCCGAACAGGTCGGACCGCTCGAAGGCGGCGGCGATGCCGCTTTCCGCCGAAAGCCGTGTGGCAAAGGCGATCGCCTCATCCGAGATATCGACTCCGGTCACGTTCGCGCCGCGCCGCGCCAGGCTCAGGCTATCCTGGCCGGAATTGCATTGCAGGTGGAGGACGTCGAGCCCAGCGATATCGCCGAGCAACTCGATCTCTTCCGGATAGAGCGTGGAGCCGCCGGCGCGGAAGAAAGCGGCCTGGTCGCCCTTGTGACTGTTGTGCGCGACGGTCGCGGCATTCCACGAGAGGCGATTGGCCTCGTGAAGATCAATACTCATGTTCCAACTCTTGAACATCTGGGAGAGACACGGGAGGTTTTTTCCCCGTATCCCGGCGCCCTTAGAATTTCAGCACAGCCTCAAGCTCGTCATCATAGTACTCGCCCGTCGGCTTGAAGCCGAGGCCTTGGTAAAAGCCCTCAGGGCTGCCAGGGCCCTGCCCGTAACTCGTGTAGAGCTCATGCAGGCCCCGCGCCTTCAGATCGCGCACGACAAGGGCAATCGCCTGCTTGCCATACCCTTTGCCCTGGAAAGGCCGGGCGATCATGAAGCGCCAGAGATAGACACCCGGGCAATCGATGCCGTCATCCCAGTCGGATCCTTCGTGTAGCATGATGAAGCCAATGAGCGTCTCATCGGCGTAGACTGCACGGAACCAGGCATTCTCGGAAAAATGCGCCTCGGCGATCGAGGTGCCGTTGTCCGCCACCATGTTGCGTTGTTCGTCGCTCAGCGTCTCGCTGAGTTCGCAGACGTCGCAGACGGTCAAGGCTGATATGCGCCGAAGGGTGATTTCGGCATCGGACGGCAATACGGTTTCACTCATGGGAAACTCCTTAGAAAAATCAAAATGTTAAAAAAGGGCCCGAACCAGAACGGCGGACCTCGAATCACCCGTTAAAGGGGCAATCGGCGGATAAAATAAAATCATGGCGAGAAAACGCCAAAGTCAGAACTGCCGGTATCTCGCCAGATTCCGGCACCGCTGTTACTAGGCTATACGCCTGCCTTCACTTCGGGCGGCCGGCCGTCGGCTGATTGCCGCCGTTCTCCAAGCCGGCGATCGCCGCGTGAACGTCGGCTTCAGCGTCCTCGTCGAACTGCTCGAAGATCGCGTCGCCGATCAGGGCGTGAACCTCGCGGAGATAGGGTGCTGCCGCCTCGCCTTCGCCGAGCGCCAGATAAGCGCGCGCGATCGAAAGCGACGAGAGCGGCTGGCGCCGCGCGAGCGTCCACTCACGGGCAAGCAGGGAGACGGCAATGCTCTCCCGATGGTGCCCGGCATCGCAAAGGGCGGCGCCGTAGCCGCTCTTGACCCAATAATACATGTCCGTGAAAGCGAGGTGGACATCGGCTATGTTGGATGCCAGACGCCAGGCGTCGACCGCTTCGCCATAGTTGCCTTCGGTTCCAAGCCGGATGCCCGCGCGGCCGTGTTCGTAGGCTTCCCGCTCGTGCGGGTTCATTGGTGTCGTTTTCTTCTTTGTCATGTACGCCAGTCCACATGCTCCCAGGAACAACCCCTCCGTGTCCCCTCCACCAGCAAATGGACCATAGCTTGCCGAGATCAACAAGATCTCAGTGCAATTTTATGGTATTCTAGGCGAATAAAAGCACGAACTCATGAGTCTTACCGCAGTCGCCGAGCCAATAGCGGCCGGGCGAGCGACCATGGGGTCGAACATGCTGCGCAACGACAAAGCCGGATTTGGGTGGATCACCATCGTCCTTCACTGGGCGATTGCGGCATTGATCCTCACCCTACTCAGCCTCGGCTTCATCATGCGGCGAACGCCCGTCGATGCGGCGCTGCAGTTTTCGCTTTACCAATGGCACAAGTCGCTCGGTTTCACCGCGCTCGGTCTGGCGACAATCCGCGCGCTCTGGCACCTGGTCGAGGTTCGTCCGCGTCCGCCCGCCGGCCTCAACGCGCTCGAGCGCCGTGCAGCCAGCGCCACCCATGTGGTGCTCATCCTCCTCGCGCTCGCCGTTCCGCTTGCCGGCTGGGCGGTGGCCTCGACATCAACGCTGAACATACCGAGCTTCTATTTCAACTGGATCGTCATCCCCCACCTGCCGATGGCGAAATCGGAAGCGGCCGAAGACCTCTGGACGCTCGTCCATATGACGCTCGCCTACCTCCTGCTCTGCTTCGTCGCGCTTCACGTCCTGGCCGCCCTCTACCATCACTTCGCACGCCGCGACGACGTCCTCGTCCGCATGCTTCAGACCGGATCACGCCAACGCGCTTCCTCCCAAGCGGCTGGTTCGGATCCGGTTATCGCCGGAAGGAAGAAACCATGACACTGCACTCGCAATCACCAACAAAGGCCATTGCCTTCACGCTGCTGCTGGCGCTCGGGAGCATTCCGTCGCCCGCCACGGCAGCCGCGCCGGACCTTGCCGATGCTGCCGGCAACTACGGGATCACGCCGGCTTCACGTATCCATTTCACCGTTGCGCAAGCGGGCGGAGGCGGAATTGTCGGCGATTTCGCCAAGTTTTCCGGCAACTTCCGCATCGACCGAAACGATGTCGGCCATTCGACGGTCGAATTCACGCTTTACCCGGAGAGCGTGAAAACCGGAGAAAGGCGGATCGAGGACTTCCTGAAGTCGAGCGCCGTCTTCGATACCGCAAACTTCAGCACCGTCACATTCCATTCGACGACCGTGAAACAGACCGGACCGGACACGGCCGCGGTCGAGGGAACGCTGACGGCGCGCGGCACGTCGCGAAAGGAGCGCTTCTCGGTAACGCTGCTTGACTGGAACCGCGGCTCTATCGCCTTCAACATCCGCGGCAATATCCACCGATCACCCTACGGCATGGATGTCGGCACGCCGATCTATTCCAACGTCGTCGAGTTCGACATGAACATCAAAGGGCAGAGGCGCTGAACGCCCCTGCCCTTTGCAAGTCGATAGGCTTCTCGATCAACCGATCTGGCTGCCGACGAAATCCTTGACGATCCGCACGATGCCGCGGCCGAGCAGGTCGTCGAGGGCGGCGATGAACTGGTCGACATGGGCGCGCTCGCAGATCAGCGGCGGTTCGAGCCGGATGACGTTGCGATTGTATTCGGTGAAGGCCACCAGCACGTCGTAGTCACGCAGGAGCAGCGCGCCGATGAAGCCGGAGAGCGAGCCTTTGAGCTTGTCGTCGAGCATCGAGACAACAGGACGCAGCACCATCGGCAGCGTCTGGCTGAAGTCCTGGAATTCCAGGCCGACCATCAAGCCCTTGCCGCGGACGTCCTTGATGATCTTCGGATACTTCTCTTTCAGCGCCTGCAGACGCTCGAGCAGATAGTCGCCGCTGTCGGCGGCGCGGTCGATCAGGTGCTCGTCGTAAAGCACATTGATGCCTTCAATCGCCGTGACGCAGGCCTCGCCCATGCCGCCGAACGTGGCCATCGCATGGATCATGGCGGTCTTCGGCGTGCCGTAAGCCTTCATGTAGACCTCACGACGGGCAATCATTGCGCCGACGGCGGCCTTGCCGGCGCCGAGCGACTTGGCGAGCGCCGTCACGTCAGGCACGACGCCGTAATGCTCGAAGGCATAGAAGCGGCCGGAGCGGCCATAGCCGCACTGCACTTCGTCGGCGACCCAGAGCACGCCGTATTTGTCGCAGAGCGCACGCAGCTTCTGCCAGTACTCCGCCGGTGCCTGGATGATGCCGCCGCCGCCCTGGATGGTTTCGAGCACGATGACGCCGATTTCCGGGTCGGACTTGAAGGCATTCTCCACCGCGTCGATATCGGCAAAGGGCACGCGCACGGTGTTGTCCGTGATCTTGAAGTCGGCGCGGTAAAGCTGGCCATCGGTGATGGCGAGCACGCCCTTGGTCTTGCCGTGGAAGGAATTCTCCGCATAGACGACCTTCGGCCGCTTCGGGCCAGCGGCACGTTCGGCAAGCTTGACGGCAGCCTCCATGGCCTCCGAACCGGAAGAGCCGAGGAACACCATGTCGAGATCACCCGGCGAGCAGGCCGCGATGTTCTTCGCCAGCGCCGCTGCATATTGCGACATGAAGGCGATCGCGATCTCGTGGCGCTTTTCGTCCTGGAATTTCTGTCGGGCTTCCAGAATGCGCGGATGGTTGTGGCCGAAGGCGAGCGAGCCGAATCCGCCGAAGAAATCGAGGATCTGGCGGCCGTTCTGGTCGGTGTAGAACATGCCCTCGGCGCTCTCGATCTTCACCTTGTGGAAGCCGAGCAGCTTCATGAAGTGAAGCTGGCCCGGGTTCAGGTGTTCCTTGAACGCCGTGGTGATGTCGCCGATCGACATGGCTTTCGCCTGTTCGACGGTGATGAGATCGGGCCTGGCAACGCCGCCGTCGAGCGACGGCGCGGCAACGGCGACACGGTTCGGTCTGTCCAGCATGGTGTCTCCCCTCATTCGGCCGGCACGGCGGCAGCTGCAGGAACTGCGGCGCCCATCTTCTTGGCCCGATATTCGTCATAGGCGGCAATCAGCATGTCGCCATCGTTGTATTCCGCGCGCCAGCCGAGCTCGCGCTTCAGCTTGCCGGTCTCGCGCACGCACATTTCGTCGGCGATCAGATACTGCTCCGGATCCATGATCGGCTTGTTGATCAGGTCGAAGAAAGCCAGCGTCTGCTTCACCGCAAAGGCCGGTGTCGGCAGCAGGAACGACTTCGAACCGGCGTGCTTGATCAGGTTGCCGAGCAGGTCGCGCACGGACGGCGGATTGTCGGAGCCGAGGTTGTAGGCTTCGTTCGGCACGCCGCCCTTCCAGGCAAGGCGCGCAGCTTCGGCGCAATCGAAGACCGAGATGAACTGGTAGGGCACCTTGCCCGAGCCGATCATCGGCACCGGCAGGTTCAGGTCGATCAGCTTGAACAATTTCTCGAGGATGCCGAGACGGCCGGGACCGATGATCAGGCGCGGGCGGAAGATCGAAATGTTCATGCCCTGCTTGCGCCACTGCATGGCCAGCTGCTCGGTTGCCCATTTCGACTTGCCATATTCGCCGAGCGGCTTTGCCGGATGGGTCTCGGTTTGCGGCGACTGGACGGTGTGGCCATAGATCATGTCGGTGGTGAACTGCACCAGGCGTGATGCGCCGGCGGTATCCATCCCCTTCATGATGTTTTCGGCACCGTAATAATTGACGGGCCAGAAGAACTCCCAGCGCTTGGCGCGGACCTGCAACGGCGACAGCATCTTGGCCGCCATGTTGTAGATCATGTCGTCGGCGCCGATGCCGACCTTTTGGACGGCTTCCAGATCGGTGACGTCGCAATGGACGAAGCGGACGCGGCCGTAGTGCGGCAGGTCGGACTTGACGATATCGGCGACAACGACGTCCTCGCCTTCCTTGACGAGGCGTTCCGCCAAATGACGACCAACGAAGCCGTCGCCACCAAAGATGATGTGTTTCATGACTTGCTCCCGAATTCTGCGGTGCTCACCCCGGCGGCATCAGCCGATTTCTCGTCGGCGCTGGATGAGATGCCCGACTGGGCGATAAGAACGGTTCCGGCGCAGATCAGCGCGATGCCGGCGATACGCCAGGCATTGAGGTCTTCGCGAAAGACGAAATAGGCGAAGACCGCAACGAGAACGTAAGCGAGGCTCAGGAACGGATAGGCAAAGGAAAGCTCGACCTTCGACAGCACATAAAGATGCGACGCCATCGAGATGACGAAGGTCGCAAGACCGGCAAAGACCCATGGGTTGAAGACGATCTGAAACAGCCGGACGATCGCGGTTTCGGCAGTCATCGAAATCGGTCCGAGCGTCATCATGCCCTGCTTCAGCATCAGCTGAGCGGCGGCGTTGGTGAGCACGGTAAAGAGAATGAATGGAATATATTTCATAGTTTTACTCCCAGTCCCGAAAATCTACTTACGGGCAAGAGACGGATATTCCGTGAAGTTTGCGCATTTAATTGAATAAAATTGTCTGCATTCTCATTCTGGCAAAGCCAGAGCCGTGCGTTTCCAGAAGTTCGAAACCAGCGCAGGGTCGCGCAACGTTTCGATCTTCCTCCAGAAAGGAAAAGATTTTTCAAAGACTTGCGGGCTCATGCGAGCATCCTTGTACGGATTGATCGCACCGCCGGCCTCGATTACGATGCGATCGAGATCATCGAGCAGCTTTACTGTCCGTTCACCTTGATTGGCGAAGTCCAGCGTCAAAGTAAAACCGGGACGCGGGAAGGACAGGATGCCCCGGGAGCCGATGTCGCCGAAACGCTTCAGGATCGTCAGAAACGACGCATGGCCGGCCTGGCGGGCGGTTTCCATGAGCTTGGCCGTGATCTCCGGTGCGTTTTCCGCGGGATAGACGCTCTGATGCTGGTAGAGCCCGCGCGGGCCATAGAGCCGGTTCCAGGCGCCGATCGCATCCAGCGGATAGAAATAGGACGTCCAGGGAACGGTCGTCACCGTCTCGCCCGGCTTCACCTTGCGGAAGTAATACTCGTTGAAGCCTTTGAGCGTTGCCTGGTTGAGGAGGTTGAACGGCGGCGAAAACGGCACGGACAGCTTCAATCCCTTGGGGATGTCGGGCAGTTCGCAGGAACCGTCGGCATGATCGCCGGCGAGCAGCACGCCCCTGCCCATTCGAGATCCCTTTGCGAGCTGGTCGATCCAGGCGACGGAGTATTCATGCTCGGCATCGACGCCGTCGACGAGGGCAAAATATTGGTCCAGGTTCTCGAAACGGATCGCGTGCTGCTGCACATGCGGCGACGGCACCTTCATCAACCGGATATCGACGGTGAGGATCAGTCCGGTCAGCCCCATACCGCCGATGGTCGCGGCGTAGAGTTCCGGGTTTTCGACCGGCGAGCAGGTCAGCCGTTCGCCGGTCGAGCGCAGCAGCGTGAAACGCGTCACGTGATTGCCGAAGGTGCCGCGCGCGTGATGGTTCTTGCCGTGCACGTCGTTGGCGACCGCGCCGCCAACGGTGACAAAAGCCGTGCCAGGCGTCACCGGCAGGAAGAAACGATGCTCGATCGCCCGTTCCAGCACCTGGCGCAGCGTCACCCCCGCCTCGCAGGTCATCATGCCGGTGCCGGGATCGAAGGCGAGTATCCGGCCGTGAAGGTTGCTTTCGATCAGAGTACCGCGATCGTTGTGGCAGCTGTCGCCGTAGCTGCGTCCGTTGCCGAAAGGCAGATAGCCTTCGGCCTCAAGGCTGCCGAGCCGGTCTTCATAGTCGTCAGGCGAAATTCCAGGCCGCACGCGATTGTCGATGCGGCCCCAGCTTTCATGGTCTTGCAGGGTCATTGCGGCCCGATGGCTCCAAATAGGATCAGCAGCGCGCCGATCAGCATGGTCAGTTGGCTGCGCCAGTCGCGCATGATGAAGACGACCGGATCCTCATGCAGCATGCCGCGGCGCGCAAGCATCCAGATGCGCAGCAACATATAGAGCACCAGCGGGCAGAGCGGCCACAACGCCCAGGGCGTGGTGTACATCTCCTGCAGTTCCTTGCTGTGCACGTAGAGCGCCAGAACCAGGGCCGAGGTGAAGGCGGAGGCAACGCCGGCCTGGCCGACCATCTCGAAGTCGACAGCGAGATAGCCACGCCCCGGCACGTTGCCGCCGTCCTTGTCCTCGAATTCGTGCAGCTCGACGTAACGCTTCACCAGCGCGAGGCTCAGGAAGAAGAAGATCGCAAAGGACACCAGCCAGAAGGACAGTTCCGTGCCGGTCGCGGCCGCGCCAGCGACGATGCGTGTGGTGTAGAGGCCGGCGAGCGTGAACACGTCGACGAGCAGCTTGCGCTTCAGCACGAAGGTATAGGCCGTCGTCGCGCAGGCGTAGAAGGCGAGCACCCCGGCAAACTTCCAGGGCAACAGAAGGGTCAGCGCCACGGACGCGATGATGAGGCAGCCTGCAAGCACCAGCGCTGTCGGCACGGACATCTGGCCGCTCGCGAGCGGCCGGTAACGTTTCTTCGCATGGCGGCGATCGTTGGCAAGGTCCGAAAGATCGTTGATGACGTAGACGGCGGATGCGAGGAAGCTGAAGGCAAAGAAGGCGATGATGACGCTGACGATCGCATCGAAGTGCAGCACCTCGTGGTTGAGGATCATCGGCACGCCGATGAGCACGTTCTTCGCCCATTGATGCACGCGGATCGACTTCAGCGGCGCAAGCGCGCTGACCTTGCCGGTATCGAGCCGTTCGGCATCATGGTTGCGACGCCATCTTTCCGCGGCCGCATCGGGCGAGACCACGATCGCGCGGCGTGCCACCTCAAAGACGGCGATATCGTCACGGCTGTTGCCCATGTAGTCGAAGGCGCCGTCGCCGTACCGCTCTACCAGCGCCCGGCGCTTGTTGCTGCTCGTCAGGTTGAGCGCGTCGGTCGAATGCATGACCGAGGAGAACATGCCGACATGGGCGGCAATGTCGTTTGCAACGGACGGTGCTGCGCCGGTCACGAGCACGAGTTCTCGCCCGCTCTTCTTTTCCTCCATGAGCCGGTCGATGACGGCCTGCCGATAAGGCCAGTCTTCCGCACGGCGGCCGGATCTAAGGGCCACTTCGTGCTTCAGGCGTGCCTTACCTTTTGCCAGCCAGCCCAGCATCGGAAACAGCATCAGCGGATTGCGCAGCAGGATGATCGCCGCCCCTTCCCACAGGGTGTCGGCGGCCAGCAAAGTGCCGTCAAGATCCACACACAGCGGAATGTGCCGTGTCTCGGTGCGCGCGTCCATGAAGTCCATCCCAGCCATAGTTGCCGGTATCATCAGGACTTCAACTTTCCAGAGTGGAAACGCAGGCCTTTGTTTCGCTCGCAAATTGGCGGGCTGGTTAACAAATCCGCAGCAGCAAGGTGACGCCTATCGCCTGTCGCGTGAACGAAGCTTCACGCACCAGGCCTTAGGCTCTTGTTTTGATGCATGTCGCTGCCGCAAAACCGCTGCACACTTTTGCGCGACATGCATTAGCGGTTGCCGATCCAGTTCAGCGCATCGCGCCAGTCGGTCATGCGCACCGGCGTTCCGTGCGAGCCGGTTTCGAAAAGCACGAAGCGCGTCGGATAGCCCTTGGCCTTGAGAGAGCGATAGAGCGCCTTCTGGCCTTCCGCGGGATAGACGCTGTCACGGCTGCCATGGCTGAAGAACATCGGCAGCTTCGCCTTGTAGGCGGCACTTTTCGTGAAGTCCGGATCACTGACGCCGCCCATGACCATCATGCCGGAGAGTGCTGCGACGGCGGAGGCGTCGCGCGCGACACCCCAGCAGATGAAGCTTCCCATCGAGGCGCAGGCGAGCACGACCGGACGGCCTCCGGAACGTTCGGACGCGTATCGAACCAGGCCCGCGATATCGGCGGCACCTGCCGTATCGAAGGACCGGACGCTCGGGGCGTAATAGACGCCGCCATTTGCGGCGGCGAGGTTCTTCAGCCGGTTGAAGTTTCCACCGAAGGAAAAGTCGTTGGCACCGAGCCGACGGTCGCCGCCGCGGCCATGGATGAAGATGACCGAGAAGCCGGCGCTGCGATCGGGGCCGACACGGGTCACGTCGAGCGCGCGGCCACCAATATCGAGCGTTTCATTGACCTGCTCGTTCTTCACGCCAAGCGACACATAGGCGCGCTTCACCCGGCGTTCCGGGATTTCGTCGCGTTCGTTGATATCCCGCAGTTCCTGGTAGTCGACCGTCAGGTCGTCACCACCATCCTCCTGGTCGAGCACCTTGGCATAGGAGAACAGATCGTCCTTGTAGGGCTTGAGCGTCTGCGCCTCTGCCGGCGAGGCGGCAATTGCCAAGGCCAGGGCGAACAGGCAGGCACGAAACGGAAAAACAACTGTGGACACGGCCAAATGACGGGCTCCCTCTTTCGCCGCAAGCCTTGCCATTGGCCGCACCGCAAAGCAACACTTGGCCCGAAACACGGCCGTTCGTGCGAAAAATCATCGGCGGCCGGCGCCAGAAATTCTCCTTTTGTTCGCGTATCCTGTGAGAGTCTGGCAGAATTCAGGTGATTCGACCGCCGGGGGATGGCGGCAGAGCCTGGGGCTTGCTATGGCCTCTGGCATTCCCGAACGACAGGAACGATCCGAACGGCCCCATGGACGACAACAGCGACCTCTTCTCAATGCCCGAGCAACCGAAGGCCGTACAGCCGAGCGCCAAGCCGGCCGTGGCTGCAGCCCCCATCGCGCGCGAAGAGCCGCGCCCTGCCCCGAAAGGCAGCGATGGCAGCGATTACGATGCGTCGGCGATCGAGGTGCTCGAGGGCCTTGAGCCGGTCCGTCGTCGCCCGGGCATGTATATCGGCGGCACCGACGAGAAGGCGCTGCACCATCTCTTTGCCGAAGTCATCGACAACTCGATGGACGAAGCGGTCGCCGGCCATGCGAACTTCATCGAGGTCCATCTCGACGCGGACGGGTTCCTGACAGTCACCGACAACGGCCGCGGCATCCCGGTCGAAAACCATCCGAAATTCCCCGGCAAGTCGACGCTCGAAGTCGTCATGACGGTGCTCCATGCCGGCGGCAAGTTCGATGGCAAGGCCTACGAGACCTCGGGCGGCCTGCACGGCGTCGGCGTTTCCGTCGTCAACGCGCTCTCCGACGCGCTCGAAGTCGAGGTCGCCCGCAATCGCAAGCTCTATCGCCAGCGCTTCTCCCGCGGCATTCCGCAGGGCGGGCTCGAGGAACTCGGCGACGTGCACAATCGCCGCGGCACGCGCGTCCGCTTCCATCCGGACCCGGATATTTTCGGACCGCATGCGCATTTCGAGCCCGGCCGGCTTTTCCGCATGGCGCGCTCGAAAGCCTATCTCTTCGGTGGCGTCGAGATCCGCTGGTCCTGCGATCCGTCATTGCTGCAGGAAGGTTCGGAGATCCCGGACAAGGCCGTCTTCCACTTCCCGGGCGGCCTGAAGGACTACCTGGCGGCGACGCTCGGCAAGGAATTCACCGTTACCCGCGAGATCTTCGCCGGCAAATCGGAGAAGGCCAACGGTCACGGTTCGCTCGAATGGGCGGTCACCTGGTATGGCGGCGACCAGCAGGTTCATTCCTACTGCAACACCATTCCGACGCCTGAGGGTGGTACACACGAGGCGGGCTTCCGCATCGCGCTGACCAAGGGACTGAAGAACTATGCCGAGCTGAAGCAGAACAAGCGTGCAGCGCTCATCACCACCGATGACGTGATGATCTCGGCCGCCGGAATGCTGTCCGTGTTCATCCGCGAACCGGAATTCGTCGGCCAGACCAAGGACAAGCTAGCGACAGTCGAAGCACAACGCATCGTCGAAAATGCGCTGCGCGATCCCTTCGACCATTACCTTACCGACAATCCGGCCGAGGCCGACAAGCTGCTCGACTGGGTGGTCGAGCGCGCCGAGGAGCGCGTGCGCCGGCGCAAGGAAAAGGAAGTCAACCGCAAGACGGCCGTGCGCAAGCTGCGCCTGCCCGGCAAGCTTGCCGACTGCTCGCAGAACACCGCTGAAGGCGCCGAACTCTTCATCGTCGAAGGGGACTCAGCAGGCGGCTCGGCGAAGCAGGCGCGCAACCGCGCCAACCAGGCGATCCTGCCCTTGCGCGGCAAGATCCTCAACGTGGCGAGCGCCGGTCGCGAAAAGCTCGGCGCCAACCAGCAGATTGCCGACCTCATCCAGGCGCTTGGCTGCGGCACCCGCAGCAAGTACCGGGAAGAGGATCTGCGCTACGAGCGCATCGTCGTCATGACCGACGCCGACGTCGACGGCGCGCATATCGCCTCGCTGCTGATCACCTTCTTCTACCAGGAGATGCCCGAACTGATCCGCGGCGGTCACCTCTATCTCGCCGTGCCGCCGCTCTATCGCATCAGCCAGGGCGCAAGGACGCTCTATGCACGGGATGACGCGCACCGCGAGGAGCTGATGCGCACCGAGTTTGCCGGTCGCGGCAAGGTCGAGATCGGCCGCTTCAAAGGTCTCGGCGAGATGCTGCCGGCGCAGCTCAAGGAAACGACGATGGATCCGAAATTCCGCACGCTGCTCAAGGTCGAGATCGACGATGTCGATTTCGAGGGCACGCGCGAAGCGGTCGACAACCTGATGGGCACGAAGGCGGATGCCCGCTTCCGCTTCATCCAGGAGCGCGCTGTCTTTGCGGACAACCTGGACATCTGAGCCGGCTTTCTGCCGGCAAGCAGGATCACAATAATCCATACAGAAACGGCGGCTCACAGGCCGCCGTTTCTGTATTCAGGGTTTGAAGGCTGCTCGAGCTTACGCAACGTGAACGGGCTTCTCCATGAAGAGGCTCAGCGGATCCGGCTGATACTCCCCGAACGGCGGGCACTCGACGTAGCCGGCCGCCTTGTAAAGGCCGATCGCTTCGGGCTGATAGATGCCTGTTTCGAGGCGGATTGCCGCCAATCCGAGTTGCGCCGCGCGCACCTCCAGCGCCTGCAGCAACAACTTGCCGACCCTCAGCCCCCTCGCCTCGGGATCGACGAACATGCGCTTGATCTCCGCCGTCCCGTCACCGGCATCGACCAGGGCGCAGCAGCCGACGGTATCGCCGTCACGCCGTGCGACGAAGAACGATACCTCCGGCTTTTCCAGGTTCGACAGATCGACCATGTGATTGCTCTCGGCGGGGTAGAGCGAGGCGGCGTAGGCGTCAGAGAGTTCCAGGAGACGCAGAACGTCAGCTTGGCGCGGCGTCTCCTGGGCTATGATTACGGCAGGCAATCGGGTCGTCCTTTTCATTCAGGCGTGGTTTTGCGCCAAGCTACCGCTGCACGTCGGCCGGACCAATACGTCAAATGGCGCAGGCTCGCATGCCTCACCATCAATCCGCCTAACAGGTTGAAACAATTTGTTCCGCGCTGCCGGCAACATCGCCCTATTTCGAGGAGAATCATGCAGGCATAGGTTGATCCACCACAACCTGCAAAGACGATGGGAATGCGATGCAAGCGGCGCTGATAGTCATGACCATTCTCGGCTGCGACCACGACGTCAGCCAATGCCAGTACATCTCGACGGTCAACGGGAGCTGGCCATCGATCGCGCAGTGCGACACGGATTCGAACGCGCAACTGCCGAAGTTTTCCAATGCGAACTATCCGGTCGTCGTTGCGGTATGCGAGAGCTCGGCGCCCAGCGTCGCCGAAATCCCCACGCCGCCACCCGGCGCCCAGCAGAACCAGGCGCTGCCCGTTCCGGCAGCGGAGCCGGAACCCGCGCAAGGGTTGCCGAAACGCACGCTGGCTTTCCTGTCGGGCGCCATCCCCGATCGGGAGAAGCTGAAGACCATCGTCACGAAGCCGGTGCGCTATGTCGAAGATGGCTATTCCTGGGTCGCGCGCCGCTTTACCGACTGACGCGCCAAGCACGCCTCAGACGAGGCCGGCCGAAATCAGGCTGTTCGCCGAGGCCACGACGGCCTCTTCGGCAGAGCGCGGCTGCCACCCGAGAACACGGCGCGCCTTTTCGTTGGAAATGCGGGAGTCATGCCCGAGTTCGCGCACGATGAAGCGCAGGCCCGCATCGAAGGAGGCGGCAAGCCCTGCCAGCCAATTGGGCAGCACGAACCTCGGAAGCCTGCCCGCATGTTCAGGGAACCTGCGCCGGAGGATGGCCGTGATATCCGCAAGGGAAAGCGCCTCTCCCGCAATCAGGAAACGCTCGCCTGCCGCTGCGGCGACGCTTAAGGCCTGCACATGCGCATCCGCCACGTCGCGGACGTCGACAACCGGCACGGCGAACTTCGGCAAAGCGGGATAGTTCCCCTTGAGCAGGTTGCGCACCACGGCGACGGATGTGCCGATCTCATGGCCAAGAACCGGCCCGAGGACCATTCCGGGATTGATGACCACAAGCTCCAGGCCGCTGTCAGCCGCATAGTCCCAGGCCGCGCGTTCGGCGAAGGTCTTGGAGCGGTAGTAGGGTGTCGCAAGCGATGACTGCGGATCGGTCCAATCGTCCTCCGTAAACGGCGCGCGCCCTGCCCCGTAGATTACCGCGGCGACCGACGACGTGAGCACGACGCGTTTGGCACCGGCCGCATGGGCTGCCCTGAGCACACGCAGCGTGCCGTCACGGGCCGGCCCGATCAGGTCATCTTCATTGGCAGGCAAGCGAGCCGGAAATGGCGAGGCGGTGTGGACGACGTAGGAAACCTCGGCAAAGGCCTCAGCCCAGCCCCGCTCCTCCAGGAGATCCGCCTCTCCAAACGTCAGACGCGCGGCATCCGTACCACCGGCCGCGCGAATGGATCGCTCGATCTCCTCGGCGCGCCCGAGCGCGCGAACCGTGCCGTGCACAGCATAACCTTCGCGCAGCAAGGCGAGCGCGACGTGCCGTCCGACAAAACCGCCGATTCCGGTCACGGCAACGGTCGCGGTCCTCGCGTTCATGGGTCCATTCCTCGCTAAAACGGGTCGCGATCAGGCGGCCTGGCGTGCGGCAAGTTCCGCGTAGTCACGGGCCGACTGGCGCTCCTCGGCAAATGCCAGGCGCTCGAGCAGATCGATCATCGCTGCGTCGGTCGGCGATGTTGCCCGTCCACGTCGCAGGCGCACGAGCAGTTCTGCCGAGACCGTCGCGTGGCCGCCGATTGAACCCGGCCCGTCCTGACGCCACAGGAGGACCGCTGTCGCAAACGTCTCGCTGACGTCGCGGCCGAGCCCGGCGCTTTCGAACAGGGCACGGATCGAGTGGACGCGCCCACCGGACAGGATGGAGCGCACGCGTTTTTCGTTGACGCCGGAGAGGTCGACGATTGCGGCCGAGAAAAACTCTGCACGGCCGGTCACGAGCGCATGCAGCAGGAAGGCGGGCGTCAGGCGGCCGGTCTCGCGCAGATGCGTGACGAGGTCCGGCAGCTCCTCGACGGCTGTCGTTCCAACCATGCCGACGGCAGCGATATCGCAGGCTTCACGGGTGACCCGCTGCACGCGACCTTCTCCAATCGTCACCTGTACGAGGCCGAAGGCGGCAAGTGCTGCACCGACTTCTTCGACAAGCGCGTGGCGGGCGGCACTCGGCAGGTCGTCGCGCGCAAGAAGCAGGTCACGAACCGAAGCCGAATGGCCAAGACGCTCGGCAATGCGCTTCAGCGAACGGCGCGACAGAAGAGCGCCGGGGTTTTCCAGCAGGATCAGCATTTCGTCTTCGTCGCCGATTTCGGCGATCGCAGCGGCGACCCCGCGCGAAACGAAACTGCGCGCCGCGATCAGCGCGCGGGTCTCCAGCGTTCCCCGAGCCGCGAGGTCGACCAGGTCGTCGTCGGTCAGGACGGGAGAATGCGAAACGACGAGATAGGCAATTTCAGGCTGGTCCCCGGCAAGACCAAGAATGATGGCGCGCGGCACGGACGAGCAATTGCAAAGGACTTCGGCCAAGGCAAGGCGCACTTTCGGCGATGGATCGTCCAGCAGAAAGGTCATCGCCATCTCGGCGGCGCGACGATCGAGGCCATTCAGTTGCGCCTCGACATAGGCGCGGCCGAGCGCGCTGGCGGCGCGAATGCGTTCGCCTGTTCTCGCCGTTTCCACCCAGCGAAGAAATGCTTGTATGATCACCTACGCCCCACTAGACCACGCCAATGCCACCGATGTTCTGAGCCTAGCGAGCAAAGGTTTAAGATTGGTTCACCATGTCTGTTAACCGCCTCCAAACCATAAGGCCGCTGCTGTTTGCGGACGCCGACGCGCTTAGCCTGGACGTGAGCGTTCTCAACACATTGGCTGGGCTGATCCTGACTGCCGGCTGCGGCCACGAAACGCGTCTTGGCCTCGCCCGGATGGAAGGACGAGATCTCGCGCTGCTCGCCTGCGTGGAACCGGTCGGGCTGCTCCATGAAGACGACGTACACCGGCTGCTTGATGGCGGCATCGATGGTGTCGTGCTTACCGGATGCCGCGGCCGCGCGGACATACAGAAGCTCGACGTGATGCTGCGGGTTGCCGAGGCGAAGATTGGCCTTCCAACTGATCGCACCCGTATTTACGCCGAATACGGCGCATCGCCAGAAGGCCTGCTGTCGCCGCACACGCTGGCGGGATGTTCGCAACGACTGGAGGGGTTGATCTTCAACGGCCCGGCGCTGGCAAAGGCAGTCGGCTGCAAGGAGCCGGCGAGTGCCGCGCATCAGGGCGTGGCCGCGCCCGTGCTCGCGGGTCGCGCCAATGTGGTGCTAAGGGCCCACGAGGCCGGCATCCGCGCCTATGAGGTGCTGCCGCCCACCGCCGATGCGGCAGCCACACGCTGGGCGCTTTCACAAAGCAGGAACGACGGATTCGCTTCGGTCGTCTGCCGCTCGCCCGAGCAAGCAGTCATCGCCGGCAGCCTATGACGCCGAGCCGGCGCGGTAACCGTCAGCGCGTCGGGCGGGTCATCTGGAAGACGTCGCCGCCGTCGCAATAGTCCATGTAGCCGAGGCGGGCGAGCGGCTTGACCGTCGCCATGTCGAAACGGCCATCGCGGATCGCGCCTTCGCGAATGTGGATGCCGACGACCTGGCCGATGACGACATAGTTGTCGGACAATGCACCATCCAGATCCTTTGGCTGGAACATCTCGGTCATCCGGCATTCGAGCGCGGCATAGGCTTCACCGACGAACGGCGCCCCAACCAGCGCGCCGTCGACCGGCGTCAATCCGGCGATCTCGAATTCGCTCTCGCCATGCGGCGCCGGGATCGACGTCTTGTTGATGGCGGCCGCCAGGTCACGGCTGGCGAAGCTCGCCGTGAACTCGCCGGTTGCCTCGATGTTGCGAACCGAATCCTTATAGCCGCTCGATGAAAACATCACGAGCTTCGGCCGGTCGCTGATGGCATTGAAGAAGGAATAGGGCGCGAGGTTCAGCGCGCCCTCGGCCGACCGCGTGCCAATCCAACCGATCGGCCGCGGCGAAACAATCGCCTTGAAAGGATCATGCGGCAGACCGTGACTGTTCGAGGTCGTATCGTAAAACATCAGGCTTCCTCGCCAACCCAGGTGACGATCTCGGCCAGCTCCGGCCGCGGCCGCTCCGTCGGTGGCACCATGGCGGTACCGATATGGATGAAGCCAGCAATTTTCTCGCCCGGCTTCACGCCCAGCAGCGGATAGGCGCGCTCGTCGAAAGCATACCACTCGGTCAGCCAGTTGGATGCGTAACCGAGGGCGTTGGCGGCCATCAGCAGGTTGAGGCAGACGGCACCAGCGGACATGACCTGTTCCCATTCCGGGATCTTGAAATGCGGCGCGGCGGTGCTGACGACGGCGACGACCACAGGCGCACGCGACAGGCGGGTTTCCTCCACCTTGATCATCTCTTCCGACAGATCCGGCTTCAGCTCAAGCGCCATTGCCTTCAGCTTGGCGCTGATGCGTACCCTCTCCTCGCCGCGATAGACGATGAAGCGCCAGGGCGCGAGTTTGCCGTGGTCCGGCACGCGCGAAGCAAGCTTCAGCATTTCCTCGACCTCGGCCTTGCCGGGACCGGGACCTCCCATCTGGAAAGCGGGGATGGAGCGACGGGACGTCAGGTAGTCGACGAGCTTAATTTCGGTTTTCATGTCAGATGAATTCCACTAATTTGCCGCCCCACAGGCAGCCACGAAAATGCCATACCGGCGTCCCAAGTGGAGTCACTCAGTCAGGAAGTCAACTGTTCTCATGCGTGCACTCTCTCGTATTTTCCTTCAGACCGGTCTTGCGATCCTTGTCGCCGGCACCGCTACGGGAAATGTGTTCGCAGAGGATGCGACCCAGGCGTTTGAAAGTTTCCCCTCGATCGCCGGCCCGCGCAAGATGCCGAAGCTGACGGGCTTCAGCCCGATGACATCGGATCCGCTGGCGGACGGCACGCTGAAGGATATCAAGCTCGAGGCGCTGCTGACCGAAAAAGGCGGACCGGTCGAAGCTGGGCTCACCTGGCGTGTGTTCAGCCCGATCCCCGGAAGCGACGGCAAGCTGCCGCTTCTCGCAACGTCGGAAGGCGGCTCGACAGCGTTCAATCTGGTACCGGGCGAATATTTCGTCAATGTCTCCTTCGGACGCGCCTCGGCCACGCGCAAGGTCCGCGTGCCGGAGCAAGGCGCGCTCGACAAGCAGGTGCTGGTGCTCGATGCCGGCGGCATGAAGCTCAATGCGGTCTCCGGCAGCGACGTGCGCATCCCACCGGCCGAACTCAGCTTCGACGTCTATTCCGCCGACACCAAGAGCGACGGCGAACGGGCGCTCATTGTCGAGGACGTCAAGCCGAACACGGTGGTCCGGCTGGGTGCCGGAACCTATCACGTGACCTCCAGCTATGGCGGCACGACCAACGCCTCGACCGCGGCAGACATCCAGGTCGAAGCGGGCAAGCTGACCGAAGCAACCATGCAGCACCGCGCCGCCAAGCTCACGCTCAAGCTGGTTTCGGAACCGGGCGGCGAAGCCATCGCCAACACCGCCTGGACGATCCTCACCTCCGCCGGCGACACGGTGAGCGAAGCCAATGGCGCCTTCCCGACGCAGGTCCTGCTCGAAGGCAGCTATTCCGCCGTGGCGCGCTACAAGGACAAGATCTACGAGCGCGACTTCACCGTGAAGGCCGGCGTCAACATGGACGTGGAAGTGCTGCTCAGCAGCGGCGGCAACAATGCGAACACCAATGCGAGCGTTGTGTCGGAAGCACAGGACTGAGCTTCGACGTGACGAGTTGACCTTACGTCAGCCTGCCCGTCGCATGAACCGCCGACGCGGCGGCGCCATGGAAAAGACCGCTTCATAGATGCGCGCCAAAAGGTCCTTGCGATCGCCACAGGCACCGAGATCCTCGGGCGTGAGAACGCCGCCGATGCGCGCCGCGATCGTCGTTCCCGACAGACGCCGGAATTCGCGGATCAAGAGCGACAGTCTCAGCGTCAGTGAAATCTTGCTCGCCAGATGGAAGAACGGGCCGTTCTGCCCTTCGAAGTAGATCGGGATCACGCTCGCCCGCGCCGCCTGAATGAGCTTTGCCGGAAAGATCTTCCACGGCAGGTCCTCGGCCCGGCCGAAACCCTTCGGCGCGGTCGCCACGCCGCCGGCGGGGAAGATGACGATGGTCACGCCTTCCTTGAGCAGTCGCAGCGCCTCATGGCGCGTCGCCATGTTGACCGCTAGCGCCTCCTTCGTCTCTTCGAACGATACCGGCAGCGAGTAAGGCGCCATTTCCGGCACCTTCAGCAGTTCGTTGTTGATGAGGACGCGGAAGGGACGGCCGAGCTGTTCGGCAAGCGCCAGCACGGCGATGCCGTCGCCGATGCCGAAAGGATGATTGGCGATGATGACGATCGGCGTATCGGGCAGGTTCCGCGGCGGCCACTCGCCTTTTGTCTGCAGCGTCACATCGATGAGCTGCAACATCTCCCCGAAGACGCGCTCGCTCTTGCCGACGATGTCGGACCGCCAGCGCGTATAAAGCTTGGCATAGCGGTTGCGGCCCGACAGGCCTTCCATGGAGCGAATGAACCAGCGCTTCAGGCGCCGGTCGTTCTCATTGGCGTAGGACAGCTCTTTGAACTGCACGGAAATCTCCGATGGATACGATCTTATCCGGATATTCCGCTAATATGACAGTTTGCTGACAAAGCAAATGCTCGGGGTCTCAACCCCGAGCTTTCTTTTCTGCCTTGCGCTTGAGATCCGGCGCCATGGCTTCGAGCGCAAGCGATGCAATCGCCTCGTCGAGCGACATGGCGGTCTGGGCCTGCGAGCCCAGACGGCGGATGTTGACCGAGCGCTCTTCGGCTTCGCGCTTGCCGCAGACCACGATGACCGGAACCTTCGTGACCGAATGTTCGCGGACCTTGTAGTTGATCTTCTCGTTGCGGAAGTCGGTCTCTACAGTCAGCCCTGCATCACGCAGGAGTTCGGCAACCTCGCGACCGTAGTCGTCGGCTTCCGAAGTGATCGTCGCGACAACGACCTGCAGCGGCGAAACCCAGAGCGGCATGTGGCCGGCGAAGTTCTCGATCAGGATGCCGAGGAAGCGTTCCATCGAGCCGCAGATCGCGCGGTGGATCATCACCGGCTGGCGCTTTTCGGATTCCTTGTCGATGTAGAAGGCACCGAAACGCTCCGGCAGGTTGAAGTCGACCTGGGTCGTGCCGCACTGCCATTCGCGACCGATCGCGTCCTTCAGGGTGTACTCGAACTTCGGACCGTAGAAGGCGCCCTCGCCCGGCAGAATGCCGGTCTTGATTCGGCCTTCCGACTGCGCCTCGATCGTCTTCAAGACGTCCGTCATCACGCTTTCAGCGCGATCCCAGAGCTCATCGGAACCGACGCGTTTGTCCGGACGGGTGGAGAGCTTGACCACGACTTCCTTGAAGCCGAAGTCCTCGTAGACCGAGAGGATGAGGTCGTTGATGCGCAGGCATTCTTCCGCCATCTGCTCGTCAGTGCAGAAGACATGCGCGTCGTCCTGGGTGAAGCCGCGCACGCGCATCAGCCCGTGCAGGGCGCCCGACGGCTCGTAGCGATGAACGTTGCCGAACTCGGCGAGGCGCACCGGCAGTTCGCGATAGGACTTCAGGCCATGCTTGAAGATCTGGATATGGCCCGGGCAGTTCATCGGCTTCAGCGCAAAGATGCGCTCGTCGTCGGTCTCGTCACCGGCAACGGTCACCTTGAACATGTTGTCCCGGTACCAGCCCCAGTGACCCGAGGTTTCCCAGAGCGACTTGTCGAGCACCTGCGGCGCGTTGACTTCCTGATAGGTGTTGGCGAGCCGGCGACGCATATAGGCAACCAGCGTCTGGAACATGCGCCAGCCCTTGCCATGCCAGAAGACGACGCCCGGGCCTTCTTCCTGGAAATGGAACAGGTCCATTTCGCGGCCGAGGCGACGGTGGTCGCGCTTTTCGGCTTCAGCGAGCACGTGCAGGTACTGGTCGAGCTCTTCCTGGGTGTGCCAGGCGGTGCCGTAAATGCGGGTCAGCATCGCGTTGTTGCTGTCGCCGCGCCAATAGGCGCCGGCCACCTTCATCAGCTTGAAGGCGGTGCCGATCTGGCCGGTCGAGGCCATGTGCGGGCCGCGGCAAAGATCGAACCAGTCGCCCTGATAGTAGATCTTGAGATCCTGCCCTTCGGGGATCGCGTCGACGAGTTCGACCTTGTAGGCCTCGCCCTTGTCGGCAAAAACCTGGCGGGCCTTATCGCGCGACCAGACTTCCTTAGTGAAAGGCTTGTTGCGGGCGATGATCTCCTTCATCCGCTTTTCAATGAGCGGCAGGTCGTCGGGCGTGAAGGGCTCGTTGCGGGCAAAGTCGTAATAGAAGCCGTTGTCGATGACCGGGCCGATGGTCACCTGCGTTCCCGGCCACAGTTCCTGAACGGCCTCCGCCATCACGTGCGCGGCATCGTGGCGGATCAGTTCGAGCGAGCGCTTGTCGTCACGAACGACGATTTCGAGGCGACCATTGGTCACCGGATCGGACAGATCGCGCAGCTCGTCGTCGAGCGCGATCGCAACCGCCTTCTTGGCGAGCGACTTCGAAATCGATTCTGCCACGTCGCGGCCGGTCGTGCCGAAGGGATATTCGCGCACCGAGCCATCAGGAAATGTGAGGGAAACAGGATTCGACATAGTGATCTCCTATCCAGTCCCGCCAACGAATGCGGGTGGTATGGTTGACCGGCAAGGCCGGTGAATTGACGATACAGCGTCGCATCCGTCAGACGCGCAGAGATCGCTGTAGTGCTTTGGATTGCTGCGTGTTTTTCCCCGAGCCGGAGGACGACCCGCGGAAACACGCCGTAGCCTGATAAAGGGTTTTCGAAAGTGAGTAAAGGCAAAGGCTGCGGCGGACGCTAGCTGCGCAGCATCTCGCAAAGCCCCTTCACGGTGTTCCAGTTGCGGAACGTCCCGATGCCCAGCCGCTTGGTGGTCATGGCGCCGAGCAGCTTCGATTCGCTCGCCTTGCCCGGGAAATGCACCCAGAGATCGCCATCGACGATCGCCAGTCGCTCGCCGGCGGTGCAGTAGCGCCGAAGCCCTTCGAGCGCCGCTTCCGTCAAAGGTTCGCGCATCACCCGGACATGAACCTGCGTCGCGTCCGCCTCGCCCTCCTCATGGAAGGGATTGGCTGCGGCAAGCGTCTGCCAATCGGCGCCCGACCGGACAAGAATGTCGACGTGCCGGCCAAACGTCTCGGCAAAGGCCTTTTCAAGCGGCATTTCGAGGTCCCGAGTGGACGTTTGTCCGGTCTGAAACACCAGATTGCCCGTTGCGACCAACGTCCGCGGCGCTTGATAGCCGAGCCCTTCCGCCATCTTCTTGAGGTCAGCCATGACGACCCGGCGGCCAGGCCCGAGAACGATGCTGTAAAGCAAGGCGACGTAGCTGTTCATCATTCCCCTTGTCAGGCGCGCCAGAAATCCGCTGCGCCCGCCGGCAGCCGGGCGAGCACCCGGTCGAGTTTCGCCTCGTCGATGTTGCGACGCAAGGCGCCAGCGACGTCTGCAATGGCGCTGTCCGGGGAAATATTGTGATCCGGGCGCAGCGCCTGTACCTCGCGGGTCATGGCGATGCGACCCGAAAACGGGAGCCGCGGCTCTTCAAGGTCCCACTCGGCAACGAAGATCGCCCGGATGACAGGCGGCAGGATGTCGGCAAACAAAATGGCATCCTCGATATCGAGCCGGCGCCGAAACGTCTGCAGTACCGCCTGGACCATCGTATAGGCCTGGTTCGTCGTCTGCAGCCCTGCCACGTCGCGGGCATCGAGAAGGAAGCGCTCGAAGTCTAAGGAAGCCTGACGATACTCCATCGGCATGGGCATGGCGGTCATCCAATCTTCGGCCGCGGCCGCCAAAAGCGCCACGGCGCATACCATACGAGGCGCGGTTCAAGCCGCTCCGGCACCGGATCGAAACCATGCGTTCCGCCCGGCCCGCAGCGCGCCACGCGAAACAGCGTCATCCAGCCTCCGGCCCAGAAGCCATGGCGCGCAATCGCCTCATAGCCATATTCCGAACAGGTCGGCAGGTGTCGGCACGAATTGCCGATAAAGCTCGAAAGCGTGAGCTGATAGGCGCGGATGAGCGCCATGCCTAAGAGCCGCCCGGGGGTCTTGCGAAAGGGGCCCGACCAGTTTCGGCCACGGACCGCTGGCGCTGCCTTGTCGTGCGCAGCGTGCCGGCAATTCGGTTCCCCGCACATCTCAGACGGCCGCGAGCAGTCGCCTGGCCTCGATCTGCTCGATGGCATCGACGACCGCATCGAAGGTTAGCATGGTCGATGCGTGGCGCGCCTTGTAGTCCTTCACCGGACGCAGGAAGCGCATATCCTCGAAACGGCCCGAAGGCCCCTCACCGTCCGCCTTCAACATAGCCAGCATGTCCTCGCGCGCCTGGCGGATCTCCTCAGCCCCGGCGCCGACGACATGGCGCGCCATGATCGAGGACGACGCCTGGCCGAGCGCGCAGGCTTTGACGTCATGGGCAAAATCGGTGACGACGTCGCCATCCATCTTCAGCCAGATATGCACCTTGGAGCCGCACAGCTTGGAATGCGCCGTCGCGTCCGCATCGGCATCGCCGAGCGTCCCGATACGGGGAATGTTGCCGGCGAATTCGAGAATTCGGCTGTTGTAGATGTCATCCATCATTTGACGCGATCCGACTGATTTTTCGCGGTTTTGAGTGATCGACGCATGATTTTCTCCGGTAGACGGGAAAAAAGCACGACGCGACACGCTCCGCCTCTTTCATCTCTGTGGCACCATACTATATGCTATGTTGTGTTGGGGCGACAGTTCCGCAAGAGGAACAATGTCGCCTGTTGTTTGGGAAACCGTGCCGGAAGGTCCAGTGCACTGCTAAGCCAGGACCGGAAAGCCCCGGAGCCCGCCAACGGAACCCAAGCCTGCAGGGTTAGGCGAATGGCCAGTGGCGAGTTGTCCGAAAGATAAAACGTCAAGCAATCCCGTATTGCTAAAAGAGGCCATTATGGATGCCATAGTGAAGAATTTTCCTGTGCTCGACGATGCGAGCGGCCGCCCCACCCAGAAGGAGGCCGAGGAAGCGGTGCGCGTTCTTTTGCGCTGGGCTGGCGAAGACCCGCAGCGCGAGGGGCTTTTGGATACCCCCGCGCGCGTGGCCAAGTCCTACCGCGAGCTTTTCAGCGGTTACGATCTGGCTGCCGAAGACGTGCTTGGCCGCACCTTCGAGGAGGTTGCCGGCTACGACGATATGGTGCTCGTCAAGGACATCCCGTTCTATTCGCATTGCGAGCACCACATGGTGCCTATCATCGGCAAGGCACATGTCGCCTACCTGCCGAACGGGCGCGTGCTCGGCCTGTCGAAGATCGCCCGCGTGGTCGATATTTACGGCCGCCGACTGCAGACGCAGGAATCGATGACGGCGCAGATCGCCAGGGCGATCGACGAATCGCTCGCCCCGCGTGGCGTTGCCGTGATGATCGAAGCCGAGCATATGTGCATGGCGATGCGCGGCGTGCAGAAGCAAGGCTCGACAACGCTGACGACCACATTTACGGGTACCTTCCAGACGGAACCGGCCGAGCAGGCGCGGTTCATGACGATGATCAGGGGCTTCAAGTAAGGCTCCGACAGACGGAGCCTTTCCATGACGCTCACCTTCGACGCTCCCTCCTCAGACAAGGCCGAACTGGAAACCGGTCCGGCCTTCACTCCCCGTTTTGATGAAAAGGGGCTGATCACCGCCGTCGTCACCGACGTCAGGGACGGCGAGTTGCTGATGGTCGCCCACATGAACGCGGAGGCCCTGGCCCTGACGATCGAGACCGGCGTGGCCCACTACTACAGCCGCTCGCGCAAGAGCCTCTGGAAGAAGGGCGAAAGCTCCGGGAACCTGCAGACAGTCAAGGAAATCCGCACCGATTGCGACCAGGATGCGATCTGGCTGAAGGTTTCCGTCGCCGGCCACGACGCGACCTGCCATACCGGCCGCCGCTCCTGTTTCTACCGCACCGTCGGCACCGAAGACGGCAAGGCCTCGGTCAAAATCACCGACGACCACAGGCACTTCGACCCCGCCGAGATCTATGATAAAAATTAAGCATCGCGCATCTTTTTGGCGCGGGTGCATGCTATATTTATATTTTGGAAACCAACCGGGCGCCTAATCCTTAAGCAGGGATGCGGCGCAATCGGAACGATCTCGTTCCAAACTGTATTGCAAACTGTATCCAATGTTTATCGGTCGTGCCGCAATCGTCGGTGGGATCGGTGATATACCTTAGACAAAGGTGCCAGTCTTTCAGCAATGAAGCGGACAAGGCCAGCACCGGCGCCGGCTTGGCGGAGCCTCCCCAGGACGCGCGCATGAAATTGCCTCTCTCCAGGATCAATCCCGACCCCTGGAAGTTTAGTCAGCGATGAATTGCCACAGCGACCTTCGCGCATTCTCATCGACGTGTCGCGCTGCGGAGTATTCGGCGGTGTTGGAGGTGCCGGATGTTGAATTGGACGTTTACGCGTAACAATCAGATTACGGATCTGTCCGGACCGGACGGAACATCGATTTCGACAACGCCACCTGAACCGGCGCCACCTCCGCAAAAACCGAAGATCGCAATCGCGCTTGGCGGCGGTGCCGCGCGCGGCTGGGCCCATATCGGCGTGCTGCGCGCGCTCGACGAAGAAGGCATCGAAGTCGGCATGATCGCCGGCACCTCGATCGGCGCGCTCGTCGGTGGCTGCTATCTTGCCGGCAAGCTCGACGAACTCGAAGCCTTCGCCCGCTCCCTCACCGTACGCCGGATCGCCGGCCTGCTTGATTTCGCCATCGGCGGCGGCGGCCTTTTCGGCGGCCTGCGGCTCACCAAGCGCATGCAGGAGCATCTGGAAGGCCTCAGCATCGAAGGCCTCGACAGGCCGTTCATTGCTGTTGCAACGGAAGTTCACAGCGGCCACGAGGTGTGGCTTGAAAAGGGATCGCTGATCACCGCGATCCGGGCCTCCTACGCCCTGCCCGGCATCTTCGAGCCGATTAAGGCGAATGGACGCTTGCTGATCGATGGCGCGCTCGTCAATCCGGTTCCGGTTTCGGTGTGTCGCGCCCATGAGCAGCAACTCGTCGTCGCGGTGAACCTCAACTACGATCTCTATGGCCGCTCGGCCGTCGTCAAACACAGCGCCGGCGCTGAATCCCTGGATGCGCCCGCCAAGGAAGCGCCGCACCAGTCGCGCCTCGGCATGACCAGCGTCATGGTCCAGGCCTTCAACATCATCCAGGACCGGATTTCCCGCGCCCGGCTTGCCGGCGACCCGCCGGACCTGGCGCTGCACCCGAAACTCAACGACATCGGTCTTTCGGAATTCCATCGCGCGGGCGAAGCAATCGATCGCGGCTACCACGAGGCAAAAGCGAGGCTGGTTGAAATTCGCCGCATGCAGGAAGTGCTCGTTCGCTGACGGAGCGTGCCGTGCGCGGCATGAAAGCCGCGATACGCGGCGGCGCACTTACCGGTCGCCCAGGGTGCATCCTGAACACACGGGTGCTTCGCGGCTCCCAGGGGGATTAAGAGGGCGGCGCAATGCCGCCCTTTTCTCTCAGCCGGCGATATAGGCCTTGATCTGTTCGGTCTCGTGCTCGATGGCGCGGATGTGATGCTTGATCACGTCACCGATCGAGACGATGCCGGCAAGCTGGCCGTTCCTTTCGACCGGCAGGTGACGGGCCCTGAGCTTGCTCATCATTTCCATCAGGGTCTGAACCGACATATCCTCGGTGCAGCAATAGACATTCTGCCACATGACCGCTGCCACCGGCCTTTCGAGACAGGTCGAACCCTGCTTGGCAATCGCTGCGACGATGTCGCGCTCGGTGAGGATGCCTGCGATCTGATCGTCCGCGTCGAGGATGACGACCGCACCGATATGATTGTCACGCAAGAGGATGGCAGCCTGTTGGACTGTCATCTGAGGGCCGACCGTTACGACATTCCGGCCCTTTTCATCGAGTATGGCTTTTACTGACATGCGCACATCTCCCGTTGCGACAACACCGGGTCGGCAGGGATAGGTCCAGCCATCTCACGTGCGGTACGGTCGGGCGATGGAACCTGTACCCTGGCCGCTTGCGAAAGCCGTCTCGCGTGCTCCTCAGACGCGGATGGCATTCGATTCCCGGCCTACACGGGTCGCCCAGTCTTTCGATCACGGGCGACCGTAACAAATGGTGCGCCAGCGCCCTGGGGAAATCAAGCGCTCACAAGCGCCGTCCGCCGATCTTTCGCTCCGTCAGTCACGCGGATCGAAAAGGCTGAAGAGCAGAAAGCCGAAGAGGAAGCCGCCGATATGCGCTTCCCAGGCCACGCTGCCCGCTCCGCCAGGGGTAAACATGCCAAGGCCGATCAGGAAATTGGTCAGGAACCAGATACCGGCGAAGACCACAACCGAGCGGTTGGCCAGAGCCTCACCGACGTCGAGCCGGCGATTGAGATGGGCAAACTGCCGGCTGATGCGTCCGCTCGGCGAAAAGACGAAGCGCGCGGCAGCCCCCATGAATCCGGACACCACGCCGGAAGCGCCGACGACGACGATCATTTCCCCCCAGTGAAACGCCGTATGCAGCGCGACTGCGGCCGCCGCCGACAGGCACCAGAACACGGCGAGACGCCCCATGCCGATCCGCCGCACGACCGGCGCACCAAAGGCCACCATCCAGAAGATGTTGAAGATCAGATGCTCCCAGCTTCCATGCAGGAAGGAATAGGTGACGGGGCTCCACAGCCAGGCAAGCCCCTGCTCGGCCAATGGGTGATCGTAGCGGGCCGGGAGAAAGGCGAAGTTGAAGATGATCTCCTGATCGATCGCCGGCGGCAGCACGTAGGTTCGCAGAACATGGATTGCGATCAGAAACAGCAGGATGAAGGTCAGCCCCGCCGGCAGATTGAAGGCCGGCTCGCGCGCCGGGCTCGCGGCGCTGTCGCGCTCTGCTTCCGGTGGCGTCGCCGTCTGATCTCGCTCCATGGTTGCTGTGTTCTCCTCTCAATGCGGCCCACACATTCCTGTGCGATCGCGGCGATGGCATGGCATCACCGGAATTAGGACTGGAGTTGGGGCGACCAGCCATAAGCAAACAAAAAAAGACCGTCCAGCAAAAACTGAACGGTCGCCAAGCTCAGATCCGAGCTCCAGTTCAAGTGCCGAAGACAACGCTTCGTAAAGTGATGTCCTCCCCTGCCAGTTGCGGCGGCGCACTGCAACGGAAACCGTTTGTTAACCTTAATTTCCGGCTGGCACGATTTTCGCTCCTTAATCCTCAGAACCGAAATGCATGGCCGAAGATGTCTCGAACCGGGACACAACGGGCCGCAGGAATGGAATGAAAGAAGCGATGCGCAGCAATACGACGACGGAGCTTTTCCGATACTGGAACACCATTCGCGGGAAACGCGAGCTTCCGCGCCGCGACGAGCTTGAACCTTCCGACATCAAAACGCTGCTGCCGAACCTGTTCATTCTCGAGCGCGACCGCAATGCCGGCATCTCGTTTCGCCTGGCGGGAACCCAGGTGTGCGCCCTCTTCGGGCAGGAGCTGCGCGGGCGGCAATTCGGCATGCTCTGGCTCGGCAGCCAGGCGGCGAAAACGCAGCGCATCACCGGCCAGGTCATGACGCACCGTGTGCCGCTCGTGCTTTCGGCCAAGGGCCGTACCGCCGACGCGCGGGAAGTCGATATCGAAACCCTGCTTTTGCCGCTTGCCTCCAGCAAAGGAGAAAGTGACCGGGTCCTTGGCGCCCTCTCACCTCTTTCCCGCCCGTATTGGTTGCATGCAACCTCAATCGAATGTCTCGATGCGACGGGCATGAAGGTTCTTGACCCTGATCGGACTGCTGTGTTTCGCGACGAGGAAACCCAGCGACAGAGCGAAGCCTTTGCGAAATCGCCTGCCGCCGGCGCATTTTCGCGCGAATTCCGCCAGTTCGGGCACCTCCGCATCCTCGAGGGCGGGCGCCGCGATTGATCGCGCCGACTGTCCCGAGATGATGTCAGGGACCAACCGGAGGACGAACCTTCTATTAACTTGAAAAGGCTAAGCTCCGCCAGCCAAGCTATGTCGCCACAGAGTCATCATGTTCTCGTTTCAGCACGCACAGAATACCGCTCCGAAACCGCACCACGAAGGTGCGTTCCAGCGCGTTTCCGTGAATCTGGCGGGGCGGCTGATGCTTGCCAATCATGACGAGTTCGAGTGCACCGCCATCGACATGTCGCCCGGCGACGTCCTGCTTTCCTCGCCGGCCCAGCCGCGCGCGGGCGAACGCATCATCGCCTATGTCGATCACGTCGGTCGCCTCGAAGGCACGGTGTCTCGCATCGCCGATGGCGCTTTCGTCATCCAGCTCAACGCGACCGAGCGCAAGCGCGAGAAGCTCGCGGCCCAACTCACCTGGATCGCCAATAAGCATGAGCTCGGCCTGCCCGAAGACCGCCGCCACGATCGCCTTGCGCCGCGCAAAACGGTAACCGAATTGACGCTCGACACCGGCGAGAAGTTCCCGTGCCGCATCATCGACCTTTCGCTGTCCGGTGCTGCCGTCGACATCGAGAACCGCCCGCCGATCGGAACCGCCATCCTCCTGGGAAATATGAAGGGCCGGATCGTCCGTCACTTCCAGGAAGGCTGCGCCATCGAGTTCTTGGGCATCCAGTCCCGTGAGGCACTGACCGAATTCCTCTAACGGCGCGCCTGCGCCGTCCTTCGGCTACCCGCCTTGCATTGAGCAACGCTCCTAGCCCGACCATCTCCCGAACTGTCCTTCAGACATAAAACCGTCTTCGTGCTTCTTTTGTGCGGCAAAGAACCCCCGCTCCCACATCGCTCCGCTCGGCTACGCCCGAGGGAACGCGCTAAAGGCGTGCTCGCTTAGGCCCTACGTCCCCGAGCCCGTAGACACACGATGATCGGCGGCAACCGGAGCGGTATTCGCGAGCAGAAGCGCGCCGCATCCGCGCCTGGATCATTTCGAGACAAGTCCGGCGCCGCGATCAAAATGCTCTCGTCGTCCGCAAATATTTTTCCGGTGGAATTCAAGCGAAAACGCATATTTCAAGTCAAAACTCTCCTGAAGTGGCAAGTACAGACGCTGCAAAGACGCATCTCCTGCCGTGGCCGCGCCGCAGTTTTTGCACCGCCCAGTCGCTCGTTTCCCGCATACCCAAACAAATACAGCGGGTTAAATGCTTAACAAATTACACCTCCACGAGCGGGCGGAGCTAAAATCGATAAAATTTGATTCAAATTCGATTCAAATACAAATAAAGTTCTATTCTTGTTTTATTCTTATACGACTTTCATTTGTACTTGTTTTTAGCTCGCAAGTTCGCGAGCGATAAAAACGTCTGTGCCATTGTCGAACCATAACGGGGAGACAATCATGCTCAAGACAATCACCAAGCTGATCGCGGTTGCGGTCCTTTTCACCGGCGGCCTTTTCGGCACGGCTCAGGCGCTTCCGGCCAACATGGTCGTGACCGGCTCCACCAACCCGCCGATCGGCCACTACGAGTTCTGCAAGATCTATGCGTCGGAGTGCACCTCCAACGGCAAGGATGGCGGCCCGATGGTGCTGACCCGCGAAGGCTGGCAGAAAATTCTCGAGATCAACTACGACGTCAACCAGGCGATCACTCCGATGACCGACATGGAAATCCATGGCGTCGAAGAGAAGTGGTCCTATCCGGAAACCGTCGGCGATTGTGAAGACTACGTCCTCCTGAAACGCCGCAAGCTGATCGAAAACGGCTTCTCCGCATCCGACCTGCTGATCACCGTCGTGCTGCAGCCGAATGGCGACGGCCATGCCGTCCTCACCGTTCGTACCGACCGCGGCGACTTCATCCTCGACAACATGCGCAACAAGGTGCTGCTGTGGTCGGATACCGAATACACCTACCTCAAGCGCCAATCGACCGAGCATTCCGGCCGCTGGGTCAAGCTTCAGGACGGCCGCACCGTTGCCGTCGGTAGCGTTCGCACGCAGTAAGATCTGAAACACAGGCGAGCCGCCACCCGGCGGACGTCTCCCAACGGGCCTCGGTCAGTCCACTTTCCCCGTCCAGACCGAGCCTCGGCCGGTTCCGTGTCCCTCGGAACCGGCCGTTTTTTTGCGGCCTTGCCTCCCCGGACGCACGCAGGCATAGGGCATTCATCGAAAGTTAACCGTCTTCGACCAGCGTCGGGCAAGCGGCGTCCGCCACACTTCGGTCCGCCGCCAACCAGGGGCTCGACACTCGACTTGGGCGCGGCCAACGCGACGGGACGGCCACCATGAGCAACGCTCCAAACGGGATAGACGAACCGGAACTCCGGCCGCTGCTGTCGGCCCGCTTCATCTACCGGGTGACGGCGGTCGTTGTTGTGCTCGCAGCCCTGACGGCGGCAATCGCGTTCGCGGGAAGATGGTTCGGCGAAAACCTGGCGCTGGCCGGTCACACCGCCAGCAGGGAGCCCTACGATATCTTCATCGGACAGGATCATCTGCGGCTGCCGGCGAACATGATCCGCTTCGAGGCCCAACGTGCCACCTCGATCGTCGGGCGTGTCGATGTCTACCTGACATGGCCCGGCCTTGAAGGTTACAGCGACGAAAATCGCGACCTCTTCAACGACGTCGACGCGCCTGAAAATCTGATCTTCCTGCAGATTTCGCAAAGCACGATGTCCCGCGACATGTCGGGTCGGGTGGAGCCGATCTACAAGCAGGTCTTCGACGGCACTCCATCCCCCGGGCCGAACGGACTGCTTTTACATGCGACCAAAGCTGCCTCCAGCTACGCAGGCGAAGTCTTTTATACTGCGGAGCGGACAGGCCAGGCGCCCTACGTGGTGCGCTGTCTGAAATCCGATGCGCAAACCATATCGACCAGCGCCGACTGCCAGCGCGACATTCATGCCGGCAAGGACCTCGTCGTGCTCTACCGCTTCGCCAATAAACTGTTGCCGCAATGGAAGGAAATCGACAACGCGATTACAGCTTTCATCAAAAGCCGAATCGTGCCCTGATTTCGTCCAACTGATGTGGTGCAGGCAGGCACCGCATCATTGCGCTACACCGGAATTGTCTTTGTACGAATGCGTCCGATTCCGGAAACCAATCATTCATCATAAACCGATTGGTAACGCTATGCCGATACTGTCTCGAGAACGGTCGTTCCCGGAGGCGGCGTCCGGACAACCCCATGACATGAGAATAAAGAGCAGCGTAGTGTCCCAAACCGGTTTTTTTGATCTCGCGAAGCGCCCGTTCGGCGCTCTTTCAAAGATGGTAAAGCGGGTCGTCCTGGCAGGCACCATTGCCTCGGTCGCCTTTGTGTTGCCCGGCTTTGCGGCGTCGACCTACGCCAATCCCAAATATTCGGGCATCGTCGTCGATGCCAAGACCGGCAAGATCCTCTATGGCGAGGATGCCGACGAACTGCGCTATCCGGCGTCTCTCACCAAGATGATGACGCTCTACCTCACCTTCGAGGCGCTCGAAGCCGGTCGGATCAGCAAGTCCACGCAGATTCCCTTCTCGAAAAATGCGTCCGCGGAACCCCCGTCGAAGCTCGGCGTGCGCGCCGGCCAGTCGATCACCGTCGAACAGGCGATCCTTTCGCTCGTTACACGGTCGGCCAACGATGCCTCCACGGCACTTGGCGAGTATCTCGGCGGCTCCGAGCAACGCTTCGCCCGCATGATGACGAACAAGGCGCGCGCGCTCGGCATGACGCGCACGACGTACCGCAACGCCAACGGCCTGCCAAATCCGGAACAGCGCACGACCGCACGCGACCAGGCCCGCCTCGGGCTCGCGCTTCGCCAGCATTTCCCGCAGTATTACGACTACTTCTCCACGCGCAGCTTCCGCTTCGGCAAGCAGACCATCGGCAACCACAACCGCCTGCTCGGCAATGTGCGCGGCGTCGACGGCATCAAGACCGGCTACACGCGCGCTTCCGGCTTCAACCTCGTGACCTCGGCCCAGCTCGACGGCCGCAGCATCGTCGCCGTCGTCATGGGCGGCACCTCGGGCGCCAGCCGCGATGCACAGATGCGCCGCCTGGTCGCGAAGTACATGCCGGACGCATCGCGTCGCGGCAACGGCAACCTGATTGCCGAGACGAAGCCGACCCCCGTTCCGGCCGAAGAGACCCAGGTTGCAGCCGCAGCGCCCGTTGCCGAGACGCCGGTCGTCGCAGCCGTCGCCACTGGCCATGACTTGCCCAACACCGGTCCCGTTCCGGATTTCCGCTACAACGGCGAAAGCGCCAGCAGCGTGCAGATGGCCTATGCCGGCAACAAGCGTGCATCGGACAACCCTGTCCTTTCTCCGAAAATCGTTCCCAACACGCTCGACGCGCAGAGCCTGAAGCTTCGCCAGCCTGCGACCGCAGCGATGGTCGACACCCAGATCACCAATTCCGTGCCGAAGAAGGCAGAGGCTGTTGCCAAGGCAGAGCCTGCTGAAGTCGCAAAGGCCGAGCCGATGCCGGCGCAGCCGCAGGGCTGGGTGATCCAGATCGGTGCCACTCCGGACAAGGATCAGGCCATGACGCTGCTCGGCAACGCCAAGGACAAGGGCGGCAAGGCACTGCGCAACGCGCAGCCGTTCACCGTCGCCTTCGGCCAGGTCTACCGCGCCCGCTTCGGCGGCTTCGATGACCAGAATTCGGCAGTCAACGCCTGCAAGGCCTTGAAGAAGAAAGGCATCTCCTGCTGGGCCAGCCAGCAGTAACGACGAAATTTGGCGGCCGGATGTGTTTGTTTTCCGGCCGCCTTCCTCGGATTTGTACAGCGTAACGAGGTTAAACATGGCAATGAACGAGAACGTTCCGGGTGTCACCCCGCTGCCGGGGCGACGGGCTAAACCGTCGCGCATCAATCTGCACCCCCTGCACGAGGCGGCCATGCGCATCGCCGATCTCGGCCTCAATCGATCGAAGGCCAAGACACGCGATCTCGTCGGCATGCTTTTGACGCACGGAGCTCGAGCCTGGCGCTCGACCCAGCCGCGCGCCGGCATCCACCTTCACGTGACGGCGCCAAACCGGCGCCATCCGCTGAAGATGCGGATCACCTGAACATTCACAGTCCGGAAGGCGGCCACGGCCGCCTTTTTGCTTTCTGGCTGGATGATGGTGCGGCCTCGGTAGGGCCGTTTCGCGCGCGCAGAAGAGTGCGAAGGCGGGCGACACCTTCAAGGACGCGTTGGTTGCCGCTCGATTGCCAAGAGCTCAGCAAAATGCCCGCGGCATAGGACTTCTAGAGAAGCCCGAGTTCGGCCAGTTCGCGCCGCAGTTCGAGCGGCATCTCGGAGCCACCGCCCGATAGCGACGCCAGGTCGCGCGGGGCGTCCTTGTCGGTCAGGTAACGCCATCCCTGAAACGCGCGACGCGGCTGCAGTTCGGTTTCGATCACTTCCGGGCCCAGCAGCAGATTACAACGGCCGATACCTTCGCCGTCGGTAAAGGTCTCGATGCCGATGAGCGGCTGGCGTGCCTGCACGCTGCCCTTGATCACCCAGTAGAGCGAGCCGCCTTCCAGCAACTCCTCCACGCGTTTGGGCACCATGCGCGTCGTGTGGAACGAATGCGGCTCGAGGCCGGCGGCCATGGCCGCCATCGCCTTGCGCGAAACCCATTCGCGCAGGTCCTCGATCGATTCCGCTCCGACGCAAAGCTTTATGAGATGTAGAGACATGGCTTTTTTTGAACACCCGTCCGGCCGTTGCGGTCAAGCGGCCAGACGTCGTTCATCCACAATCACCGCAATACGTCCGGTCGATATACCGGCGTCTGGGCTTCGAGAGGCTTGCAAGCCTCAACATTCGACAACGTTGACCGCAAGACCGCCAGTCGATGTTTCCTTGTACTTCTCGTTCATGTCGACGCCCGTCTGCCGCATCGTCTCGATGCAGGCGTCGAGCGGCACGAAATGCTTGCCGTCACCTTTGAGCGCCAGAGAAGCGGCCGTCACCGCCTTGACCGCGCCAAGCGCATTGCGCTCGATGCAGGGCACCTGCACGAGGCCGGCCACAGGATCGCAGGTCATGCCGAGGTGATGTTCGAGTGCAATCTCGGCGGCATTTTCGATCTGCTCGGGGGTACCGCCCATAACGGCAGCAAGGCCCGCCGCCGCCATCGCGGACGCCGAGCCGACCTCGCCCTGACAGCCGACCTCAGCGCCGGAAATCGAGGCGTTGTGCTTGATGATGCCGCCGATCGCGGCAGCCGTCAGCAGATAGTCGCGAATGCCTTCCTGGTCGGCGTCGTCATGGAAATGCATGTAATAGCGGATCGTCGCCGGCACCACGCCTGCGGCACCGTTGGTGGGCGAAGTGACGACGCGGCCGCCGGCGGCATTTTCCTCGTTGACCGCCATTGCGTAGACGCTCAGCCAATCGTTGGCAAGCAGCGGATTGGCCTTGTTGGAACGCCACTCTTCCTGCAGCTTGTCGTGGATCGAGCGGGCGCGGCGGCGAACCTTCAAGCCGCCGGGCATGATGCCGTCCTGGCTCAAGCCCCGGTCGATGCAATTGCTCATGGCGCCCCAGATTCGGTCGAGCCCGGCGTTCAGTTCGTCCGGCGACATCGTCGCCTCTTCGTTCGCCCGCTTCATCTGCGCAATCGTCAAGCCGGAGCGCGCAGACATGTCCAGCATTTCCTGGGCCGAGGAGAACGGGAACGGCACCTTGACGCCCGTCGCCTTGTTCTTCGAGGCGCGCATGGCCTCAAGTTCCGTGTCGGTCACGACGAAGCCGCCGCCGATCGAGTAGTAGATCCGCTTCAACAGCAGCCGGCCGTCGCGGTCGAAGGCAGAAAACGACATGCCGTTAGCATGGCCGGGCAACGGCACCTTCTTGTCGAAGACCAGATCGGTCTTCGGCTGGAATTCGTAGGACGGATGGCCCGGCGGTGTAATGCGGCCCGTGCGTTCGACCTCATCGATGAGAGCATCCATGCGATCCGGATCGACGAGATCCGGGCGTTCGCCAACGAGTCCGAGGATCACCGCCCTGCCCGTTCCGTGGCCGATGCCGGTGTGGGCGAGCGAACCGTGCAGGCTCACCTTGATTGCCGCAACGGAGGCATGGGACGGACGTGGCCAGTCGTCGGAAAGGATGAGATCGAGAAAGCGATTGGCGGCCGACATCGGCCCCATCGTATGCGAGCTCGAAGGCCCGATACCAATCTTGAACACGTCGAAGACGGAAAGAAACATAAGCTGCCTGCCCCGGAGACTGACCCGCGACGCACGGGCATGATCGCCCGGCACCGCATTAACGATTGCCTCGATACCACGCTTCGAAGTCTATGCGAACCGGCGTGATACCGTCTTATTTGCTGGTGGATTTTACGCCTTGATCGGTGCCGATTTAAGGAGATCCGCAAGCAGATATAGGAACGAAGCCTAAGCGATCCCATAGCAGGCCGTCAGGCGGTCAACCGACATTCGATCCCGTCCGTGCGACATTGACCTCCCGCAAGGGCTCCGGGTAGCGCCACTGGTTGCCTGGAATCAAAAACGGCGCGGCTTTTGGGAAGCCGCGCCGTCAATCAGTGGACTTTTCTAGATACTAGATATCAAAGGCCGCCGAAAAGATAAGCAAGAACAAGAACGCCAGCGAAACCAGCCACGGCGCGTGCAGTTACGCCCCAGCAAGACTTCTGAATTGTATTGTCCATGATGTCTCCGAAAACACTCTCAACGGCCGCGGGCAGCACAGTGGGCGCCCGCGTCTGGGGCCATGCATATTGAAGAAAGCGTAAATGCGCAATGGGGGAATGTGGCGGAAAGGTGTCAAGCCCGTGCGACCGAACACAGGATCTTGGTGAAAACCGCACAAATGGTCGGTACGGCCGGGAAGAAATTCCGCCGCAATTTCATCACAGTAGTTGACGCGTCGCGGATTCCGACGCCGCACCGGCCACCTTGCAATTTCCAAAAGCCATGCCAAAAACACGTGTATGACCTTCGAAGATTACATAGCGCTTGTCGTGTTTATCCTGCTTTGGGCGGGTTTCAGCTGGGCGACCGATGGCACGCGCGGCTTCAAACGCGTGAGTCTTACGCGCCTCATGAACGAGCATCGCGGCCGCTGGATCCGCAATTCGCTCAACCGCGACCTGAAGATGATCGATACGCAGATCATCGCGGGGCTCCAGGCCGGCACCGCTTTCTTCGCTTCAACGACCATCTTCGCGCTCGGCGGCTGCTTCGCACTGCTCGGCGCGACCGAACAGGCGCAGATGATCTTTGCCGACATGCCCTATGTCTTCCATGGCGGGCGCACGGCGTTCGAGCTGAAGGTCGGCGGCCTCACCTGCCTCTTCGGCTACTCCTTCTTCAAGTTCGGCTGGTCCTACCGGCTGTTCAACTATTGCTCGATCCTGATGGGTGGCATCCCGATGACCGCCGACATGCAGCGGGATCGACATGCGGCGGAAAAGGCGGCCGAACGGGCGATCCGCATGAACGTGCTTGCCGCCAAGCACTTCAACGCCGGTCTCCGGGCGATCTTTCTTTCGATCGGCTATCTCGGCTGGTTCATCAGCCCCTATGTGTTCGTGGCGCTCACCGTCTTCGTCATCTTCGTCTTGACCCGCAGACAGTTCTTCTCGGAAGCGCGTTCCGCGCTCCTCAAGGACGCAACACCCTGACAATCCGCGCAACCGGCGCGCCGGACGGCTGCGGATCGCAGCCGCGGCGTTCCATCAGCAATCAAGGACGCGTGCCTGGCACAAGCCAGGCCTGCCACTCTT
Organism: Ensifer sp. ENS02; assembly: GCF_014851885.1. Taxonomy (NCBI): domain Bacteria; kingdom Pseudomonadati; phylum Pseudomonadota; class Alphaproteobacteria; order Hyphomicrobiales; family Rhizobiaceae; genus Ensifer; species Ensifer sp. ENS02. The sequence continues at coordinate 55,444 of NZ_JACVAO010000009.1, read as the reverse complement.
CCTCACGCCAACAGGATGGCGAATGCCCATGTCCGATATCCATGTGACCGCACCGGCAGCAGAGACCCCAGCGAAACCGACAGGCAGGCGGCTCGCCTTCGTCGATGTCGCGCGCGGCGTGGCGCTGCTTGCCATGGCGACCTATCACTTCGTCTGGGACCTCGAGTTCTTCGGCTATGTCGCAGCAGGCACGGCCGGCACCGGCGGCTGGAAGATTTTTGCGCGGCTAATTGCCAGCAGCTTCCTGTTTCTTGCCGGCTACAGCCTCGTGCTCGGACAATGGCCGACGATCCGCATCAATGCGTTCCTGCGCCGTTTCGCCAAGATCGCCGGCGCCGCAGCGCTGATCACGATTGCCACCTATTTTGCCTTCCCGGACACCTTCATCTTCTTCGGCATCCTGCACGCGATCGCCGCGGCAAGCCTGATCGGCCTGATATTCCTCAGGCTTCCTGCCGTCGTTTCGTTCGCCGCAGCCGCCGCGGCCATCGCGGCACCCTTCTATCTGCGCTCGCCGATCTTCGATGCGCCCTGGCTCTGGTGGGTCGGTCTGTCCGAGACGCTGCCACGGTCCAACGACTACGTGCCGCTTTTGCCGTGGCTCGGTCCGTTTCTGCTCGGCCTTGGTGCCGCCAAGCTCTTCCACGCGCGGCTGGTATCCGCGCTTGCAAGCCGGCCCTCCACAGATGGCAAGGGACGGCTGTGGATGACGCCCCTCGTCTTCGGCAGCCGTCACAGTCTGGCCATATACCTCATTCACCAGCCCGTGCTCATCGGACTGGTCTATCTCTTCTCGCTGATCTCTCCGCCGACACTGCCGGATCCCAAGGAAGCCTACCGCAGCAATTGCGTTGCGGCCTGCAACCAGGGAAATCCTGCCGTGCCGTGCGACAGCTTCTGCGGCTGTACCCTCGACCGTCTGGTGGAACAGAACCTGTTCGACAGCCTGAACAGGGGAGAGATCAACGTCAGCAGCGATGAACGCATTGCGCGAATCGCGCAGCAATGCACAATGAACGTGCAATCAGGGGACTAGGACATGAATGCCTATCGTGCCAAGCCGCTGAACTTCCCGTGGCCGGCCCTTCTCTACGGGGTCGCCACTCTTGCGGCGCTTCTACTGGCGCGACACTTTCCCATTCCGGTGGCACATGGCCACGGCTGGTTTCCCTGGATCAGCGGCGGCGCCCTGATTATCGTCGCGATCTGGCTGGCCCTCTGGGCCGTCAAAACGCTGCTCGATCGGCATACGGCGGTCATGCCCTACCGATCGGCCACATGCCTGGTCACCTACGGTCCGTTCCGCTTCACGCGCAATCCGATCTATCTCGGCTACACCTTGATGATGATCGGCTTTGGGCTGGCGACGCTCAATCCGTGGTTCTTCATCATGGCGATCGCAGCCGTGATGCTGACGACGCTCTTTGCCATCCGCAGTGAAGAGCGGCACCTGCTGTCGCGCTTCGGTTTCGAATTCGAGCGCTACTGCCGGCATACGAGCCGTTGGATCTGAGCGCCGGCAGGGAAACGCGTACCAAAAAGGGCAGCGCGAACGCTACCCTTCGAATTTTCCAGACATAAGCCAGCGACCCTTCAGGTGCCGACGCCGATTTCGGCCAAACGCGTCAGGCACGCTTCCTCGACATTGTCGAGTTCCGTCAGCGTATCGTCGATGTCCTTGCGCTTCTGGCGCAGCTCTTCGCGCTTTTCCTCGACGCGCGACATCAGCAGCTGAAGCTGGCCGAGCTCGCCGGGCGGGTCCTTGTAGACCTGAATGATTTCACGGATCTCGGCGATGGTGAAGCCGATGCGGCGCCCTCGCAGAATCTCCTGAATGAGCCGCCGGTCGGCCGGCCGGAACAGGCGCGTGCGACCACGGCGCTCCGGATGGATGAGGCCCTCGTCCTCATAGAAACGCAGCGTTCGCGTGGAAATGCCGAATTCCCGCGTCAATTCGGTGATGCTATAGTATTTATCCACGCTGCCATTCCATGTGTTCCTGGGCATGCACTATCGTTGACCTTGACGTAAAAGTCAAACAACGCGCCACGTTACGTGACGTGGAACCACCAGGTGGCGATGCCGAGAAAGCTGAAGAAGCCGGTGATATCGGTAATGGCCGTCACGAAGACGGCGGAAGAGACCGCCGGGTCGGCGCCGAAGCGATCGAGGCAGAGCGGCACGAGGATGCCGCCAAGGGCCGCAGCCATCATGTTGATCAGCATCGCAGTTGCGATGATGCCGCCGATGTTCGGGTCCTGAAACCAGAGACCGGCAAGAAGCCCGATCAGCGTGCCGAAGATCATGCCGTTGAGCAGCCCAACGCCGGCTTCACGCCGGATGATGCGCGGCGCGTTGTGAATGTCGAGACCCCGTGTTGCGAGCGCGCGCACGGTAACGGTCATCGTCTGCGAACCGGCATTGCCGCCCATGCCCGCAACGATCGGCATCAGGATGGCGAGAGCCACGATCTGCTGGATCGTCGCGTCGAAGAGGCCGATGACCGAAGCGGAGATGCAGGCGGTCATCGAATTGATGAACAGCCAGGGCACGCGCGAGCGCGATGCCTCCCCGACGGAGTCCGAAAGCTCTTCGTCGCCGACGCCGCTCAGGCGCAGCAAGTCTTCCTCGGCTTCTTCCTGAATGACGTCGACGACGTCATCGATGGTGAGCACGCCCACAAGCCTGCCATTGTCATCGACGACGGCCGCAGAAAGAAGGTCGTATTGCTCGAATAGCTGGGCCGCCTCTTCCTGGTCCATCTCGGCCGGAATGGCATGGCTGGTGTCGTGCATGATCGCATCGACCTTGACCGAACGCTTGGTTCGGAGGATGCGGTCGAGGTCCATGGCGCCGAGCAGCTTGAAGGTCGGGTCGATCACGAAGATCTGCGTGAAACTCTCCGGCAGGTCCTCGTCTTCGCGCATATAGTCGATCGTCTGGCCGACAGTCCAGAATGGCGGCACCGCCACGAACTCGGTCTGCATGCGCCGGCCGGCCGTGCTTTCGGGGTAATCCAGCGAGCGGCGCAGGCGAACCCGTTCGGTAAACGGCAGCTTCGCCAGGATCTCGTCCTGGTCTTCCTGGTCCAGGTCTTCCAGAATGTAGACCGCATCGTCCGAATCCATCTCGCCGATGGCCTCGGCGATCTGTTCGTTCGGCATGTGCTCGACGATATCGAGACGGATCGCTTCGTCGACCTCCGTCAGTGCCGAAAGGTCGAATTCCTTGCCGAGCAGCGAAACCAGCGCCAGGCGCTGATCGGGCTGGATCGCCTCGAGCAGGTCACCCATTTCCGACGAGTGCAGGCCGGCAACGTGCTGGCGCAGATAGATGGTATCGCGGTCGGCGATTGCCGCGCCGACATGCATGAGAATATCAGAGCGGATAGAACCGTCGTCGGCATAAATGTCCGAGCCGTCAAAGGCCTTGACGTCTTCTGAGCCGCGGTCTTCGTCGCCAGTATTGCTCATGCGCGCCCTCGAAACGATTTGCTGCTTCCCGGCCGTCCGCCTCGCGAGCCGGAAAGAATGCGTCCACTGACGTTTGCCTCACCCTCATCCGCCGCCATGGGCGGGAATTCTGGCCTTACAGCCTGCTAGCGCAAAGCCCTGCCGAGGTCCACAGCACAGATACCACCGGGCGCGCCGCAACAACAGATTTATTCAAGCTGTTGCAAATACATGAAAAACCGGCTGCTTCTCGACACAGTCGACATCGACCGCGCGATCGGCTAGCACTTCAGTCGAGATATCGGAGGCGCAACACCCATTTGGCGCCGCCAAGGAAGATCTGATGGCCATTCGCCCCATTGTCCGCTTTCCCAACCCGCTGCTGACGCGGAAGGCGGAGACGATCACCCTCTTCGACGCGGCATTAGAGGCGCTGGCCGCGGACCTTGTCGACACGATGCGGGGCGCCCCCGGCGTCGGTATTACCGCGCCGCATATCGGCATCCTGGAGCGCGTGACGGTGATCGAGCTCGACCGCGAAAGCGGCGCCAGGACCTTCGTCAATCCGGAGGTCATCTGGTATAGCGACGAGAAGGCGACCCATACGGAAGGCAGCGTCTCGATGCCGGGCATCCTGGAAGAGGTCGAGCGCCCCCGCGCCGTTCGCGTCCGCTACCAGACACTTGGCGGCGAGACGATCGACGAGGAAGCCGATGGCTTCATGGCCACCTGCCTGCAGCACGAAATCGACCAGCTCGACGGCATCTTCTGGACACAACGGCTCTCGCGACTGAAGCGCGACCGCGCCATCAAGAAGTTCGAAAAGCTGACCAGGGAGCAGGCGCGCGGCTAGCGCACCGATTCCCTGCTCGCAACATCACGTCATAGTCACCAAGGACCGAACCATGAAACCGACCTATCTCGCCCTCATCGGCCTCCTCGCGCTCGCCGGCTGCAACAGCGCCCAGCAAGATCTCGAGCCCCTGCCCCAGAGCCTGACCTATGGCGAGAACGCGGCCAACAGGAAGACACAGGCCGCACCGGGCGCCATGATCCAGAACCGCTTCATGTATGAAGGCCAGATGGTCTACGAGACCTACGAGGTTCAGCCCGACCGCACCTACAAGCTCGTCCGCCGCCGCATGGACCAGAGCGGACCTGCCGGCAACAACTGACACGGATCAGGGCGTACGGGCGCAGCGACCTCTGTCGCCCGTCGCCGCTATGTATTTCGAGCCGCGTACACCGCCGTTTCGAAATCGAGATAGCTCCCGAACGAAGCGGGATCGGCAAAGGGCAGTATTTGTGTCGCCCACAGGCCACCGAGACCGTTTTGGCGGTCTATCCAGTAGTAGAGGTTCGCAAGCCCCGCCCAGGCTAACGCACCGGCTGGCCGCCCCGTCGGTGCTGCTTCATCGTTGATCATGAAGCTTATCCCCCAGGACTTCGGCATGCCGGGGAAAAATTCGGCGTCGTGCGACAGGCTTCTTATTACCCCCGGGAGCTTCTTGATCTTCCTTTCTCCGAGGCCGTTCCTTGCCGCCATTTCGACGGTTTCGGCCTTCAGCACCCGACCGCCGGGTGACATCCCGTCGTTGAGCCACATGCGGATAAATTTGGCGTAGTCGACGGCCGTCGAATAGAGACCGTGCCCGCCCATCTGGACCTCCGGGGCCTGCGGGAGCCTGAAATCAGGCAACGGCGACAAACGTCCGGCATCGTCCCTTTGGTGCAAGGTAACCACGCGGGATGTCATGGATGCGGTCATTGCAAAGCCGGTGTCCTCCATACCAAGCGGCTGGAGGATGCGTTCCGCCATCACAGCGCCAAGCCGCTTGCCGGTGATGCCCTCCACGACCTGCCCGGCCCAGTCCAGGCTGCTCCCATATTCCCAGTCGTCGCCGGGATCGAAGAGCAAAGGCGTCCGGATGGATGCATGGGAGGCGGTGATCACGCTCGGCTGTCCATGTTGCCGCGCCAACCGGGCATAGGTCTCGTTGAAAAAATCGTAGCCAAAACCGGCCGTGTGCAGGAGCAGCATGCGCGTGGTGATGTCCCGTTTGGGCGGGCGGAGTTTCGGATTCCCGGCGAGGTCAAACCCTTCGATCACCTGCAGCGTGCCGATTTCGGGCGCGTATTGCCTGGCGGGAGCGTCGAGATCGAGCTTGCCCTCCTCGATCAATTGCAGGCAGGCCGTCGCCGTGATCGCCTTCGTCATCGAGAAGATCGCAAAGACGCTGTCCATGGTCATATCCGTCGCGCCAGCCAAAGAGCGCTTTCCGGTGGCGCCCGCGTAAAAATTGCCATGGCGATCCGTGGCGATTGCGACAACGCCTGGCACGCCATCGGCGGAAGCGACCGCGGCATTGAGGATTGCATCGGCAGCAGTCTTGAGATCGCCGGACAAAGGAACCTCCCGCACAGCCAAGGCTTCGACACGCGTGGCGGTCGTGCCACCCTTCACGTTGAACCGCCGCGCAAATCTTAACATCAAAGGGCGGCCCAAGCCATTTTCTAACGGCTGTGGAAAAAGAGTGCCGTCGGCCAACTCAGCGCGAAACGAGCGAGACTCGGATTGCCAGAAGGCATCACGATGCCGCCGATCAGGGCGCGCCAGAACGGGGAAGCTAAACATGGATTTGAAACAAAAAACCCGGCCGAAGCCGGGTATTTGGTGCGGTCGAGAAGACTCGAACTTCCACGGGTTGCCCCACAGCGACCTCAACGCTGCGCGTCTACCAATTCCGCCACGACCGCATCGTGGTAGGGCCGACTTGCGTCGGCGCGGCTGCATGTAGCAAAAGCCCCTTGAGTGCACAAGGGATGGCTGTGGACAAATTAAACGATGGCGACGGACGGGAGGGCATTCACAGTGCGGCGCGAAAAGACGGCGTTCAGCGCGCGCATTTCAGACCAGCGAACGAACCTCCCCGACGCCTTTCGAGGCTCGCTCTCGCCACGACGGGATCGTCGGCAATTCGTTCGGCATTCGCGCGCAAGATGAGCGACGGCCGCCCCCCTATTCGAACGCATGATATGGACTGGAAGACAAAGGGATGCGCCGGTTGCGCCCGGGCAGAAGGCCTAATTGGCTAACACCAGGATAAAAAACAAAAAACCCGGCCGAAGCCGGGTTTTTTTGGTGCGGTCGAGAAGACTCGAACTTCCACGGGTTGCCCCACAGCGACCTCAACGCTGCGCGTCTACCAATTCCGCCACGACCGCATCGTGGTAGGGCCGACTTGCGTCGACGGGGCTGCATGTAGCAAAAGCCCCTGGGGGGCACAAGGGGATCACGACAGAATTTTGACGGGAAATGAAACTATTTCAACAGCCCGCCCAAGGAGCCCCGGAAACGCTGGACTCTTGCCTCGCACCATCCCATGTACAGGCTCTAAAAAACAGGAATGCCGAGCGAATGCAGCGTGAAAATCTGAGCCAGGACATGTTTGCCCCTCCGGAATCACCCCCGGTTCGCTGGCGGATTGCCTCCGAACTGGTCGATTATCCGCAGGCCGTCGAGCTGATGGAGCAGGAAGCCGCGGCGATTGCCGCCGGCACCGCAGATGAACTGGTCTGGCTCGTCGAGCATCCGCCGCTCTATACGGCCGGCACCAGTGCCGACGCCGCCGATCTCGTCATGCCCGACCGTTTTCCGGTCTTTGCCACCGGCCGCGGCGGCGAATACACCTATCACGGCCCGGGCCAGCGCGTCGTTTACGTCATGCTCGACCTCAAGCGCAGGAAGCAGGACGTACGCGCTTTCGTCGCGGCACTCGAAAGCGTCGTCATCTCCACGCTCGATTCGATGAACGTTCGGGGCGAGCGGCGTGAAGACCGGGTCGGTGTCTGGGTGCGGCGCCCGGAAAAGCCTGCCCTGCCCGACGGCTCCATGTCGGAAGACAAGATCGCCGCGATCGGCATCCGCCTGCGCAAATGGGTGAGTTTCCATGGCTTTGCGCTCAACGTCGACCCGGATCTCGACCATTTCGGCGGCATCGTGCCCTGCGGCATTCGCGGTTATGGCGTCACCAGCCTCGTCGATCTCGGCCTGCCCGTGATGATGCCGGACGTGGACATCCGCTTGCGCGAGGCCTTCGAGACCGTGTTCGGTCCGACGCGGAACGACGCGCCGTAAGCCCGTTCAACTTGCCGCTCGACGTCCAGCCTGCCGCTCACGCCAGATGATGAAGAGGCCCGAGCCAACGATGATGGCGATACCAAGCCATTTGGAGAGCGACGGAAAGTCTCCGAAGATGAGATAACCGAGCGCCGTCGCCGTGACGATCTCGAAATAATGAAACGGCGCGAGCAGCGAGACGGGTGCCGCCCGGAACGCCTTGACCACCAGCAGATGGCCGTAGCCGGACAGCGCGCCAAGCACGATCACGAGCATCCAGCCAAGCGGCGACTTCGGCAGCGACGGCACGAAATCGGCGCTGCCCATGCCGTTGCCGATCAGGATCACCAGCGCCATCGTCAATGTGCCGCCGATGCCGGCTATTGTCTGCATCGTCAGCGGCGAGTCGCCGGTACCGACAGCACGGTTGAGGAGCAGGTAGCAGGCAAAGACGAAGGCGCAGGCAACCGGCAACAGCGCGGTCAGGCCGAAAGCGGCAAAGCTCGGCTGGATGACGATCATCGCTCCACCGAAACCGACGACAATGGCGAGCCAGCGCCGCCAGCCCACTCTTTCCTTGAGGAACACCGCCGAAAGACAGGTCAGGATGAAGGGCTCGACGAAATAGATGGCGAAGGTGTCGGCAAGCGGCATGTACTTCACCGATATGAAGAAGAACAAGGCCGCGGTCGCCAGCAGTACACCGCGCAGCAGATTGGCCCAGGGCCGCTTTGGCCTCAGCGCCCGCAGGCCACCGGCGCCAAGCAGCATCGGTAGCGTCGCCACCAGTTGGAAGAAGAAGCGGTAAAAGGTCACCTGCCCCGGCGACATGCCCTCATAGACGGCCATGTATTTCGCAATCACGTCCATGCCCGGCAGGATGACCATGGCAAAGAGCATGATGGCGACGCCCTGCATCACCGTGTCGGTGTGTTCGGTGGTCGCAGTTCGGGCGTCTGTCATGGGGCAAGCTCCTGTGGCCGCCGCACATTAGAGCCTACGCGTTGGTTTTCAACGGCCGAAGATGCGACGGGCAAGGAACTATCCACGCCCTAGCCGCAATTGACGGTGTTTTTGGCGCTTCGGGGTGGTCCCTCGCCGCCCAAATGCCTATAAGCTCAGGACAATCTTCCGCCCCGGATCCAAAGGTCGGCCGTCGGCCCCCATGGTTCGGGACCTTTGAACGTGACCGTGGCAAAGGAGATGTCCATGCGCTTGTCCACCGAAACGATGATTGCCCGCCTGCGCGACACCAGCGACGGTGATACGCTGGGAGGACGCATCTGGAGGGCGCGCGACGCCGCAAATCTCAGCGCCAAGGAACTGGCCGATCAACTCGGCGTGCGCACGGAGACCATCGCGGCCTGGGAACGGGATCGGGCCGAACCCCGCACAAACCGGCTGTTCATGCTTGCAGGCGTACTCGGCGTCACCCCGGCCTGGCTGATCGCCGGGCTCGGCCGCGCGCCGGATGCCGACGCAATCGACGAGAAGGACGGCCTGCGCGAGCAGCTCGCCCTCGTCAAGAAGCTGCACGAACAGACCGGCAAGGCGATTGCCGCTCTTGAGATGGAACTCAATCGCGTTCAACAGAACATTCGATAACCTATTGCGATTCCACTTAGGGCCGCCGTTCTGGCGGCCCGACGTCATTTCAGTCCAAGGAGAAAATAGATGGATGTACGCGCCGCCGTTGCCGTTCAGGCAGGCAAGCCGCTCGAGGTCATGACGGTTCAGCTCGAAGGCCCGCGGGCCGGCGAAGTGCTGATCGAGGTCAAGGCCACAGGCATCTGCCACACCGACGATTTCACCCTGTCCGGCGCCGATCCGGAAGGCCTGTTCCCGGCGATCCTCGGCCATGAAGGCGCCGGCATCGTCGTCGACGTCGGCCCGGGCGTGACCTCGGTGAAGAAGGGCGACCACGTCATCCCGCTCTACACGCCCGAGTGCCGCTCCTGCCCATCGTGTCTGTCGCGCAAGACCAACCTGTGCACCGCGATCCGCTCGACACAAGGCCAAGGCCTGATGCCCGACGGCACCTCGCGCTTCTCGATCGGCAAGGACAAGATCCACCACTACATGGGCTGCTCGACCTTCGCCAACTACACGGTGCTGCCGGAGATCGCGGTTGCCAAGGTCAATCCGGACGCCCCCTTCGACAAGATCTGCTACATCGGCTGCGGCGTGACGACCGGCATCGGCGCCGTCATCAACACGGCACAGGTGGAAATGGGTGCGACTGCGATCGTCTTCGGTCTCGGCGGCATCGGCCTCAACGTCATCCAGGGCCTGCGCCTTGCCGGCGCCGACATGATCATCGGCGTCGACCTCAACAACGACAAGAAGGCCTGGGGCGAGCGCTTCGGCATGACCCACTTCGTCAACCCGAAGGAGGTCGGCGACGACATCGTGCCTTACCTCGTCAACATGACCAAGCGCGGAGCCGACCAGATCGGCGGCGCCGACTACACCTTCGACTGCACCGGCAACACCAAGGTGATGCGCCAGGCGCTCGAGGCTTCGCATCGCGGCTGGGGCAAGTCGGTCGTCATCGGCGTTGCCGGCGCCGGCCAGGAGATCTCCACGCGGCCGTTCCAGCTCGTCACCGGTCGCAGCTGGATGGGTACCGCCTTTGGCGGTGCGCGCGGCCGCACCGACGTGCCGAAGATCGTCGACTGGTACATGGAGGGCAAGATCGAGATCGACCCGATGATCACCCACACGATGCCGCTCGAAGACATCAACAAGGGCTTCGAACTGATGCATTCTGGCGAGAGCATCCGCTCGGTCGTTCTCTACTAAGCTGCTATTTTGATTCAAGGAGGCGCCGGAGACGATTGATTTCCGGCGCCTTTTTCAGTCCCGTTGAGAAGTTGATTCAAAATGATCTATGTCGACGCAGACGCCTGCCCGGTGAAAGCCGAAATCCTGAGAGTGGCCGAGCGCCACGGGATCGAGGTGACCTTGGTCGCCAATTCGGGCCTGCGCCCTTCGCGCGACCCGATGGTGCACAATGTCATCGTCTCGGCAGGCTTCGACGCGGCCGACAACTGGATCGCCGAACGGGCGCACGAGGGCGATATCGTCGTTACCGCCGACGTGCCGCTTGCCGTTCGCTGCGTTGCCGCCGGCGCACTTGTCACCGGCCCCTCCGGCCGGATCTTCGACAAGGGCAATATCGGCATGGCGTCTGCGATGCGCGATCTCGGACAGCACCTGCGCGAGACCGGCGAGAGCAAGGGCTACAACGCCGCCTTCACACCGCGCGATCGATCCGCCTTCCTCGAAACCCTTGACCGACTCGCGCGTCAGTCGAGAAAATGATCGCACAACGGGCGGGACCATGGGGCCCGCAATCGCAGGGACACTAGCATGGCAGCGACGACTAAGCTCAGGCACTGGCCGTTTTACACTGCCATTCTGTGCGCGCTCGCAAGCGTGCCTGTCCTCTGGTTCGTGGCGCAGCGTTTCGCCCTTGAAGGGGCAGCGATCACCTTCTTCTGCGTCTATCTCGTCCTATGCTGGCGGCGCTTGCGGATGATGACTGGCCGGCATCTGAAGACCCATGCCAGGAACACCGACGAGCCCGAGGTCGTGATCCTGCTCGTGACGTTCGGGGCAGCCGCAAGTTCGCTCGTATCCTTGTTTTTCGCGCTCAACGGCGAGAAGTCCGGCTCGGCGCTGGCGCTCGGCCTCGCCTTTGCCTCCGTCGTGCTCGGCTGGGCAACGATCCACATGATGGCGGCCATGCACTATGCCCATGTCTATTGGGTCCCAGCGCCCGATGGTCCGACCACCGAACCGGCACGCGGACTCGATTTTCCCGAAACGCCCGAGCCCGGCGGCTTTGACTTCCTCTATTTTTCCTTCGTCATCGGCATGACGGCGCAAACCTCCGATGTCGCCATCACCAAGACGGCCATGCGGCGCATCAACCTGATACACGCCATCGTATCGTTTTTCTTCAACACCGTGCTCGTCGCCGCCGCCGTCAATGCGGCCGTGCAGCTTGCCGGCTGAGCATCTTTATCCAAGGAGCATCCCATGAAAGTCCTTTCGCAAAACACCGCCTTCGGCGGCATGCAGGGCGTCTTTTCGCACGATTCCAGGGCCTGCAAGGGCGAGATGACCTTCGCGGTCTTCGTACCGCCACAGGCAATCAACGAGCCGCGGCCGGTGCTCTGGTATCTCTCCGGCCTCACCTGCACACATGCGAACGTCATGGAGAAAGGCGAGTACCGGCGCATGGCCGCCGAGCTCGGCTTGATCGTCGTCTGCCCGGATACGAGCCCGCGCGGCACTGATGTTCCCGACGAACTGACGAACTGGCAGATGGGCAAGGGCGCAGGCTTCTATCTCGATGCCACCGAAACGCCCTGGGCCGAGCACTACCAGATGTATAGCTACATCACCGAGGAGCTGCCCGCCTTCGTCAGCCAGCACTTCCGCATGGACATGAGCCGCCAGGGCATCTTCGGCCATTCGATGGGCGGTCACGGCGCCATGACCATCGCGCTCAAGAACCCGGGCCGCTTCAAGAGCTGCTCGGCCTTCGCCCCGATCGTCGAGCCTTCGACCGCCGACTGGTCGATCGGCGCCTTCGAGAAATATCTGGGCGCGGACCGCGCCGCCTGGCGCCAATATGATGCCTGCGCGCTCGTCAGGGATGGTGCGCGCTTCCCCGAGTTCCTGATCGATCAGGGCAAGGCGGACAGCTTCCTTGAAAACGGCCTGCGTCCCTGGCTGTTCGAGGAAGCGGTCAAGGGCACCGGCATCGATTTGACGCTGCGCATGCATGAACGCTACGACCATTCCTACTACTTCATCTCGACTTTCATGGACGATCATCTGCGCTGGCATGCCGAGCGGCTGATCTAGCCACCGAATGGCGCAATTCCGTATGAAAGCCGCTTTCGCGGAATTGCGCCGTCAATCTACCCGGAGCGACTGATGACCCACCTTCTCCTTGTTGGCGCCGGCGGCGCGATCGGCTCGATGCTGCGTTATCTCGTCGGTCTCTGGGCCGTTCACCGCTTCGGGTCCGGCTTTCCCTGGGGCACGTTTGGCGTCAACATAACGGGGTCGTTCCTGATCGGCGTGCTCGCCGAAGTGATCATGCGCAAGTTCGGCGCCTCGCCGGACATGCGTGTCTTCCTCATTACCGGCATTCTCGGCGGTTACACCACCTTTTCCGCCTTCTCGCTGGACGCAATCACGCTCTTCGAGCGCGGCGATGTCATGCTATCGGCCGTCTATGTCATCGCCAGTGTCGCGCTTTCGATCCTCGCGGTCTTCAGCGGGCTGGCTCTGATGCGCGCAATAGTCTAAAGGCTCGTCTTACAGGCGCTGCGTATCCAGGGGACACGCGGCGCATTGCTGCATTGTCCTTCAACCGTTGTCGCTTCGAGGGCATTGTCATGCAGCAACGAAAATATTGCGGCAGCCTTTGCGCGCCTGAAGCTTCCTCTTTGCGTCATCCCAACGCAGGGGCTTCGGACCGACGCGCGACGCTGCGACCAAACAGAAGGCAGGTTCGCTCAAATGGCAGGCATAGAACACAGGCAGGTGGACGGTGACGAGGCGGGCATGCGCCTGGATCGCTGGTTCAAGGTGCATTTTCCGGGACTGGGCTTCGGCCCGCTGCAGAAGCTTTTGCGCTCCGGCCAGATCCGCGTCGACGGTGCCCGCGCCAAATCCGACACGCGGATCCAGCCCGGCCAGACGATCCGCATTCCGCCGCTCGGAGTGGATCCCAAGGAAACCAAGACCGGGCCGATCGCCGGACGCGACCTCAGGAACTCACCCGACGGCGAACTGCTGTCGCGCATGGTGCTGCACGAGGACGCCAAGGTTATCGTGCTCAACAAGCCTGCCGGCCTTGCCGTTCAGGGCGGCTCGGGCGTCAACCGACATATCGACAAGATGCTTGAAGCCTGGACCAACCAGAAGGGCGAAAAGCCGCGTCTCGTCCACCGGCTCGACCGCGACACGTCAGGCGTCTTGGTGATCGCCCGCACCCGGGGTGCAGCGCAGAAGCTGACCGCCGCCTTCCGCGAGCGCGACACCAAAAAGACCTACTGGGCGCTGGTCAAGGGCGTGCCGCGCAAGCGCGAAGACCGCATCTCCACCTGGCTCGTCAAGGAGCAGACGCCGGATGGCGACCGTATGCGCATCGCCAAACACGGCGAAGACGGTGCCGACCACGCCATCTCCTACTACCGTATTCGCGAACAGGCCGCACAGAACCTCGCCTGGCTGGAGATGGAGCCCTATACCGGCCGCACCCATCAGCTTCGCGTCCATGCACTGCACATTGGACACCCGATCCTCGGCGACCCCAAATATTTCGACGCCGACATCAATTGGAGCCTGCCCGGCGGCATGCAGAACCGTCTGCATCTGCACGCGCGCCATATCGATATTCCTCACCCGGACGGTGGCCGCCTGCGCGTGACCGCGCCGCTGCCACCGCACATGGTCCAGAGCTGGAACCTGCTGGGCTTCGAAGAGAACGAGCCTGGCGAGGACGACTGATGAAACTGGCGCTTTTTGATTGTGACGGTACGCTGGTCGATAGCGGAGGCCTGATCCATGAAGTGATGGCGCGCACCTTCGAGGCCTTCGATCTCGAGCGCCCGCCCCTCTCGGCAACCAAGAGCATTATCGGCTTGACCCTCGACATTGCCATCGCGCGCCTGCTCGGCCGCGAACATGTCGACGATCAGGCGCTGGCGATGACGGCGCACTACAAGTCGATCTTCGCCGACGTTCGCGCAGAGGCAGGCTTCCAGGAGCTTCTGTTTCCGGGTATCGCCGACATGATGCAGACGCTGTCGTCACGCGACGCACTGTTGATCGGCGCCGTAACCGGCAAGTCGCGTCGCGGCCTGACGCATATTTCCGAGACTCACGGCTTCGACCGGATCTTCTTCGTGTCCCGCACCGCCGACGACTGCCCCTCCAAGCCGCATCCGGCCATGGTGACGGAATGCTGCTTTGAAGCCGGCATCGATGCGAAGGATACGGTCGTCATCGGCGACGCGATCTACGACATGCAGATGGCCAAGGCCGCTGGAGCATCCGCCATCGGCGTCGCCTGGGGCTATGCTTCCGTTCCCGACCTCATCGAGGCGGGCGCGGATTTCGTTGCCCGGACGCCGGCCGACATCATTGAATGGATGGAACACAATCATGTCTGATATTCGCGACGAACTCAGCGGTGCGATGAGCCACGAGGATCCGGTCCGCCGCGCGCAAATCCAGATGCTGAAGCCACTGCCGAAGCGCTTCTACAAGGACGTCAGCGTGGCCGCGGCCGATGGCGATACGCACGCGGTGCTGCTCGACGGCCGCACCGTGCGCACGCCGGCCAAGCAGCCGCTTGCCGTGCCGACGCGCAAGCTCGCCGACATGCTCGCCGCCGAATGGGATGCGCAGGCAGAGGTCATCGATCCCGGCAAGATGCCGATCACGCGTATCGTCAATACCGCACTTGACGGCGTCGCCAAGGACCAGCGCTCGGTCTTCGACGATATCCTGCGTTTCGCCGGAACGGACATGCTCTGCTATCGCGCCGATAGCCCGGAAGGCCTTGTCGCCCGCCAGAACGAAATCTGGAACCCGGTGATCGAGTGGGCCCAGCAGGCACTCGGCGCCCGTTTCATCCTCGCCGAAGGCGTGATCCACCAGGAGCAGCCGGAGGAAGCACTTTCCGCCTATGCCGAAGGCCTGCGCGCCTTCGCAACCCCGCTCGGCCTCACCTGCGTCCACACGGTGACGAGCCTGACCGGCTCTGCGTTGCTGGCGCTCGCCTTCGCTTCCGGCCGGATATCCGCCGAAGAAGCCTGGACGGCCGCCCATGTCGACGAGGACTGGCAGATCGAACATTGGGGAACCGACGAGGAGGCCTTCCGCCGCCGCGAGAACCGCTGGCAGGAAATGCAGGCGGTCGCCACGGTTCTTGACGCCCTGCGCTGACGACACCGGATACCACGGAATGCGAAGCGGGCTGCGTGTCTTCCGACGCGCAGCCCGCTTTCTTTTTTGTTCAATATGTCGGCGTCAGAGCGGCTCTGTTCGCGCTAACGTGACGGAAGCCAATAGCCGCTGCGTTAAGCGGCCAGCTTCAGGCCGGCGATACCGCTGACGATGAGCGCGATGCAGCCAAGGCGAACGAAGGTTGCCGGTTCGGCAAACAGGAAAATGCCGAGGATCACGGTGCCGACGGTGCCGATGCCGGTCCAGACAGCGTAAGCCGTACCGAGCGGCAGGGTCCGCACGGCGAGACCGAGCAACGCGATGCTGAGGATCATCGAACCGACGGTCAGGATCGTCGGTGTCACCCGCGTAAAACCATCCGTGTATTTGAGACCAATTGCCCAGCCGATTTCGAGAATACCGGCAAGCAGAAGAAGGAACCAGGCCATGTCAAACTCCCAAAGTTTGGAGCGAGGCCGTCCCCGCGGATGTTCGGTATCGCCTTTGCGAACCGTGCAGCCGTCTGCAACGCGGGTTCTATCTCACACTCCAGTTTCGCCGGCAAGGCGGTCAAGGGCAAATCAGCCTTGCGTCCGCGGCAAAGCGAAACCATTTCACGCGGTCGTTGAAACCATGCAAACGTGCGAGGCGCTGAGGGGTCTGCAAGTCTGCCCCCTACGATGCGTTGCGCTCCCGACGGAGTTTCGCCCACCATTCCAGCCGCTTGCGGATCTCGCGCTCGAAACCGCGCTCCGGCGGATCATAGAAGGTTCTGCGCCCCATCTTCTCGGGGAAATAGTCCTGGCCGGAAAAAGCATCCGGCTCGTCATGGTCGTAGCGGTAGCCGTCGCCGTAGCCCTCACCCTTCATCAGTTTCGTCGGGGCGTTGAGGATATGTTTCGGCGGCAGCAGCGAGCCGTTTTCCTTCGCCGCCCGCATCGCTGCCTTGTAGGCGGTATAGACGCCGTTCGATTTCGGCGCGGTCGCGAGATAGACGCAGGCTTCGGCAAGCGCCAGTTCGCCCTCGGGCGAGCCGAGATAGTCATAGGCGTCCTTGGCGGCGTTGCAGATCACCAGGGCCTGCGGGTCGGCAAGGCCGATGTCCTCGACCGCCATGCGCACCAGGCGCCGCCCGAGATAAAGCGGATCCTCGCCGGCATCGAACATGCGGCAGAGATAGTAGAGTGCGGCATCCGGATCAGAGCCACGCACCGCCTTGTGCAAGGCCGAGATCAGATTGTAGTGGCCGTCCTGGCCCTTGTCATAGACGGGCGCCCGGCGCTGGACGATGTTCTGGAGTGCCGCCGCATTGAAGATCTCGTCGCGGCGCGCGGCGCGCCAGACTTCTTCCGCCAGTGTCAGCGCAGCGCGACCGTCGCCGTCGGCCATACGGATGAGGCTGGCGCGCGCATCCGCATCGAGCGGCAGTTTCTTGGCCTCGGACTCTTCGGCGCGCGACAGCAGTTCCTCGATGCTGTCTTCGCCATGCGGCTTGAAGGTCAGCACCCGGGCTCGGGACAGGAGAGCGGCGTTGAGTTCGAAGGATGGGTTTTCCGTCGTCGCGCCGACAAGGATGACGGTGCCGTCTTCCATCACCGGCAGGAAGCTGTCCTGCTGTGCCCGGTTGAAGCGATGAATCTCGTCGACGAAGAGCAGCGTCTGACGGCCGGACATGCGCCTTGCCCGCGCCGCCTCGAACACCTTCTTGAGATCGGCGACACCGGAGAAGATCGCGGAGATCTGCTCGAAGGCGAGACCCGCCTCCCCCGAAAGCAGCCGCGCCACGGTCGTCTTGCCGGTTCCGGGCGGCCCCCAGAAGATCATCGACCCGAGCGAACCCGAAGCAATCATGCGCGACAGCACGCCGTCCTCACCGGTCAGGTGATCCTGACCGGTGACTTCGGCAAGCGTTCGCGGGCGAAGCCGGTCGGCAAGCGGTCTTGCCGACGCCATTTCCGGTGGCTCGTGGGCGGTGAACAGGTCGCTCATCGGAAGAACTGACGGATGAGCTGGCCGTCGCGCTCGATCTCGACACGCCAGAAGGAGGCATCGTCGGCCATTACCTGTTCCAGCGTCTTCGACGTGTCAATCGCCGTGCCGTTGACCGACCGCACGATGTCCTTCGGCTCGAGGCCGATGCGGGCGGCGGGCGAACCGCGGTTGACCTGCATGACGACGACGCCCTGCAGCGAGGTCGACATGCGCAGCTCGTCGGCAAGGCGCGGCGACAGGTTGGCAACGACTGCACCGGCGAAGGGGTTACGACCTTCGATCAGCCGTTCATCCCGTGGCGACGTTTCTGGAGCCCGGTCGAGCTTGATCGTCACTTCCCGCGGCTTGCCGTTTTCCGATACGGTGACGCGCGCCTCATGACCAATGCCGACCGTCGTCAGGCGATAACCGAGTGCGTCGGGATGTTCGACCTCGATGCCGTTGACGGCGGTGATCACCTGGCCGGGCTTGATACCGGCCTGTTCGGCCGGGCCACCGGCCACGACGGCGGTCACCAGCGCTCCGCGGGCGCGGCTGAGGCCCAGGGCTTCGGCCACTTCCGAAGTGACCGGCTCGAAGCTGGCGCCGATGAAGGGACGCACGAAGGCGCCGTTGCCACCTTCGGCCGACGCAACGAAGACCTTCACCAGATTGGCCGGGATGGCAAAGCCAACGCCGTTAGAACCGCCGCCCTTGGAGAAGATCGCGGTGTTGATGCCAATGAGCTGGCCGTTCATGTCGATAAGGCCACCGCCGGAATTGCCCGGGTTGATCGCCGCATCCGTCTGGATGAAGAAGCCGAAATCACCCGAGGAGACCTGATTGCGCGCGAGCGCCGAAACGATGCCACTCGTCACCGTCTGGCCGACGCCGAAGGGGTTGCCGATCGCGAGCACGAGGTCGCCGACCTCGACTGCATCGGAATCACCAAGCGGCACGATGTCGAAGGGACCGTCCGACTGGATCTTCAAAACAGCGAGGTCGAGCCGGTCGTCCTTGAGCACGATCTTGCAGGGAAACTCGCGGCCATCGGCCAGCGCCACCTTGATATCGTCAGCGCCCTCGATGACGTGGTTATTGGTCACGACGATGCCGTTCTTGCCGACGATCACCCCGGAACCGAGCGAAGACTGCTTCTCCGAGCGGTTCGGCATGCGTTGGCCGAAGAACTCCTCGAAGAAGGGGTCACCGGAGAAAATCGAACGGCGCTCGACCACCCGCTCGGCATAGACGTTGACGACGGCATTTGCCGTCTGCTTGACGAGAGGCGCAAAGGAAAGCTGCATTTCGGTCCGCGACTGCGGAACGCTCTTGGCCTCCTGGGCCAATGCCGGACAGGCGAGAGAAACAGCGATGACGAGCGAAACAAGCGCTCTTCGACCTACGATCATGTGAAGCATTCTCCTATTCGTCGCGGCTACGTTCAGATAGGATTTCGCGGGAAAAAAGGCAAATGTTGGCGCAGGATATGCAAAGTTGCCAGCTTCACGCGCTACGCACGAAAACGTGGTTCGCAACCCCTTTCACGGTGATCGAAAGTCTGGTGAGTTCATAGAAGACAAGGCTCATAAATCACTTCGGAAAAGACCATGCCATCTTACCGCCCGCCGCGAATCGTTTCCTCCGAGATCACCCCGGAGGCCCTCTTCTTCAACCGCCGCACCTTCCTCGGGGCTGCTGCCGGCGGCGGCATGCTGCTTGCGGGCAGCGGCACGGGGCTGGCGGCCGCACTCGGCGCGCCCAAGAGCAAATACACTGTCGACGAAGACCTGACGCCGGAGGCCGACGTCACCAGCTACAACAATTTCTATGAGTTCGGGACCGGCAAGGGCGACCCGGCTGCCAATTCGAACAGCTTCAAGGCAACGCCCTGGACGGTGAAAGTCGATGGCCTCGTCGGCAAGCCGAAGGAATTCGGGCTCGAGGAACTGCTCGCGCTCCCGATCGAGGAACGCGTCTACCGCATGCGCTGTGTCGAGGCCTGGTCGATGGTGATCCCCTGGACCGGGTTTCAGCTCTCGGCCCTGCTCGACAAGGTAGAGCCGCTTGGCAGCGCGAAATATGTCTCGTTCGAAACCGTGGTGCGCCCGTCGGAAATGCCGGGACAATCCGGTTTCTTCCAGCCGCTTGCCTGGCCCTATCGCGAAGGGCTGAGACTCGACGAGGCCCGTCACCCGCTGACGCTGCTATCCGTCGGCGTCTACGGCAAGACGCTTCCCAACCAGAACGGCGCGCCGATCCGGCTGGTTACCCCCTGGAAATACGGATTCAAGGGGATCAAGTCGATTGTGCGCATTTCGCTCACGGAAACCCAGCCACCGTCCACCTGGAACCTCTCGGCGCCGAACGAGTACGGCTTCTTTGCCAACGTCAATCCGGCGGTCGATCATCCACGCTGGAGCCAGGCAACGGAAAACCGCATCGGCGGTGGCGGCTTCTTCGGCTCCAACCGGCGCGATACCCTGCCCTTCAATGGCTATGCCGACGAGGTGGCCGGACTTTATGCCGGCATGGATCTCAGAGCGAACTATTGATCATGGCCCGCCTGCCCTCGCTCCCGAAACGCTACCATTCGGCCTCGGTCTGGGGGCTCTACGGCTTTGGTCTGCTGCCCGCCGCCTATGCATTCTATCTCGGCGCTACGGGCCAACTGGCCGGAAACCCGGTCAAGGAATTCGAACACTTGCTCGGCCTCTGGGCGCTGCGTTTCCTCGTCGCGACATTGGCGATCTCGCCGATTCGCGACCTATTCGGCATCAACTGGCTGCGCTATCGGCGGGCCTTGGGTTTGCTGGCGTTCTACTATGTGCTGATGCACTTCCTCGCCTACATGCTGCTCGATCAGCGGCTAAACTTTCCGAGCATACTGGCCGACATCGCCCGCCGCGCCTTCATCACCATCGGCATGGCCGCACTCGTCATGCTGATCCCGCTGGCGCTCACCTCCAACAACTGGTCGATCCGCAGGCTCGGTACGCGGTGGAACACGCTTCACCGCTTGGCCTATGTGATCGCCGCCGCCGGCGCCGTGCATTTTTCGATGTCGGTGAAGGTCATCGGCGCCGAACAGCTGCTTTATCTCGGGCTCGTCGCCGCACTGCTTGTCTGGCGGCTGGTGCGCAAGCCGTATCTGCGGCGCAAGCGACAGGCGGCCAATGCGCCGGTCAGAACCGCCGCCGGAAGCGCCTGAGGCCATCTTCGCCTCGCCAGGACATCGACCCTCGATCGCATTTCGACGAAACGGTGACAGAACGAGCGCACCGTCAAACGCACGCTGAGCAACAGCCCCAAAAGAAAAAGCGGCCGGGTGACGAACACCCGGCCGCTTCAGTTTTCTGCCTTCGATCGGCTTAGGCTGCTTCAGCAGCTTCGGCTTCTGCAGCAACGCGGGCGAGATCCTTCGCGCCCTTTGCCGAGACGTCGCGGTCAACGAATTCGATGACGGCGAGCGCGGCGTTGTCGCCGTGACGGAAGCCAGCCTTCATGATGCGCAGGTAGCCGCCGTTGCGGGTGGCGTAGCGCGATGCGATCGTGTCGAACAGCTTGGCAACGACAGCGGCGTCGCGGATCTGCGAGATCGCCTGGCGGCGAGCGTGCAGGTCACCGCGCTTGCCGAGCGTGACGAGCTTCTCGACGATCGGGCGGATTTCCTTGGCCTTCGGCAGGGTCGTAACGATCTGCTCGTGTTCGATCAGCGAAGCTGCCATGTTGGCAAACATCGCCTTGCGGTGGCTGGCGGTTCTATTCAGCTTGCGGCCGGCTTTACCGTGGCGCATGGCTATTCTCCTTCACTTGCAGGCATTCGCCCGCAGTCTAATGGTTAGTATTGGTCTTCGTAACGCTTGGCGAGATCTTCGATGTTCTCGGGCGGCCAGGACGGCACTTCCATGCCGAGGTGCAGGCCCATGGAAGCGAGAACTTCCTTGATTTCGTTCAGCGACTTGCGACCAAAATTCGGCGTGCGGAGCATTTCTGCTTCGGTCTTCTGAATGAGGTCGCCGATGTAGACGATGTTGTCGTTCTTCAGGCAGTTGGCCGAACGGACCGAAAGTTCCAGTTCGTCGACCTTCTTGAGAAGCGCCGGGTTGAAGGCGAGTTCGGTAACTGCCTCTTCCTCTGCTTCCTTCTGCGGCTCGTCGAAGTTGACGAAGACCGACAGCTGGTCCTGAAGGATGCGGGCCGCAAATGCGATCGCATCTTCACCGGTGACGGAACCGTCCGTCTCGATCGACATCGTCAGCTTGTCATAGTCAAGAACCTGGCCTTCGCGGGTGTTTTCCACCTTGTAGGACACTTTCTTGACCGGCGAGTACAGGCTGTCGACCGGGATCAGGCCGATCGGAGCATCTTCCGAACGGTTGCGATCAGCCGGCACGTAACCCTTGCCGTTGTTGACGGTGAACTCCATGCGGATCTCAGCGCCCTCGTCGAGGGTGCAGATCACATGGTTCGGGTTGAGGATTTCGATATCGCCAACCGTCTGGATGTCACCGGCGGTTACAACGCCCGGACCCTGCTTGCGCACGACCATGCGCTTTGCGTCGTCGCCATCCATCTTGATGGCGATTTCCTTGATGTTGAGCACGATGTCCGTCACATCTTCCCGGACGCCCGGGATAGAGGAGAACTCGTGCAGGACGCCGTCGATCTGCACTGCGGTGACAGCAGCACCGCGCAGCGACGACAGCAGCACGCGGCGAAGCGCGTTGCCGAGCGTCAGACCGAAGCCGCGTTCAAGCGGTTCCGCAACCAACGTTGCCTTGGTGCGGCCGGAGGAGACGAACTCCACCTTGTTCGGCTTGATCAGTTCCTGCCAATTCTTCTGGATCATGTTTTCTGCCTTCCGTTCGTTGCCACCATCCAATCGTGGCAACCGAGCCCCGAAGACCGGGAGCGCGCGTCTGCGCCCTCACCGGCATGTTGAATGCATATGATCAGACGCGGCGCTTCTTGCGCGGGCGGCAGCCGTTGTGCGGGATCGGGGTCACATCGCGGATCGAGGTGATCATGAAGCCCGCAGCCTGCAGCGCGCGAAGTGCGGATTCACGGCCGGAACCCGGACCGCAAACTTCGACTTCCAGCGACTTCATGCCGTGTTCCTGAGCCTTCTTGGCGCAGTCTTCAGCGGCGATCTGTGCGGCAAACGGGGTCGACTTACGCGAACCCTTGAAACCCTTGGCACCGGCAGACGACCAGGCAATCGCGTTGCCCTGTGCGTCGGTGATGGTGATCATGGTGTTGTTGAACGACGAATTGACGTGCGCGACGCCAGACGTGATGTTCTTGCGTTCGCGACGGCGAACGCGGGTGGCTTCCTTGGCCATAGGATCCCTTTCTTAGATCTCTGCACCGCCGTAATTCCAGCGGCTCCACCGGGAAAAGGATTTGACGTCCCCTGCCCTGCATCTTCATTTCCCGCAGGACGAGATATCGTCCGGCGAACATATCGCCCGGCCGGATCGGCCGAACAAAGGTCAGGCAAACGCCCTTCCAAACTGCAAAAGGAGGCCGGCGTTTGACACCAGCCTCCCAATCTCCCTTTTCGGGAAATTACTTCTTCTTACCGGCAATCGCCTTCGCCGGACCCTTGCGGGTGCGGGCGTTGGTGTGGGTGCGCTGACCGCGAACCGGCAGGCCACGACGGTGACGCAGGCCGCGGTAGCAGCCGAGGTCCATCAGGCGCTTGATGTTCATCGAGGTCTCGCGACGCAGGTCACCTTCGACCTGGTAGTCGCGGTCGATCGTTTCGCGGATCTGCAGGACTTCAGCGTCCGTCAGCTGATGCACGCGACGATCAGCCGGAATACCGACCTTCTCGATGATTTCCTGTGCGAATTTCGGGCCGATCCCGTGAATGTAGGTCAGCGCAATAACTACGCGCTTTGCCGTCGGGATGTTGACGCCAGCGATACGTGCCACGTCTATTCTCCTTGCGTTCCAGTTGCCATCCGGCAATAGGTGCTTCGTTACGCGACCTCGAAGAGCCGCACGTTGATTGAGGTTCGAGACACGTCAAAAACGACCGTACCCGGACTTCATTTTCTTTGAAGACCGCGCCGACCGCTCTCATGTCGCGAGTTGGCGCTGTCTTTGGCGGAATCGGCCGGAAAAGTCAACTCCCCGGCAGTTCCTTTTCGGCAAAGACCAGTGTCTAAGCCAGAATCTTCTCGATCTCGGCGGTGACGGTGTTCACTTCCGCCATGCCATCAACCGTTCTGAGCTGCCCCGTTCCGGCGTAGTGCTCGGAGAGCGGCGCCGTCTTTTCACGGTACTCGGTCAGCCGGCGCTTGAAGGCTTCCGGATTGTCGTCCGAACGGACGGTTCCGCCGGCTGCGATGGTTTCCGCTACGCGATTCTCCATCCGCTTTACAAGGGCTGCCTCGTCGACCTTGAGCTCGATTACGGCATCGAGCTTCAGACCCTTGCCCTCGAGCATCTTGCCGAGCGCAATCGCCTGCGGAACCGTGCGCGGGTAACCGTCAAGGATGAACCCCTTCGCGCAGTCCGGCTGGTCGATGCGATCCGACACGATTTCGTTGACGATCTCATCGGATACCAGCTGACCGGCATCCATTACCGCCTTCGCACGCTTGCCGACCTCGGTCGCCTGGGCGACGGCCGCCCGCAGCATATCTCCTGTGGAAAGCTGCGGAATGCCGTATCTCTCCGTCAGAAGCTTGGCCTGTGTCCCCTTGCCAGCGCCCGGCGGTCCCAAAAAAATCAGTCTCATCGTCCCCTCTTTCCTCCGCGCAGCTTCGACTTCTTGATCAGCCCCTCATATTGCTGTGCGATGAGGTGGCCCTGGATCTGTGCTACCGTATCAAGGGTGACGCTGACAACAATCAAAAGCGACGTACCACCAAGGTAGAACGGCACGCCGGTCTGAGCGATCAGAACTTCCGGCAGAATGCAGACGAAGATCAGATAGGCCGCACCGATCACGGTGATGCGCGTCAGGACATAATCGATATATTCCGCGGTACGCTCGCCCGGACGAATGCCCGGAATGAAGCCGCCGTGCTTCTTCAGATTGTCAGCCGTATCCTTCGGATTGAACACGATCGCGGTGTAGAAGAAGGCGAAGAACGCGATCATCGCACCGTAAAGCACCATGTAGAGCGGCTTGCCGTGCGCAAGTGCGCCAACCACGGTGGTCGCCCAACCCGGCAGCGTCGCCGTATTGGCAAAGCCTGCGAGCGTTGCCGGCAGAAGCAGCA
This sequence comes from Ensifer sp. ENS02, assembly GCF_014851885.1. Lineage (NCBI taxonomy): Bacteria > Pseudomonadati > Pseudomonadota > Alphaproteobacteria > Hyphomicrobiales > Rhizobiaceae > Ensifer > Ensifer sp. ENS02. Next base: position 30,686 of record NZ_JACVAO010000009.1, on the reverse strand, counting down.
GCGACGAGGCGAAGATCGCCGGGATGACGCCCGCGGTGTTGAGCTTCAGCGGCAGGTGCGAGGTGTCGCCCTGGAACATGCGGTTGCCGACCTGGCGCTTCGGATACTGGATCAGAAGCCGCCGCTGCGCACGTTCGACGAACACGATGAGCGCGATGACGCCGACGACCATGACGATGATCGCGAGGATCAGCGGGGTGGACAGAGCGCCGGTGCGGCCGAGTTCGAGCGTGCCGGCGAGAGCCGTCGGCAGATGTGCGACGATACCGGCGAAAATGATCAGCGAGATGCCGTTGCCGATGCCGCGCGAGGTGATCTGTTCACCGAGCCACATCAGGAACATGGTGCCGCCAAGCAGAGAAATGACGGTCGAAACACGGAAGAACCAACCCGGATCGTTGACGAGGCCGTTGCCGCTCTCGAGACCGACGGCGATGGCGTAAGCCTGCGCCGTGCCGAGAAGCACCGTGCCGTAACGGGTGTACTGGTTGATGATCTTGCGGCCCTGCTCGCCTTCCTTTTTCAGCTGTTCCAGTGCCGGAACGACAGAGGTCATCAGCTGAACGATAATCGAAGCAGAGATATAGGGCATGATGCCGAGCGCGAAGATCGCCATGCGCTCAACTGCACCGCCCGAAAACATGTTGAAGAGGCCGAGGATACCGCCGCTCTGGCCGCGGAATGCCTGGGCAAACGCTTCCGGGTTAAGACCGGGCAGCGGGATATAGGTGCCAAGACGGTAAACCAGAAGCGCACCAAGCGTGAACCAGAGCCGTTTCTTCAGATCTTCCGCCTTGGCGAAAGTCGAGAAATTCAGGTTCGAGGCGAGCTGTTCCGCTGCAGAAGCCATGCAATTCTCCGCGTACCAAATCTCGGAATCAGCGGGAACACCCGGTCCGTTCCGGAAGGACTAACTTTTCGTCTTGAAAACCGGACGCGAGGCGATTGTGTCTGCAATCGGATGCCTCACCGTGGTTTCCGCTATGTCCGCCGCGGCGAGCGATTCGCGCTTGCGGACGTGAGGCTCACATATGGGAGCAAAACCGCCCGGAGTGAAGCACCCCGGGCGGTTCATCAATAATATTATTCAGCAGCCGCAGCGAGCAGCTTGATCGAGCCGCCAGCCTTTTCGATCTTCTCGATCGCCGACTTGGACGCACCGGCAACTTCGAGCGAAACCTTCGCCTTCAGTTCGCCGTCGGCCAGAACGCGGACGCCGTCCTTTTCGCGACGGATGACGCCGGCAGCCTTGAGGGCAGCTGCGTCAACGGTCTTGGAAGCATCGAGCTTCTTGGCGTCGATTGCCGTCTGGATACGGCCGAGCGACACGACAACAAACTCCGAAGCGAAGATGTTGTTGAAGCCGCGCTTCGGCAGACGACGGTAGATCGGCATCTGGCCGCCTTCGAAGCCGTTGATGGCGACGCCCGAACGAGCCTTCTGACCCTTCACACCGCGACCGGCGGTCTTGCCGGAGCCCGAGCCGATACCACGGCCAAGACGCTTACGGCTGTGGGTCGAGCCTTCGTTGTCCTTGATTTCATTCAGTTTCATGAGCTTATCCCCCTCACTTCTCGTCGACGACGCGAACGAGGTGCTGGACAGTCCGGATCATGCCGCGGACAGACGGAGTGTCTTCCAGCGTGCGAACCCGGTGCATCTTGTTGAGGCCCAGACCGATCAGCGTCTGACGCTGTACGGCCGGACGGCGAATGGGGCTACCGATCTGCTCGACGGTAACGGTCTTCGCTGCGACTTCTTTCTTAGCCATCTGTCAGCTCCCTTATTCTTCGGAAGCAGCGCCGGAGGAAACACGACGAGCCTGGAGCGTGGCGTACTTCATGCCGCGCTGAGCTGCGATGTCCTTCGGGTGCATCTGGTTCTTGAGGGCGTCGAACGTTGCGCGAACCATGTTGTAGGGGTTCGACGAACCGGTCGACTTGGCAACGACGTCATGAACGCCGAGCGTTTCGAAGACGGCGCGCATCGGGCCACCAGCGATGATACCGGTACCGGCCTTGGCCGAACGCAGCAGCACCTTGCCGGCGCCATGACGGCCGTGAACGTCGTGATGCAGGGTACGACCACCACGCAGCGGGACGAAAATCAGGTCGCGCTTTGCGGCTTCGGTTGCCTTGCGGATGGCTTCCGGCACTTCGCGTGCCTTGCCATGACCGAAGCCAACGCGGCCCTTCTGGTCGCCAACGACGACGAGAGCGGCGAAACCGAAACGACGACCGCCCTTCACCACCTTGGCGACGCGGTTAATTGCTACGAGCTTATCGACAAATTCGCTGTCGCGCTCTTCGCGGTTCTGGCGATCTTCGCGAGAACCCTTTCTTTCCTGTGCCATTGTCCTTTTCCTTTTTCTTTTCCGGGTGCAATCGGCAGATTGACAAAAGTCGCCCCCGTCCGATGGATCGGATGCGACCGGAAACCTATGAGAGTGCCAGGCAGGCGCAACGCCCGCCTGGCGACCGATCAGAAGTTCAGACCACCTTCACGGGCAGCATCGGCCAAAGCCTTGATGCGGCCGTGATAGATGAAGGCGCCACGATCAAAGACAACGTCCTTGACGCCAGCCTTAGCGGCACGCTCAGCGATGAGCTTGCCGACGGCAGCAGCAGCTGCCGTGTCAGCGCCCGTCTTCAACGACGAACGCAGATCGGTATCGAGCGTGGAGGCAGACGCAAGCGTCTTGCCGGCCACGTCGTCGATAACCTGTACGTAGATGTTCTTCGACGAGCGATGAACCGACAGGCGCGGACGGCCATTGGCGACCGCCTTGATTTGACGGCGCACGCGGTTGGCGCGACGCACAAGAGTATCTTTCCTGCTAGCCATTTCGCGTGATCCTTACTTCTTCTTGCCTTCTTTGCGGACAATCCGCTCTTCGGCATACTTGACGCCCTTGCCCTTGTAGGGCTCGGGGCCGCGGTATTCGCGGATTTCCGCGGCAACCTGGCCGACCTGCTGCTTGTTGATGCCGGACACGATGATTTCGGTCGGCTTCGGAACAGCAATCGTGATGCCTTCCGGGGTCTGGTAGACGACGTCGTGGCTGAAGCCGAGCGCCAGCTGCAGGTTCTTGCCCTGCAGCGACGCACGATAACCAACGCCGTTGATTTCGAGCTTGCGCTCGTAACCGTCCTTGACGCCCTTGAAGATGTTCTCGATCATCGTGCGGGACATGCCCCACTTCGAACGAGCATCCTTGCTCTGGCTGAGCGGCTGTACAACAACCGCATTTTCTTCGAGCTTTACCGATACTTCGTCGTTTGCAACAAAGAACAGTTCGCCCTTCGGGCCCTTCGCCGTTACCTTCTGGCCATCAACGCTTGCCGTGACGCCTGCCGGAACCTGAACGGGCTTCTTACCGATACGAGACATTTTTATACCTGTCTGTTCGCTATGGAGAACTTGCTACCGTCTTCGATTAGAAGACGGAGCAAAGGATCTCGCCACCAACATTCTGTTCGCGTGCCTGATGATCGGCCATCACGCCCTTCGGGGTCGAAAGGATGGTGATGCCGAGGCCGTTCGCGACCTGCGGAATGGACTTAACCGAGACATAAACTCGGCGGCCCGGCTTGGAGACGCGTCCGATCTCACGGATCACGGAAGCGCCTTCGTAGTACTTCAGTTCGATGTTCAGCTCGGCCTTGCCGTTGCCGAATACGACTTCGGAGTAACCACGGATGTAGCCTTCAGCCTGAAGAACATCCAGAACACGCGCACGGAGCTTCGAAGCCGGCGTGGAAACGCTCGACTTGCGGCGAGCCGCGCCGTTACGGATACGGGTGAGCATATCGCCCAGCGGATCAGTCATTGCCATGTGCCCGTCTCCTTACCAGCTCGACTTGACAATACCCGGCACCTTGCCGAGGTTGCCCAGTTCGCGAAGCGCAATACGCGACATACGAAGTTTACGATAGAAGGCGCGCGGACGGCCGGTAACTTCGCAACGGTTGCGGATGCGGGTCTTGGATCCATCGCGCGGCAGGCCTGCCAGCTTGATGGTTGCCTTGAACCGCTCTTCAATCGGCAGAGACTGGTTCATGATGGTCGCCTTCAGAGCGGCACGCTTTGCAGCCTGCGAGGCAACCAGTTTGCGGCGGCGCTTGTTCTTTTCAACTGCGCTCGTTTTCGCCATTACAGTTATCCTTCTTTACGCTTGTCGTTACGGATTACTGACGGAACGGGAAGTTGAACTCTGTGAGCAGAGCGCGAGCTTCGTCGTCGTTAGTAGCCGTCGTGCAAACGATGATGTCCATGCCCCACATCTGATCAACCTTGTCGTAGTTGATCTCAGGGAACACAATGTGTTCCTTGACGCCCATGGCGAAGTTGCCACGTCCGTCAAAGGACTTCGGATTGAGGCCACGGAAGTCGCGAACGCGCGGAAGCGCGATGTTCACGAGGCGATCCAGGAACTCAAACATCCGAACGCCGCGCAGGGTAACCTTGGCACCGATCGGCATACCTTCGCGAAGCTTGAAGCCTGCGATGGAGTTGCGAGCGCGGGTGATTACCGGCTTCTGACCAGCAATCGCTGCGAGGTCGGCTGCAGCAACGGTCGGCTTCTTGGAGTCGCCCGTCGATTCGCCAACGCCCATGTTGATGACGATCTTGTCGAGGCGCGGGATCTGCATTTCGTTGGCGTAGGAGAACTTCTCCTGCATAGCCGCACGAATACGCTCGACATATTCCTTCTTGAGCCGCGGCTCGTAAGCGGACTTAGCCATCGATCACTACTCCCGAACGCTTGGCCACGCGGACCTTCTTGTCGCCATCGATCTTGAAACCGACGCGGGTCGGCTTGCCGTCCTTCGGATCGGCAATCGCGATGTTCGAAAGATGGATCGAGGCTTCCTTGTTGATGATGCCGGCTTCCTGGCTCTGGGTCTGGCGCTGGTGACGCTTCACCATGTTTACGCCACGCACGACAGCCCGGTCTTCCTTCGGCATTACCTGTACGACTTCGCCGGTACGACCCTTGTCCTTACCGGTGAGAACGACGACTTTGTCGCCTTTGCGAATCTTTTGCATCTCTCAACGCTCCCTTAGAGTACTTCTGGAGCCAGCGAGATGATCTTCATGTGGTTCTTGGCGCGAAGTTCGCGCGGAACCGGTCCGAAGATACGGGTGCCGATCGGCTCTTTCTTGTTATCGATAAGAACGGCTGCGTTGGTGTCAAAGCGGATGACAGAGCCATCCGGACGGCGGATGTCCTTCGCAGTGCGAACGACAACAGCCTTCATGACATCACCCTTCTTTACGCGGCCGCGCGGAATGGCTTCCTTGATCGAAACGACAATGATGTCGCCGACCGACGCATACTTGCGCTTGGAGCCGCCCAGCACCTTGATGCACATGACACGACGTGCGCCGGAATTATCCGCCACGTCGAGGTTTGTTTGCATCTGAATCATGTCAGGTCGCCTTCTTGTTGTTACCAGGCCGGTTGGGTCGAAACCCCCTCGCCCGGCTTATAGTGCTCATCTCAAAGCAAAAGAACGCCCGGAATCGAGCGTTCCCCTGCTTCAATTGCGTGCTTCATACAGGTATTTTCCCAAGACGCAAGGGTCTTGGCGTCAAAACCTGCTGAAATCAAGCGTGGGCGGCGACTACCGTCCAGCGCTTATCCTTCGAGATCGGCGCACATTCCTCGATGGAAACGACGTCACCAACCTTGTACTGGTTGTTTTCGTCATGCGCCTTGTACTTCTTGGAGCGACGGACGGTCTTCTGGAGGATCGGATGCGCAAAGCGGCGCTCGACCCGTACGACGACGGTCTTGTCGTTCTTGTCGCTGACAACAGTGCCCTGCAGAATGCGTTTCGGCATATTTTCTGGTCCTTAGGCCTTGGCTTCTGCCGCCTTCTGGCGGGCAATGGTTTTGACGCGTGCGATGTCCTTGCGGACTTCGTTGATACGCGAAGACTTCTCGAGCTGGCCGGTTGCCTTCTGGAAGCGCAGGTTGAACTGCTCCTTCTTCAGCTTGGCGAGCTCTTCGTTGAGTTGATCGGCGCTGAGAGCGCGAACATCTACGGCTTTCATGAGTTCACTCCTTACTCTGCGATACGCTGCACGAAGCGCGTCTTGACAGAGAGCTTGGCAGCGCCAAGACGAAGTGCCTCACGGGCAAGTTCTTCGCTGACACCATCGATCTCAAACATCATTCGGCCGGGCTTGACCTTGCATGCCCAGTATTCGACCGAACCCTTACCCTTACCCATGCGGACTTCCGTCGGCTTGGCGGTGACCGGAACGTCAGGGAACACACGGATCCAGACGCGGCCGGCGCGCTTCATGTGACGCGTGATCGCGCGGCGGGCCGCTTCGATCTCGCGTGCATTCACGCGGTTGGGTTCCTGAGCCTTAAGGCCGAATTCGCCGAAAGCGAGATCAGATCCGCCCTTGGCTACGCCCTTGATGCGGCCCTTGAACTGCTTGCGATACTTCGTACGCTTTGGCTGCAACATTTTTTTACTTCTCCGATATTGGCTGCCAAACGCGAATGTTACGCGTTTTCACGACGGCGGTCACGATCGCCACGGTCGCGATCACGGCCTGCCGGGCCCTGGTTGTCACTTTCGATCGCGCGACGCTCCGAAGCCATCGGATCGTGCTCAAGGATTTCGCCCTTGAAGATCCAGACCTTGATGCCGCAGATACCGAAAGCGGTTTCCGCTTCAGCCGTGCCGTAGTCGATGTCCGCACGCAGCGTGTGCAGCGGAACGCGACCTTCGCGGTACCATTCGGTACGAGCGATTTCGGCGCCACCGAGGCGGCCGGCGCAGGTGATCTTGATGCCTTCGGCGCCAAGACGCATGGCCGACTGAACAGCGCGCTTCATCGCACGGCGGAAAGCCACGCGGCGCTCGAGCTGCTGGGCAATCGACTGAGCGACGAGGGTCGCGTCGACTTCCGGCTTGCGCACTTCAACGATGTTGAGGTGCGTCTCGGAGCTGGTCATCTCGGAAAGCTTCTTGCGGAGCTTCTCGATGTCAGCGCCCTTCTTGCCGATGATCAGGCCCGGACGAGCGGAGTGGATCGTGACGCGGCACTTCTTGTGCGGACGCTCGATTACCACCTTGGCGATGCCGGCAGCCTTCAGTTCTTCCATCAGGTAAGCGCGGATCTTCAGGTCTTCGTGAAGAAGCTGGCCGTACTCGGCGTTGTCCGCGAACCAGCGGCTGTCCCAGGTCCGGTTGATACCGAGACGGAAGCCGATCGGATTAATCTTCTGACCCATTATGCGGCCTCCCCTTTGGCTTCCACTTCACGGACGACGATCGTCAAGTGCGAGAACGGCTTTTCGACACGCGATGCACGGCCGCGACCACGAGCGTGGAAGCGCTTCATGACAATCGACTTGCCAACGTAAGCTTCTGCAACGACGAGCGAATCGACGTCGAGATCGTGGTTGTTCTCCGCGTTTGCGATGGCAGATTCAAGGGTCTTCTTGACCGTCTCTGCAATGCGCTTGCGGGAGAATTCCAGTTCGGCCAGAGCGCGATCGACCTTCTTGCCGCGGATCATCGCGGCAACCAGGTTGAGCTTCTGGGGGCTGACGCGGATCGTGCGCGCAACTGCCTGCGCCTCATTATCCTTCAGCCGGCGTTCGGCTTTTGCCTTGCCCATTGTTACTTCCTCTTTGCCTTCTTGTCCGCACCGTGACCGTAGTAGGTCCGGGTCGGAGAGAATTCACCAAACTTGTGGCCGACCATGTCTTCGTTGACGCTGACCGGAACGTGCTTGCTGCCGTTGTAGACGCCGAAGGTGAGACCGACAAACTGCGGAAGGATCGTGGAGCGGCGGCTCCAGATCTTGATCACTTCGTTGCGACCGCCTTCGCGGACCTTCTCAGCCTTCTTGAGAAGATAACCGTCAACGAACGGACCTTTCCATACTGAACGAGTCATTCGAGACTTCCTCTCTTACTTCTTCTTCTGGTGGCGCGAGCGCATGATGAACTTGTCGGTCGACTTGTTCGAGCGCGTACGCTTACCCTTCGTGGGCTTGCCCCACGGGGTAACCGGGTGACGACCACCCGAGGTACGGCCTTCACCACCGCCGTGCGGGTGGTCAACCGGGTTCATGACGACACCGCGAACGTGCGGCTTCTTGCCACGCCAACGCGAACGACCAGCCTTACCGTCATTGATGTTGCCGTGGTCGGGGTTCGACACGGCGCCGATCGAGGCGAGGCAGGAACCATGCACCAGGCGCTGTTCACCAGAGTTCAGGCGAAGGATCGCCATGCCCTGGTCGCGGCCAACGAGCTGTGCGTAGGTACCGGCGGAGCGGGCCATCTGGCCGCCCTTGCCCGGCTTCATTTCCACGTTGTGGATGATGGAGCCGACCGGGATGTACTGCAGCGGCATCGTGTTGCCGGGCTTCACGTCAACGGCCTTTTCCGAAGCGATGACCTTGTCGCCAGCAGCAAGGCGCTGCGGAGCGAGGATGTAGGCCTTTTCGCCGTCGGCGTAGTTGACGAGCGCGATGAACGCGGTGCGGTTCGGGTCGTATTCCAGACGCTCGACCGTGCCTTCAACGTCGAACTTGCGACGCTTGAAGTCCACCAGACGATAGGTGCGCTTGTGACCGCCGCCCTGGAAGCGAACGGTGATGCGACCGAGGTTGTTGCGACCGCCCTTGGAGGACAGGCCCTCGGTCAGCGCCTTTACCGGCTTGCCCTTGTAGAGGCCGGACCGGTCAACGATGACCAGCTGGCGCTGGCTCGGGGTCGTCGGATTGAAACTTTTCAATGCCATTTTCTTGTTCCCTTTTGGGTTTTTACCCTAATGGGCCTATCCGTTAGAGACCGGTGGAGACGTCGATGGACTGACCGTCGGCGAGCGTAATGACCGCCTTCTTCACGTCCTTCTGCTTTCCGGCAAAGCCGCGGAAACGCTTCGTCTTGCCCTTGCGGACCAGCGTGTTCACGGCCGTAACCTTGACGCCGAACAGAGCTTCGACTGCAGCCTTGATTTCAGGCTTCGAAGCGTCCTTGGCGACGTTGAAGACGACCTGGTTCTGTTCGGAAACCAGCGTCGACTTTTCAGTGATCGAGGGGGACACGATCACGTCGTAGTGGCGAAGATCCGTCATTTGAACCGCTCCTCCAGAGCTTCCACGGCAGCCTTGGAAAGCACGAGCTTGCCACGGCGCAGAATGTCGTAAACGTTGATGCCCTGAACCGGCAGAACGTCCACGTTCGGGATGTTCTGGGCTGCGAGCTTGAAGTTGTTCTCGATCTCGGCGCCGCCGATGATGAGAGCGTTGGTGAGGCCGAGCGACGCGAATACGCCGGCGAGAGCCTTCGTCTTGGCTTCCTTGGCAACGAGATCGTCGATGACGATGATCTCTTCAGCCTTCAGCTTGGCCGAGAGTGCATGGCGCAGGCCGAGGGCGCGAACCTTCTTCGGCAGGTCATGGGCGTGGCTGCGGACAACCGGGCCATGAGCCTTGCCACCGCCGCGGAACTGCGGAGCACGAGCGGAGTGGTGGCGGGCGCGGCCCGTACCCTTCTGCTTGTACATCTTGGCGCCGGTGCGGGACACTTCAGCGCGGCCCTTGGCCTTGTGCGTGCCCTGCTGCTTCTTGGCGAGCTGCCAGCGAACGACGCGGGCAATGATGTCTTCACGGGGTTCGAGGCCGAAAATGGCGTCAGAAAGAGAAACCTTTCCTGCGTCCTTGCCCTCGAGGGTTTTGACGTTGAGATCCATTATTCGGCTCCCTTACTTCGATGCTTCGGCGCGCACAGCGGCCGGACGCGGAGCGCCTTCCGGGGTGCCCGACTTGATGGCGTCACGAACGACGATCCAGGCACCCTTGGAGCCGGGGACAGCGCCCTTGACCAGGATCAGACCGCGGTCTTCATCGGTCGATACGACTTCGAGGTTCTGAGTGGTGACGCGCGTCTGGCCCATGTGACCAGCCATGCGCTTGCCCTTCCAAACGCGGCCCGGGTCCTGGTTGGAACCGGTAGAACCATGCGAACGGTGCGATACGGAAACGCCGTGCGTTGCACGCAGACCGCCGAAGTTGTGGCGCTTGATGGCGCCGGCAAAGCCCTTACCGATCGTGGTACCGGTGACGTCGACGAGCTGACCGGCGACGAAATGGTTCGCCGTCAGTTCTGCACCGATGTCGATCAGGTTGTCCGCGGAAACGCGGAACTCGACGAGCTTCGCCTTCGGCTCGACGTTGGCAGCAGCAAAGTGGCCGCGCATCGCCTTCGGCGTGTTCTTGACCTTGGAGCGGCCAGCACCGAGCTGGACAGCAACGTAGCCGTTCTTTTCTTCCGTACGCTGGGCTACCACCTGGCAGCTTTCCAGCTTCAAAACTGTAACCGGGATATGCTCACCGGCGTCGTTATAGACGCGGGTCATTCCCACTTTCTGTGCAATCACACCTGAACGCATTGGTTCATTCCTCTTGAGAGTTAGTGACGGAGCAAGCCCCTTCACATCTCTGGTTTAAGGTTTCCTTGAGATCATCCGATCTTGAGGTCGCCCGTTTTTGGAAGCCGTTGGACCGAGGTCCACGTACCTTCCTTGTTTATTAAAGCTTGATTTCCACGTCGACGCCGGCAGCCAGGTCGAGCTTCATCAGCGCGTCAACGGTCTGCGGGGTCGGGTCTACGATATCGAGAAGGCGCTTGTGGGTGCGCATTTCGAACTGTTCACGGCTCTTCTTGTCGACGTGCGGCGAGCGGTTGACCGTAAACTTTTCAATGCGCGTCGGCAGCGGTACGGGACCGCGCACGCTTGCACCGGTACGCTTTGCAGTCGACACGATTTCGCGCGTCGAGGCGTCGAGGATCCGGTGATCAAACGCCTTGAGGCGGATGCGGATGTTCTGGCCGTTCATACGACTTATCCTTGTTCAGGTTACTTGCGGTTTCCGTGGAAAAACACGCAGTGAACTTCGTTTAATTTCGGCCAGTCCGCTAACTTTTCAAAGATCGGAGGGACAGGGTTTCCCCTGCCCCTTCCTATTTGAGCGGCCGTGGCCGGCCTGTCTTTCTGTGAGCGCACAACGTCGAAGCACCGTGCAAATCACGCGTGGGCGCCATTTGCACTATTTCGTCGTCTTCGGCAAGCCGTGCGACCAACTAAATCTTTCGGGGCGGGTATGTCCAAGGCGCATAGCACATGCGCCTTGTGTCTTCCCGCCCTCAGTCTCGTCGATTACTCGACGATCGAGGCAACGATGCCTGCGCCGACGGTACGGCCGCCTTCGCGGATTGCGAAGCGCAGCTTTTCTTCCATCGCGATCGGAACGATCAGCTCAACGGCAACGGTGACGTTGTCGCCCGGCATAACCATTTCCGTGCCTTCCGGCAGCGTCACGATGCCCGTCACGTCCGTCGTGCGGAAGTAGAACTGCGGCCGGTAGTTGGTGAAGAACGGCGTATGACGGCCGCCTTCTTCCTTCGTCAGGATGTAGGCTTCAGCCATGAACTTCTTGTGCGGCTTGACCGAACCCGGCTTGCACAGGATCTGGCCACGCTCGACGCCGTCACGGTTAACACCACGGATCAGCGCGCCGATGTTGTCGCCGGCCTGGCCCTGGTCGAGCAGCTTGCGGAACATTTCAACGCCCGTAACCGTCGTCTTCGACGTGTCGCGGATGCCGACGATTTCGACTTCTTCGCCGACCTTGACGATGCCGCGCTCAACGCGACCGGTCACAACCGTACCACGGCCCGAGATCGAGAACACGTCTTCGATCGGCATCAGGAACGGCTGGTCGATCGGACGCTCAGGCGTCGGGATGTAAGCGTCAACAGCTGCCATCAGCTCGCGGATCGCGTCTTCGCCAATCTTCTTGTCCGAATCTTCCAGAGCAGCAAGAGCCGAGCCCTTGATGATCGGAATGTCGTCGCCCGGGAATTCGTAGGACGACAGAAGTTCGCGAACTTCCAGCTCGACGAGCTCGAGAAGCTCGGCGTCGTCAACCTGGTCGACCTTGTTGAGGAACACGACGATTGCCGGAACGCCAACCTGACGAGCGAGCAGGATGTGCTCGCGGGTCTGCGGCATCGGGCCGTCAGCAGCCGAGCAAACCAGGATCGCGCCGTCCATCTGCGCTGCACCGGTGATCATGTTCTTGACGTAGTCGGCGTGGCCGGGGCAGTCAACGTGAGCGTAGTGACGGTTCGGCGTCTCATACTCAACGTGCGCCGTCGAAATCGTGATACCACGGGCCTTTTCTTCCGGAGCAGCGTCGATCTGGTCGTACGCCTTGAACTCGCCGAAGTACTTCGTGATCGCTGCGGTCAGCGACGTCTTGCCATGGTCAACGTGGCCAATCGTGCCAATGTTAACGTGCGGCTTGTTGCGCTCAAATTTGCTCTTTGCCATTTCCGGCTCTCCGTTTTCTATCCCCTACCGGGGAAAACTTTTAACTTCTGTCAGCGTCTTGGTATTCCGGTCACTTCTGACCGGAATACTTCGCCTGGATTTCCTGCGCGACGTTCGACGGAACCGGCGCGTAGTGATCGAAGGTCATCGTGTACTGCGCACGGCCCTGAGACATGGAGCGCAGGTTGTCGACGTACTTGAACATGTTCGCCAGCGGAACGTTTGCGTTGATCACAACGGCAACGCCACGCGATTCCTGGCCCTGGATCTGGCCACGGCGGGAGTTCAGGTCGCCGATAACGTCGCCGACGTAGTCTTCCGGCGTTACGACTTCGACCTTCATCATCGGCTCGAGAAGCTGTGCACCAGCCTTCTTGGCCGCTTCACGGAAGCAAGCACGCGATGCGATTTCGAAGGCGAGAACCGACGAGTCGACGTCGTGGAATGCACCGTCGATGAGCGTCGCCTTGACGCCGAGCATCGGGAAGCCAGCGAGCGGACCCGAAGACAGAACGCTTTCGATACCCTTCTGAACGCCCGGGATGTATTCCTTCGGAACAGCACCACCGACGATCTTGGATTCGAAGACGAAATCTTCGCCATCCGGGTTCGGTTCGAACACGATCTTGACGCGCGCGAACTGACCGGTACCACCGGACTGCTTCTTGTGCGTGTAGTCTTCTTCGTGCTGACGCGTGATGGTTTCGCGGTAGGCAACCTGCGGAGCACCGACGTTGGCCTCAACCTTGAACTCGCGACGCATACGGTCGACGATGATGTCGAGGTGAAGTTCGCCCATGCCAGCGATGATCGTCTGGCCGGATTCCTGGTCGGTCTTGACGCGGAACGACGGGTCTTCAGCTGCCAGGCGGTTGAGCGCGAGGCCCATCTTTTCCTGGTCGCCCTTGGACTTCGGCTCAATCGCGATCTGGATGACCGGCTCCGGGAATTCCATGCGCTCGAGGATAACCGGCTTCAGCGGATCGCAAAGCGTGTCACCCGTGGTGGTTTCCTTGAGACCGGCAAGAGCAACGATGTCGCCTGCGAAGGCTTCTTCGATGTCTTCACGCGAGTTCGAGTGCATCTGCAGCATACGGCCGACGCGCTCGCGCTTGTCCTTGACCGTGTTCATGACAGACGAGCCCTTTTCGAGCTTGCCCGAATAGATGCGTGCGAAGGTCAGCGAACCGACGAAGGGGTCGTTCATGATCTTGAACGCGAGCATCGAAAGCGGCTCGGCGTCGTCAGCGTGACGCTCGATCTCGGCTTCGGTCTTGGCGTCGATGCCCTTGATCGCCGGAATGTCGAGCGGCGACGGCAGGTAGTCGACAACCGCGTCGAGAAGCGGCTGAACGCCCTTGTTCTTGAACGCGGTACCGCAGAACATCGGGTGGAACTTCACGTCGATGGTGCCGCGGCGAACGAGTTCGCGGATCTTGTCGTTCGAGGGCATGTTGCCTTCGAGGTAGGCTTCCATCGCGGCTTCGTCGATCTCGACAACGGTCTCGATCAGCTTCTCGCGATATTCTTCGGCCTTGTCCTTCATGTCGTCCGGAATCTCGACGACGTCCCACTGGGCGCCGAGCGATTCGTCGCGCCAGACGAGAGCGTTCATCTCGACCAGGTCGATAACACCCTTGAACTCGGTTTCAGCGCCGATCGGCAGCTGCATGACGACGGCGATCGCGCCCAGACGGGTCTTGATCATCTCGACCGAGCGGTAGAAGTCCGCGCCGGTCTTGTCCATCTTGTTGCAGAAGATCATGCGCGGAACGTTGTACTTCTCCGCCTGACGCCAGACGGTTTCCGTCTGCGGCTCAACACCGGCGTTGGCGTCGAGCAGCGCGATGGCGCCGTCGAGAACGCGCAGCGAACGCTCGACTTCGATGGTGAAGTCAACGTGGCCGGGGGTGTCGATGATGTTGAAGCGGCGAGCCTTGCCGTCACGACCCTTCCAGAAGGTGGTCGTCGCAGCAGACGTGATCGTGATGCCGCGTTCCTGTTCCTGCTCCATCCAGTCCATGGTAGCGGCACCGTCGTGGACTTCGCCGATCTTGTGGGACTTGCCGGTGTAGTAGAGAATGCGCTCGGTCGTCGTGGTCTTGCCGGCGTCGATGTGCGCCATGATACCGAAGTTACGGTAATCTTCGATTTTGTATTCGCGTGCCATAGTGGACTGCCTCTTGAGACGTTCGCGCCAGAATTACCAGCGATAGTGCGAGAACGCACGGTTGGCATCAGCCATCTTGTGCGTGTCTTCGCGCTTCTTCACGGCGCTACCACGGTTGTTCGCTGCGTCCATGAGTTCGCCGCAGAGGCGATCAACCATGGTCGTTTCGTTGCGCTTGCGTGCAGCCGTGATCAGCCAACGGATGGCGAGAGCCTGGCGACGCTCCGGACGAACGTCGACCGGAACCTGGTAGGTTGCACCACCAACGCGACGCGAACGCACTTCAACGTGCGGCGCGATGTTGTCGAGCGCGGAATGGAATACAGCGATCGGCTCCTGCTTCAGCTTAGCCTGAACCGCATCGAACGCACCGTAAACGATGGTTTCAGCGACCGACTTCTTGCCGTGCAGCATGATCGCATTCATGAACTTCGTGACAACCAGATCACCGAACTTCGGATCCGGGTTGATCTCACGCTTTTCTGCTCTATGACGTCTGGACATACTTCTCGTCTCTTCAAACTATTTAGCGCTCTACCACGCGGAGGACCTCGCGCAGCGCCGGGATTTTCAAAACCGAATTACTTCGGACGCTTCGCACCGTACTTCGAACGGCGCTGCTTGCGGTTCTTGACGCCCTGGGTATCGAGAACACCGCGGATGATGTGATAACGAACACCCGGAAGGTCCTTAACGCGGCCGCCACGGATCATCACGACCGAGTGTTCCTGAAGGTTGTGGCCTTCACCCGGAATGTAGCCGATGACTTCGAAGCCGTTCGTCAGGCGAATCTTGGCAACCTTACGCAGAGCCGAGTTCGGCTTCTTCGGGGTCGTCGTGTAAACGCGGGTGCAAACACCACGCTTCTGCGGGTTTTCCTGCAGAGCAGGAACCTTGTTGCGCTTTACCTGTGCCTGACGAGGCTTACGGATCAGCTGGTTTACGGTAGGCATATACCCATCCCTTGCAAAATCTTGTCACATTACCCTTGCGGGCGGATCGTTGCCGTCGCCGGCAGTTTCGAACGCCTCATGAAATGCGCAAAACAAGGGCCGATCCGCCTTTTCCGCAGATGGCCCCAAATAAAGCAGAGGACGCACTATTTCGTGCGTCGTGCGTGCAGCATTGTAGTCGTCAGCGTGCGTTTCGAACCTTGTTTGAGGCGAACTTCAGAACGCGACGTTCCGAACCAGCCAGCCTCACATGGGCTCCGATGCGGCGGGGTGTACTGATTTCAAGGCGAACAGTCAAGGGCAATTAAGAAATATTCCCGGACGCGTTCGCCCGGCATGCCTGAAAAACAAGGCTTTTGCACATGGTTTGGCGCCTGGCGCCCGCCTCATCTGCCCTTCTGTGCCCGGAGTGTCTGACGGGATTAAGGAATCGGCAACCACTTTGTGGGGGTTTTCCACGATGATCGACTCGCTCTCAACGGAAGCGTCCGCGCGGCATTGCATTTCCATCGCGCTGATTCAAAAAGGAAGCTAAGGTCGCACCAAACCCATTCGAAAGGAAACAAAATGGCCGTCACCCCAGACAACGACAATGCCCCGGACGAGCCGATGGTGTTCATCATCATCGGCAAGGCCTACGAGACCGACGGCGACGAGGACGGCGTGGACATTCACGTAATGCTGAAGGCGCCCGACGACGATACCGCGGTACGCGAAGCGCTCAACGCGCTTGCAGAAGAAGGTTTTCTCGAGGCCGACCTGGACCAGATCGGCACATTGACCGACGTTCCGAGCGAAGAGCCGCACGCGTCCGCCTATCAGGGTGCGCTCGAAGGCGAAGTCGCAATCATCCGCTTCAGCTGAGACGCTGCAAGACAGCCCATCGCACCAGCTCCCAAGACCGTATTTGCAAAAGAAGAAGCCGCCGAGATCGCTCTCGGCGGCTTCTTCTTTTGTGAGGTTGGAGGGCGAACACGCCCTCCCCCATTATTCGGCTGCCGCGTTCTCGCTTGCGAGATCGGCGAGCATCGGCGTTGCCACGTCTGCACCGGTGCCGCGACGACGCTCTTCCAGGATCATTTCGTCGCGCGCGGTTGCGATGCGACGGATCTGGGTCATCGTGCCGCCGGTACCGGCCGGGATCAGACGGCCGACGATGACGTTTTCCTTCAGACCCTGCAGGCCGTCGGTCTTGCCGGCGATTGCGGCTTCCGTCAGGACCTTCGTGGTCTCCTGGAACGACGCTGCCGAGATGAACGACGGCGTCTGCAGCGAGGCCTTGGTGATGCCGAGCAGGACCGGATCGCCGTAAGCCGGCTTCTTGCCCTGTTCGATCAGGCCGTCATTGACGTCTTCGAGCTCGATGCGGTCGACGTTGTCGCCGACGATGTAGGTCGAGTCACCGGCGTCGGTGATTTCAACCTTCTGCAGCATCTGACGGACGATCACCTCGATGTGCTTGTCGTTGATGACAACGCCCTGCAGTCGGTAGACTTCCTGGATTTCGTTGACCAGGTAGGAAGCAAGTGCTTCCACGCCCTTGATCGCCAGGATGTCGTGCGGCGCCGGGTTGCCGTCGAGGATGTAGTCGCCCTTTTCGATGTAGTCGCCATCCTGAAGATGGAAGGGCTTGCCCTTCGGGATCAGGTATTCGACCGGCTCGACACCGTCTTCCGCCGGCTCGATCAGAACGCGACGCTTGTTCTTGTAGTCGCGGCCGAATCGGATCGTACCATCGATCTCAGCGATGATGGCGTGATCCTTCGGACGACGTGCTTCGAACAGTTCGGCAACGCGCGGCAGACCACCGGTGATGTCCTTGGTCTTGGCGCTTTCGAGCGGCGAACGTGCAAGCACGTCACCCTGCGAAACCTTCGTGCCCGGTTCTACCGACAGAATGGCGTCAACCGAAAGCATGAAGCGGGCGTCGCCACCACGCGACAGCTTCATGACTGCGCCGTTCTTGTCCTTGATGACGATCGCCGGCTTCAGGTCCGTACCGCGCGGCGTCGAACGCCAATCGATAACCTGACGCTTGGTGATGCCGGTGGACTCGTCGGTCGCTTCCAGAACCGAGATGCCGTCGACGACGTCTTCGAAGTGAACGGTACCTTCCACTTCCGTCATCATCGGACGGGTGTAGGGGTCCCATTCGGCGAGACGCTGACCGCGCTTCACCTTGTCGCCGTCGTCGACGAGGATCTTCGAACCGTAGGCAACGCGCTGCGAGGACCGCTCGACGCCACGTTCATCCAGGATCTGGACGGCCATGTTACGACCCATGGCGACGAGAACGCCGTCAGAGTTGCGCAGCATGTTGCGGTTCTTGATCTGAACCGTACCTTCGTAGGACGCTTCCAGGAACGACTGGTCAACCACGGTCGCCGTACCACCCAAGTGGAAGGTACGCATGGTGAGCTGGGTGCCCGGTTCACCGATCGACTGTGCGGCGATAACGCCAACCGCTTCGCCCATGTTGACCGGCGTACCACGAGCCAGGTCGCGGCCGTAGCAGACGCCGCAAACGCCCGTCTGGATTTCGCAGGTCAGCGCCGAGCGGATGCGGATCGACTGAATACCAGCCTTCTCGATCTCGATGACATCCGGTTCAAGGATCATCCGGCCGGCGTCGACGATGCGAGCGCCCGTGACCGGGTGATCGATGTCGTCCAAAGCCGTACGACCGAGAATACGAGCGCCAAGCGAAGCCACGACCTGACCGGCATCGACGATCGCCGTCATGGTGAGGCCCTTGTCGGTGCCACAATCGACGGAGTTGACGATGCAATCCTGCGCGACGTCGACGAGACGGCGGGTCAGGTAACCGGAGTTCGCGGTCTTCAAGGCGGTGTCTGCCAGACCCTTACGGGCACCGTGGGTCGAGTTGAAGTACTCGTTAACGGTCAGGCCTTCCTTGAAGTTCGAGATGATCGGCGTCTCGATGATTTCGCCCGACGGCTTGGCCATGAGGCCACGCATGCCGCCCAGCTGGCGCATCTGGTTCGGAGAACCACGAGCACCCGAGTGCGACATCATGTAGATCGAGTTCATCGGCTTCTGGCGACCATTGTCGTCGAACTCGACCGCCTTGATGCGGGCCATCATTTCTTCGGCGACCTTTTCGGTCGCCTTGCCCCAGGCGTCGACAACCTTGTTGTACTTTTCGCCCTGGGTGATGAGGCCGTCATTGTACTGCTGCTCGTATTCCTTCACGAGCGCTTCAGTGTCGCCGACGATCTTCACCTTGGTGTCCGGAATGACCATGTCGTCCTTGCCGAACGAAATGCCGGCGCGGCAGGCATGGGCGAAGCCGAGCTGCATGATGCGGTCGCAGAAGATGACCGTGTCCTTCTGGCCGCAATGACGGTAGACCGTGTCGATCATCTTGGAGATGTTCTTCTTGGTCATTTCCTGGTTGCAGGTATCGAACGGCACGTTGACGTTGCGCGGCAGCAGCTCGCCGATGATCATGCGGCCAGGCGTGGTTTCATAGATCTTCGAAACCGGGTTGCCCTCGGCGTCGACGGTCTTGAAGCGGCCACGGATCTTGGCGTGCAGCGTCACGGCCTTGGTTTCGAGCGCGTGGTGCAACTCGCCCATGTCCGAGAACGCCATGCCTTCGCCCGGCTCGTTCTGGTTCAGGATCGACAAGTAATAGAGACCGAGAACCATGTCCTGCGACGGAACGATGATCGGCGCGCCGTTTGCCGGGTGCAGAATGTTGTTGGTCGACATCATCAGCACGCGGGCTTCGAGCTGAGCTTCGAGCGACAGCGGCACGTGAACGGCCATCTGGTCACCGTCGAAGTCGGCGTTGAAGGCCGTGCAGACGAGCGGGTGCAGCTGGATCGCCTTGCCTTCGACCAGGGTCGGTTCGAAGGCCTGGATGCCCAGGCGGTGCAGCGTCGGCGCACGGTTCAGGAGAACCGGGTGCTCGCGGATGACCTCGTCGAGGATATCCCAGACTTCCGGCTTTTCCTTTTCGACGAGCTTCTTTGCCTGCTTGACGGTGGACGAGAAGCCCTTGGCGTCAAGACGCGCGTAGATGAACGGCTTGAACAGCTCGAGCGCCATCTTCTTCGGCAGGCCGCACTGGTGCAGCTTCAGCTCCGGGCCGGTCACGATGACCGAACGGCCGGAATAGTCGACGCGCTTGCCGAGCAGGTTCTGACGGAAGCGGCCCTGCTTGCCCTTGAGCATGTCGGACAGCGACTTCAGCGGACGCTTGTTGGCGCCGGTGATGACGCGGCCACGACGGCCGTTGTCGAACAGCGCATCGACAGATTCCTGCAGCATGCGCTTTTCGTTGCGGATGATGATGCCCGGGGCGCGCAGTTCGATCAGGCGCTTCAGACGGTTGTTACGGTTGATGACGCGGCGATAGAGATCGTTCAGATCCGACGTCGCGAAACGGCCGCCGTCGAGCGGCACGAGCGGGCGCAGGTCCGGGGGGATCACCGGAACGACCTTCATGATCATCCATTCCGGACGGTTGCCGGAATCCATGAAGTTCTCGACGATCTTCAGCCGCTTCATCAGCTTCTTCTGCTTCAGATCCGAGGTCGTCTCAGCGAGCTCGGCGCGCAGGTCGCCGGCGATCTTTTCCAGGTTCATCGAAGCGAGCATCTCGTAGATCGCTTCGGCGCCGATCATGGCGGTGAACTGGTCTTCGCCGAACTCGTCGACGGCGAGCATGTAGTCTTCTTCGCTGAGAAGCTGGTTTTCCTTCAGCGACGTCAGACCCGGCTCGGTGACGATGTAGTTTTCGAAGTACAGAACGCGCTCGACATCCTTCAGCGTCATGTCGAGCAGCGTCGAAATGCGGCTCGGCAGCGACTTCAGGAACCAGATGTGGGCAACGGGAGCGGCTAGCTCGATGTGGCCCATGCGCTCACGGCGAACGCGCGACAACGTCACTTCGACGCCGCACTTTTCGCAGATGATGCCCTTGTACTTCATGCGCTTGTACTTGCCGCACAGGCACTCGTAGTCCTTGATCGGTCCAAAGATGCGCGCGCAGAACAGACCGTCGCGTTCCGGCTTGAACGTGCGGTAGTTGATCGTCTCCGGCTTCTTGATCTCACCGTAAGACCAGGAAAGAATCTTCTCCGGCGAGGCGATCGAAATCCGAATGGAATCGAAGGTCTGTGCAGGCACCTGCGGATTGAAAAGATTCATGACCTCTTGGTTCATGCCTGTCTCCTTTACGGGCTTTACGCCCTGAGCTTGGCGAGGGTGCCGACAAATCCCGGGCGCCGGCCCCTGCCCCATAAACAGCTAAAACCGCATTGGCTGCGGCTTCGTTCCTGCCGGAGACGTCAGCGTCTCCCGGCGGAAACGGTGCGCGCCGCATGAGCGGCACGCACCTTGGGTCTCTTTACTCGGCTGCGTCGGGCAACTGCGCCGCGCCAGCCTCGTCGACCTTCGAGTTTTCGAGCTCGACCGAAAGGCCCAGCGAGCGCATTTCCTTGACGAGAACGTTGAAGCTCTCCGGAATGCCCGCTTCGAAGGTATCGTCGCCACGGACGATCGCTTCGTAGACCTTGGTACGACCGGCAACGTCGTCCGACTTGACCGTCAGCATTTCCTGCAGGGTGTAGGCGGCGCCGTACGCTTCGAGCGCCCAGACCTCCATTTCCCCGAAGCGCTGACCGCCGAACTGCGCCTTACCACCGAGCGGCTGCTGGGTGACGAGCGAGTACGGACCGATCGAACGGGCGTGGATCTTGTCGTCGACCAAGTGGTTGAGCTTCAACATGTAGATGTAGCCCACGGTCACCTGGCGGTCGAACTGATCGCCGGTACGGCCGTCATAGAGCGTCGACTGACCGGTCACCTTCAGACCTGCCTGCTCCAGCATCTCGTTGACGTCGGCTTCGACAGCACCGTCGAAGACCGGCGTTGCGATCGAAACGCCGCGACGGGTCTGCTCGGCCAGGCGCACGATCGACTCGTCGTCGTACTGCTTGATCGGCTCACCCTTCGGGCCCGACCCGATGACGCTGTCGATGGTGTCGCGCAGCGGCTGGATATCGGCACCTGCCTTGTAGGCGTCGAGCATCGCGCCGATCTTCTGACCCATGCCGGCGCAAGCCCAGCCAAGGTGGGTTTCGAGGATCTGGCCGACGTTCATGCGCGAAGGCACGCCGAGCGGGTTCAGAACGACGTCGACATGCGTGCCGTCTTCCAGGAACGGCATGTCTTCGATCGGTACGATACGCGACACGACGCCCTTGTTGCCGTGACGACCGGCCATCTTGTCACCCGGCTGGATCTTGCGCTTCACAGCGACGAAGACCTTGACCATCTTCATGACGCCCGGAGGCATTTCGTCGCCGCGCTGGACCTTCTCGACCTTGTCCATGAAGCGCTGTTCAAGGCGCGACTTGGATTCGTCGTACTGGGCGCGAAGAGCTTCGATCTCGCCCTGAGCCTTTTCGTCTTCGACGGCGAACATCCACCACTGCGAGCGGGGGTATTCGCTGACGACGAGGTTCGAAAGCTCGGTGCCCTTCTTGAAGCCCTTCGGACCGGCAACGGCCGTGTGGCCACGCAGCATGTCGACGAGACGGGCGTAGACGTTGCGGTCCAGGATCGCCTGTTCGTCGTCGCGGTCCTTGGCGAGGCGTTCGATTTCCTCGCGCTCGATCGCCATCGCGCGCTCGTCCTTCTCAACGCCGTGGCGGTTGAAGACGCGAACTTCGACGACGGTACCGAAGGTGCCCGGGGGCATGCGCATCGAGGTGTCGCGAACGTCGGAGGCCTTTTCACCGAAGATGGCGCGCAGAAGCTTTTCTTCCGGCGTCATCGGGCTTTCGCCCTTCGGCGTGATCTTGCCGACGAGGATGTCACCCGGCTGAACCTCTGCACCGATATAAACGATACCGGCTTCGTCAAGGTTGCGCAGCGCTTCTTCCGAAACGTTCGGAATGTCGCGGGTGATTTCTTCCGGACCCAGCTTGGTGTCACGCGCCATCACTTCGAATTCTTCGATGTGGATGGAGGTGAACACGTCGTCGCGCACGATCCGCTCGGAGAGCAGGATCGAGTCTTCGTAGTTGTAGCCGTTCCACGGCATGAACGCGACGAGCGCGTTGCGGCCGAGAGCCAGGTCACCGAGGTCGGTCGACGGACCGTCAGCGATGATGTCGCCCTTGTTCAGGATGTCACCGACGGTGACCAGCGGGCGCTGGTTGACGCAGGTGTTCTGGTTCGAGCGCTGGAACTTCTGCAGACGGTAGATATCGACGCCCGACTTCGACGGATCGAGGTCTTCGGTGGCGCGGATAACGATACGGGTCGCGTCAACCTGGTCGACGACACCGCCACGACGGGCTGCAATAGCAGCGCCGGAGTCACGGGCAACGACCGGCTCCATGCCGGTACCGACGAACGGTGCTTCGGCGCGCAGCAGCGGCACGGCCTGACGCTGCATGTTCGAGCCCATCAGTGCGCGGTTGGCGTCGTCGTTCTCGAGGAACGGGATGAGCGCCGCTGCGACCGAAACGAGCTGCTTCGGCGAAACGTCCATCAGGTTGATGTTGTCGCGCGGCGCCAGCATAACTTCGCCGGCGTGACGGCAAACAACGAACTCTTCAGCGAACGAGCCATCGTTCTCGAGAACCGAGTTTGCCTGGGCAACGTGGTACTTCGCCTCTTCCATTGCGGAGAGATAGACGACGTCGTTCGTCACCTTGCCGTCAACGATCTTGCGGTACGGGCTTTCGATGAAGCCGTACTTGTTGACGCGGGCAAAGGTTGCAAGCGAGTTGATCAGACCGATGTTCGGGCCTTCCGGCGTTTCGATCGGGCAAATGCGGCCGTAGTGGGTCGGGTGAACGTCGCGGACTTCGAAGCCGGCGCGCTCGCGGGTCAGACCACCCGGGCCAAGAGCCGAAAGACGGCGCTTGTGGGTGATTTCCGAAAGCGGGTTCACCTGGTCCATGAACTGCGACAGCTGCGAGGAGCCGAAGAACTCGCGAACGGCGGCCGCAGCCGGCTTCGCGTTGATCAGGTCCTGCGGCATGACCGTGTCGATTTCGATCGAAGACATACGTTCCTTGATCGCGCGCTCCATGCGGAGCAGGCCGAGACGGTACTGGTTCTCCATGAGCTCGCCGACCGAACGAACACGGCGGTTGCCGAGGTTGTCGATGTCGTCGATCTCGCCCTTGCCGTCACGCAGCTCGACGAGCATCTTGACGACAGCCAGGATGTCTTCCTTGCGCAGGATGCGCACGGTGTCGGCAACTTCGAGGTCGAGACGCATGTTCATCTTGACGCGACCGACGGCCGAAAGGTCGTAGCGCTCGGCATCGAAGAACAGCGTGTTGAACATGGCTTCCGCGGAATCCATGGTCGGCGGTTCACCCGGACGCATGACGCGGTAGATGTCGAACAGGGCGTCCTGACGGTTCTCGTTCTTGTCTACGGTCAGCGTGTTGCGGATGTAGGCGCCGACATTGATGTGGTCGATGTCGAGAACCGGGATCTCGTCGAAACCAGCCGAGAGGATGACCGGAAGGGTCTTCTCGTCGATTTCGTCGCCGGCTTCGAGATAGATCTCGCCGGTGCTGTAGTTGACGACGTCTTCGGCAAGGTAGTTGCCGTAGAGGTCATCATTGGTTGCCTTGAGCGCTTTCAGGCCCTTTTCCTGCAGCTGGCGCAGCAGACGCGGGGTCAGCTTCTTGCCGGCTTCGACAACGACTTCGCCGGTGTCGGCGTCGACCATCTCGGTGATGGCCTTCTGGCCCTTAAGGGCGTCCGGCTGGAACGGCACGCGCCAGCCTTCGCCGTCGCGCTGGTAGAGCGACTTCGTGTAGAAGGTGTCGAGGATTTCCTCGCCGTCCATTCCGAGCGCCATCAGCAGCGACGTCACCGGAATCTTGCGGCGACGGTCGATACGGGCATGAACGATATCCTTGGCATCGAACTCGATGTCGAGCCAGGAACCGCGGTAAGGAATGACACGGGCCGCAAACAGCAGCTTGCCCGACGAGTGGCTCTTGCCCTTGTCGTGGTCGAAGAACACGCCCGGCGAACGGTGCATCTGCGAAACGATGACGCGCTCGGTGCCGTTGACGATGAAGGTACCGTTGTCGGTCATGAGCGGCATGTCGCCCATGTAGACGTTCTGTTCCTTGATGTCCTTGATCGACTTCGCGCCGGTATCCTCGTCGATATCGAACACGATGAGGCGCAGCGTCACCTTGAGCGGCGCTGCGTAGGTCAGATCGCGCTGACGGCATTCTTCGACGTCGAACTTCGGCGGCTCGAATTCGTACGAAACGAATTCAAGCATCGATGCGCCCGAGAAGTCCTTGATCGGGAAAACGGACTTGAAAACAGCTTGGAGCCCTTCATCAGGGCGACCGCCCTTGGGCTCTTCAACCATCAGAAACTGGTCGTAGGATGCCTTTTGAACCTCGATGAGGTTCGGCATTTCTGCGACTTCTGGAATTTTACCAAAAAACTTGCGTACGCGCCTGCGACCGTTAAACGAAAGGGTCTGAGCCATCGTCGCTCCTTGTCAATCTTGCATCCGGGCCTGCAACGGACGGGAACCGATGGCCAGTCGACCCCGTCAATCAATGAGTAGTTCAATCTCGTCCAACCAACGAAAAACGCTCAGCGCGGATTGCTGTGCTGCCTTCCGTTCGAGACCATCCTCTTGAAGAACCCATTACCCAAAAGCCGTTTTTCGACAGGCTTTTGGGTAATATGTTCTAAAAACGGTCAAAGAGAGGCGGCCTGAAAAGGCCACCTCCCCTTGCATGTAGCCGAATTACTTGACGTCAACCTTGGCGCCAGCGTCTTCGAGCTTCTTCTTGAGGTCAGCAGCTTCAGCCTTGGAAACTGCTTCCTTAACCGGCTTCGGAGCGCCTTCGACCAGGTCCTTGGCTTCCTTGAGGCCGAGGCCGGTGATGCCGCGAACTTCCTTGATGACGTTGATCTTGTTGGCGCCAGCGTCAACGAGGATAACGTCAAACTCGGTCTTTTCTTCTTCAGCAGCAGCCGGAGCAGCAGCGCCGCCAGCAGCAGCGACAGCTACCGGAGCAGCAGCCGAAACGCCCCACTTCTCTTCGAGCAGCTTGGAAAGCTCAGCAGCTTCCAGAACGGTCAGCGAGGAGAGGTCTTCAACGATCTTTGCGAGATCAGCCATTTTACTTTTCCTTTTGTTCGGTTCGAACTGGTTTTAAATACAACAGCGAAAATCCGCCTTAGGCGGCTTCGTCCTTCTTGGCATAGGCCGAGAACACGCGAGCAAGCTGGCTTGCCGGTGCCTGAACAACCGTTGCGACGCGGGTTGCCGGGGCATTGAGAAGGCCCAGCAGCTTTGCGCGCAGCTCGTCGAGCGAAGGCAGGGTCGCAAGCGACTTGACTGCTTCGGCGTTGAGCGTGGTCGTGCCCATGGCGCCACCGAGAACAACGAGCTTGTCGTTGGTCTTGGCGAAATCCATGACAACCTTAGGAGCCGTGATCGGGTCTTCGCTGTATGCGATCAGCGTCTGACCCTTGAAGAGATTGGTCATCCCTTCCGACTCGGTGCCCTGAAGAGCGATCTTGGCCAGGCGGTTTTTCGCGACTTTGACGGTGCCGCCAGCAGCGCGCATCTTCGAACGGAAGTCGTTCATCTGCGCAACTGTGACACCAGCATAGTGGGCCACGACAACCGAACCGGAAGCCTTGAAGACTTCGTTCAGCTCCGTGACGAATTCGCGTTTTTCCGCTCTTTCCACTGTCTGTCTCCAGTAGACAGGGTTGCAATAATGCAGCCCCATCGGGTTTGCCTTTGTCACCCGAGATCGAGCTCGATCCCTGATAACGCTTAAGGATCCTGTCCCTTGGCGTTCCCGGAAGAGCCGGGTCTGACACAAGGCAAGCGAGGTTCGAACCGAATTTCGACGCCTCCGGCGTCATGGCGAAATTCAGATCTTACCCGTCTCATGCAGGCCGAAGTGATTAAGGTATAACCACCCGCAATCTCGGACAGGAGTTCCGGATCGAAATCCGGATTTCCGGCCCCGAAGGGCCGGAAACTCTTTTCCGGGCCGAAGCCCGAAAATTCTTTAGGCGACGCTGAGCGTGGCCGGGTCGATCTTGAGACCCGGGCCCATGGTCGACGAAATCGCGACGCGCTTGACGTAGTTACCCTTGGCGCCGGTCGGCTTTGCCTTGATCACGGCGTCAGCGAAAGCACGGATGTTTTCTTCCAGTGCCTTGGCGTCGAAGGACGCCTTGCCGATGCCAGCGTGAACGATACCGGCCTTCTCGACGCGGAACTCAACGGCGCCGCCCTTGGAAGCCTTGACGGCACCAGCGACATCCATCGTAACCGTGCCAACCTTCGGGTTCGGCATCATGCCACGCGGGCCGAGAACCTTACCGAGGCGACCGACGAGCGGCATCATGTCCGGGGTGGCGATGCAGCGATCGAAATCGATCTTGCCGCCCTGGACGATTTCGACGAGCTCTTCTGCGCCAACGACGTCAGCACCAGCAGCCTTGGCTTCGTCAGCCTTGGCGCCACGTGCGAAAACGGCGACGCGAACCGAGCGGCCGGTGCCGTTCGGCAGGTTGACAACGCCGCGGACCATCTGGTCAGCGTGGCGCGGGTCAACGCCGAGGTTCATCGCAACTTCGACGGTTTCGTCGAACTTGGCAGTTGCGCGTTCCTTGACCATCGAGACGGCTTCGGTGAGACCGTAGATCTTCGTCGGGTCAACGCCCTCGCGGGACTTCTGTACTCGCTTTGCAATCTTCGCCATGGTCTTAGCCTACCACTTCCAGGCCCATAGCGCGGGCAGAGCCCTCGATCATAGCCATTGCGCCTTCGATATCGGCGGCATTGAGATCCTTCATCTTGGCTTCGGCGATCGACTTGATCTGAGCCTTGGTGAGCTTGCCAGCCGAACCGCCCTTGCCGGGGGTCTTCGAGCCGGACTGGATCTTTGCTTCCTTCTTCAGGAAGTAGCTGACCGGCGGCTGCTTCATGACGAAGGTGAAGGACTTGTCCTGGTAATAGGTGATGACGACCGGGATCGGCATACCCTTTTCCATTTCCTGCGTGGCGGCATTGAACGCCTTGCAGAATTCCATGATGTTAATGCCACGCTGACCGAGCGCAGGACCGATCGGCGGAGACGGATTGGCCGCCCCAGCCTTCACCTGCAGCTTGAGCTGGCCTGCAACTTTCTTAGCCATTTCTCTCTGCCTTTCTGAAATCCCCTCGCGACGGATCGCTCCAGGGACCTGTTATGCCAGTTACCCGGCTCTTGCCGACCTCAATGGCCGGCGGCTGCGGTTGCGTGGTACGGAACATCCGACCCGGCTAAGGCCGGCATCCTTCCACGCGCATGCGGATTTCTCCGCCAGAATGGGCCTAAACCCACCCTATCCTTTTAAGGCCTTATCAGACCTTCTCGACCTGACCGTATTCCAGCTCGACCGGGGTCGCGCGGCCGAAGATCGAAACTTCGACCTTGAGGCGCGAACGCTCTTCGTCGACATCCTGAACGACGCCGTTGAACGACGCGAACGGACCGTCGGAGACGCGAACCTGCTCGCCGATCTCGAACGAGACCGAAGGCTTCGGACGCTCGACGCCATCCTGGACCTGACCGAGAATGCGCTCGGCTTCATGGTCCGGAATCGGAACCGGCTTGCTGTCGGTACCGAGGAAACCGGTCACCTTCGGCGTGTTCTTGATGAGATGGAAAGCCTCATCCGTCAGGTTGGCGCGAACCAGAACGTAGCCCGGGAAGAACTTGCGCTCGGCGTCGACCTTGCGGCCGCGACGCACTTCGACAACCTTCTCGGTCGGCACGAGAATCTTCTCGAACAGGTGCTCGAGACCCTTCTGTTTGGCCTTTTCCTCGATCGATTCAGCGACCTTCTTTTCGAAGTTCGAATAGGCGTGAACAATGTACCAGCGCGCAGCCATACTAGCCTCCACCCAATCAAGCGCCAACGTTGAGGATGAGGCCGATCGCCCAACCCATCAACTGGTCCGCAGCAAAGAAGAAGGCAGCGGCAAAAAAGACCATGACAAAAACCATCAGCGTCGAGATCATCGTCTCGCGCCGAGAGGGCCAGGTCACTTTCGACGTTTCAGAGCGAACCTGCTGCAGAAACGTTACCGGATTCGTTTTGGATGCCATGTAATGCTCACGCCATTACGGCGCGTAAAGCCGATGATTCAGCCCCACGCACCGCGTGTCTGTTTGGACCCTACATAAAGACCGATTCTAAAAACCACAAGAGCCAATCAGTCTTTTCTGTGAATTTCGTCGACCGGCTAACCGATCCTTAAACTTACTCTGCCGAACCCTCAGCTCTTATGCAAGCCTGGAGGGAATGGCAGGGGCAGAGGGGCTCGAACCCCCGACCTGCGGTTTTGGAGACCGCCGCTCTACCAACTGAGCTATACCCCTATTCGGCTGCGTGCCCGTTCAACAACGTCTCGCCGCCTCAAGTCAGCGGCTTCATATTCAGTTTGCCGGAGGATGACAAGCACCTTTCAACGCCGATCCGAAAAAATCCGCATTCAATCGCATCTATCCCCTGCCCTGCCGGCCGGAGTGCCCCCAAAAAAAAGGCAAGTCATTGCCTCGTCACTCAGAAATGGTCGCGGCGCTGCGGGCATTCGCTATCCTGCCAGAAGCTCTCCTCACCGGAATCGATTCGCATGTCGCGCATCACGCTGGTCGAATATGATCCTCTCTGGCCGTCGCTCTTTGAGGCGCGGGCGCTTTCCATCACCGCCCTGCTCTCGCCTTTCGTCCGCGAGATCCACCACATCGGAAGCACAGCGATACCCGGACTGGCCGCGAAGCCGAAGATCGATATCGATGCGGTGGTAGCGGACGTAGCGGAGCTGCCGGAGCTCAGCGCTCGCCTCTGCAACGCAGGCTACACCTTTCACGGCGACCCGCACGCAAGCGGCCTGTGGACGTTTACTATGGCAACGCTTGCCTATGGCACGCGGCTCTATCTCTGTGGAGACGACAACGCCGCCCATGCGGCACGTCTAGTGCTCAGGGATCGGCTACGTGACGCTCCCGAACTCGCCAGCCGCTACGAAGCCCTGAAGCGGCAACTCGCAGAGCAGGCCAATGGCGATTGGGATATCTACACCCACGGCAAGCGCGCCTTCATCGACGAAGTCCTGGCGACAACCGAAACGAAAAAGGCCCCGCCGTTGCCGGCGGGGCCTCTCTACTGATCTGAAATCAGTCGATTACTCGACGATCGAGGCAACGATGCCTGCGCCGACGGTACGGCCGCCTTCGCGGATTGCGAAGCGCAGCTTTTCTTCCATCGCGATCGGAACGATCAGCTCAACGGCAACGGTGACGTTGTCGCCCGGCATAACCATTTCCGTGCCTTCCGGCAGCGTCACGATGCCCGTCACGTCCGTCGTGCGGAAGTAGAACTGCGGACGGTAGTTGGTGAAGAACGGCGTATGACGGCCGCCTTCTTCCTTCGTCAGGATGTAGGCTTCAGCCATGAACTTCTTGTGCGGCTTGACCGAACCCGGCTTGCACAGGATCTGGCCACGCTCGACGCCGTCACGGTTAACACCACGGATCAGCGCGCCGATGTTGTCGCCGGCCTGGCCCTGGTCGAGCAGCTTGCGGAACATTTCAACGCCCGTAACCGTCGTCTTCGACGTGTCGCGGATGCCGACGATTTCGACTTCTTCGCCAACCTTGACGATGCCGCGCTCAACGCGACCGGTCACAACCGTACCACGGCCCGAGATCGAGAACACGTCTTCGATCGGCATCAGGAACGGCTGGTCGATCGGACGCTCAGGCGTCGGGATGTAAGCGTCAACAGCTGCCATCAGCTCGCGGATCGCGTCTTCGCCGATCTTCTTGTCCGAATCTTCCAGAGCAGCAAGAGCCGAGCCCTTGATGATCGGAATGTCGTCGCCCGGGAATTCGTAGGACGACAGAAGTTCGCGAACTTCCAGTTCGACGAGCTCGAGAAGCTCGGCGTCGTCAACCTGGTCGACCTTGTTGAGGAACACGACGATTGCCGGAACGCCAACCTGGCGAGCGAGCAGGATGTGCTCGCGGGTCTGCGGCATCGGGCCGTCAGCAGCCGAGCAAACCAGGATCGCGCCGTCCATCTGCGCTGCACCGGTGATCATGTTCTTGACGTAGTCGGCGTGGCCGGGGC
>NZ_JACVAO010000099.1:0-255 GCF_014851885.1 Ensifer sp. ENS02 | reverse complement strand
CGGACGGCTCATCGCCAAGGTCCGCACGCTGCTTTTCGTAGGCACTGACCGACGCAGGATCCTGCAACCAGCTTTCGATATCCGCTGCTGCCCCCATGGCCGTGCGTGGCCGCAGGAAGGGTGAAAACCGGGCAAATCCGGACCACGCTTCATCCCAGAGGAAGATGAGGTCCGGCTTGATGGCGAGACACTCCTCCATCACGCGCCTGACGTTATACATGTGCCCGTCGAAGGTGCAGTTGGTGAGGTCGAGCA
>NZ_JACVAO010000098.1:0-255 GCF_014851885.1 Ensifer sp. ENS02 | reverse complement strand
CTCCAACACATCGAGGATCCGGGCCAAGGCTTCGGTATCGATGTCGCTCTCGACCCGCAGGCGACGGCCACCGCCAAGCTCGATCATCACCATGCTTGCTTTCTTGCGCGAGCGGGAGACCGGCGGCGGCTCGGTCGGGATCGCCGGCGCAGGCAGCGCTTCGACGATCTCCACCGGAATGAGTTGCGGCACGGGCGGAGCGTCGATTTGGCCGAGCTCCTTGCGCCAGCGGAAGAGCTGACTCACATGGATGCC
>NZ_JACVAO010000097.1:0-255 GCF_014851885.1 Ensifer sp. ENS02 | reverse complement strand
CGGGCTTTCGCATCTACAGCCTCATGGAAAACGACTGGTCTTTCGGGGCCAATCTCGAATGGGAGTGGAACCCTTACTCGACAACCAATGTGAACCAGTTGAACGAGGATCACTTCGACTGGGGGACCGATCTGCTGCGCAAGGCGGAAATCTATCTAAATTCGAAGGACTACGGCAAATTCTGGTTCGGCCAGGGCAGCATGGCGTCGGATACGACCGCCGAGGTGGATTTGTCCGGCACGGACGTTGTTGGTT
>NZ_JACVAO010000096.1:0-255 GCF_014851885.1 Ensifer sp. ENS02 | reverse complement strand
CTCCGCCGGGCCGTGCGTTCGGCCGGTCGCGATTGATCTCGGCGGCGCGGTTGCGCAGGTTGTTGTTGCCGTTCGCCTTGATGTTGTTCTTGATGCTGTTTCGGTCGAAATGCTGAAGCTGGTCACGATTGAAGTTGATCTTGCTGCGATCGACATTCTTCCAGTCGACGTCGTTCCACTTCACCTTGCCGTTGATGTTGTTGCAGCAGTTGTTGCATTCGATGTCCATGTCGCCGCCGTTCCAGCGGCCACCCC
>NZ_JACVAO010000095.1:0-255 GCF_014851885.1 Ensifer sp. ENS02 | reverse complement strand
CGGACGGCTCATCGCCAAGGTCCGCACGCTGCTTTTCGTAGGCACTGACCGACGCAGGATCCTGCAACCAGCTTTCGATATCCGCTGCTGCCCCCATGGCCGTGCGTGGCCGCAGGAAGGGTGAAAATCGGGCAAATCCGGACCACGCTTCATCCCAGAGGAAGATGAGGTCCGGCTTGATGGCGAGACACTCCTCCATCACGCGCCTGACGTTATACATGTGCCCGTCGAAGGTGCAGTTGGTGAGGTCGAGCA
>NZ_JACVAO010000094.1:0-260 GCF_014851885.1 Ensifer sp. ENS02 | reverse complement strand
AGCCGTTGCCGTTCGCCTTGAAGCTGGCGGTGTGCGTGTCGAGCGTATCGACATCGCTAAAGCCAACCGCACCGCCCTGCGTGTGTGTGACCGTGTTCTCACCCGTCGCCTTGTCGGCGATCTCCGTCACAGAACCGCTCTGCACGCCCGAAGTGATGACCGGTGCGTCGTTGGTGCCGGTGATCACGATCGTCACGGTCTGGATCGCCGTGCCGCCATGACCGTCATTGATGGTCACATCATAGGTCTGCGTCAGCGAC
>NZ_JACVAO010000093.1:0-267 GCF_014851885.1 Ensifer sp. ENS02 | reverse complement strand
ATTTGCGATTGTGTTCGACGGAGGCGAGCGCCACGCGTTTGCCCGTGCCGGTCGAGCCGGTGAAGGTGATGGCGTGAATGTCGGGGCTGTCGAGCATCGCCTGGCCGACGACCGAGCCCTTGCCCATGACGAGGTTCAAGACGCCCTTCGGCAGGCCGGCGCGGTTAAGAATGTCGACGATGGCCCAGGAACTGCCGGGCACCAGTTCGGCCGGCTTGAAGACGACGGTGTTGCCGTAGCAGAGTGCCGGCGCGATCTTCCAGGCGG
>NZ_JACVAO010000092.1:0-276 GCF_014851885.1 Ensifer sp. ENS02 | reverse complement strand
GTTTGTCCTGCGAATAGGCGGAGCCGATCGGCGTCGCTACCAGAACCAGCGCCATCGCTGATCCCAGGAGAAGGGAATTGAAGAGCTTTGTCATGGTCGTTCTCCTGTGATCCGATCAACGTCTGCGTCCGCCGCCGCCGCGTCCGCCGCCGCCACGGTGCATCGGCGGCCGGCCGCCACCACGGCTCATCTGTGGCCGCCCACCGCCGCGATGACCACCGCCAAGGCTTTGCCCGCCGCGGCGTGACGAAGCGACCTCACGCCGTCCGGAATTGA
>NZ_JACVAO010000091.1:0-284 GCF_014851885.1 Ensifer sp. ENS02 | reverse complement strand
ACCAGGTCGGCAAAGCGCAAGATTTGCGTCTAGCGGACGCAAACCGGATGAGAAGCTGGTGAGGTCGGCGTAAACCGCTTGCGGTTTATCGCCTTCACTCGTTTTGTTTTGAACACGTCGCTCATCTTGTTCGGACGAATGCGTTGCATTCGCCTTGTGATGAGCATGAGCAATGGGAACGATCAAGCCAATCGAACGATTAGTACTGGTAAGCTTCATGCGTTGCCGCACTTCCACACCCAGCCTATCAACGTGGTCGTCTTCCACGGTTCTCAAGGGAATAC
>NZ_JACVAO010000090.1:0-309 GCF_014851885.1 Ensifer sp. ENS02 | reverse complement strand
AGTTGACCTGGTAATCGAAGGGCAGCTTCGGCCCCTTGGCGAGCGTCGAATAGAGGATGCCGGCATTGGGCTTGGCCAAGAGCAGCCCCGTCGGGTTGCCGCTGGCATCGCGAGTGATCTCGCCGCCTGGCGGGTTCGGCGTGTCCCTGGTGTAGCCGACGGCGCGGAGCGCCGCGGCATTAAGCAGCGCCCGGTCATAGAGATGCAGCAGGAACACCGGCGTATCGGGCGCGACCGCGTTGATCTCATCGATCGTCGGCAACCGCTTTTCGGCGAACTGGTGCTCGGTGAAGCCGCCGACGACCCGCA
>NZ_JACVAO010000008.1:0-410540 GCF_014851885.1 Ensifer sp. ENS02 | reverse complement strand
AAAAACCGACGAACGCACCGTCCGTCAAACCGTTCCCACAAAGCCCAGAACTCTCGTCCCGAACCCCTCAATCAGCACCAAGCCAACCAGGAAACTCTAGAGCGAAGGTCGTCGTCGCCAGCAGCGCCGCCGCCCTCGTCAGTGATCGGGCTTATAGACCCCACACATCCGACACGTCAACAGGGATTTTCGGAAAAAATGACAGATTTCTGACAAAGCCCACAAACGCAGGGCTTTGCGCCCCCAAAAAAGTTTTGCCCCCTCCCCCGGGCCCGTGCAGACACAATTTGGCCCTACCTTTTTCACAATCGGCCTATCTAAGCGAAAACGAAGATGCGTCGCGGATACGGGCGCGCGGACAGGCTTGGGATATATAGGATATCGCCCTTGCAGCGCCGCGCGTGATTTGACTCCGCCGCGTGAAAGATGCACACCTTCGCGCAACGTATCGCAGGCAAGAATACGGTTTAGAGAAATCGGGGACCCTCAGTTCGGCATGATCACCGACAAGAACATGGTCAGGTCGCTTGGCGACCAGCCACCGATCCTGGCGCATGGCCGGCGCGCGCCCGACAGGCGCGAGATTTCGCTGCGCTGGCTGTCGGGCACCTTCCTGACGGGGATCACCTCGAGCCTCCTGATGGGTGTCGCGCTCTTTGCAGCGCTTGACGGACGCCAGCAGCTGGCAATCCCGGCCGAAGCCTATGCCGCACTCGATGCCGGTTCGAATGGCGACGAGCAAGCGATCGCCGTTCGCGGCGGCCGCATCCTGTCGCCGAAGCTCGTTGCCAAGCCGGC
Source organism: Ensifer sp. ENS02 (assembly GCF_014851885.1). Lineage (NCBI taxonomy): Bacteria > Pseudomonadati > Pseudomonadota > Alphaproteobacteria > Hyphomicrobiales > Rhizobiaceae > Ensifer > Ensifer sp. ENS02. The sequence continues at coordinate 409,742 of NZ_JACVAO010000008.1, read as the reverse complement.
CGACAAGACGATCATGGAAGTCTCGACGATGACCCATGACGGCGAGAAGGAAGTGGTGCGCAAACAGCCCTTCGTTCACGTGAAGATGGCGCTCGCCGCCAATCACCAGGCCTCGGAAAGCTATCCGGACTTCGATCCTCTGGCGATCTTCTCGACGGAGGAGGCAGACGAGGAATCCCCCGTTTCGCGAACCGGCACGCTTTACGGCTCGAACGTCGATTCCGAAGTGGCGCTGAAAACCGTCGACTTCCCGCTGCGCGGCGGTCCCACCTTCGACAGTTCGATGTCGCTGGAAGAGGTCGAGGAAAATGTCCGCACCAACGGCTCTGTCCTGACCGAGGGCAGCACCCAGGTCGCCTCGCTCTATTATGTCGATCCGCAGCGCTTCGCCTCGGAGAGTGACGGGCTCGATCTTCTCCAGGGCCTGACCGCGCGCATCGTCGAGCAGAACAAGAGTGACGCCGCCTACGAGACGATCGACGAAGAAACCACCGAATACGCCGACGACATCATTCCGGTGCGGCGCCAGACCGACATCGCGACAGTCATGAGCAGTGCCGGCTACACCAAGGCGCAGGCCGAGGACGCCGCCAGCTATCTCGGCCAGGCGCTCGGCGCCAGCGAGCTTTCCGAAGGCGATGTCCTGCGCATCGGCATCATCCAGAACGGCGAGACGCAGAAGGGCCAGGACGCACGCATCGTGCGGGCCACGATCTATTCGCGCAACCGGCACGTGCTGACGATGGCGGTCGATGACAAGGGCCGCTTCGTCCCCGGCGCCGAGCCACCGAGGCTCGACGCGGTCGCCACCGCCTTCGACGACAACGGCGCGCCGGTCATGACCAGCAGCCACGACCTGCCGCGGGTCTATGACGGCATCTACCGGGCGGCACTTTCCTACGGCATGAACGCCGACATGGTCGGCCTCGTCGTCAAGCTGCTCGCCAGCAATGTCGATTTCCAGGCGCAGCTGAAGCCGACGGATTCGCTTGAAGCCTTCTTCTCCGTGACCGACGAACGCGGCATGGCGACGGAGGAATCCGAGCTCCTCTATGTTCGCGCCAAATTCGGCGATGCCGTTACCGCCTTCTACCGGTTCCAGGATCCGAGCGACAACACGATCGACTATTTCGACCAGGACGGCAAAAGCATCCGCCAGTTCCTGCTGCGCAATCCCGTGCCGAATGGCCATTTCCGTTCGGGCTTCGGCATGCGCCGGCACCCGATCCTCGGTTTCTCGCGCATGCACACCGGCGTCGACTGGGCAGCCCCGCGCGGCACACCGATCATCGCCGCCGGCGGCGGTGTCGTCGAAAAGGCCGGCTGGGATTCCGGCGGCTATGGCAACCAGACGCTGATCCGCCATGCCAACGGCTACGTGTCCTCCTACAACCACCAGAGCGCGATCGCCAAAAACGTCAAGGTCGGCAACAAGGTCGTCCAGGGCCAGGTGATCGGCTGGGTCGGAACGACCGGCCTTTCGACCGGACCGCACCTGCACTACGAGCTGATCGTCAACGGCAACAAGGTCGATCCCTTGCGCATCCGACTGCCCGGCGGCAAGTCGCTTTCGGGCGACGCGCTGGCGAAGTTCGAGAAGGAACGCGACCGCATCGACGAATTGCTGAACAAGGACGGCACGGGCGCAGAGGTCGCGAGCAACTAACCGCTCCCCTCCCCTGCTCGAAAATCAGCACAAACAGAAAGGCCGCCCCGAAGGGCGGCCTCTTGATTTGTGCGCTGCTGGACTTACGCGGCTTCCTTGTCCGGCCCCGCCCCGCGCTTGAAGTTGAGGCGGTCCGAGCCCGACAGCACCTTGACGGTCGAACCATCAGGGAACTCGCCCTGCAGGATCTTCTCGGCGAGCGGATCCTGCACGAACTTCTGGATCGCCCGCTTCAGCGGACGGGCACCATAGGCCGGGTCGTAGCCCTTGTCGGCCAGGAACGCGCGGGCATCGTCGTCGAGTTCCAGCGTGATCTTGCGCTCGGCAAGCAGCTTGCGCAGCCTTTCGAGCTGGATATCGACGATCGCCCCCATCTCCGACCGACGCAGCCGGTGGAACAGGATGATCTCGTCGACGCGGTTCAGGAACTCCGGCCGGAAGGCGGACTTCACCACCTCCATCACCTGGTCGCGAACCGCATCACTGTCCTCATTTTCGCCAAGCCCGACCAGATACTCCGCGCCGAGGTTCGAGGTCATGATGATCATCGTGTTGCGGAAGTCGACAGTGCGACCCTGACCATCGGTCAGGCGGCCGTCGTCGAGCACCTGCAGCAGCACGTTGAAGACATCCGGATGCGCCTTCTCGATCTCATCGAACAGCACGACCTGATAGGGCCGGCGCCGAACGGCTTCGGTCAACGCACCGCCTTCCTCATAGCCGACATAGCCCGGAGGCGCACCGATCAGCCTGGCGACGGAGTGCTTCTCCATATATTCCGACATGTCGACACGCAGCAACGCGGTCTCGTCGTCGAAGAGGAACCGGGCAAGCGCCTTGGTCAGCTCCGTCTTGCCGACGCCGGTCGGGCCCAGGAAGATGAACGAGCCGATCGGCCGGTTCGGATCCTGGAGACCCGCGCGGGCACGCCGGACGGCACGGGAAACTGCCTGCACGGCGTCACCCTGGCCGACAACCCACTTCGCCAATTCGTCTTCCATGCGAAGCAGCTTGTCGCGTTCGCCTTCCAGCATCTTGTCGACCGGAATGCCCGTCCAGCGCGAAACGACATGCGCGATGTTGTCGGGGGTCACGACCTCCTGCACCATCGGGTTGGCATTGGCGTTCTCCTGGCTTTCGGCGTCCGAGAGCTCCTTTTCGAGCTTCGGAATGACACCGTAGGTCAGTTCGCCGGCACGCTGGAACTCGCCCTTGCGCTGGACGATCGCCAGCTCGTTGCGGGCTTCGTCGAGCTGCTTCTTGAGATCGGCGGCACGCCCGAGCTTCTGCTTTTCCGCCTGCCAGCGAGCCGTCAGCGCGGATGCCTGCTCTTCGATCGAAGCAAGATCAAGTTCGAGCTTCTCGAGCCGATCCTTCGACGAGACATCGGTTTCCTTCTTCAGGGCCTCGCGCTCGATCTTCAGCTGGATGATGCGACGATCGAGCTCGTCGAGCTCCTCGGGCTTGGAATCCACCTGCATGCGCAGCCGCGACGCGGCTTCGTCCATCAGGTCGATCGCCTTGTCCGGCAGGAACCGGTCGGTGATGTAGCGGTTCGAAAGGGTCGCGGCGGCAACCAGTGCCGAATCCGAAATCCGGACCTTGTGGTGCTGCTCGTACTTTTCCTTCAGACCGCGCAGGATCGAGATCGTGTCTTCGACCGTCGGCTCCTCGACCATGACCGGCTGGAAGCGACGGGCAAGGGCCGCGTCCTTTTCGACATGCTTGCGGTACTCGTCGAGCGTGGTCGCGCCAACGCAATGCAGCTCACCACGTGCCAGCGCCGGCTTCAACAGGTTGGAGGCGTCCATGGCGCCATCGGCCTTGCCGGCCCCGACCAGCGTGTGCATCTCGTCGATGAACAGGATGATCTCGCCGTTTTCGGCCTGCACCTCGTTGAGCACGGCCTTCAGCCGCTCCTCGAACTCGCCGCGGAACTTCGCACCGGCAATCAGCGCGCCCAGGTCGAGCGCCATCAGCCGCTTGTCCTTGAGGCTTTCCGGCACGTCGCCATTGACGATGCGCAGTGCCAGGCCCTCGGCGATCGCGGTCTTGCCGACGCCGGGCTCACCGATCAGAACCGGATTGTTCTTGGTGCGGCGCGACAGCACCTGGATGGTGCGGCGGATCTCGTCGTCGCGGCCGATGACCGGGTCGAGCTTGCCTTCTCGCGCGTCGGCCGTCAGGTCGCGCGCGTATTTCTTCAGGCTGTCGAAGCCCTGTTCGGCAGTGGCGCTGTCGGCGGTGCGGCCCTTGCGGATGTCGTTGATCACCTGGTTGAGCTTGGTCGGCGTGACGCCGGCCTTCTTCAGCACATCTGCGGTGGCAGCCGAGCTTTCGATCGCCAGCGCCAGCAACAGGCGCTCGACAGTGACGAAGCTGTCGCCGGCCTTCTTGGCTGCGTCTTCGGCGCTCGAAAACACCCGCGCAAGCGGCTGCGACAGATAGACGGAACCGTTGCCGCCGGAAACCTTGGGAAGCTTTGCAAGCGCTGCGTCATTGCCGGCGCGCGCTTCGCGGGCATCACCACCGGCCCGCTCGATCAGCGAGGCGGCCATGCCCTGGTCGTCATCGAGCAGTACCTTCAGCACATGCTCCGGCGTGAACTGCTGGTGTCCTTGCGCCAGCGCGTAGGTCTGCGCCGACTGCAGAAAACCGCGCACGCGCTCGGAATATTTTTCGATGTTCATACTCTACCTCCATAGCCCGGCAGGCCCATCATGGCACCCGTCGGTGTTTCAGGATCAGGCTCCCGCATTCGGCAAGCCTGTCAGTGTGGCGCGATCCCCGCTTTGCGTCGGATCAACGCGTCCGAAGCGAATATGGGGCAGCGATTTTGGAAATTAAAGAGCCTCCCGGCGCTCGTGAGACGGAAATCTGCAACCACGAGGCGGCCGCGCACCGAAAGGGTAACGCGGCCGCGGGATCGTCTATGCCGCGGGGGTCCGCTCGGCGAAGGACGCGCCGAATTCCTTCATCCGCCGCACATAGTAGGCCGGCTCGATCAGGACCTCCGGCAGATAGAGGCCCGGCGTCGGGGCGGCCCCTCCTTCAAGGCCGAGCATGCGCTCGACCGCAAGGGCGACGCCAAGCGCCGTCAGTGGGGCCTGGCCCTGAGGGTGCACGATCTCATAGCGACGGTCGACCAGTTCGCCGTGTTTGTCGCGGCCCTTGATATCGATGGCGATCTCCGTCGAGAACGGTTCGCCGCGCCGCCTGCTCGCGGACACGCTATAGGCAAGATCCAGGCGGATATCGCTGGCGTTGGTACGGGCCGAAAGCGCCATGACGTCGAAGGGCGAATAGGCGGTCGCTTCGAGTTCGACGCCGTCAACGCTTCTGAAGCGCGCCTTGGAATCCTCGCCGCCGGCCCAGTGGAACTTGCCATCCGCGACGGTCAAAGCGGCGGGCGCAAGGCCGGTGATGCGGTTGTAATCCGCAAGTGCTGCCGGCCCACCCATGTCCTCTTCGTCGAGCAAGACGCCGATGCGGATCGTGTCGATCGCCTCATAGGCTTTGGCAAAGTCGAGGATCGGGAAGATCGCGGCGCCGGCGAGCCAGTGGCTGGCGAGCAGGATCGGCGCACTGTCCGGCGCGTGGATATACTGCGCCATCTCCGGACCGACCTCGAAGGTGCCGCTCGATAGGCTGATATAGGGAATGCCGTGGCGCTGGGCGTAACGCATCGAACTCAGCTTTTCGTCTTTCAGGAAGATGACGACGGCGCTGAAGCGGGGCGCATCGCCAAGGCCGAGATCCGGGCGATTGAGGTCGACGCTGACCCCGACCGCGCCGCCAACCTCACGTGCGACCGCCTCGGCCCTGCCAAGATCGCGGCCACCGATCGCGATCGGCAGCGTCGGGTGCAGACGACGAATGATCCTTGCGGCCTGCGACCCGACGACACCGGAACCACCGACAATCAAAACGGGCAGAAACTTGCTCGACATCTTCCTATCTCCTAAACGAGAGGTAAGCGGCACCTACCTAACTTACCATTAGTAACTTACTATTGGTAAGTAAGATGCCGAATACCACTTTCAAGAGGCATGGGCCGACGCGAAAAGAGGATTGTGATCGATGAGCCGGACGAAAGGCCGAAAGCTTGCGAAGCCCGAGCGGCGCGCCCAGCTGCTCGAGACCGCCAGGGAGATCCTGCGCGAACGGGGCGCCGACGCCCTGACGCTTGGCCATCTCGCCGAAAGCGCTGGCGTCAGCAAGCCGATCGCCTATGAACATTTCGGCACGCGCGAGGGGCTCTTGATCGCGCTCTCCCAGGAAATCGAAGACCGGCACACGGAAAAACTGAAGGTCGCGCTGAAGGGTGCATTAAATCGGCTCGAAGCGGTCGCCGATATCATCAGTTCCGTCTACATCAACTGTGCTGTCGAAAGCGGCGAGGAATGGCAGGCGATCTCCGGCGCGCTGCGCGGCAATGCGGACATGATCGCCACGCAGCAACAGCAGGCTGACGATTACGTCGCCATGATCAAGGCAGCCCTCTCTCCTTTCTCGGAAGTCCCCGAGGACGATCTGAGGCTTCGCTGCACAGGGATCGCCGGCGCGGCCGAGGCGATCGGCCGCGAACTGATCCGCGGGCGCACAAACGAGACCTCTGCGAGCAGCAACCTAACTGCGCTCATCATCGACAGTGCCAAAAGCTGACCAGTGCAACTGGCTGATCAGCGTTTGCCGTACAAAGAAAAACCCGGCCGCGATGGGCCGGGTTTTTGATGCCTGCACCGGGCAGGCTGACTATTGCGACTTCGCTTACTCGGAAGCAGCCAGAGCCGGCGCTTCCGGAGCGTCATCACCCGACGGCTGAGCTTCGTCGGCAGCACCTTCCTGGGCGCTGCGGCGCGGACGGCGCGGACGCGGCGCGTTGCGGCGGCGCGTTGCGGCACGGCCGGAAGCGGCAGGAGCTTCTTCTTCCATCGCAACTTCGGCCGGCGTGCCTTCGATCACCGGCTGCGGGCCGGTACCGTCGATGACAACGGGCTGCGGCTCGGCAACAGGCGTTACGGCTGCGGCACCCGAAGCCGGCATGTCGTCGGCGTAGCCCTGATCCAGATCGTCCTGGTCCTGGTCGGCTGCGTCGTGGCCGCGGAAGTCCTGACGGTCGTCACGCTGGAAACGATCCTGCATCTGCGCCTGCGCGGCAGCAATGATGCGGTTGTAGTGTTCGGCGTGCTGCAGGTAATTTTCCGCCATGACCCGGTCGCCGGAGCTCTGGGCGTCGCGCGCAAGTGCAGAGTACTTCTCGGCGATGTGCTGGGCCGTACCGCGAATCTTCACATCCGGACCGGAGCTGTCGTAGGTCCGCGTCAGCGGATTCGAGCCCTTGCGGTTGTGATTGTTGTTGCTTCCATTGTTGTTGTTATTGTTGTTGTTATTTCGCCCGCGGCCGCGCTTGTTTTGCTGTCCTGGCCTCATAGTACATTCACCCGAATTCTCTTGATAATGATGATCATGTGGTTTCGTCTTCCGGCCGGATCCGCCCGACAGAGCACGCACCGTTGCGCTCGCACAATGGCGGCTTCGGCGCCGACTGACGTCAAATTAACAGGTACCCGCACAAGGCACGTGTTGAACCCTAGCAACTCTTTCTTGAGAGCAATCCCCGTGGCCAGGTCATACCGGAACGAATCTTAGGTCCATGACCTTCTGCCCAGTGCGCGGGCAAACTAGCCCGCTTCCTCTGGGATTCCAAGCCCTTTCTTTGCCTCTGCAAGAAAGAAGATGCGCCAGTGCAGCATTTTTTCAACGGTTTGTGTCGCGTTCGAAGATCAGGACGCGGTCATTGCCGCCGAGATCCTTCGCCTCTTCACGCAGACGGAATTTTTCGGCGTAAAACAACGCCGTTACCGCCTCTTTCTGGTCGAAACCGATTTCCAAGCCTATCACGCCGTTTGTCTCAAGATGATGACCAGCTTGAGAAGCGATGGCGCGATAGGCATCTAGCCCATCTTCTCCGCCATCAAGCGCTGCGGCCGGGTCGTGAAGTCTCACCTCCGGCTCAAGCTCTTCAACCACACTGGACCGGATATACGGCGGATTTGAGACGATAACGTCGTAACGACCGTCCACCTTTTCGTACCAGTTGCTGAGCAACGGCCGAAAGCGATCCGCAAGTCCGAGAGCGACGGCATTTGCCGTCGCCGTTGCCAGCGCGTCTCCGGATATATCGGTAGCCGTGCCCCTGGCTTCAAGAACCTCAGACAGAAGCGCGAGACAAATCGCGCCCGTGCCGGTCCCGAGATCCATGATCTCGCAACCTCCCTTTCGCGCGACCACCGCGCGCAGATAGGGGATCATGCGGTCGACCAAGGTCTCGGTGTCCGGGCGCGGCTCCAGGGTTTCCTTCGACAGCCTCAGCGGCAGACCGAAAAACTCGCGTTCACCGAGGATGCGATAGACCGGCTCGCGCGCAAGCCGGCGCGCAACCGCCGCCCGGATCCGCTGGGCATCCTCATCCGAAACCGGGTCCCTGCCCCGCGACACGACCGCGCTCAGCGACAGGTCGAGCAGGCCCGAGATCAGGTGCCGGACGTCGAGCGCCGCATGCTCGATGCCACCCGCCTGCAGGCGATCGCGACTTTCGGCAACCAGGCTCGCGAGCGTCTCGGCCATCTCCTAGCCCCGCTGCTCGCCGAGCTGCGCCAGCTGGCTCGCCTGGTAGTCGGCAAGCAGCGCGTCGACGACTTCGTCGATCTCGCCCATCATCATCCGGTCGAGCTTGTATAGCGTCAGGTTGATGCGGTGGTCGGTAAGGCGTCCCTGCGGGAAATTGTAGGTGCGGATGCGTTCGGAGCGATCGCCCGATCCCACCTGGCTCTTGCGGTCGGCCGAGCGTTCGCTGTCGGCGCGCTGGCGCTCCATGTCGTAGAGGCGCGAGCGCAGCACCTGCATCGCTTTCGCACGGTTCTGGTGCTGCGACTTTTCCGAGCTGGTGACGACGAGCCCGGTCGGCAGGTGGGTGATGCGCACGGCCGAGTCCGTCGTGTTGACGTGCTGTCCGCCGGCGCCCGACGAGCGCATCGTGTCGATGCGGATATCCTCGGGCCGGATCTCGATATCGATGTCTTCGGCCTCGGGCAGCACTGCGACGGTTGCCGCCGAGGTGTGAATGCGACCGCTCGCCTCCGTCTCCGGCACGCGCTGTACGCGGTGCACACCAGATTCGAACTTCAGCCGCGCGAACACGCCGCGCCCGGAAACTGTAGCGATGATTTCCTTGAAACCGCCGGCTTCGCCTTCGCTCGACGACAGCACTTCGACCTTCCACCCCTTGCCCGCCGCATAACGCTCGTACATCCGGAACAGGTCGCCGGCAAACAGCGCCGCCTCGGAACCACCGGTTCCGGCGCGGATTTCAAGGATCGCGCTCTTTTCGTCGGCCGCATCCTTCGGCAGGAGCAGGATCTGGATTTCCTGTTCCAAACCCTCGATCGTCGCTTGGACCTCGGGCTTTTCCATTTCGGCGAGATCACGCATCTCGCGGTCGGTCGATTTGTCGGCGAGCATGGCGGAGATGTCGGCAAGCTCCGCCGTCGCCTTTTCGTAGGCGCGGATCTTCGTCACCACCGGCTGCAGTTCGGAATACTCCGAGGCGAGCTTGACGTAGACGTCCGCGGCCGGGCCGGCGGACATGCGCGCCTCGATTTCACCGAACCGCCGTTCCAGTTCGCGCATCTTTTCAACGGGAAGCTTTGCCAAGTCTCACTCCAATGCGTCTCGCCCCGGCCGGATCAGCTCCGGACGAGGGTTGCGACGCGTCACTTCAATCTAAACCGGAATGCCGTTTTCCGCGGCGAAATCCACCAGCATCTGGCGAACGGGCGTCTGATCTCGCGTGTCGTCCAGTGCAGCGTTGAGCAGTGAGCCGAGCTTGGACGCGTCAAGCGCCAGAAGCATCGCCTTGATCGGTCCGACGGCCGTCGGCGACATCGACACCGAACGGAAGCCAAGACCCAGCAGCGCCATGGCCGAGAGCGGCTTGCTCGCCATCTCGCCGCAGAGCGTCACCGGCGTATCGTGCCGGTCGCCGGCGCGCACGATATCACGCAGGATCCTGAGGAACGGGCGCCCGAGCACGTCGAAACGATCGGACACGCGGGCATTGCCGCGGTCGACGGCCATCGCGAACTGGAAGAGGTCGTTGGAGCCGACCGAGACGAAGTCCACCTCGGTCATCAGCTCGTCGAGCTGCCAGAGCAGCGCCGGCACTTCCAGCATGGCGCCGAATTGCAGCTTGCGCGGCAACTGTTCGCCGAGCTTCGACTGCCGCTCGATTTCCTTCTGCAGGAGGTCGCGCGCGATCCTGAGTTCGGAGACCTCGGTGACCATCGGCAGCATCAGCTTGAGCTCGGCACCGGCCGCCGCCCGCAGCATCGCGCGGAGCTGGGTGCGCAGCAGACCCGGCCGGTCGAGCGAAAGCCGGATGGCGCGCCAGCCGAGCGCCGGGTTTTCCTCTTCCGCAGCGCGGAAATAGGGAACCACCTTGTCGCCGCCAATATCGAGTGTGCGGAAGGTTACGGGCTTGCCGCCCGTCTGCTTCAGCACGCTGCGGTAGAAGGCTTCCTGTTCCTCCGCCTTCGGCATGGTCGAGGCGATCATGAACTGGAGTTCGGTGCGGAAGAGGCCGATGCCTTCGGCACCCGCCTCGTTCAGATGCGGAAGGTCGACCAATAGGCCGGCATTCATCTGCAACGTGATACGCGTGCCGTCCCGGGTCAGCGGTTCGACGTCCTTCAGCGCGCGGAACTGTGCCTGACGCCGCGCCCGGAAGCGAACCTTTTCCTCATAGGCACGCTGCAGGTCGGCGAGCGGCCGCAGATGCACCTTGGCGTCATCGCCATCGATGATGATCGCGTCGCGGTTTTCCGCAAGCGCCACGGCACCGGTCGCCTGGCCGATCACAGGAATGCCCATGGCGCGGGCAACGATCACCACGTGGCTGGTGACGGCACCCTCTTCGAGCACCAGGCCGCGCACATTTTCGCGGGGATAGTCGAGCAGCTCGGCAGCGCCCATGGCGCGCGCGACGATCACCGCATCGTTCGGGAAGTCGCTCGCCGAAAGCTTGGCGCCGTAGCCCGAGAGCTGGCGCAGCAAGCGGTTGGCGAGATCGTCAAAATCATGCATGCGCTCGCGCAGATAAGGGTCCGTCAGGCGGATCATGCGCGCTTTGGTTTCGCTCTGCACACGCTCGACGGCGGCTTCCGCCGTCAGGCCGTTGCGGATCGCTTCTTCGAGCTTGCGCACCCAGCCGCGGTCATGCGCGAACATGCGGTAGGTCTCGAGCACTGCCCGATGCTCGCCCTCCATCGACACCTCGCGGCGCGACAGCATGTCGTCGATCGAGATCCGCAGCGACCCGAGCGCCTCTGCAAGCCGCTGCAACTCCTGGTCTGTATCCTCGTTGAGAAGATTGGTGACGACGATCCTTGGTTCGTGCAGGACGACATAGCCAAGGCCGATGCCTTCGCCGTAGCTGTTGCCGTCGATCGAGACGGGACGCGAGAGATCGAGTTCGAGCCCTGGCTTGGTGATCTTCTTGAGCTCGCCGGTTGCCACCATCTCGGCGAGAACCATGGCGGTCGTTTCGAGCGCCTCGACCTCGTCCTCGCGATAGTTGCGCATCGCCTTGTTCTGGACGACGAGAACGCCGAGCGCGCGCCCTGTGCGCAGGATCGGCACGCCGAGGAAGGAATGATAGATCTCTTCGCCGGTCTCCGGCAGGTAGGTAAAGGCGGGGTGAGACTGGGCGTCAGACAGATTGAGCGGCCGCGCCGAAGCGGCGATGGTACCGACGAGGCCCTGCCCCATCTTCAACTGCGCCAGGTGAACGGCGGCCTTGTTCAGACCTTCGGTCGCATAGAGTTCGAGCACGCCGTCGGAGCGCAGCACGTAGACCGAACACACTTCCGCGACCATATTCTGCGCGATCTGGCGCACGATACGGTCAAGGCGCTCCTGCGGCTCCAGCGGTTCCGCCATCAACTCGCGCAACCGCTTGAGGAGAACGCGCGGACCTGCGGAAAGGTCTCTCATCGCGTGGGGTCTCCCGAAATAGAGGGGACGGCAGCAAACGGGATGCGCGGCCAAGTCGCCGCGAATCCCAAATCGGTCGTCTGTCGATTAACTCTTATCGAGACCGTAGGCGGAATGCAAAGTGCGAACCGCCAATTCCGCATAGGGTCCATCGATCAGGATCGAAATCTTGATCTCGGAAGTGGTGATCGCCTTGATGTTGATGCCCTTGTCGGCAAGCGCACGGAAGGCCGACGCTGCAACACCGGCGTGGCTGCGCATGCCGATACCGATGACCGATACCTTGACGAGGCCGGCTTCGGACTGGACGACGTCGTAACCGATCTTGTCTTTGTTGTCGCCGAGCACCTTCAGTGCCTTGTCGACATCGCCGGAGGGAACCGTGAAGGTCATGTCGGTTTTCGAACCGTCCTCGGAGATGTTCTGGACAATCATATCCACGTTGATATGGGCTTCAGCCAGCGGGCCGAAAATCGCGGCGGAGACGCCCGGCCGGTCGGCGAGACGGCGCAGCGAAATCTGGGCTTCATCCTTGGCATAGGCAATGCCGGTTACGACTTCCTGTTCCACGATCTCATCCTCATCACAAATCAGCGTACCGGGCGGATTGAGAAGGTCACCCATGCCCGGCGCATCGGGATCTTCGAAAGACGAACGCACGAAGGTGCGGACCTTGTGCACCATGGCAAGCTCCACCGAGCGCACCTGCAGCACCTTGGCGCCGAGCGATGCCATTTCCAGCATTTCCTCGAACGCGATCTTCTTCAGACGCCGCGCCTTCGGCTCGATGCGCGGGTCGGTGGTGTAGACGCCATCGACGTCGGTGTAGATGTCGCAGCGATCAGCCTTGACGCCTGCGGCAATCGCAACGGCCGAGGTGTCGGAGCCGCCGCGACCGAGGGTGGCGACGCGGTTGTCAGGCCCAAGCCCCTGGAAGCCGGCGATGACGGCGACCTGGCCCTCGCCCATGCGGCGGATGAGCTCGGCACCGTCGATGTCGAGAATGCGGGCAGCGCCGTGGGCGTTGTCGGTGCGGATCGGGACCTGCCAGCCCTGCCACGAGCGGGCATTGATGCCCATCGACTGCAGCGCGATGGCGAGAAGTCCGGAGGTCACCTGTTCGCCGGACGCGACGATCGCATCGTATTCGCGCGCATCGTAGAAGGGCGAGTTGGCGCCGGTTGCCTTCGGCATGTTCTGCACCCAGCCGACCAGCTCATTGGTCTTGCCGGACATCGCGGAAACGACGACGGCAACTTCGTGGCCGGCATCGACCTCGCGTTTCACATGGCGGGCAACATTGTGGATGCGTTCCAAATCAGCGACGGACGTCCCGCCGAATTTCATCACGATGCGTGCCATGTGCCTCTACCGGTACCCAAATTGCGCGCGCTTGCGCGCGTGACAGGAAAGCCCCCGCCGGCGCCCGACGGTCAAAAAGCTTGGGAGACTTCTCGCACATCGGCAGTCACCGCTTCGGGGAGCGGAAAGTCGCGGCGTCTCTTAGCGGATCAGGGGCCTGCGCGCAATGGCAGGGCGGCAGGAATAAGGCTCCATGCGCACGGTGGGGAAACGTGCGCGGTCGCGGTTTGCGCCACTTGAAATTGCGGCAGCGCCGGCTAGGCTGCCAACGGACGCTTGAGGGGGCAGACATGCAAGCACATCGCATACCCGCAACCGCACAAATGATGGCCCGCTGTGCCGTCGCGCTTTCCGTGACGCTCTCGTGCTCGACACCGTCGAACGCCGCCGATTTCGACCAGGCGCGCATGGCGCCGCAAGGCGACTGGACGGTGATCGTCAGCCCCTATGTCTGGGCGGCGAGCCTCAAGGGGGACGCATCGCTTGCCGGCTTCGACACCGATGTCGACGTGCCCTTCAAAGACACGCTCGACCATCTCGACCTGGCGCTGATGGGCAACATCGAGCTGACCAACGGCCAATGGGGTGTCTATTTCGACGGCCAATACGTCCGTACCAGCCAGGATGAAGAGCTGCTCAGCCATGAGATCGGCCTCGACATCAAGATGACGACGCTGGCCTTCGGCGCGTTCTATCAGGTCTATGAGCAGGAACTCGGCGGCAACACCGTCTTCGGCAAGCCCCGGACGCTGTCGATCGAGCCGACGATCGGTCTGCGCTGGACGAAGCTCGAGGCGGACGTGTCCGTGGCCGGCTTCAACACGAGCAAGAGCGCCGACTGGACCGACCCCTTCGTCGGCCTGCGGCTCAACGCCGATCTCAGCGAGCGCTGGAACCTCGTCGCCGAGGCCGATGTCGGCGGCTTCGATGTCGGCTCAAAGCTCAGCGTCAACGCCCAGGCCTATCTCGGATACCGGACCGAAATGCTTGGCCAGCCGACAATTTTGCGCGCCGGGTACCGGTTGCTCTATCAGGATTACGAAAGCGACGACTTCACGGGCGCGAACAAGTTCCGCTGGGACGTGAACCAGCACGGCCCGGTGATCGGCTTTTCCATGTTGTTTTAGAACCTGGGCCTGCTTCAACGCTCAAGGACCGACTGGCGGATACCCAGCATACGCTTTGCCCGCGAAGGAGAATGGTATGACGTTCATCGTAAAGCCGGCCGTCCGATCGGTCACATCCGCACTTGCCGCCCTTCTCATGCTCGGTCAGACGACGGCGGAAGCCTGCACCCGCCTCGTCTATCTCGGCCCCGATGACAACATCATCACTGCCCGATCGATGGACTGGAAGAGCGACGTCACGACCAACCTCTGGGTCCTGCCGCGCGGCATCGAGCGCAACGGTCAGGCAGGGCCGAACTCGTTCAAATGGACGGCGAAGTATGGAAGCGTCGTGGCCACCGGCTATGATGTCTCGACCACCGACGGCGTCAACGAGGCCGGCCTCAATGCCAATCTCCTGTGGCTGGTCGAATCCGAGTACCCTGACTTCAATGACAAATCGAAGCCGGGCCTGACGATCGCCGCCTGGGCGCAATATGTGCTCGACAGCTTCGCCACTGTCGAGGATGCGGTGAAGGCGCTTGAGAAAGAACCGTTCACGATCGTCACCGACAACGTACCGGGTGAGAACCGGCTGACGACGCTGCACCTTTCGATCTCGGACAAGACCGGCGACAGCGCAATCGTCGAGTATATCGGCGGCAAGCAGGTGATCCATCACGGTCGCCCGTATCAGGTGATGACCAATTCGCCTGTCTTCGACCAGCAACTGGCCCTGAACGCCTACTGGAAGCAGATCGGCGGCACGGTGATGCTGCCGGGCACGAACCGCGCGGCCGATCGTTTCGCGCGCGCCTCGTTCTACGTCAACGCCATTCCGAAGGACGAGAACCCCGACCGTGCGCTGGCCAGCGTCTTCAGCGTCATTCGCAATGTCTCGGTTCCCTATGGGCTCAACACGCCGGAGGAACCGAACATTTCCTCGACCCGTTGGCGCACCGTGGTCGATCACAAGCGCAAGCTCTATTTCTTCGAGTCGGCGCTGACCCCGAACACCTTCTGGGTCGACCTGAAGAAGATCGATTTTACCAAGGAGACCGGCAAGGTGATGAAGCTCGATCTCGGCGAAAACCAGGATCACACCTATTCGGGCGACGCGACCGGCGACTTCAAGCAGGCCGAACCGTTCAAGTTCCTCGGGTTGCAGATGTGAGCACACCGGCTCGGGGCCGGCGCGAAGCCATTGAAAATTGCGCGCGACGGTGTTATTGACGCTGCCGCAAGTTCAAATTCGAGAAAGGGGGGCTGCACGTGATGACATTTTTCCGGCACCACCGCCAGCGTGGCCCCGTCCAAGCCCTGCAGATGCGTTTGCAGGGCTGACCAGACATCCTTTCGCGAAGATCGCGAGCTTATCCCTGGTCTGCCCAGAGTGATGCAGTGCGGAACCGTTTCGGTTTGAACGCCTGCATCGTCTTCCAATACCGAGCCGATGCGGCCCGAGCACAGCATGTCTGTGTTGCGGGCTCGACCATCCGAAACCCCGGCCTGAAGTGCCGCCCCGGATGATCCGCCGTCGCTCGTGCAGTCCAGAGAACGACCATGGCCTTGATCAATATCCGCAACCTCGGCGTCAGCCTGAGCACACCGCTTTTCTCCAGTCTTAGCCTGTCCGTCGCATCCGGTGATCGTATCGGCATCGTCGCTGCCAACGGCCGCGGCAAGTCGACCCTGCTGAGATCAATCGCCGGCAGCTTTGATCCGACCGCCGGCGAGATCACCCGCTCGCGCGGGCTGACGGTCGGTCACGTCGAACAGAACGTGCCTGCGTCGCTTTTACCTCTCTCCTTCCACGACGCCGTTCTTTCGGCCCTCCCGGCCGACCAGGCGGAAAACGAAAGCTGGCGCGTCGATATCGTGCTCGATTCCCTCGATGTGCCGGAGGTTCTGCGGACTCGCGCCGTCTCGGAGTTGAGCGGCGGCTGGCAGCGCCTGATGCTGCTTGCCCGCGTCTGGGTCAGCGAGCCAGACGCGCTGCTGCTGGACGAGCCGACCAACCATCTCGATCTCGCCAAGATCGGCCGGCTGGAGGCCTGGCTGAATGCGCTGCCACGCGACGTGCCGGTGCTGGTTGCCAGCCATGACCGCGCCTTCCTGGACGCAACCACCAACCGCACGCTGTTCCTGAGGCCAGAGCAATCGCCGATCTTCGCGCTCCCCTATTCGCGGGCGCGCGCCGCTCTCGATGAGGTGGACGCATCGGAGGAGCGGCGTTACCAGCGCGACATGAAGGTGGCGCAGCAACTGCGTCGCCAGGCCGCCAAGCTCAACAATATCGGCATCAACTCCGGCAGCGACCTGCTCACGATAAAGACGAAGCAACTGAAGCAGCGCGCAGAACGGCTGGAGGATGCGGCAAAGCCCGCGCATCAGGAACGTTCCGCCGGCGCGATCCGGCTCGCCAATCGAGGCACCCATGCCAAGATCCTGGTGACGCTCGACGACGTCCATGTCGAAACGCCCGACGGCACCCCGCTTTTCCGCACCGGCAAGCGCTGGATCTGCCAGGGCGACCGCATCGTGCTGCTTGGCGAAAACGGCGCCGGCAAGACCCGGCTCGTCAACCTGATCCGCACGGCGATCGAGGAGCCCTCCCGCGCGCCGGAGACGCTGAAGGCAACACCCTCGCTGGTGCTCGGCTACAGCGACCAGGCGCTTGCCGGCCTGTCGGACGAGGAGACGCCGCTTGCCGCGCTGGCCCGCCGCTTCTCGCTCGGCGACCAGCGCGCCCGTAGCCTGCTCGTCGGTGTCGGCGTCGGCATCGACATGCAGGAAAAGGCGATCGGCCGGCTGTCGGGCGGCCAGAAGGCGCGTCTTGCCATGCTGGTGCTGCGCTTGAAGGAGCCCAATTTCTACCTGCTCGACGAACCGACCAACCACCTGGACATCGAGGGCCAGGAAGCGCTCGAAACGGAGCTGTTGAGAAACGAGACGAGCTGCCTGCTCGTCTCCCACGACCGCAGCTTCGTGCGCAATGTCGGCGACCGCTTCTGGCTGATCGAGAAGCGCCGCCTCGTCGAGGTCGAGGACCCGGAGGACTTCTTCGCCTCGGCGGCGGCAGGCAACGTCGGCTGACATAAAGCGCAATCATCGCAAGTGTGACGCCCGCAACAAGCGGGCGTCACAAATGCCAACATCATCAGGCGGGCGGCCGCGCAATCAGGCATGCGACCTCGCTGCTGTCAAAAATCTGCGCCGACAGTGCCTCGACCTGCCAGCTCTGGCGAAGGGCCGCCGCCGCGAGCCGCGCGCCAACGTCGTCCGCCCCCGTGGACGGCTCGTCATGGAAAAGAAAAAGACGCCCCTCAGGCTTCAACAGCTGCGCCAGCGCCGCAAACTCTCGAGCGGGATCGCCCCGCGTGAACACGCCGACGCGCATGGCGAACGCCTTGTCGAAGCGACGGCCACCGAGATCGAACGAGCGAAGCTCCGCAACCCGCAAGGTCGCCCGGCCTGCAGCAACATGTTCAGCATTTCTGCGTGCTGCCGCCGCGATCATCACAGCCGAGCGGTCGATAGCGACAATCTCCCCTTCGTCGAGCCGATCGCAAACCTTCGTCACGGCAATGCCATGGCCGCAACCGACTTCGAGCAGATGAACGGACGGCTGCGGCGCGATGACGCCGACCGCCCAGTCGATCCTGTTAAGCCCATGTGGATTCCTCCCCTCGCCAGCGCAGAAACTAGCACGCGGAAGAGCCGCAGCGCCAACCAGTCCGATGCAAAAATAAAACCACTTGCAAAACAATATCAGATTTGTCACCCTTTCCGTGACAGGCATGCCGCAACGGGAGAGATACAATGCGCAAGGTCATCATGTGGGACATGGTTAGCGTCGACGGCTTCTTCGAAGCACCGGGGCACGACATCGAGTGGTTCGTCTTCGAGGACGAGCTCGCCGCCTATATCGGCGAAACGCAGCTCGAGGCCGACACCCTGCTTTTCGGCCGCGTGACCTATGAAATGATGGCGGGCTACTGGCCATCCGCCGAAGGCGACATCGCGACCTTCATGAACGGCGTCGAGAAATTCGTTTTCTCGCGCACGCTGACCTCCGCCAATTGGGCGGGCACGACGCTCGTGACCGGCGACGCCGCAAGCGAAGTCGAACGACTGAAGGCGCTGGATGGCGGCACGATCTTCGTTTTCGGCAGCGCCGACTTCGCGAGCGAACTGATCGAGAAGGGCCTCGTCGACGAATACCGCCTCGGCATCAATCCGGTGCTTCTCGGCGAGGGTGTGCCGCTGTTCAAGCCAGGGCTGAAGCGGACGAAACTCAAACTGACCCACACACGCCCTCTGACATCCGGTGTGGTTATCCTGCACTACCAGCCAGAAGCGGACGCGTAGCAGGACGGGCGCCACGCACGCGTGTGCGCCGATCTGGCCCAGCGCCGCCTCTTGACTTCCTTGTCCGATCGTCCGACTTCACTGCTGCACAAGTCCCTAAATCGGGATCGATTTAAGGATAGAATTATGCAGCACTTTAAAGTGCTACAGCGTCCTTAGCGCGCCTTGAAAGACGCGCGGCGCTGTCGGGACGATGCAAGGAGACGGCGACATGAGCGAGACCGCACGCACGACGATCGACCAGAGCGAGGTTGACCGCTTTTCCGCCATGGCCGCGGAGTGGTGGGATCCGACCGGCAAGTTCCGGCCGCTGCACAAGTTCAATCCCGTTCGCCTCGCCTATATCCGCGACAAGGTGGCCGGGCATTTCGGCCGTGATCCCAGGAGCCCTCAGCCGCTCAAAGGTCTGCGCCTGCTCGATATCGGTTGCGGCGGCGGCCTCCTGTCGGAGCCGATGGCACGCATGGGCGCCGATGTCCTCGGCGCCGACGCCTCCGAAAAGAACATCGGCATCGCCAAGACGCACGCGGCCGGAAGCGGTGTGGCTGTCGACTATCGCGCCGTGACCGCCGAAGCCCTTGCCGAAGCCGGCGAGAGCTTCGACATCGTGCTCAACATGGAAGTGGTCGAGCATGTCGCCGATGTCGATTTCTTCATGACCACCTGCGCCCATATGGTTCGCCCCGGCGGTCTGATGTTCGTCGCCACCATCAACCGCACCATGAAGGCAGCGGCGCTTGCCATCTTCGCAGCCGAGAACGTGTTGCGCTGGCTGCCGCGCGGTACGCACCAGTATGAAAAACTGGTGCGCCCGGAGGAACTGGAAAAGCCGCTCGTGGCCAACGGCCTCGAAGTGACCGAGCGGACCGGCGTCTTCTTCAATCCGCTTTCCAATCAATGGAACCTGTCCAAGGACATGGACGTCAACTACATGATCGTCGCCAAGCGGCCGCTATGAGCAGCTGTCGGCGGCCTCAGCCAGCCTGCCGACGCTCCTGCCACTCGCGCTTCAGCAGCGCATAGACGTATTCGTCGCCCCAGACATCGTTGAACCGGTCGTTCTCGATCAGATGCGCTTCGCGGCGCATGCCGAGACGCTCGACGACGCCGACGGACCCCTTGTTGAGGGCATCGAGCCGGGCAAAGATCCGGTGAAACTTCAGCGTCGAAAAGCCGAGATCAAGCAACGCCCGCATCGCTTCCGTAGCGTAGCCCTTGCCGGCAAAGTCGGGATTGAAGATGTAGCCGGTCTCCGCCTGTTCCGCCGCACTGCTTGCGAGCTTCAGCAGGACTTCGCCGATCAGTACACCATCCTCGCGGCGCTCGACGGCAAACACCGCGACGTCCCCATCGTCAACGAGCTTTGGCGCCGAAGCCTTGGCGAATTTTGTCCGCGCTGCCGTTTCGTCGAGCGGGTGCTGATAGAGATAATGGTAGACCTCCGGCAGGCGGTGATAGGCAAAGAATGCCGGAAAATCGCCAGGCGCGAAGGGCCGGATAACGAGGCGATCAGTGGAAATGTGAACATCGGACAATGCCATTGGCTGGAAAACTCCCATTGCAAAGCTGCGAGATGGGAGCCAAGGCATTGTATTTAAAGGGCGGGAACCAAAGTTTAGACGCGCAGATGCGAAAGTGCCCCGCGTCAGTTGACCTCGTCGGGCAAGATCGGCAGCGGCGCGACCGCGATGCCTTCTTCGAGCAACGCCACGGCCTCTTCCGCCGTCGCCTTGCCGATCAGCCCGCGCTCTTCCGCCTCGCCGTAGTGGATCTTGCGGGCTTCCTCGGGAAAGCGCTCGCCGACATCCTCGGCGTTCTCGCGTACGGACTTCACCAGCTCGCGGATCTTGGCGACCGTTTCCTTCTGCGCCTGGTCCATGATCACCGCCCGCGTCGCCTCCTTCTTGCGCGCGGTCGCGACCGAGGGCGCCATCAGTTGCTTGGCAACGGATGTCGAGTTGCAGCTCGGACAGGAGACCAGCTTGCGTTCGACCTGGCGGTCGAAATCGTCACTCGACGAGAACCAGCCCTCGAAATCGTGGCCGTTGTCGCAGGAAAGGGTGTAGCGGATCAAGCGGCAACGCCTCCCTTCCCGGTCGGCGCCACTTCATCGAGCACGAAGTTACGGGCATTCTTCAAGTTCGGTATCTTGGCGCGCGCCGCATGCACGGCGGCGACATCGATGTCGGCAAGCACAACCGCCTCGCCCGTAGGGCCAGCCGAAGCGAGCACGCGCCCCCAGGGATCGACGATCATAGAATGGCCGAACGTCTCACGCCCATCCTCATGCGTGCCCCCTTGTGCGGCGGCAATGACGAAGAGGCCGTTCTCGATCGCGCGGGCGCGAAGCAGGATTTCCCAGTGCGCCTCGCCCGTCTGCCGCGTGAAGGCGGCGGGCACCGACATGATCTCGGCGCCGGCAACGGCCTGTTGCCGGAAAAGCTCCGGGAAGCGCACGTCGTAGCAAATGGAAAAGCCAAGCTTGCCGAAGTCGAGTTCGGCCAGGCGCGCAATGCTGCCCGGCTGATAGGCGGCACTTTCCCGCCAGCTCTCGCCGTTGTCGAGATCGACGTCGAACATATGGATCTTGTCATAGTCACAGATCTTTTGGCCATTCGGGCCAAACAGCAGGCCGCGATTGGCGATCTTGCCGCCAGCAAGCGCGATCGGCGTCGAGCCGACATGGAGGTAGACGCCAAGTTCGCCGGCAAGCTGAGCTGCCGCCGCGGCAATAAGATCGTTGGCCTCGTCCTTCAGGATCGCGCGCAGCGCCGCCCGGTCCCGCTGCAGCGCCCCGGTCATTTCCGGAGTCTGGATATAGGTCGCGCCCTGGGCTGCCGCTTTGCGCGCGAGCCGCACCATCGTCTCCGCATTCTTGCGCGGATCGACGCCGGAACACATCTGAATGGCTGCGGCCTTGAAAGTCATCACGTCCAACTCCTAAGCGCTCACCGCAGATAAACGGGACGTCGCCTCATGCAAGGGTACGGTGCCTCAGGCAGCCAGCATCGCGTCGAGTTTGCCGGCGCGTTCCAGCGCGTGCAGGTCGTCGCAGCCACCGACATGAATGTCGTTGATGAAGATCTGCGGGAACGTCGTCCCGCCGTGCGACTTGTCGATCATCACCTGCCGAACGTTCGGATCATAGGTGGCATCGTGCTCGAGGAAGGAAACGCCCTTGGTTTCCAGGAGTTTCTTTGCGGCCGAGCAATAGCCGCAGAACTGACGCGTATAAATGACCACCGAAGCCATGATCCTGAACCGCTCCTTTGCCGGCGACCGTGCCGGACATCTGATTGTCATATAAGACCGGATACGGCTCTTGCAAAGGTCAAAACCGTGACCGACCCGGCTCCCGCCCGCTTCAGCGCACGGGTCGCTGCGGCAACGGTTGCGCCGGTCGTATATACATCGTCGACGAGAACCACGCTTTTCCCACTGAGACCCGCCCTGCCGCTTTCCGAGACGGCGAAGGCGCCGCGGACGTTCTCCTCGCGGGCGCGCAACCCCAGGCGAACCTGCGGGCTCGTGCGCCGGATGCGCCTCAAGATGTCGGGCTGATACGGACGACCGGAGAGCTGCGCAATGGCTCGTGCCAACTCCGCCGACTGGTTGAACCGCCGCTTCCACAGCCGGAAGGCGTGCAGCGGCACGGGGATGATCGCGTCGGCGGAAGCGACGGCACCGTCGCTCGCCCGGATCATCCATGTCGCCATCATCGGCGCGAGATCCGTGCGGTCGCGATATTTCAGCCCGTGGACCAGATCGCGGGCAACACCTTCATGGATCGCCACCGACCTTAACCGATCGAATGCAGGCGGGTTGGCGATCGCCTCCGGTGACACCGCTCCGGCGCCGTGATCGACCGAAAACGGCATGCCGAGAATATCGCAATAGGGCCGTTCGATCAGCGGCAGCGTCGCCCAGCAAGAGGCGCAGACCGCGCGATGATCGCCGACCAGCCGGCCGCAACCGCAACAGACAGGTGGAAAGACGAGATCGACGAGCCCCAGTCCGAATCGTTTCAGCATGCCCGCGCGCCACGCCTGCGGAATACGCAACCTCTCCCATGCCATGCGGTTGACTTTGTGCCTCCGAAGGTCTCTTTGCTGCCCATCGCGGAGAGACTATCGTGGAAAAAATCTTTGACCAGAGCCTCGTCGAGGCGCACCGGGCAAGGGCGCTCAGAAACGCCGATCCGAAGGCCGCTTTCCTTCTCGACATCGTTGCCGAAGAGCTCGCCGAGCGTGTCGGCGTGGTCGAGCGTCATTTTGATCGCGCACTCGAACTTCACGGCTATACCGGTGAAACGGCCCGCCAACTGATGGCGACCGGCAAGATCGACGCCATCGAGCGCGTCGAGACCGACGCCCGCTTCAGCTCGACCGAGGCGCCGGTGACGATCGCCTCGCTCGAGGAAGTTCCGGCCGAACCGGAAAGCGTCAATCTGATCGTCTCGCCGCTGTCCCTGCATCTGACCAACGATACACCGGGCGCCTTCATCCAGGTGCGGCGGGCGCTAAAGCCCGATGGGTTGTTCCTCGCCGCCATCCCGGGCAGCGGCACGCTGCAGGAGCTGCGCGAAGCGCTGCTGGCTGCAGAGGCCGAGCTGACCGGCGGCGCCAGCCCGCGCGTCATTCCCTTCGCCGATGTCCGTGACGTCGGCGCTCTGCTCCAACGCGCCGGCTTCGCCCTGCCGGTCACCGACACGGAAACCTACACGGTGCGCTACGATTCGCTGTTCGCGCTGATCCGCGACCTGCGCGCCATGGGCATGACCAGCCCGCTTTCGGCGCGCAGCCGCACGCCCGTTTCCAGGCGGTTCTTCCTCAGGGCTGCGGAGATTTACGCGGAGCGCTTCTCCGATCCGGACGGCCGCGTTCGCGCTACCTTCTCCATCATCTATCTGTCCGGCTGGGCGCCGCACGAAAGCCAGCAGAAGCCGCTGAAGCCGGGTTCAGCAAAGCAACGGCTTTCGGCAGCGCTTGGCACGAAGGAGCAGCCGCTGTAGGGCGGCATCCACCCCAGATCCGGTTTTAGTGCTTATGCGCTCGGGAACGCTGCGGCGAGCGAGTCGTAGACGTAGGTCAGGGCGTTGCCGATCTGGTTGGCCCCGAAGATTAAGCTGAGGGAGACGAGGGCGGCGATCAGCGCATACTCGATGGCGATGCCGCCGTCCGTGCCACCAAACAAGCGTTTAAGCGTTTCCATGCGTCCCCAGCCAGATTTGTGTTCAATCCGAATCGGACGCCAGCGCCAAACGGGCCGATGGCGTTCGCCTCAGCAGCCGCTCTTGCGGCCGTCGGCATCGATAATGCAAACCGCTCCGGGCATTTCCTGAAGGACGCTGCGCCGAACCGTGTAGCGCTTGGTGGTCCCCTTCGAAGGGATGGAGCCGGTGGAAATGTTGTCGTAATCGACTGGCGTATTCGCCATGATGCGCTTGTCGGTCTTGGATGACAGCATGGGCGTCAGGATCAGCGTCAGCGCGATCACCGCCGTTCCGAACAACAGCGACAGATTGAGCACACCTGTCCGGCGGGATTGATTATTCATCAGATCCTTTTCCTGAACCGTGTTCCAGAAATCGTCGTCCACCATCCCAGCCTCACAAACGCGCAAAATACGGCGAACGCAAGCGCCCTTCCCAAGCTTGGTTCCACCGCACTGCCTGAAATCGATACGCCGTTGCCAACGATACGTACCAAAACTGAATTGGAGCTATCTTTGCGCCAGGGAGATAAACGATCGATTAATAATCAATCAGATTTCGGGTAGGTTCAGAGCAAATCCATAAGAAACGGGATAAGCGGTTCGTCTGCCGGCGGCATCGGAAAATCGCGCAGGGCCTTTGGCCGGACCCACTTGATCGCCTGGCCTTCCCGCCCGATCGCAACCCCTTCATAGCGGCGGCAGACATAGAGCGGCATCAGCAGATGGAAGTCGTCATAGGTGTGGCTGGCGAAGGTCAGCGGCGCCAGGCATGCGACCTTGGTGCGGATGCCGAGTTCTTCCTCAAGCTCGCGGATCAGGGTTTCCTCCGGCGTCTCGCCGGCTTCAACCTTGCCGCCCGGAAACTCCCATAGGCCGGCAAGCGATTTCCCCTCCGGCCGCTGCGCGAGCAGGATGCGACCATCGGAATCGACAAGCGCGCAGGCCGCGACAAGCACGATCTTCTTTCCGTTGGCATCCATGGCCTCAAGCTCCCGGCGTTCGATAGATGTAGCTGTAAACCTCGGAGAAACCGGCGCCGCGATAAAGCGCCATAGCCGAGCTGTTATCCGCTTCCACCTGCAGCCAGGCCTTCTTGGCTCCGCGCAGACGCGCCCAGCGCAGGCAGACGTCGAGCATCGCCTTGCCGACGCCCCGGCCACGGACCCGCTCGTCCACGGCAAACTGCATGATGCCGGCAAGATCGTTGTCCTGGACGACGAGCGCCACGGCCGTCGGCCCCATCTCGGCATCCTCGAACAGGAAGAGGCCACTCTCCGGCTTGATCGCGTTGATGATTTCGGCCAGCGCCGCCTTGCGCTTCGGATCGCTCTTCGCAATCCCGATGCACGCATCGACGAACCGGCCGACGTCCTTGATCGGCAGGTGATCGATGCCGTCGCCGAACTCGCGCTCGACCAGGTCGACGCTCATGACCAGGCTGCGGCTGAACGCATTCCAGCCCTCGGCATCCATATGGGCGACAAGCTGCGGCGCCGTCAGCGGCGTCTGGCGCACAGTCAGCGGCCGGCCGTAGTCGGCAAAGCGCCGGGCAGCCTTTTCGAGACGGACCGGGATGTCGCGATAGTCGGACGGATCAAGCGGATTGACGGAATTCAGCCGCTTGGAATCATGGCCTGCATTGAGCCGGATCAGCCAGCTGCCATCATATTGCACGGACGCTGCCGGCCAGGCGCGGAAACCCACGGCCTCGAGACGGCGCACGTTTGGAAGATCCACCATTGCCACTTCCCCAGCTTCGGCCTGTGCCTTGCCCGCCACGTGCCGAATATCATTCGATGTCATCTTGCTACCTCTGCACGGTCTGGCGCGCCAGGCCGCTCACCATCACATAACCGGCGCCTCAGCTCCGGTAATCGCCGTTGATCTCGACATATTCCTTCGTCAGGTCGCAGGTATAGACAGTGGCCCGACCGGAACCGAGGCCGATTTCGACGCGGATCGTGATGTCCTCTTCCTTCATCACGGCCGTGGCCGCAGCTTCAGAATAGGTGGGATCGCGCTCCCCCTCGACGGCGACGCGCACGTCGCCGAACCAGATCGCCAGCCGGTCGCGCTCGGCCATTTCTCCGGACTTGCCGACGGCCATGACCACGCGGCCCCAGTTGGCGTCTTCACCGGCGACCGCCGTCTTGACGAGCGGCGAATTGGCGATCGAAAGCGCTATGCGCTTGGCGGCCGCATCATTCTCGGCGCCTTCGACAGTCACCTCGACCATCTTGCGAGCGCCTTCGCCGTCGCGCACGACCTGGAGCGCGAGATCGCGCAAAAGGTCGTTCAGTGCGGCGCGGAAGGCATTAAGACGCGGGTCGGCCGCATCGGAGATTGCCGGCTGGCCGTCGGCCGATGCCGCGCCCGTAGCGAACAGCATCAGCGTATCGGACGTCGAAGTGTCGCTGTCGACCGTGACCGAGTTGAAGGTCGGGCCGACGCCGGCCGAAAGCAGGGCCTGCAGCGCCGAAGGCGCAATGTCGGCATCCGTGACCACGAAGGAGAGCATCGTCGCCATGTCGGGCGCGATCATGCCGGCGCCCTTGGAGATGCCGTTGATCGTCACCTTGACGCCGTCGATTTCGGCGCTGCGTGTCGCTACCTTCGGATAGGTATCCGTCGTCATGATCGCCTTGGCGGCTTCGAACCAGAAGTCCTCCTTGCCGGCAACAGCCAGATCGTCGAGCACGCCGGCAAACTTGGTCGCGTCCAAGGGCTCGCCGATGACGCCGGTCGACGCCAGGAAGACTTCGCTCTCCGCGCAGCCGACAGCCTTTGCCGCCGACTTTGCCGTCAGTTCCGTCGCCTCGCGGCCCTTCTTGCCGGTGAAGGCATTGGCGTTGCCGGAGTTGACGACGACAGCGCGCGCGACACCGCCGGCAAGGTTCTTGCGGCAGAAATCGACAGGGGCCGAAGGGCACTTGGAACGGGTGAAGACACCGGCCACGACGGCCGGCCGGTCGAACACCATCATCAGCACGTCGGTGCGGTTCTTGTACTTGATGCCGGCGGCTGCGGTCGCCATGCGGACGCCGCGCACGGAGGGCATTTCGGCAAAGGTTTTCGGAGCGAGCGGAGAAACGGAGCCGGACATGGGAAACCTGCTGTGACGTGTTGGAGCCAAAGCATTTCCAAAAGAGCCTGGCGGCCTTCAGGAAATGCCTAAGAACAAGGATCCGGAGCGGTCTACAACCGAAACGGCTCCAGATCCATCTTGCGACAAATGCCCGAACGGTTTTCACCGCCGGGCATCGACAAAAAGCGGTGACAACAGGCCCTGCCAGTGGCAGGGCCCGCCGATCGAATTACTTGGCTTGTTGCGCTTCCTGCGCCTTGTTGGCCTCGTCATAGGCCTGCTTCAGCGCCGGGTCGGAAATTTCGACGCCTGCATCCTTCTTGGCTGCGGCAAGCAGCTCGACATACTTGTCACGCATGACAAGCTGACGAACCTGCTGCTCGACCTGCTCGAGCGGCGGCGGGGCCTGCGGGCGCTTGTCTTCGACCAGGATTACGTGGAAGCCGAACTGCGTCTTGACCGGGATCTTGGTGTAGGCGCCCTTCTCGAGAGCGAAGGCAGCCGTTTCGAATTCCGGCACCATGCGGCCCTTGGTGAAGTAGCCGAGGTCGCCGCCGTCGTTCTTGTTCGGATCGGTGGACTTCGCCTTGGCAAGCTCGACGAAGCTCTTGCCAGCGTCGAGTTCCTTGATGATTTCCTTGGCTTCGTCTTCCGTCTTGACCAGGATATGGCGGGCCTTCACTTCGTCCTGAACCGGAATGGCCGCGACTTCCTTGTCGTAGCGTGCCTTCACCTCTTCCTTGGTGATGGCGTCGACGACATGCTTCTTGAAGTAGGCGTTGTGAAGTTCGCGCTCGGTGAGGTACGCGACGCGCTGCTTGAAAGTGGCGTCGTCCTGCAGGCCTTCCTTCTCGGCCGTGGCGGAAAGAAGCTTAACGTCGATGATCGCCGACAGTGCTGCGGCGCGCTTCTGTTCTTCCGGCATCTGCTGCAGCTGCGGGTCGAGGCCACCCAGAGCAAGATTGAGTTCGGACTGACGCACGTCCTCGCCGCCAACCTTGGCGACCACCGGATCGGCGTCTTCCGCCCGCGCGCCACCATGTACGGCCATCGCCGCAACCAGTGCCACGGCGGCCAGGGTTTTCAACTTGGTCATGCTCACTAACCTTTCACATTGGCCTTCGGCGCAATTGCCTGCAGCTTGTAGCGGCTGCACAACACCAGAATGTGGCGGTTCTGTAGCCGTCCGGCAGTGCAATTGCGTTGACATAATTCGACCCCCCTCTTATCTGTCACGCAACCTCGCGTCCAGAACAGTTTCCGGGCGTTTCACGGCATTGCGCGGTTTTTCACGGTGCAGCCATGAGACCTCAGGCAACAGAAAAGAAAGGACCATTCGTATGGTCAGTCTCGGCGGCCTAGCCCGCAAGTTGTTTGGCTCCTCCAATGATCGCCGTGTGCGTGGCTACAAGGCCAGGGTGGATGCCATCAACGCACTTGAAGCCGATATGAAGGCCTTGTCGGATGAGGCACTCGCCGCCAAGACCGTGGAATTCCGCCAGCAGTTCGCCGACGGCAAGACGCTGGACGACCTTTTGGTACCGGCCTTTGCCGTTGCCCGCGAGGCCGCCCGCCGTGTGCTTGGCCTGCGGCCGTTCGACGTCCAGCTCATCGGCGGCATGATCCTGCATGAGCGCGCGATCGCCGAAATGAAGACCGGCGAAGGCAAGACGCTCGTCGCGACCCTTCCGGTGTACCTGAACGCGCTCGCGAGCAAAGGCGTGCACGTCGTCACCGTCAACGACTACCTCGCCCAGCGCGACGCCGGCACCATGGGCCGCGTCTACTCTTTCCTCGGCATGACCACGGGCGTCATCGTCCACGGCCTCTCCGACGAGCAGCGCCGCGACGCCTATGCCTGCGACATTACTTACGCCACCAACAACGAGCTCGGCTTCGACTATCTGCGCGACAACATGAAGTACGAGCGCGGCCAGATGGTTCAGCGCGGCCACTTCTTCGCCATCGTCGACGAAGTGGACTCGATCCTGGTCGACGAAGCGCGCACGCCGCTGATCATCTCCGGCCCGCTCGACGATCGCTCCGATCTCTACAACACGATCAACGAATTCATCCCGCTGCTTTCGCCCGAAGACTACGAGATCGACGAGAAGCAGCGCTCGGCCAACTTCTCGGAAGACGGCACGGAGAAGCTCGAGAACCTGTTGCGCGAGGCGGGTCTTCTCAAGGGTGAATCGCTCTATGACATCGAAAACGTCGCGATCGTCCACCACGTCAACAACGCGCTGAAGGCTCACAAGCTGTTCCAGCGCGACAAGGACTACATCGTCAGGAACGGCGAGATCGTCATCATCGACGAATTCACCGGCCGCATGATGCCAGGCCGCCGTTATTCCGAAGGCCAGCACCAGGCGCTCGAAGCCAAGGAAAAGGTGCAGATCCAGCCCGAGAACCAGACGCTCGCCTCGATCACCTTCCAGAACTACTTCCGCATGTATTCGAAGCTCGGCGGCATGACCGGCACGGCGTCGACCGAAGCGGAAGAATTCGGCAACATCTATGGCCTCGAAGTCATCGAGGTTCCGACCAATCTGCCGATCAAGCGTATCGACGAGGACGACGAGGTCTATCGGACGCAGGGCGAGAAGCTGACCGCCATCATCGAGGAGATCAAGTCGGCGCACGAGCGCGGCCAGCCGATGCTGGTCGGCACGACCTCGATCGAAAAATCGGAGCAGTTGGCCGACCTTCTGAAGAAGTCCGGCTTTGCCAACTTCCAGGTTCTCAACGCCCGCTACCACGAACAGGAAGCCTTCATCGTCGCCCAGGCCGGCGTGCCCGGCGCCGTCACGATCGCCACCAACATGGCCGGTCGCGGCACCGACATCCAGCTCGGCGGCAACGTCGACATGCGCATCCAGCAGGAGCTCTCGGAAGTCGAGCCCGGCCCCGAGCGCGAACAGCGCGAACAGGCGATCCGAGCCGAAGTGCAGCAGCTGAAGGAAAAAGCGCTGGCCGCCGGCGGGCTTTACGTTCTCGCTACCGAGCGCCACGAAAGCCGCCGCATCGACAACCAGCTTCGCGGCCGTTCCGGCCGTCAGGGCGACCCGGGTCGATCGAAGTTCTACCTGTCGCTCCAGGACGACCTGATGCGCATCTTCGGCTCCGACCGCATGGACGGTATGCTGCAGAAGCTGGGCCTCAAGGAAGGTGAGTCGATTATCCATCCGTGGATCAACAAGGCTCTCGAACGCGCCCAGAAGAAGGTTGAAGCCCGCAACTTCGACATCCGCAAGAACCTTCTGAAGTACGACGACGTTCTCAACGATCAGCGCAAGGTGATCTTCGAACAGCGCATCGAGCTGATGGATGCCGAAAGCGTCACCGAAACCGTGACCGACATGCGCACCGAAGTCGTCGAAGACATGGTCAGCAAGCGCATTCCCGAGAAGGCCTATGCCGAGCAGTGGGACGTCGCGGGCCTCAGGGCCGACGTGCAGCAATACCTCAATCTCGACCTGCCGATCACCGAATGGGCTGCCGAGGAAGGCATCGACGAAGCCGATATTCTCGAGCGCGTCATGACCGCTGCCGAAAAGGAAGCCGCCGACCGTGCCGAACGCTTCGGTCCGGAGATCATGCAGTATGTCGAACGCTCGGTCGTGCTGCAGACACTCGACCATCTGTGGCGCGAGCACATCGTCAACCTCGATCACCTGCGCTCGGTCATCGGCTTCCGCGGCTACGCCCAGCGCGATCCGCTGCAGGAATACAAATCCGAAGCCTTCGAGCTGTTCCAGGCCCTGCTCGGCAACCTGCGCCAGGCCGTGACCGCACAGCTCATGCGCGTCGAGCTGGTGCGCGAAGCAGCCGAAGCGCCGCAGCCGGCTCCGCCTGTCATGCATGGCCACCATATCGATCCGCTCACCGGCGAGGACGATTTCGGCGACGGCACGCTGCTGGCCGCCCCGCCAGTGCAGCGAGACGCAACCAACCCATTGTCCTGGGGCAAGGTCTCGCGCAACGAGCTCTGCCCCTGCGGTTCGGGCAAGAAGTACAAGCACTGCCACGGCATCTACGAGGCATAAGCCAGCCGCGGAATGCAGGTACTGTCTGCGCCCCCTGCCCTTCAGAAATGCCGCCTCCGGGCGGCATTTTCGTTTCCTGGAGCCTGTTTGCTAGCGATCGCATGCCCTGGCGTTGGCAATCAGGTTTTCGAGCGCGCGAATGCCGGTGCTGTTGATATGGCGGCGACCGAGCGTGGCGTTGATACGAAGTGCGAGATCTTGCGCGTCGGAAGCTTTCAGGTCGTCCAGCCGCTCGATGCCGATCTCCTGGAGATCGCCGACCATGCGCGGCCAATCGATTTCGCCTGCATAATCCGCTGCCGCTCGCTGTCCTCAATCGGCATGGTTGCCCCCATTCCTTACAACCGCGCTGCACCCTTTGTTAACGCTGTTCTGGCAGTACTGAAACCCTGTATTGCGTAATCTCAGGGTGTTCTCGTGTTCATGGCGGTATGTCAAACGGCCGGACGAATGCTGCCGTCGGCACTGAG
Source organism: Ensifer sp. ENS02 (assembly GCF_014851885.1). NCBI lineage: Bacteria > Pseudomonadati > Pseudomonadota > Alphaproteobacteria > Hyphomicrobiales > Rhizobiaceae > Ensifer > Ensifer sp. ENS02. The sequence goes on along the minus strand of NZ_JACVAO010000008.1, from coordinate 378,366 downwards.
ACACCGCCTGTCCGCAATAATCGCCCGGCTTCTCCCCATCCTGACCAGTTCGGACGCCAAGAACGCCGCGCGCCGCATGGCGCTCGTCGCCTTTTCGGTTCGCATCGTCAGCGCCGCCATCGCCTTTCTGTCGCAGATCATCCTCGCGCGGCTGATGGGCGAGTTCGAATATGGCATCTTCGTCTTCGTCTGGGTGCTGGTCATCCTGTTCGGCAGCCTCTCCTGCGTCGGGTTCCACTCGGTCGTCATCCGCTTCCTGCCGGAATACCAGGCCTCGGCCGCCATGGACGAAATCCGCGGCGTGACGACGACGGTGCGCATCTTCGCGCTTTCCTCCGCCACCACGGTCGCCGTCCTCGGCCTTGCCGGCCTCTGGTTCTTTTCCGGGCACATCGAGGCCTATTACCTTGTGCCCCTCTATCTCGGCCTCTTCACCCTGCCGATGATCTCGCTGGGCGACGTCATGGACGGAACGGCGCGTGCCCATGGCTGGCCGATTGCCGCGATGAGCCCCACCTTCATCATCCGGCCGCTGCTCGTGCTCGTTTTCATGGTGCTCGCCGTCACCGCCGGCGCGCCCCACACCGCGCAAACCGCCATGATGGCAGCCATGGCCGCGGCCTATGTCACCAGTGTCTCGCAGTTTCTCGCGCTCACCTACCGTCTTCGCTCGCGCTATGTTCCGGGACCGCGACGCATCGAGCTTCGCCGTTGGCTCAAGGTCTCGATCCCCGTCTTCCTGGTCGATGGCTTCGGCTTCCTGCTGACCAATTCCGATGTGGTGATCGTCGGCCTCTACCTGGAGCCGGACGACGTCGCGATCTATTTCGCTGCCGCCAAGACCATGGCGCTTGTGCATTTCGTCATGTTCGCGGTCAAGGCAGCCGCGGGCCCGCGCGTCTCCAACGCGATGGCCCGCGATCCCGGCCAGATCCCCGGCATCGCGGTCGAAAGCGCCCGCTGGGCCTTCTGGCCGTCGCTTCTGGTCGGCGCGCTGGTGCTACTGGCAGGGCCGTTCCTGCTTTCGCTCTTCGGCCCGGCCTTCGTCACCGGGCTGCCGCTGATGATGGTGCTTTTCGCGGGCATCCTCGCCAAGGCTTTCGTCGGCCCGGCCGAAACGCTGCTGACGATGGCCGGCCAGCAGACGCTGTGCGTGGCCCTCTACGCCGGCGCGCTGGTCGTCAACATCGCACTCAACCTCAGCCTCATCCCTCTTTTCGGACTGAACGGTGCTGCTTTTGCAACCGCTGGTGCTATGTTCGTAGAGGCGATGCTGCTGCACATCGCCGTCCGGCGTACCTTCGGCTTTGCGCTCTTTGCCTTCGCAAGAGCGCGAGCCGGCAATGAAAACAACGGGGCTGTCCATCCATGATCGGCAATACCAATCTTCCGAGCGATGCAAACAGCCGGGCCGCACGGGTTCTCGGCGGACTGGCGCAGGACGGCGAAAGCGGACCGACCGCAGAGCATCTGATCGAGGTCGGACGTCCCGGACGGCATCTTGCCATCTATCCGGCAAGGGCCGGCTACGAGTTGCAACGCGAACTCGACTTTCTGTCGAACCGGGCGCTGGAGCCAAACGTCTTCTTCACCGGACGCTTCCTCGCGCCGGCCATGCCGCGCCTGGAAGAGCGCGTCATCCGGCTCGCGATCATGCGCGACAACGACGAGCGCCGCAGCCGGCTGCGCTTCCTGATGCCGTTCTCGATCGAAAAGCCCGGCTTCTCGATCGGCGCGCCGATCATTCGCGCCTGGTCGAACCCGTTCGGACCGCTGGGCGTGCCACTGCTCGACGCCGAGGATGCGGCCGAGACCATCGACAACCTGTTCGAAGCCTTTGCCGCGCCGGCAACCGGGCTGCCCTCGATCCTGGTGCTGCCCGACATGCGGCTCAACGGCAAGGTCGCCCGCCTCACCCGCGCCGTCGCCATCGGCCGCAACCTGCCTCTGACGGTGACCGACACCTTCAGCCGGCCGATGCTCGAAAGCCTGCTCGACGGCCCGACCTACCTGCGCAAGGCAATCAGCCCAGCGCATTTCCGCGAACTGCGGCGGCAGTGGAACAATCTCGAAAAAGAGGGCGAGCTCGTCTATTCGGTCGCCCGTCAGCCCGCCGACGTCCGCCTGCGCATGGAGGAATTCCTAGCGCTGGAAGCATCCGGCTGGAAGGGCAAGGCGCGCAGCGCCATGGTGCTCGACCGCTTCCGGGCCGCCTTTGCCCGCGAGGCGATCACCAATCTGGCCGACGGCGACAGCGTGCGCATCCACACGCTCGATCTCGACGGCAAGGCGATCGCCTCGATGGTCGTCTTCCTGATGTCGGGCGAGGCCTATACCTGGAAGACGGCCTATGACGAGCGCTATGCCAGGTTCTCGCCGGGCAAACTGCTTCTCGCCGAACTGACGGAATGGCATCTCGACGACGCCAACATCGCCCGCTCCGACTCCTGCGCTGTGCCGGACCACCCGATCATGAGCCGTTTCTGGCAGGAGCGCGAAGACATGGGCACGATGGTGATCGGCCTGCAGCAGACCCGAGACCGCGAAGTGCGCCAGGTGGCAGCCCAGCTCCACCTCTATCGCAACACCCGCAACATGGCGCGGATCCTGCGCGACAAGATCAAGGCGCTTGCCGGACGCTAGATCGGGATGAGGAAAAAGCGGGCGCGGTTTTCCGCCCGCATCCCGCTCCAGCCAATTCAAATCAATCGCGCGGCGGTCAAGGGACTACGACGCTTCGGAAACCTGAATCGCCCCGCGCGCTTCCGCCGCCGCCTGCTCGCGCAGGAACCGTCTGATCACCTTGCCCGAGGTCGTCAGCGGCAGGCTGTCGACGAAGGCGATCTCGCGCGGATACTCGTGCATCGAGAGCCGGGTCTTCACCCACTCGCGGATGGAGGTTGCCACACGCGCGTCGCCAACAACGCCCGGCCGTAGCACGACATAGGCCTTGACGATCTCGGTGCGCACCGGATCGGGCTTGCCGACAGCGGCGGCCAATTGCACGTCCGGATGGCCGGCGAGGCAATCCTCGATCTCGCCCGGGCCGATGCGATAGCCCGACGAGGTGATGACGTCGTCGTCACGCCCGAAGAAGGTGAAATAGCCCTCCTCGTCCATCACGCCCTGATCGCCTGTCGTCATCCAGTCGCCGATGAACTTCTTCTCCGTCGCCGCCGCGTTGCCCCAGTAGCCGAGGAACATCACCGGGTCCGGCCGCTTCACCGCCACCTGCCCGACGCTGCCGGCCGGCAGTTCGCGGCCTTCGCCGTCGATGATCGCCACCCGGTGGCCGGGTGCGGCCTTCCCCATCGACCCCGGCTTGACGACGCCGAGATCGGCGGCTGACGAGATGACGATGTTGCACTCGGTCTGGCCGTAGAACTCGCTGACCTCGAGACCGAGCGCCGCCTTTGCCCATTCATAGGTCTCGCGGCCGAGGGACTCGCCAGCCGAGCCGATGGTTCGGAGATTAAGCCGATAGCGCTCGCGCGGATTCTCGACCGCCTTCATCAGCCTGAGCGCCGTCGGCGGAATGAAGGCGTTGCGCACGTCCATTTCTTCCAGGATGCGAAAGGCAGTATGCGGGTCGAACTTCTGCGCCGGCGACGACACGACGGGTACGCCGTGCAGCAGCGACGGTAACAGCGCGTTGAGCAGCCCGCCCGCCCAGGCCCAGTCGGCCGGCGTCCACATGCGGTCACCCGGCTTCGGCAGAAAGTGATGGTGAAACTCGAAGCCCGGCAGATGCCCGAGCAGCACCCGGTGCCCGTGCAGTGCCCCCTTCGGCGGCCCTGTCGTGCCTGACGTGTAGATCATCAAGGCCGGATCGTCGGGGCCGGTATCGGCCGCAACAAAGCCAGAGGGATCACCCGACGCCAAGTCAGAGAAGACAATCGTGCCCGGACGCGGCTGATCATCCGCCAGCACCACCAGCCGCAAGTCAGGCAGCCGCTCACGGATCGCCGCGATGCGTTCATAGCCAAAGCCGTTGGTGATGACAGCCGCCACGCCGGCGTCGCGCAGCCGGTATTCGAGCGCCTCGACGCCGAAGAGCAGCGCCAGCGGCAGCGCGATGGCACCGTGCTTGTAGATCGCTGCATGGGCAATCGCCGTCTCGAACCCCTGCGGCAACAGGATCGCCACCCGTTCGCCGGGCATGATACCCTCCCCCGTCAGCCCCTTGGCAAAGGCCGAGGATTGCCGGGCGAATTGACGATAGGTCAGCGATTGATGCGCACCGCCAGGATCGAAATGCTGGAGACAGACACGCTCCGGCGCCCGCTCAGCCCAGGCGTCGCTGACGGCAACGCCGATATTGAACTTTTCCGGAATCGGCCAGCGGAAGGCGCGGTAGAGTTCGTCGTAGGTCTCTATTCTCGGTAACATGACGCTGCCATGACAGTTTTCTTGCTGCAGCGCACCTAACACCTTCGCAAGCGACAGTTCAATGACTGCGGCGGCGTTCAGGCATGTCGGACGATGGATGTGAAGAAAGTGTATGTGGTGGTGCCCCATGCCGGGGTCGAACCAGCACTCCTTTCGGAACTCGATTTTGAGTCGAGCGCGTCTACCAATTCCGCCAATGGGGCTCAGGGAAGTGCGATATCAGCGGCTCGGATTTACACGAAGGATTTCGCCGTGGTCAACCATCATTTTCAGGATGCACGACCAACAATCACGAAAGCGTGCGGGCCGCTCACAGCCGCTGCGATTTACAGCGCGCACGATCCTGCCTAAGAAGGCGCCATCCAGTTTGCACTGCGGCATCCCTCGGTTTCGAGCTGCCGCCCGCGAGGTATAGATGATCGACGCCGCCACCCAATCCCGCCAGAATTTGCTGATCGCCGTTATCGTAACACTCGGCATGGCGACGACCGTGGGCGGCGCGCTCGGCTTCGAGCATGTCGGTGGCTATATTCCCTGCGCGCTCTGCCTGTTGCAGCGCGATCCCTACTACTGGGGCATCCCGGTCGGTGTTTTGGCAATCGCCACGAGCGCGTTCAAACTGCCGGCGTGGACGACACGCACGCTGCTTCTCATCGTCGGCATCCTGATGCTGGTCGGCGCCGGCATGGGCGTCTATCACTCGGGCGCCGAATGGGGCTTCTGGGAAGGACCGTCCACCTGCGCCACGACCGCGCAAGGGATTTCGTCGAATGTCGGTGATCTGCTGGGCGATCTCGATTCCAAGCATGGCCCGTCCTGCACCGAAGCCTCCTTGCGGGTGCTCGGGCTCTCCTTTGCCGGATGGAATGTGATCGCCAGCCTCATCCTCGCAGCAATCGCCTTGCGCGGTGCGGCAAAGGCGCGCTGATCCCAGATCGCTCTCGGGAAACAGGCAACGCCCCGACAAGGGGGTTCGCGAGCGCACGCACCTCTCCTGACCCCGCTTTGGGCTTAGATCCGGCAAGAAGGCACGAACAGCGTCAGGGCTGCAGTTCGACGTCCCAGTAGAGATAGTCCATCCAGCTTTCATGCAGATGGTTCGGCGGGAAGAGCCGGCCGTTGTTGTGCAGGTCCTGCACCGTCGGCTGGAAAGGCCTCTGGTGCGGGAACATGCCGGCTTGCTTCGGCAGCTTGCTGCCCTTGCGTAGATTGCAGGGCGAGCAGGCTGCGACGACATTGTCCCAGGTCGTCTGGCCGCCGTGAGCGCGGGGCACCACGTGATCGAAGGTGAGATCGTCGGGCGAACCGCAATACTGGCATTCGAATTTATCGCGCAGGAACACGTTGAACCGGGTGAAGGCCGGGTGGCGTGAGGGCTGCACGTAGCTCTTGAGGCAAACAACGCTCGGCAGTCGCATCGAGAAGCTCGGAGACGACACCGAATGTTCGTACTCGGCAAGGATATTTACACGGTCAAGGAAAACGGCCTTGATCGCGTCCTGCCAGGACCAAAGCGACAAGGGGTAGTAACTCAGCGGCCTATAGTCAGCGTTCAAGACGAGCGCCGGCAAGGCCTGTGGTGAGACTGCAATCGTCAAGCGTATTCTCCTGATCGATTCGGCATCTGCACCTTCTATATTAGGCCCGTTGCAACAGGATTGTGAAGCCGGAAACAAAAATGCGTGCGCTGGATTCGCTTTTTCCTTCAAGGTGTCACAGGAACAGCATCACGACGCATTTCCTGTGAATAATAGGCCCAGAAGAGGCGTGCGGCGACGCTGCGCCAGGGCGACCACGAAGCGGCGAGCGAATCAATTTCACGTGCGCTCGGGCGCAGTTCGAGGCCCAGTCCGTGACCGATCGCGTTTTGCAGCGCGACGTCGCCGGAGGGAAAGACATCCGGATGACCGGCGCAGAAGAGCAGATAGACTTCCGCCGTCCAGCGCCCCACCCCCTTGATCGCCGTCAGCTCCCGGATCGCCTCCGATCCTTCGATGTTGCAGATCGCGTCGAGATCGATCTGGCCGCGGACGACCACCTCGGCCACGCGCCTCAGCGCCTCGGCTTTCGCCCGCGACAGCCCGATCGCTCGGCAATCCTCGTCGCTCAGCGAATTGACGCCTGCCGCCGTGACCTCGCCGAGCTTTTCTTCCATGCGCCGCCAGATCGCAGCCGCACTTGCCTTCGAGACCATTTGCGAGACGATGATGCTGGCAAGGCCGCGATAGCCGGGATCGGTGCGCCGGAGCGGCACCGGGCCGGCTCTCGCAACGACGTGCCCGAGGCGCGCATCGAGCATCACCAGGCCTGACAGCCCGGCCTCGATATCCTCATGTGTCCGGATGATCCGCATGACGCCTCCACAAAGCGGATGATTTTTATACCCCTTCCATGGCAAAGGGAAAGCATGCCTGACACGCCACCCGTTTTCCGTTTTGCCCCGAGCCCCAACGGGCTGCTCCATCTCGGCCACGCGCTTTCCGCGGTGCTGAACCATGACATGGCGAAGGCCGCGAACGGGCGTTTCCTGCTGCGCATCGAGGATATCGACCAGACCCGCTGCCGCCCGGAATTCGAGGCGGCGATCTTCGAAGACCTTGCCTGGCTCGGCCTCGACTGGGAGCGCCCGGTGCGCCGGCAATCGGAACATCTCGACGCCTACGCGTCGGCGCTTCAACGGCTGGACATGCTGGGTGTCATCTACCCCTCGGTCATGACCCGCGGCGAAATCAAGGCCGCCGTTGCCGATGCGGAAGCCGGCGGCCAGACCTGGCCGCGCGATCCGGACGGCAGCCCGCTCTATCCCGGCCGCGAGCGCGAATTGCCCCAAACCGAGCGCGCGGCTCTCACCGCGAGCGGCAAGGCCTATGCCTGGCGGCTCGACATGGAGAAGGCCATCGCGCTTTTGGGAAAAGACCACCTGAGCTGGGCCGAGAGCGGCCATGGTCCTGAGGACGAAACCGGCACCATCATCGCCGACCCCGCCGCCTGGGGCGACGTAATCCTGTCGCGCTCCGATGCGCCGTCAAGCTACCATCTATCCGTCGTCGTCGACGACGCGTTGCAGGGCATCACCCATGTGGTGCGCGGCCGCGACCTCTATCATGCGACATCCGTGCATCGGCTGCTGCAGCGGCTTCTCGATCTGCCGGAACCGCTCTATCACCATCACCGGCTGATCCTCGGGCCGGATGGGCGCAAGCTGTCGAAGAGCAACCAGGATACCGGCATCGCCGCTTTCCGCGCCGCCGGTCGCACGGCGGAGGAAATCCGCGCGCTAATCGGCTAGGTCCTGCTCCTCGCGGGCCGCGTCGTTGCCATTGCGCAGCTGGAAGCTGCGCCGCACCATGCTCTTGACCCTGTATTTGAGGATCGCCGCATTGATCTCGGCGCCGATGATGAAGATTGCAGCGATCATGTATAGAAACACCAGCACGATCATGATCGACGCCAGGCCAGCATAGGTAGACACATAGGTGGCGAAGGTCGCGAGGTACGAAGCAAAGGCATAAGCGCCGATCGTCCAGCAAACGAGCGTCAGCGCGATGCCCGGCAAAACGTCGATCACTTTACGGTGCCCATCCGGCAGCCAGAGATGGGACACGAGCAATCCGCTGGTCAGCACGACGAGAGCGAGCGGCAGGCTCCAGTTGTCGACGGTCGCAAGCACGCCACCAAGCCAGGGGAGCCACTGTCCGGCATAACGCACCGCCAGGGGCACGGCGACGAGCAGAATGCTGAGTGCGGCCAGGATCAGGACGCCGGCAAGCACGAAGCCGAGGCTCGCAAGCCGAGTGACGTACCAGTAGCGGCTCTCGGTCACTCGATAGGCGCGATTGAGCGAGACGCGCAGCGCCTCGACGCCGTTGGAGGCGAAATAGGCGGCGGCCAGCACCGAAACGGTCAAGAGCCCACCGCGCGGGATCGTCAGCACCCGCACGATTTCGTCGGCGATGGGCTTGGCGATCGATTCCGGCCAGGCATCGAAAATCAGATGCACCGCCGTTTCGGCAAACTGGTCGGCCCCGAGAAAGCTGCCGAGCGCCGTGCCGAAAATCAGGAAGGGAAAGACGGCGAGCAGCGACGACAGCGCCACATGGCTCGCCATCGCCCAACCGTCGTCGAGGCTGAAGTGCCAGAGCGCATCGAACACGACTTTCCAGGTGATGCGTATAAACGCTGGCATTCCATTCCAATCCTACGAGGCGCCGGGACTACCCGATCAGTACGTCCGTCTCGGCGCCGTTTCCTTGGCTTCGCATGACCCCAACGGCGACAACGCTGGCGGGTTCCGGCTTGCGCAATTCAATTGTATCCCGCCGATGAATATGGGAAACCGAGGCAGGATTTCTACAGGATTCGACCGGATGACGGATCGCCCCACAATCATTGTCACCGGATGCTCCTCCGGAATCGGCGCCCATTGCGCACGCGCGCTTCATGCCGACGGCTGGCGGGTCTTTGCGACCGTGCGCCGGGAAGAGGACCGGCAATCGCTTGAAAGCGAGGGCATCGAGACCTTTCTGATGGACTACACCAAGCCGGAGAGCATCGCTGCCCTGGCCGATACGGTGCTGGCGCTTTCCGGCGGGCGCATCGACGCGCTGTTCAACAACGGCGCCTATGGCCAGGCGGGTGCGGTCGAGGATCTGCCGACCGAGGCGCTGAGGCTCCAGCTCGAGACCAACGTGATTGGCTGGCACGACCTGACGCGGCGGGTGATCCCCGCGATGCGGGCGCGCGGCAGCGGCCGCATCGTGCAGTGCTCCTCCATCCTCGGCATCGTGCCCTATCGCTGGCGCGGCGCCTACAACGCCTCCAAGTTTGCGATCGAGGGCCTGTCCCTCACCCTCAAGATGGAGCTGGCCGGCAGCGGTATCGAGGTGAGCCTGATCGAGCCAGGGCCGATCACATCGAAATTCACCGCCAATGCCGTCACCTATATCGAGCGCTTCATCGACCTCAAGAATTCGGTGCACCGCGTCGAATACGAGCGGCAGATGCGACGCCTGAAAGGCGAAAGCAAACCCGCGGCCGGAAAGCTCGGCCCGGAGGCGGTTTATGCGGTTTTGAAGCACGCACTGACAGCAAAGAAACCGAAACCGCACTATATTGTAACAAGGCCAGCCAGACAGGGCGCGCTTCTGAAGAAGCTCCTGCCGGCGGCACTGTTTTATCGCATCATCGGCCGACTTGGCTGAAGCAGAATTGCAAGGAAGAGTTCGATGTCCAGCTTCTTTACCGGCTTGACCCTGTTCGTCATGGGCCTGGTCGTGATCGTTTTGATCCGCGGCCTCGTGAACATGGCAAAGGGTGGCAACGGCAACACGTCCAACAAGTTGATGCAGGCGCGTGTGCTGTTGCAGGCAATCGCGATCGTGCTCATCATGGTGACCCTTTGGATCACCGGCGGCGGCCGTCCGACCTGACGCAAATTCCGAACGGACAACCGTTCCACACCGTTCCTGAAATTGCGCTAGAGGACTGCGTCCGCCCATGGTGAAGCTCAACAAGATCTATACCCGGACGGGTGACAACGGCACCACCGGGCTCGTCTCCGGCCCGCGCCGGCTGAAGAGCGATCTGCGCGTCGATGCTTATGGCGCAGTGGACGAAACCAATGCCTTCGTCGGCCTGGCTCGGCAGCATACGGCCGGCAACGTCGATCTCGACGCCGCACTGATGCGGATCCAGAACGATCTCTTCGATCTCGGCGCGGATCTCGCAACACCCGACACCGGCGAGCCGCCGCAATACGAACCGCTGCGCATCGTCGCAGCGCAGGTGACCTGGCTCGAAACCGAAATCGACCGGCTGAATACCGAACTTGATCCCTTGCGCTCCTTCGTACTTCCGGCCGGAAGCCCCGCCTCCGCAGCCCTCCACGTCGCCCGCACGGTCGCACGCCGTGCGGAACGCCAGGTGGTGGCCCTTGCCCAGATCGAGGGTGAAGTCGTCAGCACGGAAGCCATCGCCTATATCAATCGCCTGTCGGATTTCCTGTTCGTCGCGGCGCGCTTTGCAAATGACAAAGGTCAAGCCGACGTCCTTTGGATTCCCGGAAAAAACAGATAACGTCGGCTCGCGCATCGTCGCGCCCGATCGAGATTCGGCGGGAGAAACGGGCAATAACCTGTGCTTCGGGAGACCGCATGTTCATACCGCTTCACGATACGAACACCCTGAAGCACATCAAGGTCCAGTACGTCACGATCAGTCTGATCGTCATCAACATTGCCGTCTGGCTGATCACCGGACCGATTGCCTCCGAGCAATTCGCCAACGCCGCGCTGCTGGGCTTCGGCTATATCCCGGCGCTCATTTTCGACTACGCGCAGCTTGATCCCTCGCTCGTCGTCGTCCCCGACGGCTTCACCTTCGTCACCTATTCCTTCCTGCACGGCGACTTCATGCACCTCGCCATGAACATGCTGTTCCTCTGGGTGTTCGGCGACAATGTCGAGGATGCGCTCGGGCACTTCCGCTATCTCGCCTTCTATCTTCTCTGCGCGGCTGCAGGCGCACTTGCGCATGGGCTTCTCGACCCGGCCTCCGAGGCGCCGTTGATCGGCGCATCGGGCGCAATCTCCGGCGTCGTTGCCGCCTATTTCCTGCTGCACCCGAAGGTGCGCGTCTGGGTGCTTGTCTTCTTCCGCATCCCGCTGCCCTTGCCCGCGGCCATCCCGCTTGCCTTCTGGATAGGCCAGCAGTTCTTCATGCTGGTCGTCGATCCCGGCAGCGGCGTGTCCTGGAGCGCCCATGTCGGCGGCATCGTCGCGGGCCTGGTTCTGGTTGTCATTTTGCGACGCCGCGATGTGCCGCTTTTCGACCGCACGATCGTCACGCCGCGCGCCGTCCGGCACAAGGCCGAACCGGTCACCGCAAGCCAACAGCCGTCGTCAGATGCGACAAGACCGCCCATTCCCTGGGGACGCCAGACCGGATCCTGACACCGGCAATCGCCAGCCTTCAGCGAGGATGATCCGTTATTTCAATGGCTTGCCTGAAGCGCGCCCGGCCCTGCCGGGACAGTGCTGCATCAGGCCCCAAGCCACTTGCCATCGATCGTTCTTACGTGTACGTAAACGTAATTCCAATTCTCGGGATTATATCGATTTAGCGCCATGCACAGCGATTGTAATTGGAGAAAAAACGCGTATCGATGTCGCCAACCGACAATCAGGCGGCTCCGTTAAGGCGCATTTTCCTGCGAAAGCTCTTGGAGGGAAGAATCCATGAAAATACTTGTGACGGTGAAACGGGTCGTTGACTACAACGTCAAGATCCGGGTGAAGGCAGACGGTTCGGGCGTCGAACTTGCGAACGTGAAGATGTCGATGAACCCGTTCGACGAAATCTCGGTCGAAGAGGCGCTCAGGCTGAAGGAAGCCGGCAAGGCCGAGGAAGTCGTCGTCGTTTCCGTTGGTCCGGCCAAGGCCGAAGAGACGCTGCGCACGGCGCTTGCCATGGGGGCCGACCGCGCCATCCTGGTTGAGACCGAAGACCAGGTCGAGCCGCTCGCTGTCGCCAAGATCGTCAAGGGCGTGGCCGAGGCTGAACAGCCGGGCCTGATCATCGTCGGCAAGCAGGCAATCGACGACGATTCGAACCAGACCGGCCAGATGCTGTCCGCGCTGCTCGGCTGGGCGCAAGGCACCTTTGCCTCCAAGGTCGAGATCGGCGATGGCAAGGCAACCGTGACCCGCGAAGTCGACGGCGGTCTGCAGACCATCGACATCAAGCTGCCGGCCGTCGTCACCACCGACCTGCGTTTGAACGAGCCGCGCTACGCCTCGCTGCCGAACATCATGAAGGCCAAGAAGAAGCCGCTCGACAAGAAGTCGCCGGCCGACTTCGGCGTCGACACCGCCGCCCGCCTCAAGGTGCTGAAGACCGAGGAGCCGTCGGGCCGCAAGGCCGGCATCAAGGTCAAGTCGGTCGCCGAGCTCGTCGAAAAGCTTAAAGTCGAAGCCGGCGTCCTCTGATTTAAGGAAGGGAGATTTTATCATGGCCATTCTTCTTCTGGCTGACCACGACAGCAACCACCTTTCCGACCAGACCGCCAAGGCGCTGAGCGCGGCCTCGAAAATCGCCAGTGGGACTGGAGCCGATGTGCATGTGCTGGTCGCCGGTGCCGGCGCCAAGGTTGCAGCCGAGCAGGCCGCCAAGCTTGCGGGCGTTGCCAAGGTGCTCGTTGCCGACGACGCCTCGCTTGCCAACAACCTTGCCGAGCCGCTCGCTGCCCTGATCGTCTCGCTCGCTGGCAGCTACGACACGATCGTGAGCGCCGCCACCTCGGTCGGCAAGAACGTGATGCCGCGCGTTGCAGCGCTGCTCGACGTTTCCCAGGTGTCCGAAATCATCGAGGTCGTCTCGGCCGATACCTTCAAGCGTCCGATCTATGCCGGCAACGCCATCCAGACGGTGCAGACGACCGAAGCCAAGCGCGTCATCACCGTGCGCACCGCCTCCTTCGCGTCCGCCCCTGAAGGCGGTTCGGCCGCGATCGAGAGCGTCTCGGCTGCCGCCAACCCCGGCGTTTCCTCCTTCGTCGCCGACGCCCTGTCGTCGTCCGACCGTCCGGAGCTGACGTCTGCCAAGATCATCATCTCCGGCGGCCGCGCGCTCGGTTCTTCCGAGAAGTTCCAGGAAGTGATCCTGCCGGTTGCCGACAAGCTCGGTGCTGCCGTCGGTGCTTCGCGCGCTGCGGTCGACGCCGGTTACGCTCCGAACGACTGGCAGGTCGGCCAGACCGGCAAGGTCGTTGCGCCCGATCTCTACATCGCCTGCGGCATCTCCGGTGCCATCCAGCACCTCGCCGGCATGAAGGACTCGAAGGTCATCGTCGCCATCAACAAGGACGAAGAGGCGCCGATCTTCCAGGTCGCCGACTACGGCCTGGTTGCCGATCTCTTCGACGCTCTGCCGGAGTTGCAGAAGGCGCTGTAAGCCCAAATCGATGCCACCCTCCGCACCCATGAAAAGGGCTGGCAAAAGCGGGGACTTGGCATTAACAATCTACCGGGCCGGCCAAACCGGCCCGGTTTGCGTGTCTGATGGCGGCCTTGCCGCCAACCTTTGAAGATGGATGTTCGCCGCGATGATCAAGACGGTCGGAATTATTGGTGCCGGGCAAATGGGCTGTGGCATCGCACATGTTTCGGCAATCGCCGGATACAAGGTGCAGATCTACGATCTGGCCGCCGAACGGATCGAAGCGGGCCTTGCAACCGTCAACGGCAACCTTGCCCGTCAGGTCTCCTCCGGCAAGATGACCGACGAGGCCCGCAAGGCAGCCCTTGCCCTGATCAAGGGCTCTTCCGATATCAACGACCTGTCCCAGGCCGATCTTGTGATTGAAGCCGTCACCGAAGACGAAACGATCAAGCGCAAGATCTACGGTCAGGTTTGTCCGATCCTGAAGCCGGAAGCGATTCTCGCGACGAATACTTCGTCCTTGTCGATCACGCGCCTGGCCTCCGCCACCGATCGCCCCGAGCACTTCATGGGCATCCACTTCATGAACCCTGTTCCGGTGATGAAGCTGGTCGAGCTCGTGCGCGGCATCGCCACGGACGAACAGACCTTCAAGACCGCCAAGGAATTCGTCGCGACGCTCGACAAGACCGTGACGGTCGCCGAAGATTTTCCGGCCTTCATCGTCAACCGCATTCTGCTGCCGATGATCAACGAGGCGATCTATACGCTTTATGAAGGCGTCGGCAGTGTCGAGGCGATCGATACCGCCATGAAGCTCGGCGCCAACCATCCCATGGGCCCGCTGCAGCTTGCCGACTTCATCGGCCTCGACACCTGCCTGTCGATCATGCAGGTGCTCTATGACGGCCTGGCGGACTCGAAGTATCGCCCCTGCCCGCTGCTGGTGAAATATGTCGAAGCCGGCTGGCTCGGCCGCAAGTCCGGACGTGGCTTCTACGACTATCGCGGCGAAGTGCCAGTTCCCACCCGCTAATTCCGTCAGCATTTGACAAGAAAAACCCGGCGATCCGCCGGGTTTTTCTTTGTCCAGATCTAGTCTCCTTCAGCTTCCCGCAGCAGGAGCAAGCGCCGCGCTGATCAGCGCCTTGGCGTCGTCGCTGTCCCAGGCGGCCGGCCCGTTCATCGAGCCGATCAGGCAGCCCTTGTCGTCGAGCAGCAAGGTTGCCGGCAGGCCGAAGGCCAGGCCTTCCTTCTTCATGTTGTTGAACACGCCCATCGAGGCGTCGCGATAATAGCCAAGCTCGTGCACGGCCGTCTCGTCGAGGAAAGCCTTCGGCTTCTCGTCGTCGCCGACGTCGATGTTGATCGCCACCACTTCGAACTTGTCGCTGCCGAGCGACTTCTGCAGGGCGTTCAAGGCCGGCATTTCCTCGCGGCAGGGAACGCACCACGTCGCCCAGAGATTGACGAGCAGCGTCTTGCCGGCAAAGGCCGAGACATTGGTCGGCTTGCCGTCCGGACCGTTGAAATCAAGCGCGATCGGCCGCGGCGACGACGCCGGCGACATCGCGGCGACCTGCCCCTTCATGAAGGGTGTCAGCGCAGCGACCTTGGCCGAGGTCAGCGGGCAACTGGCGGAGGCCGTTTCGGTTGCCTCACCATTGCCAGACCCGGTCTCCTTCACGTATACCGCTGCCGCACCGACGATCACGCCGAACAGGGCGGCGAGCGCGAACAGTTTCACGGCCGGGGGGGATTTCTTCTGGTCGGGCATTTCATTCTCCAAGGCGGGCATTCTTCATGGCTGACGGCAATTCCGAGACGAAATCCTCCAACCAGATGTGGGGCGGTCGCTTTGCCTCGGGTCCGGACGCGATCATGGAGGAAATAAATGCCTCGATCGGCTTCGACAAGAAGCTCTATGCCCAGGACATCCGCGGCTCAATAGCGCATGCGACGATGCTGGCGCATCAAGGCATCATTTCGGCCGACGACAAAGACAAGATCGTTCACGGCCTGAACACGATCCTGTCAGAGATCGAAAGTGGTGCGTTCGAGTTCTCACGCCGCCTCGAAGACATCCACATGAACATCGAGGCCCGGCTCGCGACCCTGATCGGTCCGGCTGCCGGCCGCCTCCACACCGCCCGCTCGCGCAACGATCAGGTGGCGCTCGACTTCCGCCTCTGGGTCAAGGAAGAGCTGCAGCGCACCGAGAAAGCGCTGACGGCGCTGATCGCCGCCTTCCTCGACCGCGCCGAGGAACATGCCGATACCGTCATGCCCGGCTTCACCCATCTGCAGACCGCGCAGCCCGTCACCTTCGGCCATCACTGCATGGCCTATGTCGAGATGTTCGGCCGCGACCGCTCGCGCGTGCGTCACGCCATCGAGCACATGGACGAGAGCCCGATCGGCGCCGCCGCCCTTGCCGGCACCGGATTCCCGATCGACCGTCACATGACCGCCAAGGCGCTCGGCTTTGCCGGCCCGACCCGCAACTCGATCGACACGGTATCGGACCGCGACTTCGCGCTCGAATTCCTGTCGATGGCCTCGATCACTGCCACGCACCTGTCGCGGCTGGCCGAAGAGATCGTCATCTGGTCGACGCCGCAGTTCGGCTTCATCCGCCTGTCGGATGCATTTTCGACCGGCTCCTCGATCATGCCGCAGAAGAAGAATCCCGACGCCGCTGAACTGGTGCGCGCCAAGACCGGCCGCATCAACGGTTCGTTGATCGCGCTGCTCACGGTCATGAAGGGTCTGCCGCTCGCCTATTCCAAGGACATGCAGGAAGACAAGGAACAGGTCTTCGACTCAGCCGAAAGCCTCGAGCTGGCGATCGCCGCCATGACCGGCATGGTTCGTGACATGACCATCCGTAGCGATCGCATGAAGGCCGCCGCCGGCTCCGGCTATTCGACCGCGACCGACCTTGCCGACTGGTTGGTGCGTGAGGCAGGCCTGCCCTTCCGCGACGCCCACCATGTGACCGGCCGCGCCGTGGCGCTTGCTGAACAGAAGGGCTGCGACCTCGCGGATCTTTCGCTTGCCGACCTGCAGTCGATCCACGCCGACATCACCGAGAAGGTCTTCGATGTCCTGACGGTCGAAGCCTCCGTGGCCAGCCGTACCTCCTTCGGCGGCACGGCGCCCAACGAGGTTCGCAAGCAGATCGCCTGGTGGCGCGCCCGCAACTAAGACATCTGCTCCCAAGCCCGCTGCGGGCGGCTCTTCGCCCGCAGAAACAGGGTGCACAAGTGCCTGAAAAATCGGTAAGACATCGCACCTGCATCAGTTCCCGCGAAGGAAAATCACGATGACATTCACGAAGGCGGCCCGGCTTGCACTTCTGCTGGCGATCCCCGGGCTGGTTCTTGTCGGTTGTGGACGCAAGGGCGACCTCGATCGCCCCGGCTCGACCGCGCCGATCAACACCAAGGCGCCGGCAGGAACTGTCGAGCAGAAGGAAAAAGCAGACGAGCGTTCGTTCCTGCTCGATCCCCTCCTCTAGTAGAAATTACGCAATTCCGAACGGAAGCCGCTTCGCACTTTCCTGGAATTGCTCAAAGCCGAGCTGCGTGACGTGAACCATTTTCAATACCGCGACGGAATTCTCTACGCCGAAGATGTGCCGGTGACCGATATCGCCCGCGCCGTCGGCACGCCCTTCTACTGCTACTCGACCGCCACGCTCGAGCGCCACTACACGGTGTTCTCCAAGGCTTTCGCCGATGTGGATGCGATGGTCTGCTATGCGATGAAGGCCAATTCGAACCAGGCGGTGCTGAAGACGCTCGGCCGCCTCGGCGCCGGCGTCGACGTGGTCTCTGGCGGTGAGCTGCGCCGGGCGCTGGCGGCCGGCATCCCGGCCAACCGCATCATGTTCTCCGGCGTCGGCAAGACGCCGCTGGAAATGGATCTCGCACTGGAAGCCGGCATCTACTGCTTCAACGTCGAGTCCGAGCCGGAACTTGAGGTCCTTAACCAGCGCGCCGTTCGTGCCGGCAAGCGCGCCCATGTGTCCTTCCGCATCAACCCTGATGTTGACGCGAAGACCCATTCCAAGATTTCCACGGGCAAGAAGGAAAACAAGTTCGGCATTTCCTGGGAGCGCGCCCGTGCGGTCTACGCCCATGCCGCAACGCTGCCCGGCATTGAGGTGACCGGCATCGACATGCATATCGGCAGCCAGATCACCGAACTGCAGCCCTTCGACGACGCCTTCAAGCTGCTGCGCGAACTGGTCGATACCCTGCGCTCCGACGGCCACTCGATCGATCACGTCGACATCGGCGGCGGCCTCGGCATTCCCTACAAGGACGACAACAATCCGCCCCCGCTGCCGGACGCCTATGCGGAAATCGTCAAGAGCCAGTTGCAGTCGCTCGGCTGCAAGATCGTCACCGAACCGGGCCGGCTGATCGTCGGCAATGCCGGCATTCTTGTGACCGAAGTCATCTACGTGAAGGACGGTGGCGACAAGACCTTCGTCATCGTCGACGGTGCGATGAACGATCTCATCCGCCCGACCCTCTATGAGGCCTATCACGAGATCCGCCCGGTCCGCATTTCCGCCGCCAACGCGCCGCGCATCCGCGCCGACGTCGTGGGCCCGGTCTGCGAAACCGGCGACTATCTGGCGCTCGACCGCGAGATGGCGATGCCGAAGCCTGGCGATCTCTTTGCCATCAGCTCGGCCGGCGCCTACGGCGCCGTGCAGGCCAGCACCTACAATTCACGCCTCCTGATCCCGGAAGTTCTGGTCAAGGGCGACCGTTTCCACGTCGTTCGCCCGCGCCAGGACTATGACGCGTTGATCGGTCTCGATTCGGTGCCGGACTGGCTCGACTGACCCGTCCGGGCGCGACAACGACAATCTGTGGATCGGCCGCCCGGCCGATCACGATTGTGTTTGCGCCCTCGTCTTCGCCACAAACGATGGTATCCTGAACGCAAGCGGGATAGGCGAAGTTGCGTGCATTTTTGAGCTCGGCCGTCGCCTCACTACATTGGGTCAGCCACAAGCGTTGATGGGCGACCGAAAGGAAACTTGGGCGGATGACGCAATTCCGGCAGGATGAAACGCCACAACCGAAGCCGTTTTCGAGAACTCTGGCGCTGAAGAGATGGCTGGCGCGCGCGGTGCTGGTCGCCGAGCAGGTCCTGCCGCGTATCCTTCTGCCCGGTGCGATCGCCCTTCTGTTTCTTGCCTTCGCCTGGCTCGGCTTCTTTCGCGCTGCACCTTTCTGGCTACATGCGGTCGCGCTCTTTGCCTTTGCGCTAACCTTCCTCGCCTCTCTCTTACCGCTCAGCCGGTTGCGGCTTCCCGGTAATG
Source organism: Ensifer sp. ENS02 (assembly GCF_014851885.1). NCBI lineage: Bacteria > Pseudomonadati > Pseudomonadota > Alphaproteobacteria > Hyphomicrobiales > Rhizobiaceae > Ensifer > Ensifer sp. ENS02. The sequence continues at coordinate 359,696 of NZ_JACVAO010000008.1, read as the reverse complement.
CCGATGCCGATCGCATGCTCGAAGAGCGCAATGCGCTGCCGCATCAGGCCATCCGCGTCCAGGACGATCGCCCCGCGACCGACACCCCTCTGGGCGAGGCGCTCTGGCGCGAACACCAGGCGCGCATGGCACGCATGATCGGCACCCTCGAGACTGGCCTGCCGCGGCCCGATATCGCCAGGCACGATCCCTTCGCGCTCAGGGCCGTGCCTGTGCTGCTCGCTTGCGTCGCCTTTGCCTATTCCTATTCCAACCGCGCCGGATTGCTGAGCGATGCGTTCCGGCTGCCGCAGACGTCGATCGAGGCTGCCAACATCCGCGTCGATGCCTGGGTGACGCCGCCGCCCTATACCGGGCGGGCGCCAATCTTCCTGACGGGCAAGCCGGAAGCCGCCGCTGCCGTGAATGAAGACGCCGCGGCGATCACCATCCCGCAGTTCAGCGACATCACCGTCCGGATCACCGGCGCCGGTGCGGACGCGCCAGTGCGCTACGCGGAAACCGGCGGGAGCAAACCGATCGCCATTCCGGTGGCCGGCGAAAAGGCCGAGGAGAAACAGAGCAAGCCGAAAGTGGACGATGCCGGCCCGAAGGTCGCCGAAATGGTTGCAACGGAGCCGGCGCGCAATCCGAATGCCGTGCGCAACCACGTCTACAAGGTCGTCAAGGATGGCGAACTTATCGTCGGCAGCCAGCGCTGGGCGTTCAAGATCACCCCGGACGGGGTGCCTCAGATCGCCTTTGACGGAATCCCCCATCCGACCATCAACGCGGCGCTCGAAATCACGTTTACGGCCAACGACGATTACGGCATCGCCCAGGCCTGGGCGGAGATCAAGCCGCTCGACGAACCGGCAGAAGGGGCCCGCGCGCTCTATCCGCTACCGGAATACCGGCTCGATCTGCCGCGCCGTAACGCGCGCGAGGCAAAGGGCACGACCAGCCGAAACCTCAGCGAGCATCCGCTCGCCGGCAAGCGGGTAGCGGTGACGCTCGTCGCCCGGGATGCTGCCGGACAGGAAGGTCGCAGCCCGCCGCACGACATGATCCTGCCTGCCCGCCAGTTCTCGCAGCCGCTCGCCGGCGCCGTCGCCGAACAGCGTCAGGTTTTCGCGCTCAATGCCAACGACCTGCCGCGCGCCATCGACCTCAACGACGCCGTCACCGCGCTTGCCGAGGACTGGATCCCGAACCTCACTCATTTCCTGCTGTTGAAATCGGCGCGCACCCGGATGGCGCTCGCCTATAACGACGACATGTTGCGCGATGCCGCCGGATACCTCTGGGAGATCGCGCTCGGCATCGAGGACGGCGACCTGTCGCTTGCCGAGCGCCGCCTGCGCGAAGCCCAGCAGGCGCTGTCGGACGCCTTGGAGCGCAACGCTTCGGACCAGGAAATCGCCAAGCTGATGCAGGAACTGCGCCAGGCGATGCAGGAATACATGCAGGCGCTCGCCGAGCAGGCGATGAAAAATCCACGCATGACCGGCAAGCTCGACCCGAACAACATCCTGCGCCAGCAGGACCTCGAGAAGATGATGAACCAGATCGAGAATCTGGCGCGCTCGGGCGCGCGCGATCAGGCACAGCAGATGCTCTCGGAACTGCAGCGCATGATGAACAACCTGCAGGCTGGCCGTAGCCAGCAGCAGATGGGCGAGCAGAACGACGCCATGCGCCAGCAGATGGACAAGCTCGGCAAGCTGATGCAGCAACAGCAGCAGTTGATGGACGAGACCTTCAAGTTCGACCAGGCCCTGCGTGACCGGATGCAGCGGGGCGACCCGCTGCAGGGCGAAGACAACGAGCTCTTCGGTCAGGAAATGCCGCAGGACCCAGGTCAGCAGGGCGATCCGAATGGTCAGCCCAACCCACTCGACAACATGACCGCCGAACAGCTCAAGGATGCACTAAAACAGCTGAAAGAGCAGCAGGACGCGCTCGGAAAACAGCTCGGTGAGCTGAACAAGGGCCTGGAAAGCATGGGCATCAAGCCCGGCAAGGGCTTCGGCGAAGCCAAGCGCGAAATGGACGGCGCTTCCGGCGCGCTCGGCAAGGGCCAGGGCGAACAAGCCGTCGGCAATCAGGGCCGCGCGCTACAGGCCCTGCGCCAAGGCGCCCAGGATATGATGAACCAGATGCAGGGCCAAGGTCAGGGCGGCCCTGGCATGGGTGTTCCGCAATACGGTCAAAACGGCCGCGATCCTTTGGGACGGCGGCAACAGAATCTCGGCCCGAACTTCGGCGACCAGGTCAAGGTTCCAGACGAGATCGATTCTCAGCGCGCCCGACAAATCCTTGACGAGATTCGCCGCAGGCTGGGCGACAGCCTGTCGCCGGAGCAGGAGCGCCAGTACCTCGAACGCCTGCTCGACATGCGCTGAGCCGGGCGTCCGGCTCAGCCCTTTGCCTCATCGCGGCAGAACATGACAACGGCTCCCGTCGCATCCAATCGATGCGCCGGGTCGCAGTCCTGTTGCTGTGGGCCGGCAGGTCTGGCCGTCAGGCGGCCAACGCCAGCGCGACTGCCTTGCGGATATCGGGAAGGGAGAAGGGCTTGGAGATGACGTCGACGATCTTGTCGGTGAGATCGTCAGCCCGCTCGCGCTGCTCGGCATAGCCGGTCATCAGCAGGATCTTCATGGCCGGAAAGGCCGCCGACGCCTGGTGCGTCAGCTCGATGCCGTCCATCACGGGCATACGGATATCGGAGAGCAGAAGGTCGAACGCCTCGGCCTCCAGGCAGGCAAGGCCATCGGCCCCATCGCCCGCTTCGACCGTCTCGTGGCCGTCGAGCCTCAGGGCCCGCGCAACGAAGGAACGCAATGCATCCTCGTCCTCGGTAATCAGGATCTTCGCCATCATGGCCTCCGCGTTCGCTTCCGAGTCCGGCGTTCACGCCGGCACCCGCACCTGATCCAAAAGTACAGCGGGCGTGGATCATCGGGAGACACACTGGCGCTGCAGCGCCGCCGATCCCCGTCGAGAATCACTGCGGCACGCACCAAAACAACCAGTTTTTCGTTTGTGTTCGGTAAACGCCGAACGACTGGATTTCAGGGCGCATGCCCCAAATCGAGACGTTTACTCGGCGTCGCCGGTGACAACACCGACAAAAGGCAGCTCGCGGAAGGCATAGGCGACGTCCATGCCGTAGCCGACGACGAAGTGATCGGGGCATTCGAAGCCGACATAATCCGCCTCGAGCTCGACCTTGCGCTTGACCCGCTTGTCGAGCAGCACGGCGATCGTGACGTTGCGGGCGCCGCGCTCGTACATCAGTTCCTTGGCGAAACGCAGCGTGCGGCCGGATTCGAGAATGTCGTCGATCAGCAGAACGTCGCGCCCATGCACGTCGCTGTCGATATCCTTGGTGATCTTGACGCCCTGCGAAACGGTGCCGGTGCCGTAGCTCGACAGCGTGATGAACTCGACTTCCGGTGCCAGACCGGCCGTATGCATCGAGCGTATCAGATCGGCCGCGAAGATGAACGATCCCTTGAGCACCGCGATCACCAGCAGATCCTTGTGCGGGCCGTTGACGATCATTCCGGCGAGCTCGCTGTTGCGGGCAGCGATGGTTTCGGCCGTATAGAGAGGTTCGATATTCTTACCGCGAACAACGGGCATCAAGGCTTCTCCAGCGTTTCATCCGGAAGACCTTAAGCCTTCCCTTTGGCGCCGCTTAGCACAATCAGCGGGCCGAAACACCGTTTTCGGCGAAGGAAACCGTCACATCCGGCATTTTTCCACCCGCATAGGGCAGTCTCGTCATGAAATGACGGCTCTCACCGGGCGCGACGGCAGCACCCTCGGGCATCACCCGTGTCGTCGTGACCTTGCGCCCGTTGGCGGCAATCTCCACCACGACGAGCGGCAATCGCTGCTCGATATCGGAGCGATTGTCGATCGAACCATAGACGGACAGCACACGCATGCCGCCGGAGTAATCGAGCCCACTCTTGATCCCCGATATCGTCAGCGGCTGGACGTCGGCCTGTCCATCGCCGGCAAAGCCGACGATCGCCAGGAAGGAAGCAAGCGCAACGCCCGCGACCATCCCGGCAAAGCGGCGTGCCGGCATGTCGCGCAGCCGCGTTTCGGCAAGACGCAACAATCGAGCGCCGAGCGACGGCTCCTGCTCCACGACCGTCAGCGTCGGCCGCCTGCGGCTGCCCGTTTGTGCATTGTCGTTGAAAACAGGATAGGGCGTGCGGCGCGACGAAGCGGATATCACCTCGAATTCCGCATCCACATAGTCGGCGCGCCTCGGCGCTGAAGCCCCGTCGCGTCCGCCGCGCTCGGGCGGCAGGAAATCTGTATCGGCGTTGTTGCTGGCGGATTTGGTCCGGAATGCCTGCATGATCATTTCCTCCTGTCCCGCAAGAGAACACGGCCGCAGGCGGCCAGTTTGTCTGCGAAACCCTCGGGCAATGCCAAGCCTCATGCGGTGCAAGAACTAGGCATTGCATCAAATCTTTCCGACACGTAAACCGGAATGGTTAATGTTTCGGAAAGACGTCGCGAAAGCGGCGCCTTTTCATGAAAAATTAACCGTCACTTAACCATGATTCCGCTGGCGGTTTTGCCTTTCTTGGCTGGTCGTCCTATGCGCGGAGGACCGGAACCGGCCGTCGGTTGCAGGGCCGTGAGAGAGACTGGGCTGCCGCTTGATTCACTTTGAGAACGTCGGACTGCGCTATGGCATGGGACCGGAAATCCTCCGGGACCTGACCTTCGACATTCCACGCCGTTCATTCCAGTTCCTGACGGGTCCGTCGGGCGCCGGCAAGACCACGTTGCTGCGGCTTCTTTTCCTCTCGCTGCAGCCGACACGCGGCCTGATCCGGATGTTCGACCGCAACATTTCGTCGATCCCGCGCGAAGAATTCCCGATGCTGCGCCGGCGCGTCGGCATCGTCTTCCAGGACTTTCGCCTGCTCGATCATCTCACCACCTACGAGAACGTCGCATTGCCGTTGCGCGTGCGCGGCAAGGAGGAGACGAGCTACCGTGCAGACGTGCTGGAGCTTTTGAAATGGGTGGGTCTCGGCGAGCGCATCAACGTGCTGCCACCGGTCCTTTCCGGCGGTGAAAAACAGCGCGCCGCCATCGCTCGGGCGCTGATCGACCGGCCGGAGATCCTGCTTGCCGACGAGCCGACCGGCAACGTCGATCCGCCGATGGCAAGGCGCCTGCTCAATCTTTTCCTCGAGCTCAACCGGCTCGGCACGGCGGTCGTGATCGCCACCCACGATCTGTCGCTGATGGACCAGGTGGAGGCGCGGCGCATGATCCTTTCGCAGGGGCGGCTCGACATCTATGAGTGACAGCCGCACCAAACACCAAAAGGATGTGCCCGAACAGGCACCGGAGGCACAACAGCGCCGGACGGAAATGCGCGTGCGCCCGACCGGCCCGATCGTGCCGTCGAGCAATGTGTCGGGCCATGCGCTGATGTGCGTCATCGCCATCATGTCGTTCCTCGCCTGCCTGACGCTCGGCGGCGTCAGCATGGTGCGAGCCACGGCCCAGAGCTGGCAGTCGCAGATCTCCCGCGAGATCACCATCCAGATCAAGCCCGACGACAATCTCGACATGGAAAAGGCGCTGGCGGATGCCCGCGACCTGGCGCTGACCTTCAGTGGCACGACGGACGGCAAGATCGTCGACCGGGCCGCCACCGCCCGCCTGCTCGAACCCTGGCTCGGCGAAGGCCTCGATCTTGACGAATTGCCCGTGCCGCGCCTCGTCATCATCACCATCGACGAAAGCAATCCGCCGGACTTTGCGGCCATGCGCAAGGCGCTGACAGAAATAATCCCGCAGGCTTTCCTCGACGACCACCGCACCTGGGTCGACCGGCTGGTCGCCATGGCCAACACCACGGCCATGATCGGCACCGGCGTGCTGACCCTGGTCTTTTCCGCCATGGTGCTGACAGTGGTCTTCGCAACGCGCGGCGCGCTGTCGGGCAATCGCCATATCGTCGAGGTGCTGCATTTCGTCGGTGCCGAAGCCGGCTTCGTCGCGTCGGAATTCCAGAAGCACTTCCTCAGGATCAGCCTCAAGGGCGCCGGCGCCGGCGGTCTGCTCGCAGCACTTTTCTTTGCGCTCGCGGGTTTCTGGCAGTCACGGACCTTGGCGACCCCCGAGACAGATCAGGCCACCGCCCTCTTCGGTACCTTCACCATCGGCTATGGTGGCTATCTCGGCATTGCCGCGATCATCGTCGTCATCGCCATCCTGACGACCGTTACGGCGCGGCTGACGGTTACCCGCACGATCTACGAAATCGACCTCATCCGTTCGGACCCCGGCCGTACCGACCTCTACCAAAGCTGAGCCGCCTGATGTTTCGCCGTCACTCGATCTATTCCTTGCCGCAATCTGCGGCTATGTGAAGAGAATCATGATGGCGCGAGAGCTACGCGGGAACGGAATGGCCGGAGGAGATAAATGGCACGGGCAAGCCGACGATCGCCGGCGGTCCCGCAGTCTCCTGCGCAAAATCCTCCGCCGAACCTTCTTCGTCCTGCTCCTGCCGCTGGCAATCCTGATCGCCGCCTTCCTGAACTTTGCCGACACGGTCGCCTCCCTGCAGCCGCCGGGTCATCCGAAGGCCGACGCGATCGTGGTCCTGACCGGCGGTTTCCAGCGCATCGACCAGGCGGTCGATCTTCTGAAGGGTGGCGCCGGCAAGCGCCTGCTGATCTCCGGGGTTCACCCGACGACCACAGGCAGCCAGATCCGCCGCAACACCCAGAGCTCGGCCGACCTTTTCAAGTGCTGCGTCGACATCGGCCATGAGGCGATCGATACCATCGGAAATGCCACGGAAGCGGCACAATGGATCCATGATCGCGGCTATGCGAGCGTGCTCGTCGTCACCAACAACTATCACATGCCGCGCAGCCTCCTGGAACTGCGCCGCGCCCGGCCGGAAACGGAGTTCATCCCCTACCCGGTCGTCAACTCCGATCTGAAGACCACAAACTGGCTGCGCAACCCGATGGTGCTGAAGTCGATCCTTCTGGAATTCGGCAAGTATACGGTGGCTTCGATACGCGACTTCGCCGGCGCCCGCCCGACCAGCGGCCTGCGCACCGACGCATCGCGCGCGACGCCCGCCGAAGAATAAGGGCCGGCAGGAACAGCCTTCGCCGCTGCAAAGTGAAACAGAGCAGTTTTCCTTCAGCACTTAATCGTGTAGGCAGCGATCAACCGGCTCAAAGACGCCGGTCCCCTTGAGACCTCGCCTACGAGAGCGTGCCTGATGATCGTCTTGCGTTCGATCCTTTTCAACATGGTGTTCTACGCCAATCTGATCGTGCAGATGATCGTGCTGACCCCGATCTACTTCCTGCTGCCGCGCAAGAAGGCGTGGTTCGTGCCGAAGAACTGGGTGCGCAGCAACCACTGGCTCATGGAAAAGATGGTCGGCACGACCTTCGAGATCGAAGGCTTGGAGAATATCCCCGAGGTTCCCTATATCTTCGCTCCCAAACACCAGTCCTTCTGGGATGCCTATGCGCTGCTCCCCTGGCTCAGCGATCCCTTTTATATCCTGAAGCGCGAGCTCACCTGGATCCCGCTCTTCGGCTGGTATGTGCTCAAGCAACGCATGGTTCCGGTAAATCGCGCGGCCCGCGGCAAGGCGATGACCGGCGTGATGGACCGCACCAAGCAGGAAATGGCAACCGGCCGCGAGCTCATCATCTACCCGGAAGGCACGCGTCGCCCGCCGGGCGCTCCGCCGGAATACAAATACGGCATCGCCCGCCTCTACCGCGACCTCAGCGTGCCGGTGGTGCCGGTCGCCATGCATCCCGGCCTCTTCTGGCCGCGCCGCAAGTTCCTGCGCTTTCCCGGCCACTTCAAGGTTCGCATCCTGCCGCCCATCGAGGCCGGCATGGACCCGGACGCTTTCCTGGCGAAGCTCGTCGAGGTAACCGAGAGGGCGAGCGACGAGTTGCTCGTCGAAACCGTGAAGGCCAATCCGCACCTGCCGCTGCCGCCGACCGCCGAGCAGCGGCTGAAGGAACTGAAGGCAGAAGGCCGGGCCTGAGCCTTCAGGCCCGGGCTGAACGCGGCGCCTGCCGCAGCAATCCGACCACCTCTTCCAGCCAGTGATCGCGGATGCCCATCTCCTTGAGATGGGCGAGCGTGTTGAACACGTATTCGCTGTTCGGCCCGGATTTTCCCGTCGAAACCGCGACGATTCCGGCCGCCTCCGTGGTGGTCAGCGAGCCCGCATACTGGACGTGGGCGCGGTCGATGACGTAGGCGAGCGCCGGGACGCGGCGGCCGTCGGCAAGCAGCACCGGCATGGTGCGTTCCTTGTAGACGTGGGTCACCAGTTCACGCTCGCGCAGATAGTCGACGACATCCGCCTGCTGTCCGCGCTGGACGCGAAACGCCGTCCCGATGCAGGAGCCGCCGCGGTCGAGCCCAAGCACCAGCCCCGGCCGCTGTTCGGTGCCGCGATGAACCCAGGAATGCACGCAGAGTGAGCGGCGAAAACCGAAGGCGCGTGCCGTGAGCTTCTCCTCGAAGGCAAAGCCCGGGTTCCACATCAGCGAGCCGTAGCCAAAGACCCAAAATTCGTCCATATCCACTGTCATTCAACCCGCGCTGCTGTTCTCACTGCCGAATCACGATCGGTCGCGTGGGGCGGTGAGCCATTTTCGGTTTCTACGGCACAGCATCCCGGCACGAAAGAGACAAGGTCGTCCTCCTGCGGCCGAAGGAAAGAATAGTTTTGCGGATCGATGGCGCCACCCGAAAGGCAGCCTCCATCCTGTTTTGAGTGAGGTACCCGCGCCCATGTCGGCCACCGCAGTCTCCAACCCATCGCCGGTCAGCCGGAAATTCCGCTGGCTCCTGGCAGGCATCGTGCTTGTCACCGGCGTTTATTCGGCCGGCTGGTTTCTCGCCGCCGACCAGATCGAGAAGCGGCTTGCGACCCGCCTCGCCGAAGGACAGGCGGCCGGCCTCGGCGGCGAATGCACCAACATGGACGTGCGCGGCTTCCCGTTCCGCATCGGCCTCTTCTGCGACAAGGTCCATCTGGACGACACCCGCAACGGCACCTCGGCCTCGTTCGGAGCGCTGAGGACCGCTGCCCAGGTCTACCAGCCGGGCCATGCGGTGATCGAGCTTGACGGCCCGGCCGAGATCCGGGCTTCCCCCGGCCTCAACATCTTCGCCGACTGGACGTTGCTGCATGCGAGCGTGCGCGCGACCCTGTCCGGCGTTGACCGCACGTCGCTGACCTACGACAACCTGACGGGCCGGTTGCGATTGCCGCTTGAAGGCGACGGATTTGGCTTTGGCGCCAGCCACGGCGAATTGCACCTGCGCCAGAACGGCGCGGATCTCGACGCCGCCTTGAGCGTCGACAAACTGGACGTTCGGCCCGAGGAAGGCCCGAGCCTCGCACCGCCGGCGACCGTCGCCGCCGACCTGACCTTCACCGACCGGGCCGGATGGATGACAACCCCGCCGACGCCTGAGATGTTTCGCGGCAGCAAGGGCGAGCTGAGACAGCTCACCCTCGACCTCGGCTCGGGCATGAACGCCAAGCTTTCCGGGCCGTTCTCGGTCAATGATCAGGGACTGATTTCTGGCGAGTTCTCGCTGACGATGACCAATATCGAGGCCTGGCGCGCCAACCTGGTCACCCTGATCCCGGATGATGCCAACCTCGTCGACAACACCGCCAACATGCTGAAGGCTCTCGCCAACGGCAAGAACGAGGCGACCGTGAAGCTCAACGTGCGCGACGGCACGGCGTTCCTCGCCTTCATCCCGATCGGCGTCCTGCCGACCCTCTAGGCTACGGTCATACGCCTCATAGGAAGGAAGACCGCTCCACGGTCTTCCTTGATCTGCTCAGGCTATTTCTGATCCATGGCATGGCGACCGAAGTCCGGCATCGCCGTGTCCTGGCCGGCCTGAATGATCGAGCGGCGAATGGCCCGGGTGCGGGTAAAGAGATCGAACAGCTTGTCGCCGTCGCCCCAGCGGATCGCCCGCTGGAGGTAGGCGAGATCTTCCGAAAACCGCGCCAGCATCTCCAGGATCGCATCCTTGTTATGCAGGCAGACGTCGCGCCACATGGTCGGGTCGGATGCCGCCAGACGCGTGAAGTCGCGGAAGCCCGAAGCCGAATATTTGATGACTTCGGATTCGGTAACGGTCTCGAGATCGTCAGCCGTGCCGACGATGTTGTAGGCGATGATGTGCGGCAGGTGCGAAACGATTGCCAGCACCTTGTCGTGGTGTTCGGCGTCCATCTCCTCGACCATCGAGCCGAGCGTTTCCCAGAAAAGCCGCAGCCGCGCCACCGCTTCCTCATCCGCGCCAGGGGGCGGCGTCAGGATGCACCAGCGGCCGCGGAAGAGGCCGACGAAGCCGGCATCCGGGCCGGAATGCTCGGTACCGGCGATCGGATGCCCCGGCACGAAATGCACGTTCTCGGGCAAGTGCGGCGCCATCTGTGCGATCACCGAACCCTTGGTCGAACCAACGTCGGTGACGATGGCGCCTGGCTTCAGATGCGCTGAGATCTCGGCGGCAACAGCGCCGGACGCGCCGACCGGCACCGAGACGATGACGAGATCCGCGTCGCGAACGGCGTCGGCGGCCGACAGCGTATAGCGATCGCCGAGCCCGAGTTCCTGCGTCCGCTTCAGCGTCGCCTCGCTGCGCGTGGAGACGACGAGCGTGCCGGCAAGCTGCTTCTCGCGGATTTCGCGCGCGATCGACGAGCCGATCAGACCAATGCCGATGAGGGCGATCGTTTCAAACTGCTGAGCCATTATCTCCGTCCCATGAATTCGGTCAGCGCCGCGATGACGCCCTCGTTGGCTTCCGCGGAGCCGATGGTCATGCGCAAGGCATTCCGGAAGCCGTAGCTGCGGACTGCCCTGAGGATATAGCCGCGGCGGGTCAGGAACTCATCGGCCTCCTCCGCCCGCTTGCCGGCCTCGTCGGGGAAATGGATCAGCACGAAATTCGTGACCGACGGCGTGATGCGGAGCCCGATCGCCTCGAGCGCTTCGGCAACGCGGGCAAGCCAGGTGAGATTGTGATCGACCGCCGTTGCGACGAAAGCCTGATCGCGGATCGCCGCCGCACCCGCCGCAATGGAAGGCGCACTGAGATTGAACGGCCCGCGGACACGGTCGACCGCGTCGATCACTTCCGGCGGCGCATACATCCAGCCGATGCGCAGGCCGGCAAGACCATAGATCTTCGAGAAGGTGCGGGTCATTACCACGTTGCGGCTGGCCGAGACGAGCTCAAGACCGGCGGCATAGTCGTTGCGGCGCACATATTCGGCATAGGCGGCGTCGAGCACCAGGAGCACGCCCTCGGGCAGGCCCGCATGCAGCCGGCGGACTTCGTCGACCGGGATATAGGTGCCGGTCGGATTGGCGGGATTGGCGAGAAAGACCATCTTGGTCCGCTCGGTGACCGCGGAAAGGATGGCGTCCACATCGACGCGCGCATCCTTTTCCTCGACGGTTACGGGCGTCGCACCGGCCGCCAGGATCTGGATCTTGTAGACCAGGAAACCGTGCTCGGTGATAATGCCTTCGTCGCCGGGGCCGAGATAGGTGTGGCACAGCAGCCCGAGCAGTTCGTCCGAGCCGTTGCCGCACATGATGTTTGCCGGATTGAGCCCGTGAACGGCCCCGATTGCCTCCCGCAGCGCCCGCGCCTGGCCGTCCGGATAGCGCTCCAGATTGAAGGCCATCGCCTGGAAGGCTTCTATCGCCTTCGGGCTGGCACCGAGCGGCGTTTCGTTCGACGAGAGCTTATGCACCTTGGCGACACCCGGCGCATGCTCCTTGCCCGGCACATAGGCGGCAATGTCAAGGATGCCGGGACGCGGCTCAGGGCTCTTCGAAGCAAGGCTCATCGGGTCAGCTTTCTATGGCCATCAAGGTGCCACAGCGACCTTTGTCGCGCCTTGGGAGGCGCGGGGCGCTATAGGCAGGAAAAGAGGTCAAGCCATTACCGGCGCAAGCGGCTTTTGTCGAGGGTCCGCCGCCTGTACGCAGCGCCTTATCGGGTGAGGCGTGGCCGTTCGCGTGTGCTCGGCACGCCCTGCGGCGCCAACACCGGCACGAAGACACGGCGGGACGCACGCGCTGCGACCGGTAGCCCCTGGTAAAGCCGCTTCTGCGCCTCGACGACGATGACGCCTGAGAACACTGGCCAGAGCCAGCGGCCGAGCCGCTCAAAGCCTCGGCGCAGCCGCAGGATCGCCCGGAGCTTCGACGGCGGGAAGAACAGCGCGTCGGCCGTAGCCCCCGGCGTGAAGTTGGTCTCGCGCAACAGCGCCGTCAGCTGCCCGCGCGAATAGGGTCGGCCGGAGCCGAAGGGCGTATGCTCCATGCGTGCCCAGACGCCGCGTCGATTGGGCACGACGATCACGAGCCGGCCGCCCGGCGCCAGCACCCGCCAGATCTCCTTCATCGTCTCGCGCGGACTTTCGGCAAATTCCAGCGAATGCACCATCAGCACCCGGTCGATCGATGCGTCCGGCAGCGGCAATTCCTCGTCGAACACCAGCGCCGTCGAGGAAAGCTCGGCAACCGGCCAGTTCACCGCGCCCTGGCCCGCAGGCATGAAGGCGAAGGTGCGCTCCGTGTCCTTGCGGAACCGCTCGAGATAGGGAACGGCATAGCCGAGGCCGACCAGCCGCTCGTCCGGCAGCCGCGCCCAGACGGACGAAAGCGCCATGGTGACGGATTGCTCCGCCATCCGGCCAAGCTCGGAGTGATAGAATTCGCGAAGGTCGACAATATCGGTATGCATTCGCAACATGTTAGCTTCGAAGCGGTAGACTTCAAGGTAAGGCTCGCTACATTCGGCAGCATCTCCCCTCTCCTGACCGGAGGACCTGCCATGGCCGCGCTCGAACTCGATCTTTTCCTCTGCCGCACCGACAATTTCGGCGTGCTGATCCACGACCCCGAAAGCGGCCTGACCGCCTCGATCGACGCGCCCGAGGAGGCGCCAATCCTAGAGGCGCTGGAACGCCGCGGCTGGACGCTCAGCCATATTCTCACGACGCACCATCATGGCGACCACGTCGCGGCCAATGACGCGTTGAAAGCCCGCTTCGGCGCCATCATCATCGGTCCGTTCAACGAGGCCGCGAAAATTCCGGGCCTCGACAAGACGGTGCGTCATGGCGAACGCTTCGAGTTTGCGGGCCGCAACGTCGAGGTGATCGAAACACCCGGCCATACCGCCGGCCATATCTGCTTCCATTTTCCACAGGACAAGCTGCTCTTTGCCGCCGACACGCTTTTTGCGCTCGGCTGCGGCCGTCTGTTCGAGGGGACGCCGGCGACCATGTGGCAGTCTCTCAGCCGGCTGATGGCCTTGCCGGACGACACGACCGTCTATTTCGGCCACGAATACACGCTCTCCAATGCCCGCTTCGCGGTCACCGTCGATCCCGACAATGCCGAACTCAAGGCACGCGCTGCCGAGATCGAGGAAATCCGCTGCGACGGCGGCTTCACCGCGCCGACGACAATCGGCCTGGAGAAGCGTACGAACCCGTTCCTGCGCGCCGCCGATCCCGGCATTCGCGCCCATCTCGGCCTGCGAGATGCCGACGATGCCGCGGTCTTTGCGGAAATCCGCAAGCGGAAGGATAACTTCTGATGGCTGAAGCACAGACGGCGGAAGAGGTCATCGAGGCGCTCGCCCTCACACGCCATCCGGAGGGCGGCTGGTACATCGAGACCTTCCGTGACACGGCCGGCGGCCCGCGGGGCCATTCGACGGCGATCTATTATCTGCTTGAGCGTGGCGACCGTTCGCACTGGCACCGGGTCCGCGACGCCGTCGAGATCTGGCACTACCACGCCGGCGCGCCGCTCGAACTCAGCATTGCCGAGGACGGGAAGCCCGCCGAGACGTTGCGGCTTGGGCCCGACATCCGGGACGGTGAGCGGCCGCAGGGCGTGGTACCGGCCAACTGGTGGCAGTCGGCTGCCTCGCTCGGCGATTGGACGCTGGTCGGCTGCACGGTCGCGCCGGCCTTCGATTTTGCCGCCTTCGAGATGGCAACCCCCGACTGGCAGCCGCCGACCCGATAGCGATCTTTCGGACTACTCCGCCGGCTGGGTGGCTGCGGCATCCTTGCGCAAAATCAGATCCTGGGCGGCGAGCACCGCCCCGCCGGTGACGAACAGGCAGGCAAGCGCTATGCGCCAGGATGGCTCTGCAAAGCCGAAGAGGATCAGGATCAGCGTCGAGAGCACCGGTGCTGCATAGCTCGAAACGCCGAGAAGCTGGATGTCGCCGTTCTTCACCCCGAAGTCCCAGGCATAGAAGGCCGCCCCCACCGGCAAGAGGCCGAGGCCCGCGACCGCCAGCCACTCGAAGGTCGTCGCCGGCCAGACCGTCGTTTCGAGCGCGAGATGGCAGACGAAGGACAGGATCGAGGTGGCAAGGCAGAAGCCGGTGACCACATCGGTCGAAACCGCCTCGAAGCGGCGTGTGATCAGCGAATAACCCGACCAGGTAAAGGCGCAGAGGAAGGCCGCGCCATAGCCGATGAGATAGGCATCGTCGAAGGCGACGCCGTTGCGCGCGACGATCAGGATCGTGCCGACGAGGCCCGCAAGCGCGCCGGCGATGTGATACCAGCGCAGCCGCTCCCCCGGCAGCAGTGCCGAACCGACAACGATCAAGAGCGGCCAGAGATAGGCGATCAGCCCGGCCTCCACCGCCGGCGCATTGCGCAGCGCCGTGAAGTAGAGGAAGTGATAGCCGAAGAGGCCGGCAATGCCCGTAATCCAGACCTTCGCCGGCTGCTTGAGCAACGCCAGGCGCTCCGGTTTTGCCACAAGCACCGCAAGGCCGGGCAGGCTGCCGATCAGGAAACAGATTGCCGAAAGCTGGAACGGCGGCATCTTGCCCGATGCCGCCGTGAACAGCGCGAGCAGCGACCACATCAGGATGGCCGAAAAACCGATCAGAGTTGCCTTGAGTTTCATAGTCGTCCCCGGGCGCGATTTCTCTCAACGGAAACCTGCGCCGTCAAAATCACGGTGCTTGCTGGTATTTAACCTTTTAGTTGCACGCGATCGCGCGTCAACCACCAAATCGCGTCGCCGAGACCGTGACCGGCCCGAGCTTGGTGGGGATGCGGACATAGACGGGGGCATAGACATTCATGGTCTCAGCCTTGGCGAACCAGATTTCCATCGTCTGCAGTCGCCGCAGATATTCGACGTCCTCGCGGCCCTTCTTGTAGCCGGCCTTCGGCACGAAGCGGATGCCGCAGACGATCACCTCGCCTTCGAAGCCTTTCGTCTTGAAAGGCCTGGTGCCCTTCGGCGAAAGCTTGATGTCGAGCCGCGACTCGCCGTCGAAAATCGGCAGGGTGTTGGGGCAGACGCGCGCTTGCGCCGGAATGATCAGCCCCGAAAGCGGGTCGAGAACGTTGCGCATGTCGCGCGAGGTGACCGGCACCCAGTTCTTCGGCAAAGGCGTGCGCTTCGGCGTCATGCTCGCATGCACAACATTGCCGTTGCGGTAGGTAACGCTGATCGCCCGGCTCTTCGAGCCACTGCGATAGGACATCGAATATTGCGACGCGCGCAGGTAATCCTTGTCGACAACGCCGGAAACCTGTGTCTGGCCCGACGTGCGGCTGAGGATATCGAGCAGGCCCGCCGATTTCAGCGTCCCCGATATCGTGTAGCGATTCTTCTGAACCTCGGTGTGGAATGAGGCGCGCGCCACCGGCAGACCGGACAGCGAGATGCTGTAATCCGTCAGATGCTCGGCATCGGCGGCCGATGATGCTGTGGAAAACAAGACCGCCGAAAGCAGCATTGCCCCGCGAAAGCCATTTCGCAACTTCATGCCTTTAGGAATCCATCACTTGAACATCGCCGCAATACCCTGAAATGCAGGGTGTTTACGGCTTTTCTGCGCCATTTCGCTATCGCCGGCTACGCGGTCGGTCCAATCACGGAACCAAACCGTCGTGTGTCCTCGGTCAAGAAATAGCGCATAGCAAAACCGCTTGGAATGGGTCTCGCGCACCATTATTGTTGCCCGGACAGCGCTTCGCATGGGCAGATCGGCCGGGAAAAACCGCGGTTTTCCGAGAATGCAAGAGGTTTGGCTTGACGGGCGGGCCGTCTCTGACTATAGAACCGCGACTTTCCAATAATGGCCTAGGAACGCGGCCTGGGCTCTGGGCCCGCTACCGCATTGTCCGGCGGCGATAAAGAGAATAGGTGTACCATGTCCCGTAGTTGCGAATTGACCGGCAAGGGCGTCCAGTCGGGCAACAATGTAAGCCACGCCAACAACAAGACCAAGCGCCGGTTCCTTCCGAACCTGTGCAACGTCACGCTGATTTCCGATGCTCTCGGCCAGCGCTACCGCCTGCGCGTTTCCGCAGCTGCTCTCCGCTCGGTTGAACACCGTGGCGGCCTCGACGCCTTCCTGCTGAAGTCGGACGAGAACGAGCTGAGCATGCGCGCTCGCCTGCTGCGTCGCCAGATCGTCAAGAAGGTTGCTGAAGCCGCCTAATCGGCGCCAGCGCACCGTCTTTGACACGCGTTTAAAAGGCTTGCGGGTTCATCCGGCAAGCCTTTTTCTCGTGCGCACGTTTCTTAACCGATACGCGCTTTTACCTTCATCGGCCGGGTGCACTACCCTGCTTTCATCCCTCTAGCTGGTGGCATACCCCAGGATAAAAAAATGCTGATCAACCGCACATTCTTCATCTATGTCGCGCTGATGACCCTCGTGGTCGTCGCCTCGAACATCCTCGTTCAGTTTCCGCTACCGGGCTCGATTGCCGGTATGCAGCTCGGCGATCTCCTCACCTGGGGCGCCTTCAGCTATCCCTTCGCCTTCCTGGTGACCGACCTTACCAACCGCCAGTTCGGGCCGCGCATCGCGCGCCGCGTGGTAGTCGCAGGCTTCATCGTCGCCATTCTGCTCTCCATCGTCGCCGCCACGCCGCGCATCGCTATCGCGTCGGGCTCGGCCTTCCTGTTCGGTCAACTCCTGGACATCTCGGTGTTCAACCGGCTCCGCCGTCAGAGCTGGTGGCATGCGCCGCTCGCAGGCTCGCTGATTGGCTCGGCGCTCGATACCGCAATGTTCTTCTCCTTTGCGTTCGCACCGTTCTTCGTGTTCTTCGGCCCGAACGACAGCTTTGCGCTGGAAACCGCACCGCTCCTCGGCGTACTTGCGGCTGAAGCACCGCGCTGGATCTCCTGGGCGGTCGGTGACTTGAGCGTGAAGATCCTCTGCGGCCTCGTCATGCTGCTCCCCTATGGCGCGCTGATGAGCATCGTGAAGCCCATGCCCGCTGCGGAAAAGCAGACGGCCTAAGGCCCGCCTGCCGGCACGCCTCGGCCCGCGCCGAAGGGGCGACCGAGCGTCGATTGCAAGGCGCGGGGAAGAGGTGGCAGCCGCCCTTCCCCGCGCCTCACCTTCTAGCGCTGCTTCAAAAGCATCTGAGCGTTTTCGAATGGCAGCCCTTCGTCGTCTTCCGACCGTCGGGACTGTTCTTCAAAGCCGAGGTTCTCGTAGAAGGCATAGGCCTGCGAATTGGCGGTGTAGACCTCCAAGCGGAGCTGCCTCTTCAGCTGCAGGGCATGCGAAACCAGCAAGCGGCCGATGCCGGCACCCTGGTGTCGCGGCGAGACGAAGAGCCCGCCGATAAAATCGTCGAGCAAGCTGACGAACCCGGCCGGTTCGCCGCCCCGGATGGCGACCCAAGTCTCCGCGTTCGGCAGATAGACGGTCTCGATCAACAGGCGCTGTTCACGCAACCGCGCCTCGCCGACAAATGCGTGCGCCGTTATCGAGGCCTCGAACCAGATGGCCGACAGTTCTTCCAAATCCGCAGCCCGATAGGCGCGGATCATCACATCCATTTTTTTCATGGTTTTTTCGTTCAATAGATATGCGTCAAGAGGGACGCCTGTTCGGCGCCTTGAACAACCGCGAATGCGGGTAAATTTTCAGCCTCTGCGCATAAATCTCCTTCAACGGACAATCGGCCAATAGGCCTTTGCCGGGACACCGTCAAGCATCGGACGGGCTTGTTCGGGCCTCTGCGCAGCCGCGCCCAGCGAGACGGCTCGATCCTTCACCGGCGCTTGGCCGGATCTCCACACGATCGGGCGGATCGCACTATTCAGGAGTTGGCTGGCTTATTGTGTCAGCGCGGTGGTGAGCCGGAACTCCAGCATCAGGTTGCGCTCGAGGATCGAATGGTTGTCGTCGGAGACGACGATGACCCGCACGTCGCCGTCGGGACGCACGACGACGTCGAGGCCTTCCATGTTGTCGATCTGGTAGCCCATGTCCGCTTCGAAGAGGACTTCGCCGTCGACGACCGCGCCGGGCTTGATCTTATCACCCGGGATCCGACGGATCTGCATGCCGAGACCCGAGCCGAAGGAGAAACGTCGCTCCAGCAGCAAGAGGTCGCCGTTCGGCAGGAAGGCGCCATCGGTTGCCGCATAGGGATCCTTGCGCACGACGCTGAATGCGCCGCGTTGTGGCCCGTCGAGGATGCCGGCCAAAAGATTGTCCGCCTTGTCGACGCTGCGTTCGGCAATGGCGACCATGGCGCCCGCGAGGGGGCTGTCCTTCGGCGAGACCGCGATCGTCTCAATGCCGGCATTGCTGCGCAGCTCGCTGATCGGAAACGGCAATGCCAGGCTTCCGATCGGCTTCGAGCCGGCAAAACCCGGATCCGGATAGATGTCGATGCGATGGGCCTGCTCGTAACTGACGATCGCCTGGCCTTCTCGAAGGGCAAGCCCTTCGGAATCCACCTTCCATTTCGCCAGGCCGACATCACCGTTACGATCCGCCATCGGCGTGGCAGTCAGGTTGGTGATACCGGAAAGCCGACCCTGCTCGTCGCGGGTTACCGCACCTTCCAGCCAGTGGCCGGTATCCATGACGGCGACGAAAGAGCTGCCGTCAGGACGAAAGCGGATTGCCGAAACCGCGCCGAACAGCGGATTTGACGAGGTCATCTCCAGACCGCCGAGAAACTCCAGGGCGCCAAACCGGGTGGCGCTGGAACCGACAGCGAAATTACTGATCTGGCGGCTGCGGATCGGCAGGTCTTCGCTATCGGAAGCGGACCATGCCGGGCAGGCCGAAGCCAGGAGGAAAAGGGCTAGGAGACCGCGGCCAAGCATCAAGAGAAGTACCTTCAGGGGGCATCGGGAATGACGCGGCGTGCGCTCAAAGTGAGCCCGCCACGCATGGTAGCTTGGTAGACTGTAAAACTATGTCCGTAAATTGACTTCGGCCGCCAGCGATGCGTGCAGGTGCCGATTGGCAGCTCGGAGGCGATGTTCCACCGCCCTCAAGGGGGAAGCATCACCCGGCGCGGCGAAGACGCGAAGAACCGCGGCGCTGGCTTTCGTCCTCGAAGAGTGCGGCCAGCTGTTCGGTCATCGCGCCGGCAAGCTCATCGGCATCGACGATCGTGACGGCACGGCGATAGTAGCGCGTCACGTCGTGGCCGATACCGATTGCCAGCAGTTCCACCGGCGAGCGCGTTTCGATCTGCTCGATGACCGCGCGCAGGTGACGCTCCAGATAGTTTCCGGGATTGACCGACAGCGTCGAGTCGTCGACCGGCGCGCCGTCCGAAATCATCATCAGGATGCGCCGCTGTTCGCGTCGCGCCATCAGCCGCTCATGCGCCCAAATCAGCGCCTCGCCGTCGATGTTTTCCTTGAGCAGGCCTTCCCGCATCATCAGGCCGAGATTGCGTCGTGCCCGGCGCCACGGAGCGTCGGCAGACTTGTAGACGATGTGTCGCAGGTCGTTGAGGCGACCCGGGGCCTGTGGCTTGCCGCCGGCCAGCCACTTCTCGCGTGACTGCCCACCCTTCCACGCCTTGGTGGTAAAACCGAGGATCTCGACCTTGACGCCGCAGCGCTCGAGCGTGCGCGCCAGGATATCGGCGCAAGTGGCGGCAACCGTGATCGGGCGGCCTCGCATCGAGCCGGAATTGTCGATCAGCAGCGTCACGACGGTATCGCGGAAGTTAGTGTCCTTTTCGCGCTTGAAGGAGAGCGGCTGCATCGGATCGATGATGATGCGCTGAAGTCGCGCCGAGTCGAGATAGCCCTCTTCGAGATCGAACTCCCAGGAGCGGTTCTGCTGCGCCATCAGGCGGCGCTGCAGCCGATTGGCAAGCCGGCCGACCGCACCCTGCAGATGGGCAAGCTGCTTGTCGAGGAAGGCGCGCAGCCGGTCGAGCTCGGCCTCGTCGCAAAGCTCTTCCGAGGCGATGGTCTCGTCGAACTCGCGGGTGAAGACGGCGTAGTCGACCTTCTCGTTGAAGTCGGCGAAGGGCTGGTTCGGACGCTTGACCTCGCCGGGCGTTTCGCTGTCCTCGTCGCCTTCGTCCTGGAGATCGTCGTCGGAGATCTCCGCGCCGTCCATCTCGCCTTCTTCCATCTGCTCTTCGGCAGCCTGGTTCTCGTCGGCGGGTGCGGCATCGTCGCCGGCTTCCTCGTCGCTGGCGTTCTCGTCCTGCTCCTGGCTGCGCGGCTGGTCTTCGTCGGTCTCGCTTTCCTGCTCGTCCGGCTCGTTGTCGTCGTCACCGTATTTCTCGGCAACTTCCATCGAGGTCAGCATGTCGCGAACGACCCGGGCAAAGGCCTGCTGGTTGTTGATCGTCGACGACAGGTGCTCAATGTCGCCGGCAGCCTTGCCCTCGATGAACTCGCGCCAGAGGTCGAGCACCTTGCCGGCAGACGCCGGCGGCTTCTGGCCCGTCAGCTTCTCGCGCACCAGCAGCGCTACGGCCTCGCCGAGCGGCGCGTCCGCCTGGCGCTCGATCGTTGCGAAATTCGCCTTGGCGTATTTCTCTTCGAGCATGACGTTGAGGTTCTTGGCGACACCCGCCATGCGCAACGACCCGATCGCCTCGACACGAGCCTGCTCCACCGCATCGAAGATCGCGCGGGCGTCCGCCCCTTGCGGCGACATGGTCGCGTGGATCCGCGCATCGTGACAGGCCTTGCGCAGCGCCATGCTGTCACCGAGCCCGCGGGTCACGGCAAGTTCCTGCAGGGTCGGGCGCTTGGAAAGTTCCGGCAGACGGATGCGTTCGCCGGTCATGCCCGGCCGCTCGTTGGCGAAGGCGACTTCCACCTCGGCATCGCCCGCGATCGATCGGATGCAGCCGGAAAGCGCCCGCTTGAACGGTTCCGCAGCATTCTCGCGCGTGGTTGGCTTTGCCTTCGAATTCGAGCTCACGACAGTTCCTTCTTCAGCCAGAGGCGACGGCGCCCCAGTGGGGCGTCATCCGGTTTGCCACAGCGTCATGACCCGCCCTCCCAAAGGGGACGGCAGGCCGTGGGATCAGGCGGTGGCTTCGAGCACGATGTTGGCAGCGCTTTCCTTCAGCTCGATGCCGAAGGCGCGCTGGTAGTGCTCGGCGACCAGCGCCCGCTCCAGCTCGTCGCACTTGTTGAGGAAGGTCACGCGGAAGGCGAAAGCGATGTCGCCGAAGATGTGGGCGTTCTCGGCCCAGGTGATGACCGTACGCGGGCTCATGACCGTCGAGAGATCACCATTGATGAAGGCTGCGCGCGTGAGGTCCGCGACACGTACCATCTTGGAGACGGTCTCGCGGCCCTTGTCGGCAGTGAAGCCCTTGACCTTGGCGGCGACGATGTCGACTTCCTTGTCGTGCGGCAGGTAGTTCAGCGTGGTGACGATCGACCAGCGGTCCATCTGCGCCTGGTTGATCTGCTGCGTGCCGTGATAGAGGCCGGTCGTGTCGCCGAGGCCGACGGTGTTGGCGGTCGCAAACAGGCGGAAGGCCGGGTGCGGACGGATGACACGGCTCTGGTCGAGCAGCGTCAGGCGGCCGGAGGATTCCAGCACGCGCTGGATGACGAACATGACGTCCGGGCGGCCGGCATCGTATTCGTCGAAGACGAGCGCGACATTGTGCTGGTAGGCCCAGGGCAGGATGCCGTCCTTGAATTCGGTGACCTGCAGGCCGTCCTTGACGACGATCGCGTCCTTGCCGACGAGGTCGATACGGCTGACATGGCTATCGAGGTTGACACGCACGCACGGCCAGTTGAGGCGCGCGGCGACCTGCTCGATATGGGTGGACTTGCCGGTGCCGTGATAGCCCGACACCATCACGCGTCGGTTGTGGGCGAAGCCTGCGAGAATGGCGAGCGTCGTTTCGCGGTCGAAGAGGTAGTCCGGATCCAGATCCGGGACATAGGCGTCGCCCTTCGAATAGGCAGGAACGCGCAAATCCGTATCAATGCCGAAAACCTCCCGGACGGAAATCGTGGTGTCGGGGAGGTTGGAAATGTCGAGGTCAATCTTGCTCATCATGTCTCCAGAGCGGCCACCGGACGGCACCCGCGCATTCGCCTGCAAAAGTGCTTCTGTATTAATCCGGGTTGTTAGCAGAAACCAGCCTGTTTTAACAATTGGTAGGCCTGAATAACCGCGCGAAAACGCTCTTCCGATCCTCTATCTCCGCCATTGGCATCGGGGTGATGCTTCTTGACGAGGTCCTTGTATGCCGCCTTGATGTCGGCAGTGGTCGCCGAGGCTCCGAGACCAAGCGTTTCGAAGGCCTTCGCCTCGAGCGTCTTCAGCTTGCGCTGACGTGGCTCGGGACGACCGGATCGCGCCCGTGCCTCGCTGACAAAGCCGAAGGGATCGCGCATGCGGGCCTGGGCGCCGGCAGAGCCAGACCGCGTCTGCGACTGGGTCGGGCCGTTCTTCGCGTTCTTGTTGACGCCGACGGTCCAGGTGGGCCGATGACCGGTGATCGCTTCCTTCTGGTAGCGGGCGACCTCGCTGTCGGAGAGGCCGGAGAAGAAGTTGTAGCCCTTGTTGTATTCCTTCACGTGCTCGAAGCAGAACATGAAGTACTGCCCCTCGGCGTTGCGACCGACGGGCGCCCGGTGCACACCCTTCTGATCGCAGCCGTCCCACTGACAGACGGGAGCCGCCGGCTCTGCCTGCGGCTCGACCTTGCGCCGGGTTCGAATGCGATCGAAGTATTTTGAATCGAGTCTCATGGCGCTCATTATGGGGTTTGGCGGGAGTCACAACAAGAATTGACAAAGCGGAATGTTGCTGGCTTTGTGCGGGCATTTTGCGCCGCCGTGCCAGCGATTACCGGGTTCTTAACTGCGAGGGGGCGCCAAGCAAACAGCAAAATGGGACGGAAGAATGTCGCTCACCGAGACCATCGAAAAGAAGCTGATCGAGGCCTTCCACCCTGAACGGCTCGAGGTCATCAACGAGAGCCATCAGCATGCCGGCCATCAGCCGGGCTTCGATGGTACCGGCGAGTCCCACATGCGCGTGCGTATCGTTTCTAGCGCCTTTGCCGGCATGAGCCGTGTCGCCCGCCACCGCGCCATCAATGATCTCCTGAAGCCAGAACTCGACGCCGGCCTGCATGCGCTCGCCGTCGAGCCGGCAGCCCCCGGCGAGCCGACCCGCTGGTAGAGGCAATCGCGGCCATCAGGCCAGCGGAGCGCCCTCTTCCGCCGGGCGGATGCGCAGCTTGGTAATGCGGTTCTTCACCCGCTTCATCACGATGAAGCGTTTGCCGTGGAAGGTGAAGGCCTGGCGTTCCTCCGGAATGCTCTTGGACTCGTGGATGACCAGACCGGCCACCGTCGTCGCCTCCTCGTCCGGCAGCGACCAGTCGAGCGCGCGGTTGAGATCGCGGATCGGCACCGAGCCATCGACGACGATCGAGCCATCGGCTTCCTGGCGCACGCCCTGAATGTCGAGGTCGTGCTCATCGGCGATATCGCCGACGATCTCCTCCAGAATGTCCTCCAGCGTCACCAGACCCTGAACCTGACCATACTCGTCGACGACGATCGCCAGATGCAGCTTGCGACGCAGGAACGCATTGAGCTGATCCTTGAGGTTGGTCGTGTCCGGCACGAACCAGGGTTTTTGCGCGATCTTGACGATATCGAGGTTTTCCGGCTCGACATTGGGTTCGGCCAGCGCCCTCAGCAGATCCTTGGAATGCACGACGCCGATGATGTTGTCGGTCGACCCGCGCCAGAGCGGCAGCCGCGTGAACGGGCTTTCGAGAATATCGCGGACGCAGGTTTCCGGCGGCTCGTCGGCATTGATCGCCCGCATGCTGGTGCGGTGGATCATAATATCGGAGATTTCAAGCTCGCCAAGATCGAGCACTCCGCCGAGCCGATCACGGTCGGCCTTGATCACCGAGCCCTCGCGGTGCAGCAGGTCCACGGCGCCGCGCAGTTCCTCATGCGCCGACAGCATAGACATGTCGGAGGCCAGGTTAATGCCGAAGATGTTGAGCAGGCGCCGGACGATGCCGTTGACGAGGCTCGAAACCGGGCCGACGACGGCGACGAAGAGACGGACGAGCGGTGCCACTGCAATCGCGAAACGATCCGGCGAGGCAATCGCCCAGCTCTTCGGCAGTACTTCCGAGAAGATGACGAGCAGCACGGTCATGGCGAGTGTGGCGATCGCCACGCCGCTGTCGCCGAAGAGACCGATCAGCAGGCTCGTCGTCAGTGACGAGGCAAGAATGTTGACGAGATTGTTGCCGATCAGCAGCGCGCCGATCAGCCGGTCGCGACGCTCGATCAGCCGGTTGACGATGCCGGCGCGCTCTTCGCCGTTGTTTTCCAGCGTATGCATACGCGAGCGCGACGCGGCGGTCAGCGCCGTCTCCGAACCCGAAAAGAAGCCCGAAAGCACAAGCAGGCAGAAGACTGACAGGATCGACAGCCAGTACTCCGCCAGAAAGGCAATGAAGGCTTCGCCGGTCATTGCGGGTGCTTTTCCCTCAGGAAGCTCAGAACCTCGGAGGATGGGACGTCATCAGCGACGAAGGACTGGCCAATACCCTTCGTCAGGATGAAGGTGAGCTTGCCGCCCTTGACCTTCTTGTCCTGGGCAATCGCGTCCATCAGCCGTTCTGCCGGAGGCAGTGTACCGGGAATTTCCGACATGCGCGTCGGCAGGCCGACGGCCCTCAGATGCGCCTCGACACGGGTTGCATCGTCGGCGCTCGCAAGGTTCATGCGCGTCGAGAACTGATGCGCCAGCACCATGCCGATCGAAACGCCCTCACCGTGCACCAGCCGGGCGCTGTCGTATTCGGTCGCCGCCTCCAGTGCATGGCCGAAGGTGTGGCCGAGATTGAGCAGCGCGCGCAGGCCATTTTCGCGTTCGTCCGCCGCCACGACGTCCGCCTTGGCCTGGCAGCTGACTGCGATCGCCTCAATGCGGGCGCTACCCCCCGCAAAGACCGCCTGCCAGTTGTTTTCGAGCCAGGCAAAGAAGTCCGGCTTGTCGATCAGCCCGTATTTCGCGACCTCGGCATAACCGGCGCGGAATTCGCGCTCGCTCAAGGTGTCGAGCACGTCGGTGTCCGCCAGCACCAGATCCGGCTGGTGGAAGACACCGATCAGGTTCTTGCCGTGCGGCGAATTGATGCCGGTCTTGCCGCCGACGGAGGAATCCACCTGCGCCAAGAGCGAGGTCGGTATCTGGATGAAGCGCGAGCCGCGGCGCACGATGCCGGCGGCAAAGCCGGTGAGGTCACCGATGACGCCACCGCCAAGCGCGATCACCGCATCGTTGCGCTCGATCCGGGCGCCAAGCACCGTTTCGCAGACCGGAATCAGATGTTCGAAGCTCTTGGTCTTTTCGCCGGCGGGAAGCACCAGCGACACGGCGTCGATGTCGCACTCCCCAAGGCTCGCCATGAGCGGCTCAAGGTAGCGCGGTGCGACGTTCTCATCGGTGATGACGGCCATCTTGCGCCCCTTGAGGCGGGCGGCGATTTCCTCACCGGCCGCCGCAATCAGCCCGGGACCGATCAGGATGTCGTAAGAACGGTCACCGAGGTCGACACGGACCTTGCGTTCGGCTGCAGGCATCGCATGGCTATTCATGGGTCTTCTTGTCCTGGTACTCGATGACGGCGGTGAGGACATCCTCGACCATCGTCTCTTTCTTCACATCGCGCGACAGCACCGTCAGGTCCGCTTCGGCGTAGATCGGGTAACGCGCATTCATCAGGTTTTCGAGCGTCTGCTTCGGGTTCTCGGTCTTCAGCAGCGGCCGGGTGTCGCGCTTGTTGACCCGCTCCCAGAGCACGTCGAGCTCGGCGTTCAGCCAGACCGTCAGGCCACCCTTCTTGATCTGGCGGCGCGAGCGCTCGTTGATATAGGCGCCGCCGCCGGTCGAGACCACGCGCGGACCGCTGCGCAAGAGCCGCTTCAGCACCCGCGTTTCAAGCGCCCGGAACTCGTCTTCGCCATAGCGGGCAAAGAGATCGCTGATCGTCATGCGCGAGACGCGCTCGATCTCATGGTCGGAATCGACGAAGGGAATGCCAAGCGCCTGAGCCGTCAAACGACCGATTGCCGATTTGCCGGCGCCCATCAGGCCGATGAACACGAGATTACGTTTACCGAGTACAAGCTTCGCCCGCTCGGCAAGCGTTGCGGAAACCGGTTCGATCACGTCGTTCATTGGACTTCTTATTCCCCATTCCCTTTCGGTATCGACAAATCGGGGTGTAGCGTCAAGTCGTCGCTCGCGTCCGCTCACGGTTCTTGAACTCGGCGGAAGCGGCGTTCATATAGGTCTGGCACCCGCCACAGCGTCGCGCGCTCATTCCGAGCGCCTGAAACGCACTGGCCGTTTGAACGCCTGCATGTATCCTTACGTCCGCTTCGATCGAAAGGCACATGCAGAGGAGATTGAAATGCCGACCCTCTTCCGGTTCCTGTTCTTCTGCGCCGTAATTGCCGGGATAGTGTACGGCACGATGATCTCTCTCGTCACCTTCGTCGAGCCGACGGAGCGCGACGTCACCGTGAAGATCCCGTCCGAACGGGTGAACAAGACCCAATGAGCGATCTTTCCGCCGCCCATGTCGAGGCTTTCCTCGAAATGATGAGCGCCGAGCGGGGTGCAGCGGTCAATACGCTGCAATCCTACGAGCGTGACCTCGAAGATGCCTCCTCGCATCTGCGCACGCTCGGAACCGGGCTGACCGGGGCGACACCAGATGACCTTCGCGGGTATCTCGCCCATCTCGCCGGTCAGGGCTTCAAGGCCTCCTCGCAAGCGCGGCGGCTTTCGGCGCTCAGGCAGTTCTACAAATTCCTCTACGCCGAAGGCATGCGCGGCGACGACCCGACCGGGATCCTCGACGCGCCGAAGAAGGGACGTAGCCTGCCGAAGACGCTGAGCGTCGACGACGTCTCGCGCCTGATCGGCCAGGCGGAGACCGAGGCGGCAGCCGGCGGTACCGACCACCTCGCCAAATTGCGCATGCATGCGCTGATCGAACTGCTCTATGCGACCGGCATGCGCGTCAGCGAACTCGTGTCGCTGCCCGCAAGCGTGCTCGCCCAGAACGGCCGCTTCCTCGTCATCCGCGGCAAGGGCAACAAGGACCGCCTCGTTCCGCTATCACAGGCAGCGATCCGGGCCATGCGGGCCTATGGCGAGGCGCTCGCCGAGGAGATTGCGCGCGAGGAAAGTGGCAACCGAGAGAGCCCGTGGCTCTTCCCCTCCTCGGGCAAGCAGGGGTTCCTGCCGCGCCAGGTTTTTGCCCGCGATCTGAAATCGCTGGCCGCGCGCGCCAGCATTCGCGTCGCCACGATCTCCCCGCACGTGCTTAGACATGCCTTCGCCAGCCACCTGCTGGCCAATGGCGCCGACCTTCGCGCGGTGCAGGAACTGCTCGGTCACTCGGACATTTCAACGACACAAATCTATACACATGTTCTGGAAGAACGGCTGCACAACCTGGTGCAAAACCATCACCCTCTTGCCAAACAGGCGAAAAAACAGGATTAGGACCGCCGGGCAGGCTGGTTTCGGCCCGCAGACCCTTGTCGCAAAATGATCGGAAACGCATCTCATGCACAACTATCTCGATTTCGAAAAACCCATCTCCGACCTCGAAGGCAAGATTCTCGAATTGAAGAAGCTTGCCGGCGAAGACGAGAGTGTGAACACTTCGGATGAGATCGAACGCCTGGAGACGCGCGTCCGCGACGCGATGGTCGAGATCTATTCCAAGCTGACGCCGTGGCAGAAGACCCAGGTCGCCCGCCACCCCTCGCGCCCGCACTTCCTGGATTATGCCGCCGAGCTCTTCACCGAGTTCACGCCGCTTGCCGGCGACCGCAACTTCGCCAACGACGACGCCATCCAGGCCGGCCTTGCGCGCTTCCGCGGCATGCCGGTCGCCGTTCTCGGCCAGGAAAAGGGCAACGACACCAAGTCGCGCATCAAGCACAATTTCGGCAGCCCCCGTCCGGAAGGCTACCGCAAGGCGATCCGCGTCATGGAAATGGCTGACCGCTTCGGCCTGCCGCTGATCACGCTGGTCGATACCGCAGGCGCCTACCCTGGCGTTAACGCCGAAGAGCGCGGCCAGGCGGAAGCGATTGCCCGCTCCACCGAGATGTGCCTCAACGTTCGCGTGCCGATCGTCACCGTCGTCATCGGCGAAGGCGGCTCCGGCGGTGCGATTGCGATTGCCACCGGCAACCGCGTCTACATGCTCGAGCATGCGATCTACAGCGTCATCTCGCCGGAAGGTGCAGCCTCTATCCTGTGGCGCGATTCCACCCGCGCCAAGGAAGCGGCCAGCAACATGAAGATCACGTCCGAGGATCTGAAAGCGCTCGGCGTCATCGACGGCATCATTCAGGAACCGGTCGGCGGCGCGCACCGCGACCCGAACGCGGTCATCGGCCGCACCGGAACCGTGATCGCCGACGCGCTCAAGGAACTTTCCGGACGCGATGGCGACCAGTTGCGCACCGATCGCCGACAAAAATATCTGAATATCGGCCGTAACCTCTAAGCCGGATCGGCAGTCCTTAAGCGGGAGCGGGGCGGAAATCCCACGACCTTCCCCTCGCCCGATCTGATGGCCCGCGATTGCGGAAGCGGATTTCGCAACTGCAAAGCGGAGTGTGGCCAAATCTTGGCCATATTCATGAGGTCATGAACAGCGCATCGGCAGGGCCACCCTGCAGGGTTAAGAATTCGTGAAGTATAATCGCTTAGTGATTCTCTAAAAGGCCCACCCTCGCGGACTTGGGCTTTCCTAGTCGAGTTTGGGTTTGAACGGGCCTCTGCTGATGCGTTTCTGGAACCTTTTAGCTTCCGCCGCCATTGTCGCCGCGCTTGCCGGCTGCACCAACGAAACGCTGGATGCGACGACATCGGTCGATATCAAGTCCGTCAGGAACAAGACCGAGTATCAGGTCTCTGCCCCGATGGTCAAAAAGATGAGCGAGCTCGGGATGCAGAAGCAAGCCCCGATCGCACTGCGCATCTTCAAGGAAGAAGGCACGCTCGAGGTCTGGAAGGCCAATACCGCCAACCGCTTCCAGCTTTTGAAGACCTACAAGATCTGCGCCTGGTCCGGCAAGCTTGGGCCCAAGGTGAAGGAAGGCGACCGGCAGGCGCCGGAAGGCTTCTACCCGCTCTTCCCGCGCCAGATGAACCCCAATTCCAACTACTATCTGGCGATCAACACCGGCTATCCCAACGCCTACGACAAGGCGAACGGTCGCCAGGGCACACACCTGATGATCCACGGCGCCTGCTCGTCGTCGGGCTGCTACTCGATGACCGACGAGCAGATGATCGAGATCTTTGCGCTCGCCCGCGATAGCTTCAAGGGCGGCCAGGAAAGTGTTCAGCTGCAGGCCTTCCCCTTCCGCATGACCGCGGAGAACATGGCGCGGCACCGCGACAATCCGAATATCGACTTCTGGAAGATGCTGAAGGTCGGCTACGACCAGTTCGAAGTCACCAAGCGTCCGCCGGAAGTCAATGTCTGCGAGAAGAAGTACGTCTTCAACCAGCAGGCCTCCGGCCCGTTCAATCCGGGTGGCCAGTGCCCCGCCATGTCGACGCCGCCGGCCCTGCAGGTGGCGATGGCGAGCTTCGAAAAGAGCTACCAGACCGACTACGACAAGGCGATGAAGAAGTATGACGGCATGGTCTGGTACGAACCGAGCGAAGCCGAGCGCAAGGCGATCGTCGCCAAGCAGCGCGTCGGCCGCGAACTCGCCTATGCGCCGACCGGCAACTCGCTTGACGCCGGCAAGATGATGAAGGCGAGCGATCTCGAAAAGAAGATAGCCTTGCAGAAGGAAGCGGAAGAAACCAAGCAGGCCGTCGAGATCCAGAAGAAGGAACTCGAAAAGGCGACCGATGGCGGCAAGCACGTCCCGGTCCCGGCCGCCAATCCCATTCCGCAGCCAGTGATTCAGGCGGCCGTCGAGCAGCCGAAGAAATCCTTCTGGAGCCTGTTCTCCAAGAGCGAGCCGGAATTGCAGATGCCGGCCCCGGTCGTCATCACGCCTGAACAGCAGGCTACTGCCGCACCGCTGACGCAAGCCGCCCCGGCAACGACGGCAAAGCAGGCGAAGGCGCCGGCCCCTGCCGCCCAGCAGCAGGCCGCTGCCGTGACCACGGCAACGACACCGTCAGCCGATGCGGCCGCCGAAGCGCCTGTTATGACGGAAGAGCCGCCGAAGAAGCGGCCGTTCTGGAAGATCTGGGGCAATTGATGCCGGACGAACAGAAGATCGTCTATGACCTGAGGGGGCTTAAATGCCCCCTTCCCGTTTTGAAGACGCGTAAACGCATGACTTCGCTGGCGCCGGGCGCTTTGCTGGAGATTGAGACCACCGATCCGCTGGCGGTGATCGACATTCCGCATTTCTGCAACGAGGACGGCCACAAGCTTGTAGAGGCCGCACCCGCCGACGGCGGCCACCGGTTCCTCATCCGCAAGGGCGCGTAAGACGCCACGTCTGCCGTGCGGCAACGCTTCGATTACTGAGGTGATTTAGAACCGCATGCCTGGCACGGCGAGCGGATTGTCGGACAACGCTTGGGCGTCTGGCCGGTCGATGCGCGGCTTGCCGGTGAAGGCGTCGAAGAGGTCGCGGACGAAGGCCTCTTCCAACCCCTTGGTGATCAGCACCATGCGCGTGCGGCGGTCGTTCGGGTCCGGCCAGACGGCGAGCCGCTCCGGCGTGTGGAAGACGTTCTGCACGCCATGCAGCACCAGCGGCCGGTCCGGCCTGTCGGCAACCGCGACGATCGCCTTCATCCGGAGCAGCTTCTCGCCATGCGCCGAGCGCAGGAGATCGATGAACATGTCGAGCGCCATAGGCTCGATCGGCCGGTCGTGCACGATGCTGAAGGAGCGGATGTCGCCGCCATGTCGCGTCACATCGTGATGGTGATGATGATCGTGCCCATGATCATGGTGGTGATCGTGGTCGTGATGATCGTGACCGTGGTCATGATGATGGTGGTCGTGGTGCGCCTCGTCCTGCAGCCAGCGGCCGACATCAGCGATCTTCGACGACGGGTCGTAGAGGCCACAATCGAACAGCTCTGCGCGCCCTGCTTCGGCGCTGTCGCCATCGATCAGCGGCGCGCGCGGATTGAGCGCACGGATCCGCGCCGTCAGCGCATCACGCTCCGACGTTTCGGCAAGGCCTGTCTTGCTGATGACGATGCGATCGGCAACGGCAATCTGCTTCAGCGCTTCTTCGTGGTTGGCGATCGTCTGCAGGCCGTTGACGGCGTCAACGACGGTGACCACGCCATCTAGCCGGAAGTTCTGCGCAATGATCGGATTGCCGATCACCGATTGCAGCACTGGCGCCGGGTCGGCAAGGCCGGTGGTTTCGATAACGACGCGCTTCAGCGGCCTGATCTTGCCGGTCTGCATGCGGTCCATGAGATCGGCAAGCGTATCGACCAGTTCGCCACGCACGGTGCAGCAGAGGCAGCCGTCGGAAAGCTCGATGACCCCGTCGCTGGAGGCTTCCACCAGCAGATGATCGATCGACACGTCGCCGAACTCGTTGATGATAACGGCCGTATCCGAGAGATCGGGATCCTTCAGCAGCCGGTTGAGCAGCGTCGTCTTGCCCGCACCGAGGAAGCCGGTAAGGATCGAGACCGGCACCGCCGACAAGGGACTAACCATCATGCACTCCGATCAGAAGGTCGGCCGCGGCACCGGGATCGGCACATTGGCGACATCGCCCTGGCCGGCCGGGTCGCCGGCAAGCTTCGGCGCTTTTTCGCCGCTGCCGGCGATCAGCCCGGCGAAGGCAAGCTTCAGCGGCCGGTTGATTTCGTGGATATAGGGCGAGAGCAGCTTCTGGCGGCCGGCTTCGTCGCGGCCCTCGCTGCGAACCTTCGCGGCCGCCTTCGAGCAGATCTGCTTGCTGACATCGGCCACCATGTCGCGCGTCTCGCCATAGGCCGGGATCTGCACCAGCGACGGCTTGCCGTTGCCGTTCGTCGTCAGTGCCATCTGCAGGAGCCGTGCGGACTCATCCGCACGCGCACCGAGGCTGTCCTCGCCGAGCACGACCGAGACGACGCTGCGCCCCTCGCGGGTGGCGGATGAAACCTGGTTGAAGCCGGAGGCGCAGATGAAGCCGGTTTTCATGCCGTCAGCCCCTTCGAAGCGGCCGATCAGCATGTTGTAGTTCGGATAATCCTTCTTGCCGGTGGTGAAACCTTCCAGCGAGAAATAGGAGGCGTATTGCGGAAACTCGCGCTTGAGCGTGATCGCGAGTACCGCAAGGTCGCGGGCGGTCGTGTACTGGCCGGGACCAGGCAGACCGTTGGGATTGATGAAGTTCGAGGAGGTCATGCCGATGCGGCGGGCCTCGGCATTCATCCGCTCGATGAAGGCGGGCTCCGAACCGGCGACCGTTTCGGCGATCGCGACCGCAACATCGTTTGCCGACTTCACCAGCATCATCTTCAGCGCGCTGTCCAGCGTCATCGCCTGGCCGGGCTTGTAGAACATCTTGCTCGGCGGCTCGGCGGCGGCGTTCTTGGTCATGATGACCGGGCTCTCGAGCGTGAGCTGACCGGACTTGATGGCGCGGAAGGCCGTGTAGGCCGTCATCAGCTTGGTCAGCGACGCCGGATACCATTTCTGGAAGATATCCTGGTGCTCGTAAACCTTCAGCGAATTGACGTCGACGACCAGCCTTGGATTGGCCGCAGCCGGCAGCGCCGCAAGAAGCGTGGCGCATGTCGCCGCCGTCACTCCGAGCGCCTTCATCTTGCCACGCGAGAAAAATCCTGCTGTCACCACGATAGGACCTCGAAAATCCGCTGTTGCCTCGTCTCGTCCGGCTATTTAGCCTATATGGCGAGGAGATGGCAAAGCCCATTCACGGGCAGTCGTGCCAATCCACACCGATACGCAGATACAATTAGTGATCGAACAGACCGACAGGACGAAACGATGCCGATACTTAACCGTGCCGCCGAGCTCCAGAATGAAGTCACCGAATGGCGGCGCCACCTGCACAGGAATCCGGAGCTCCTGTTCGCGGTCGAAAATACGGCAGCCTTCGTCGAAAAGAAACTGAAGGAGTTCGGCGTTGACGAAATCGTGACGGGGCTTGGCCGCACCGGCGTCGTCGGCCTCATCCGCGGCAATCTCGGCGCGGGCCGCACCATCGGTCTGCGCGCCGACATGGACGCGCTGCCGATCACCGAGACGAGCGGCAAGGACTGGGCCTCTGAGACATCCGGCAAGATGCATGCCTGCGGCCACGACGGCCACACGGCCATGCTTCTCGGGGCGGCGAAGTATCTCGCCGAGACCCGCAACTTCGCCGGCCAAGTCGCGGTGATCTTCCAGCCTGCAGAAGAAGGCGGCGGCGGCGGCAACGAGATGGTCAAGGACGGCATGATGGAGCGCTTCGCCATTGCCGAAGTCTACGGCATGCACAACATGCCGGGCATGCCCGTCGGCCAGTTCGGCAGCCGCGTCGGCCCGATCATGGCCTCGACCGACGAGTTCACCATCACCATCAAGGGCCGCGGCGGCCATGCGGCCCAGCCGCACAAGACGATCGACCCGATCATCGTCGGAACGCAGATCGTGACCGCCTTGCAGACGATTGCGTCGCGGACAGTCGACCCGCTCGCCTCCGTCGTCGTCTCCGTCACCAAGTTCAATGCCGGTTTCGCCCACAACGTCATTCCGCAGGAAGCCGTGCTTGGCGGCACCGTGCGCACCCTCATGCCTGAGGTGCGCGAGATCGGCGAAAGCCGCATCCGCACGATTGCCGAGGGTGTTGCCCAGATCTACGGCGCGACCGTCCAGGTCTCCTACAACCGCAACTATCCGGTAACGGTGAACCATGCCGACGAGACCGGTTATGCCTTGCAGGCGGCAGCCGAGATTGCCGGTGCCGGCAATGTCCAGCCGTCGCTCGATCCGATGATGGGCGGTGAGGATTTCTCCTACATGCTGCTTGCCCGCCCCGGCGCCTTTATCTTCATGGGCAACGGTGACACCGCCGGGCTGCATCACCCGGCCTATGACTTCAACGACGAGGCGATCCCGCACGGCATTTCCTACTGGGTGAAGCTCGCGGAAACGCGACTTGCCGCCTGAGGCACGGTTGGGAGGCACGATGCATCAGATCGACAAGATTGACCGACGAATTCTCAACATTCTCCAGGCGGACGGCCGCATCACCAATCTGGAGCTTGCCGATCGCATCGGCCTGTCGCCGACCGCGACCAGCGAACGCCTGCGCCGGCTGTTGAAGGAGGGATACGTCTCGGGCTTCGGCGCGCGATTGGACCCGCAGAAGCTCGGCTTTGGGCTGCTGGTCTTCATCGAGGTCATGCTCGACAAGACGACGCCCGACGTCTTCGACCAGTTCGCCGCCGCCGTCAAACAGGCGCCGGCCGTGCTCGAATGTCACATGGTGGCAGGCGGCTTCGACTATCTGGTCAAGACGCGGTTCGAGGACATGGCGGCCTACCGCAACTTCCTCGGCCAGGTTCTCTGGACGCTCCCGGGCGTCAAGGAGACCCGCACCTATGCTGTCATGGAAGAGATCAAGAACGACGGGCCGCTGCCGCTGGTGTGAGCCTCTGTCGCAGAAAAATAAAAGAACGGCCCGGGATCTACACAGATCCCGGGCCGTCTGCTTTCAGCTTAGGCGGCGTCCTGCAGCGATGCCATGTCGATGACAAATCGATAACGCACGTCGCTCTTGACGACGCGTTCATAGGCTTCATTGATCTCTTGGATGCGGATCGTTTCGATTTCCGAGACGATGTCGTGTTCGCCGCAGAAGTCGAGCATTTCCTGGGTCTCCTTGATCGAGCCGATCATCGAGCCGGAAATGCTGCGGCGCGCCGGCACCAGCGAGAAGGCATGCACCGGCACGGCGTTCTCCGGAATGCCGACCAGCACGAGATCGCCATCGACCTTGAGCAGGTTGAGGTAGGCGTTCCAGTCGATCTCGGCTGCAACCGTGCAGATGATCAGGTCAAACGTGCCCGCCAGCGCCGTGAAGGTCTCGGGGTCGTTGGTGGCATAGTAGTGATCGGCGCCGAGCTTCAGCCCGTCTTCCTTTTTGGAAAGCGTCTGGCTGAGAACGGTCACGTCTGCGCCCATGGCATGCGCCAGCTTGACGCCCATATGTCCGAGACCGCCCATGCCGACGATAGCGACCTTCTTGCCGGGACCGGCCTTCCAGTGGCGCAGCGGCGAATAGAGCGTGATGCCGGCGCAAAGCAGCGGTGCCGCAGCGTCGAGCGGCAGGTTCTCGGGGATCGACAGAACGTAGCCTTCCTTGACGACGATGCTGTCGGAGTAGCCGCCCTGGGTCGGTGTCTTGCCGTCGGCTTCGACGCCGTTGTAGGTCACGACCAGGCCGGGCATGTAGTGTTCCAGATCCAGATCGCGGGTAGCGCAGGTGGTGCAGGAATCGACGAAGCAGCCGACGCCGGCGCGGTCGCCGACCTTGAACTTGGTCACCTTGGAGCCGACCGCCGTGACGATGCCGACGATCTCGTGGCCCGGAACCATCGGGAACGCCGAGTTGCCCCATTCGTTGCGGGCCTGGTGGATGTCCGAGTGGCAGACGCCGCAATATTTGATCTCGATCACCACGTCGTCGTCGCGCGGTTCGCGGCGTTCGAAGGTGAAGGGCGTCAGCGGCTTCGACGCATCGGTCGCCGCATATCCTCTTGCAATGGCCATCAGTCTGTCCTCATTTTGGGAAAGGGTGCAGGTCCGGAGGGAGCCCGGCCTGACGCATCAGGACTATGAGGGTGCGCACGCTGCAAGCGTTAGAGCGATCCTGCAAAGTTTTTGCACGATCCTACAAGATTGACAGCGACATCCTGGAGATGGCACGTCGAGACCCTATCTGAGCGTTGCCTCACACAACGCTAAGCCGCTGGAAAGACCTGAGATTATGACAGCCACGCGACAGACTGCCCGTCCCGAGATGATCGACGTCATTGCCCGGTTTGCCAAAACCGACGGTGATCACATGACGCAGATTGCCGGCCTGAGCCTGCACCGCCACGGCGGCGATGCCCCGGTTAACTGCTCCGCCTACAGGCCGAGTTTGGCGATCATCGTGCAAGGAGCAAAGCGCGTGGTTCTCGGCGAAGAGACGCTGATCTACGGCGCCTCGGATTATCTGCTGACGTCGATCGACCTGCCGGTTCTGTCCCAAGTCTGCCAGGCCTCTGCAGACGAGCCCTATCTCAGCATGGCCTTCACGCTCGATCCGGGTAAGATCCAGGCGCTGCTTGCGTCCCTGTCGCAGCTGCCGGCACCCGCCGCCTCCGTGCGCGGCATGAGCGTTAGCAAGATCACTGTCGAACTCGAAGATGCCGCACTTCGCTTGCTGCGTCTGCTCGAGCGGCCGGACGATATCCCTGCGCTGCTGCCACTGATCGAGCAGGAAATCCTCTACCGGCTTTTGACCGGGCCGCACGGCCATCGCCTCAGACAGATGGCGACGACCGACAGCCAGCCGCATCAGGTCGGCCGCGCAGTCGCCTGGCTGAAGGAACACTATTCGCGGCCCTTGCGGATCGACGATCTCGCCAACCGTGTTTCCATGAGCGTCTCGTCGCTACACCATCACTTCAAGGCGATCACCGCGATGAGCCCCCTGCAATACCAGAAACAGCTTCGGTTGCAGGAGGCCCGGCGGCTGATGCTGGAGGAGAGTCTCGACGCCG
Organism: Ensifer sp. ENS02; assembly: GCF_014851885.1. Lineage (NCBI taxonomy): Bacteria > Pseudomonadati > Pseudomonadota > Alphaproteobacteria > Hyphomicrobiales > Rhizobiaceae > Ensifer > Ensifer sp. ENS02. Next base: position 322,544 of record NZ_JACVAO010000008.1, on the reverse strand, counting down.
GCGATGCCGGCCATCAGGTGGGTTATGAAAGCCAGTCGCAGTTCAGTCGCGAATATGCCCGCCATTTCGGCGAGCCACCGATGCGCGACATCGGCCGCGTGCGCCGCTCGCTGCTCGAACGGCTTGCTCCGCAGGCGGAGATGCTGAGCGAGGGCTGATGAGGCGCCCTCGGTTCCGCTGGCGGCGTATCAGCTTCGCTCGATATCCCGCCTAAGCACGATCGAGGTGGTCAGATCCTCGACATTGTCCATCGTCGCCACCTCGTTGCGCAGCTCGTTGAGCGCATTGATCGAGCCGACCTCGACCTCAACGACGAGATCCAGCTGGCCGCTGACGGAGGACACCTTGCGGACCGTAGAGAAACCGGCAAGCCGGTCGAGCACGCCGATCGATGGCGTGCGCTTCAGCGTCACCAGCAGAAAGGCCTGAATCGTGCCCTCGTCCAGCTGGCCGATATCGGCGCGATAGCCGCGAATGACGCCGGCCTTTTCCAGTCGCGTGACCCTCTCGGTCGTCGCACTTCTGGAAAGCCCGATCCGGCCCGCCAGCGACTTCATCGGGATCCGCGCCTCCTGCGACAGAATGCTGAGGATGGTGCGGTCGATCGCGTCGATGTCCTGCATGTCCCCTCCTCCGTGCCCGCCGACAAGATGACGGTTATTATAAACATAGTGCCGGTGCAACCGGCATATTGCCGGATGCATCGGAGCACAGCCCATGCAAATCTCGTCATCGAGATGAGGATCCCCATGAACGATATGCTGAAGACCACGCCCGACTTTTCGACCGAAGCGGCAGCCGCCTTGCTGAAGGAGCATTACGGCCTCTCCGGCGCACTCTCGCTGCTTGCCAGCGAACGCGATCAGAACTTCAAGGTCGAGGCTGAGGACGGCAGCATCTCCATTCTGAAGATCATCAATGGTGCCGAGCCCGAGGTCGAAAGCGATTTCCAGACCGCACTGCTCAGCCACGTCGGCGCCCATGCCGCCGACCTGCCGGTGCCGCATATCCGCCCGACGCTGTCAGGCGCGAGCCTTGCTTCGACCACGAGCACGCGCGGCGTCACCCATCGGCTACGGCTCGTCAGCTGGGTCGAGGGCCTGCCGCTTGCCGAAACCGGGCGCAACGATGCGGCGCTACAGTCGCTCGGACGGATGCTCGGCCGCTTCGATGCCTCGCTCAAGGGCTTCATGCATCCGGGCGCGCTGCGCGATCTCGACTGGGATATCCGCCATGCCGGCCGCTCGGCCGACCGGCTGCACCACGTCACCTCGGCCGAAGACCGTGCTTTGCTCGAACGCTTCCTTGTCCGCTTCGAAAAGACCGTGGCGCCACGACTTGCAACCCTTCGTGCCGCCGTCATTCACAACGACGCCAACGATTGGAACGTGCTGGTCGATAAAGTCGATCACGATACCATTTCCGGCCTCATCGATTTCGGCGACGCCCTGCATGCGCCCGTGATTGCAGAGGTGGCGATCGCCGCCGCCTATGCCGGGCTCGACCATCCCGATCCGATCGGCGCCGCTGCGGCAATCGCCCGTGGCTTCCATGCGGAGTATCCGCTGGCGGAAGAAGAGGTCGATCTGCTCTTCGATCTCATCGCCATGCGCCTCGTCACGTCGGTCACGATCTCGGCGTCCCGCCGCGCCCATACCGACGACAATCCCTATCTCGCCATCAGCGAACGGCCGGCCTGGACGCTTTTGCGCAAGCTCGACCGGATGAATCCGCGTTTCGCCACCGCCATCCTGCGGCATGCCTGCGGCTTCGAGGCAACATCCGGCGCCCGCAAGGTTGCCGCCTGGATCAACGCGAACCGCAAGTCGCTGAAGCCACTGCTCGAACGCCCCGCCGCCACCTATCCGGCAGCGCTCGTCCCCTATGGCGACCCCACCCACCCGATGACGGTAAAATCCGCTGGCGAACAGCCGGATGAAGCCCAGGCGATCTGGGAAGACTATTGTCGCGCGCATGGCGTCGAACTCGGCATCGGACCTTTTGGCGAGGAACGCACCGTCTATGCCGGCGAGATGTTCGTATCGCGCTTCATCGACCACACCCGCCGCAATCGCCATCTCGGGCTCGACCTGTTCATGGCCGCCGGCACCAGGCTCTACACCCCGCTTGCCGCAACCGTCGTCAGCGTCGAGATCGAGAAGGACCCGCTCGGTTATGGCTGCCTGATAGCACTTCGCCATGAGCCCGAGGGATGCCCGCCCTTCGTCACGCTCTGGGGTCATATGGCGCACGAAGCCATGGGACGCATCAAGGCCGGCGACCAGCTTGCGGCCGGCGCGCTTGTCGGCGAGATGGGAGCGCCGAAGGAAAATGGCGGCTGGGCGCCGCATCTGCACCTGCAGCTTTCGACCGACATCGCTCTGTCGGCGACCGAAATCCTCGGCGTCGGCGAGCCGCAGTTCCTCGACGTCTGGGCCGAACTCTTCCCCGATGCGCGCACCTTCGCCGGGATCGCCGAGGAGTTCTACGAGAAGAAAGGCCGCTCGCACGACGAGATCGTCAAGCGCCGCAAGGAATTGCTCCTGCCGAACCTTTCGATCTCCTACGACAAGCCGATCAAGTTCGTGCGCGGCGAAGGCGTCTGGCTGATCGACGACAGCGGCCGCGCCTATCTCGATTGCTTCAACAACGTCTGCCACATCGGTCACGCCCATCCGGCAGTGGTCGAGGCGATGGCAAAGCAAGCGGCGATCCTCAACACCAACACCCGCTACCTGCACGACAACATCGTCGCCTATGCCGAGCGGCTGACGGCAACGCTGCCGAAGGAATTGACGGTCGCCGGCTTCGTCAACAGCGGTTCCGAGGCCAACAGCCTGGCGCTGAGGTTGATGCGCGTCCATACGGGCCGCGAGAATGCGATCACGCTCGACTGGTCCTATCACGGCACGACGCAGGAGCTGATCGACATCAGCCCCTACAAGTTCCGTCGCAAGGGCGGCAAGGGTCCGAAGCCGCATGTGCATGTGGCAACCATTCCCGACAGCTACCATGCGCCGGCCGACTGGCCGGCCGAGGAACACGGCAAGCGTTTTGCCGAAAGCGTCGCCGAACTGATCCAGGCCATGAAGGCCAAGGGCGAAGGCCCGGGCTTCTTCATCGCGGAATCGATCCCGAGCGTCGCCGGCCAGGTGTTCCTGCCGGAGGGCTACCTGAAGGAAGTCTATCGCCTCGTACGCGAGGCCGGCGGCGTCTGCATCGCAGACGAAGTACAGGTCGGTTTCGGCCGCGTCGGCAGCCATTGGTGGGCCTTCGAGACCCAAGGCGTCGTGCCTGACATCGTCACCATGGGCAAACCGATCGGCGACGGCCATCCGCTCGCAGCCGTCGTCACCACCCGCGAGGTGACCGACAGCTTCAACAACGGCATGGAGTATTTCAATACCTTCGGCGGCAACCCGGTCTCCTGCGCCGTCGGTCTCGCGGTGCTCGACGTGATCGAAGGGCAGGATCTGCGCGGCAATGCGCTTTCGGTCGGCAACTATCTGATAGATGCCTTCCGCGCCATGCAGGCCCGCTACGAGGTGATCGGCGATGTGCGCGGCATGGGTCTCTTCCTCGGCATCGAACTTGTCACCGACCGCAAGACCAAAGCACCGGCAACCGAATTCGCCCGCGCCGTCTCCAACGGCGCCCGCCGCCGCGGCGTGCTGATGGGCACCGAAGGTCCGCATGACAACATCTTGAAGATGCGCCCGCCGATGATCTTCTCGAAGCGCGATGCCGATCATCTGATCGCCGTGCTCGAAGAGACTTTTGCGGACGTCGCAAGGACGCTCGGTTAAGGCCGGGTCGAACAGCAGAAAAACCAAACGCAATGACCGGGGTGCCCGACACGTATCCCGGCACGAAGACGCATGCCCTAAAAACATCAATGAGGAGAACAGGACAATGAAACTTGGAGTGAAATTTGGAGTTCTGGCACTGGCGAGCACGGCGTTTCTTGCCGGCACCGCCGCCAACGCCGGCATGCTCGACGTCATCAAGGAACGCGGCGAACTTCGCTGCGGTGTCAGCCAGGGCGTGCTCGGCTTTTCCGCGCCCAACGACAAGGGCGAATGGACCGGTTTCGACATCGATTTCTGCCGCGCTGTGGCTGCCGCAGCGCTCGGCAATCCCGACAAGGTGAAATACGTACCGCTGTCGACCAAGGAGCGCTTCACCGCCCTTCAGTCGGGCGAGGCCGACCTTCTGTCGCGCCAGACCACCTGGACGCTGTCGCGCGACACCGATCTCGGCATGAGCTTCGTCGGCGTCAACTACTATGACGGCCAGGCCTTCATGGTGCGCAACGACCTCGGTGTGAAGAGCGTCAAGGAACTCTCGGGCGCCTCCGTCTGCACCGAGACCGGCACGACGACCGAACAGAACATGGCCGACTATTTCGGCGCTAACAACATCCAGTACCAGGTCGTCGCCTTCGAAAAGGCCGACCAAACGATCCAGGCCTTCAACACCGCCCGCTGCGACGTCTATTCGACCGACGCTTCTGCGCTCTATGCCCAGCGCCTGACGCTGAACGACCCCGATCGTTTCGTCGTGCTGCCGGAAGTCATCTCCAAGGAGCCGCTCGGTCCAGCCGTCCGCCAGGGTGACGATCAGTGGTTCAAGATCGTGCGCTGGACGCTGTTCGCGCTGACCGAAGCCGAAGAACTCGGCATCACCAAGGACAATGCCGCAAAGCTTCTCGAAAGCGGCACGAACGCCCAGAAACGCTTCCTCGGCATCGAGAACGAAGCCGGCAAGTCGCTGGGGCTCGATCCGAAGTGGGCCTACCAGGTGGTTTCCGCCGTCGGCAACTATGGCGAAGTCTTCGAACGCCATCTCGGCAAGGACAGCCCGCTGAAGATCGATCGCGGTCTCAACAAACTCTGGAGCCAGGGCGGCCTGATGTACGCCCCGCCGGCACGCTGATCCCCAGGAGCAGTTCCGGCAAAGTCTCCCGTTTGGAATTGCTCATCCAAGGAAAAGCGCCAACGAGACGCCGCGGCCCTCCCCGCGGCGTTTTCGCCTTTACCAGCCTTCCTCCAGCACCCGGCCCAGCATGTCGGCGAAAAAGTCGGCGCTCTCGCGGGATAGGCAGAGCGGCGGCTTGATCTTCAGCACGTTCAGGTGGTCGCCGGTCGGCTGCATGATGACGCCGAGATCGAGCAGGCGGTCGCAGATCGCCGCCGTCTCCTCGGTCGCCGGCGACAGGGTCTCCCGATCGCGCACGAATTCGACGCCGAGATAGAGTCCCATGCCATGCACCGCGCCGATCAGCGGGAAGTGCTGCCCTAGCGCTTCGAGCCGCGCCTTCAGATAGCCGCCGACCACCTGTGCGTTTTCCGGCAACCGTTCTTCGGTCAGGATATCCAGGACCACCTGCCCGACGACGGAGCTCACCGGGCTGCCGCCCGAGGACGAGAAGAAGTACCCCTCCTTCTCCAGCGCATCGGCGATCTCGCGGCGGGTGATGACGGCGCCGAGCGGATGGCCGTTACCCATGCCCTTGGCGACGGTAATGATATCGGGCACGACGCCCTGCTCCTCGAAGCCCCAAAAATAGTCTCCGAGGCGACCATAACCGACCTGCACCTCGTCGGCGATGCAGACGCCGCCGCGGGCCCGCACCATGGCATAGACCGCGTCGAGATAGCCCTTCGGCAGCGGAATACCGCCGGCATTGCCGTAGACCGGTTCGCAGATGAAGCCCGCGAGCTTCTCGTCCGCCGCGTCCAGCTCGGTCAGTTTCTTGACGACGGAGCGCACATAGCTGTCGGTCGTGTCGGCGCCGCGGAACTCGCCGCGATAGGTGTTGGGCGCGGTGACCGGATGCACCCAGGCCGGGCGGGTTTCGAGCGCCTGCGGATTGTCGGCGATCGAGGTCGACACTGCGTCGCTCGCGACCGTCCAGCCGTGATAGGCCTCGAGCAGGCTCACGATGTTGCGCGCTCCGGAATAGGCCCAGGCGAGCCGCAGTGCCAGATCGTTCGCCTCCGAGCCGCTGTTGACCAGAAACACCGTGTCGAGCCCATCCGGCGCGAGCGCTGCAAGCCGCGTCGAGAGTTCGGCGACGGAGGCATAGTGAAAACGCGAATTGGTGTTGAGCAGCGACCATTGCCGCCCCACCGCGGCTGCAAGCCGCGGATGCCCATGGCCGAGAATGGTCACGTTGTTGACCATGTCGAGATAGCTGCGGCCCTCGATGTCGAACAAATGGTCCTTCCAGCCGCGCTCGATCTGCGGTGGTTTCAGGTAGTAGTTCTTCTGCGGCCTGGCGAAGTGCTGCTGGCGGCGGGCAAGCAGTGTTTCGCTGTGCGGCTCCGGCCCATCGCATTCGAAGCCGAGGACGCCGGCCGGCGACGGGCACAGGTGCTTCCACGCCGCCGCCTGACGCGGCACGACGAAAAGCGGAGGCACGAGACCATGCTCGCGGCAAAGCTGGACGCGGATCAGGCCGTAGGAGTGCTGCTCGCCGGAGACGACGCCCAGCACGGCACCAGCAACGATCGTCTCCTCGAGGTCGGCACCGGCTTCCACGCCCTCGAGAAACAGGCTGGCTTCGGCCCCTTCGAGCACCAGCAGCCCGTCCTGCCGGACGATACGGGCGGCAAAGGGAGCGACAATCTCGCGACCGGCCTCCAGGCAGATGTCGACATGCAGTGCGAAGGTGGCATCGGGCTTCGGTGACCGCAGCTGGGTCTCCGTCATCCGGTATTCGCCATAGCGCGTCGTCGCGATGCCGATTGCATGGGCGGCGTGTTGCAGCAGCGAGATCGGCAATCCCTGGTGCTGCCAGCGCTCCTCTGGCAACAGCGGGCTCAGGATCGAGAGGTCGATCTGGCGCACGTCAGTGGGGCCGAGCCCCTGGATGAGGCTCTCACCGGTCACTCGGGCCGAGTCCGGCGCAAAGCCGACGGCCGAAAGAATGGCGTGCTCCATCAATGCCGAAGGCACCGACGACGCGACCTCGAAGATCTCCCGCTCATGCGCGGCATTGCCCTCGACGTAAGCATTGTCGGGCTCGCGGGAGAGTTGGTGTTCGGAGCTTGCGACCAGCACCGCAGCGCGCGCAACGATCAGCGGCCAAAGCGCCTTCAGTTCCACCTCGGTCAACGGGCATGCCGCATGAAACGCCTTGACCGCGGGTAGGATGAACCACGGGTCTCCATCCGCATGATGCAGCAGCGAGGCGCAGGTAACGGCGAGTTCTGCAGCCAGCCAGCCATTGAGGATATCGCCGAAATCGATGACGCCGTCCGGCATCGCCCGGCCGGCGGCGTCGAGCCGGCTGACCACATTGTCGTCGGTGACGTCATGGTGGATCGCCTGGGTTCTGAGTTCAGGGGTAAGCGGCTGCAACCGCCGCATGGCGCCGACCATCACTTCAGCGATGCGCTTCTTGCGCTGCTGGTCCGCCATATCGGTAAGCAGATGCAGGACGACGGGGCCGGCGCGCCTCAGATCCCATTGCAGTTCCCGCTCGAGCCCCGGATGCTCGAAGTCCTCCAATGCCGACGCGAGCTGACCCGCCAGGCCGCCGAGGGCAGCCACGGCTTCGCGCGAAAGATGTTTGCGCCGGGTGAGCGGTTCGCCTTCGAGATAGGTGAGCAAGCGGATGCGATAATCCGCGCCGCGGACGGCAACGCTCTCGATCGCCTCGCCCTTGAGAGAGGGCACGACCTCCGCAACGCGTGCCGTCGGCAGACGTTTGCCAAGGTGCCGCAAGGCCGCATTCTGCGCTTCCAGTTCCAGCGGCTCGTATTCCGCCCGGCAGATCTTCAGCACATAGCGCCGCTCGCCGGTGTCGAGACGGTAGTTGCGGTCCTGCTGGCTGCCGAGTTCGCTGATCGTGCCCGACAGGCCATAGTGTTCGGCGAGCAGCGAACGCGCCTCCTCGGCGCCGACATCGGGTCTCGGGAGCTCGGTGCGAAGCTTCAGCGGATCCTCAACCATGATCTCGTCATCCTCCCCTTAGGCGGTCGATCCTCCGAATCGACCGGAATGTTGTCGAGAATAGAGCGGGATCAAGGAAAAGATGTGCGGTTTCCCGATTACACCCACCCGCAACCTACTGCGAGATGCCTTCGAGCCGATAGCGCGTGCCGGGATAAAGCAGCCGCGCTGTCGTCACATTGCCTGCGTCCGACCACGTGCGGCGCCGGATCATCAGGCACGGTTCGTTGCGGTCGATGCCGAGCAATTTGCATTCCCAGAGCTGCGGTGCGACCGCTTCGACGATCTGCTCGGTGCGGGTGATCGGCGCCATCGCCGTCAGATAGGCGTTCGGCGTCATCGCCTGGAAATCCTGCTCCAGATAGCGCGGGCAGATCGCCGGATTGACGAAACGATCCTCGATCTGGATCGGCAGGCCGTTTTCCGAGTGCACCATGATCGAATGGAAGACGCGGGCGCCGGTGGCAAGCCCGAGTGCATAGCCGATGTCAGGCGTCGCGACCTCTTCCTTGAGCAGCGTCATCAACGACGTATGGGCGTGGCCACGTTCATGGATCTCGTCGGCGATGTTGCGGACTTCGAGCAGCGCGGTGCTGCCCTTGTGCGCGGCGACGAAAGAACCGACGCCCTGCACCCGCGTGATCGCGCCTTCGGTTGCCAGTTCCCTCAGCGCCCGGTTGGCGGTCATGCGGCTGACGCCGAGGTCGGCAACGATCTCGTTTTCCGAGGGGATGCGATGATGGGCGGGCCATTCACCGCTCTCGATACGGCTGCGGATGAACTGCTTGACCGCCTCGTAGCGCGGCATCGGGCCGTCTTCGAAAGCGATTGTCTCGTTCCGTTTTCCCAGTGCCGTCATCAACTCAAGCCCCGCCTTTCCGCGCCGCCGAACAAATCATGCGCATTCGCCCTCGAATCTTTTCGTTCATTTCACGCTTGCGCGCCAGCGTAAAATATCTATAGTTCCATATACAACTACGTACAGGAAAATGCACATGGCTAGTTTTCCCGTCAACCGGATCTTTGCAGAACGGGCTCTCCTGCCCGGCGGCTGGGCCGAAAACGTCGCGATTTCGCTCGACGCTTCCGGTCGCATCGCAGCGATCGAAACCGGCAGCACCGCCGCTAGCAGCGACGAGCGCACGGCCGGGCCGCTGATCCCGGCGATCGCCAACCTTCACTCCCACGCCTTCCAGCGCGCCATGGCCGGCCTTGCCGAAGTGGCGGGCAGCGGCGACGACAGCTTCTGGACCTGGCGCGAGGAAATGTATCGCACCGTCGGGCTGGTAAACCCTGACGACGTCGAGGCGATCGCCGCCAAGCTCTATATGGAAATGCTGAAGGGCGGTTTCGGCCACGTCGCCGAGTTTCACTATCTGCACCACCAGGCCGACGGCACCCCCTATGCCGACCCGGCCGAAATGTCGCTGCGCATTCTCGCTGCCGCCCGCACGACCGGCATCGGCCTCACGCATTTGCCTGTCTTCTACGCCCACGCCAATTTCGGCGGCGTCGCGCCCAATCCCGGCCAGCGGCCGTTCCTGCACGATCCTGATCATTTCCTCGCACTGCTTGAGCGGCTCGCGCCGCTCTGCCGCGACGCCGGCCATACGCTCGGCTACGCCATCCATTCGCTGCGCGCCGCAACGCCCGAGGAGATGCGCATCATCCTCGATGCCGCACCCGTTGCCGGTCCGATCCACATCCATGTGGCCGAGCAGACCAAGGAAGTCGACGACAGCCTCGCCTGGAGCGGCCGCCGCCCGGTCGAGTGGCTGCTCGATGAAATGCCCGTCGACGCACGCTGGTGCGCAATCCACGCAACGCATCTGACGGAAAGCGAACGGCAGCGTCTGGCGCGTTCGGGCGCCGTTGCCGGCCTCTGCCCGGCGACCGAGGCCAATCTCGGCGACGGCATTTTCCCGGCGGTCGATTTCATGGCCGAAGGCGGCGTCATCGGCGTCGGCACCGACAGCCACGTGGCGACCAGCGTCGCCGAGGAGTTGCGGCTGCTCGAATACGGCCAGCGCCTGCGCGACCGCCGCCGCAACCGGCTGGCCACCGGGCCGGGCGCCTCGATCGGCCGAACCATCTTCGACGCGGCGCTCAAGGGCGGCGCCCAGGCCGCCGGTCAGAAGGCGGCCGGCATCACCGTCGGCGCGCGCGCAGATTTCGTCGTGCTTGACGGCAGCAATCCCTACATCGCCGCCGCCACCGACAACCAGATCCTCGACCGCTGGCTCTTTGCACTCGGCGGCGAGACTGTCCGCGACGTCATGGTCGCGGGCGCGTGGAAGATCCGGAACGGACGCCACGACCGGGAGGACGATATCGACCGCGCCTTTGCGCGGGTGCTGATGAAACTGAAGTAATCGTCAAAGCCAAAAATCAAATCAGGGAACAGCTTAATGTCGATCAACAAATTGAAACTCACCCTGGCCGCAACCGGCCTCGTGCTCGCGGCCTCCACCGGCAGCGCCAGCGCTTCGTATTGCGGCGACGGCAAGACCGTCATGTTCGCCGGCATCGATTGGGAAAGCGGCGCCTTCATCACCGAAGTGATGAAGACCATTCTTGCCAAGGGCTACGACTGCCAGGTGGATTCGATCCCCGGCAACTCGGTGACGCTGGAACAGGCAACCGCCAATAACGACGTCCAGATCTTCGCCGAGGAATGGCTCGGCCGTTCGGACGTCTGGAACAAGGCGGTCGAGGAAAAGAAGGTCGTCGCCGTCGGCAAGACCTTCGTCGGCGCCAGCGAAGGCTGGTTCGTGCCGGAATACGTCATCAAGGGCGATGCGTCGCGCAGCCTTGAAGCCAAGGCGCCGGACCTGAAGAGCGTGTCGCAGCTCTCCGATCCGAAGATCGTCGAGCTCTTCGCCGATCCGGAAGAGCCCAGCAAGGGCCGCTTCCTCAACTGCCCTTCGGGTTGGACCTGCGAGGGCGTCAGCTCCGCCAAGCTCGAAGCCTACAAGCTCGGCGAAACCTATGTGAACTTCCGCCCGGGCACCGGCACGGCGCTCGATTCCGCCATCACGTCCGCTTACCTCCAGGGCGAACCGATCCTCTTTTACTATTGGTCGCCGACGGCGATCATGGGCAAGTTCAAGCTCGTGCAACTCGAAGAGCCGGCCTATAGCGAAGAGTGCTGGAAGGAGCTTTCGAGCGCCAACGGCAAGCGCGAGCAGGGCTGCGCCTTCCCGTCGGTCGACGTCTCCTACGGCGTCAACAGCACCTTCGCGCAGGAAGCCCCTGAAATCATCGCCATTCTCGAAAAGGCGACTTTCCCGCTCGACGCCGTCAACGGCAGCCTCGCCTACATGGCCGACAACAAGGTCGACGCGACGGCAGCGGCCGCCGAGTTCCTGAAAACCAAGGCCGATGTCTGGGGCAAGTGGGTTTCGGACGAAGCCCGCGGCAAGATCGAAGCCAGCCTCAAGTAATCGCGACCAGCCGCCGGATCAGGCTTCATCGCCGCGTCTAGCGCGGCGATGAAGCCTGATCCGGCGGCCGGCCACATACCCGTGGCAAGTGCCGCCGGCGGCCGATCTGTGTCCGCTGGCAGCCCGAGCAAGGAACGCATCCGATGTTTCCGGATTCTCTCAATCTCTCCATTCGCGGGCCGGTGAACGATTTCATCCAGGCGCTGGTCAGCGGTTATGGCTGGGTCTTCAAGGCGATCAGCGCCGTAATTCTGAAAGCCGTTCTATTCATCGAATGGATCCTGCGCGGCCTGCCCTGGTGGGTCGTCATCCTGATCTTCATGGCGCTCGCCTGGCAAAGCTCGAAGCGCTGGACCCTGACGGTCGCCGTCGGCGTGCTGCTGTTCTTCGTCGGCGTGCTCGGCCTCTGGGACCTGACGATGCAGACGCTCGCCCTGATGCTGATGGCAACGATCGTCTCCGTCGTCATCGGTGTGCCGATGGGCATCTTCGTCGCCAAGAGCCGGACCGTGCGCAGCATCACCCTGCCGGTGCTCGACGTAATGCAGACCATGCCGAGCTTCGTCTACCTGATCCCGGCCTTGATGCTCTTCGGCCTCGGCAAGGTCCCGGCGATCCTCGCCACCATCATCTATGCCGTGCCGCCACTCATTCGCCTTACCGATCTTGGCATCCGCCAGGTCGACCATGAAGTGGTGGAAGCAGCGACCGCTTTCGGCGGCAGCCCCAACCAGATCCTCTTCGGTGTCGAGCTGCCACTCGCCACGCCGACAATCATGGCCGGCCTCAACCAGACGATCATGATGGCGCTGTCGATGGTGGTCGTCGCCTCGATGATCGGCGCCCGCGGCCTCGGCGAGCAGGTGCTGAACGGCATCCAGACGCTCGACGTCGGCAAGGGGCTGGAAGCCGGTATCGGCATCGTCATTCTCGCGATCGTTCTCGACCGCATCACGCAAGGCTTCGGCAAGAGCCGGACGGAGGATCCCCGCAATGGCTGATATCGAGATCCGCAACGTCTACAAGATCTTCGGGCAGGACGCGAAAGCCGCGCTCGCCATGGCCAAGGAAGGGCTCAACAAGTCCGAAATCCTCGCCCGCTCCGGCTGCAGCGTCGGCCTCAACAATGTCAGCCTGACGATCGGCGCCGGCAAGATTTTCGTAATCATGGGGCTTTCTGGCTCCGGCAAGTCGACGCTGGTGCGCCACATCAACCGGCTGATCGAGCCGACCAGCGGCGAAGTGGCGTTCGACGGCAGCAACATCCTGGACCTCGACGCCAAAGCGCTGCGCACCTTCCGCATGCACCGCGTCAGCATGGTGTTCCAGAGTTTCGCGCTGATGCCGCATCGCACCGTGCTGCAGAACGTCGTCTACGGCCAGCGCGTGCGCGGCCTGCCCAAGGCCGAGGCCCGCGACATCGGCATGAAATGGATCGAGACCGTCGGCCTTGCCGGCTACGACGCCAAGTACCCGCATCAGCTTTCCGGCGGCATGAAGCAGCGCGTCGGCTTGGCTAGGGCGCTGGCCGCCGATACCGATGTGATCCTGATGGACGAGGCCTTCTCGGCACTCGACCCCTTGATCCGCGCCGACATGCAGGACCAGTTGCTGCAGTTGCAGCAGAACCTTTCAAAGACCATCGTCTTCATCACCCATGATCTCGACGAGGCGCTGCGCATCGGTTCGGAAATCGCCATCCTCAAGGACGGCCAGGTGGTGCAGGTCGGCACGCCGGACGATATTCTGGAACGGCCGGCCAACGATTACGTTGCCCGCTTCGTGCAACGCCGACAGGGACGACCGGAAGCCCATGAGTGAGAATGTAGTCCTCGATGCACCACTGACCTGGAAGCAAATCGCAGCGGTCGCCAATGGCGCACCGCTCGCGCTTTCCGATGCAGCACGCCAGCGCATCGTCCACGCTCGCCGGGTCGTCGACGCTCTGGTCGAGCGCGGCATCCGCGGCTACGGCATCAACACCGGTGTCGGCGCGCTCTGCGACGTCGTCATCGACCGCGAGAACCAGCAGGCGCTGTCGCGCAACATCATCCTCAGCCATTCCTGCGGCGTTGGCGAACCGCTCGCCCGGCCCGAAGCCCGGGCGGTGATGGCCGCCCAGATCGCCAACTTCGCCCACGGCTATTCCGGCGTGCGCATTGAGACGGTCGAGGCGCTGCTGGCACTGCTCAACGCCAACCTCATCCCCGACATCCCCTCGCGCGGCTCGGTCGGCTATCTCACCCATGCGGCCGCGATCGGCCTCGTGCTGATCGGCCACGGCACCGTCGATAACGGCAAGGGCAAGATCAGCGGCGTCGAGGCGCTCGCGCGGATCGGCCTCAAGCCGCTCAGGCTCGAAGCCAAGGAGGGCCTGAGCCTTGTCAACGGCACGCCCTGCGCCACCGGCCTTGCGGCATTGGCACTGTCGCGCGCTACGCACCTCTTCGACTGGGCGGATGCCGCCGCCGCGATGACCTATGAAAACCTCGGCAGCCAGGCGAATGCCTTTGCCGCCGGTCCATTGGCGCTTCGCCGCTCCAAGGGGCTGGATGAGGTCGGAGCATCCCTGCGCGATTTTCTCGCCGGCAGCCCGATGCTCGCCGAGACCGCCGGCACCCGCACGCAGGATCCTTTAAGCCTTCGTGCCGTGCCGCATGTGCATGGCGCTGCCCGCGATGCACTGGCCCACGTCGCCGAAGTCGTTGACCGCGAGCTTGCAAGCCTCACCGACAACCCGGCCGTGTCGGGCACGCCCGAAGCGCCGGAGGTGCATTCGCAGGCCCATGCGGTGGGCGCTGCACTCGGCCTTGCCATGGACAGCCTGGCCGTCGCCGTTGCCGAAGTCGCTGCCATCTCCGAGCGCCGCATCGACCGGCTCGTCAATCCGCTGGTGAGCCGCCTGCCGGCCTTCCTCGCCGGCGATAGCGGTGTTGCCTCCGGCTTCATGATCGCCCAGTACACCGCCGCCTCACTTGCCGCTGAAAACCGACGCCTGGCCGCCCCCGCCAGCCTCGATGGCGGAATCACCTCGGCGCTGCAGGAGGACATCCTGACCCATGCGACGCCGGCCGCTTGGAAGGCACTTGCCATCGCCGACAACCTCGAAACGATCCTTTCGATCGAACTGCTTGCGGCGTCGCAGGCCTATGACCTGCAGCCGCGTGGCCGCGCCGCACGCACCGACGCGCTTTACCGGCGCATTCGCTCGGAAATCCCCACCTATGCCGACGACCGGCCGCTCAACGGCGACTTCGCCCGCATGCGCACACTGATCGAAGGAGGCACGCCATGAAGGTGCTTCGCGCGAAAGACTACAAGCGCATGCCCTGGAAGAACGGCGGCGGTGAGACGGTGGAGATCGCCATTATCCCCGAGAACGCGTCGCTTGCCGATTTCGACTGGCGCGTCAGCATGGCGACCGTCGCCACCGATGGCCCCTTCTCCAGCTTCCCCGGTATCGACCGCACACTGTCGATCCTTCAGGGCAAGGGTATGCGGCTGATGATCGAGGGTCGCAAGCCCGCTTTGTTGACCGGCGAGACGGCGCCGCTCCCCTTCCCGGCCGACGTCGCGACATCAGCGACCCTCGTCGACGGTCCGATCGTCGACCTCAACGTCATGACACGGCGCGGCAGGCTCACGCACTCGGTTCAGCGACTGGCACTCGATCATCCGCACAGGGCAGAAAGCCTGGGGGGCACGACCCTCGTGCTTTGCCACGGCGGCGCCGTGCGGTTGACTGCAAGTGACGCCACGGCCGAACTGGCAGCGGGCGACACGGCCGTGCTGACGGGTGCAGCCTCCTTAACCATCGAACCGGCGGCCTCTGCCGTCCTCTTCCTGATCACCATCGACAAGCCGGCCGCCTGATCGGGCGCCGTCTCGCGTCGTTCAGCCGCGCCTCAGATGCAGCAGGGGATAGGGCCGGCCTGCATCGTCGACAGGCGAACGCCCGACCACCTCAAAACCCATTCGCCGATAGAAACCGGCGCCGGACACATTCTGCTCGTTGACGTCAACCGTCAGCACCGGATGCAGGCTCATCGCATGCTCGACAAGCCGCCGACCGACGCCAGCGCCGCGCGCCTCGGCCTGGACGAAGAGCGAGTCGATCTGCGCCCCACTCATGCCCATTAAACCGAGCGCCAGGTCATTTTCATCCGCGGCGATCCAGAACTCGGCGGCCGGCAGATACTGGTCGCGCACCAGCACCTCGATCGCAGCAAAATCCTCCGGCGTCAGGAAATCATGGGTGGCGACAACGGCGCTGCGCCAGATCTCGAAGGTGCGCGGAAAATCGGATGGACGGGAGGGGCGGATGGAGATGGTCATGATGCAATCGCTTCTGAAAATGCGGCGGCGCGAGGCGTGCCGTGCGTCCGACTGTGGCCAACGCAGTTTTGCGAAGGCGCCAGCCTGTGAAGATGTCCGGTCCTGATCCGGTCCCGGACCGCGCACCTTATCCGCAGCCCCGACGATCGCAAGCGATCTCCGCACCTGCGGTTTTCAGGCCACGCCGGTTAAGAATTCAGCAACCATATTCCATGTTCCCCGGGGAACAGCACGATTGACGCCACACGATAGTCTCCATGTCACGGTTCTTAGCCACACATCAACGAACGCAGGGACTGGAGGACAAGGACATGATCAAAACCGCTTTCGGCGTCAACGTCACCGTACTGGTCTTCTCGATCACCGTGATCGCCATCATGCACTTCGCCCTGTCCCAATATCGCGCAGCCGAAATCGCCAACATCGACCTGCCGGACTACACGACGATCACTTCGTCGATTCATCGCTGAGGCGACCTACCCCGCGGCGGCAGCCGGGCAGCATGCCTGACTGGTTTCTACGCACACCCTCTCAAGCCGCATCTGCAGGCGCTGCCATCGATGATGGCGGCGCCTTTTGCATCGATCATCGGCTCCATGTATGGCCAAAGGGATTATGATAGGGAACGCTGACTGAACGAATCGCCGCTCAAGACAGCGTTGGCAGCATATCCAGGAAGGCCCGAAATGACGGATCCGCAAAACGAACTGAAACTCAGCGCGTTCAAGTTCCACGAGCAGGCCGTCCGCGCCTCCGTCGGCGGAAAACCGCTCGCACTCGATGCGTTGGAACTCGGCGGCGAAATCCTGGTGGTACTGACCTGGCTCGGCAATTCCGAAAGAGGCCTGCGCAAGCCGGAATACGTCCTGCCCCTGAGCGCCGTGGCGCATCAGGCGCTGAGCAACGATCAGGACGCCAAATACAAATGGGCCATCGGCGCCCCGCTGCCGCAATCGCTCTTTGACGGCAGCGCATCAAGGCAATTCCGCAGACAGTTCGGGGTCAAGAGCGGACCGGCGCTGACATTGCCCTTGAAGCCGCCGCACCATTGACGGCGATTGTGCGTGCCTCAGACGAGCGCTTTCGCGTCAGATCTACCTCATCAATCATTGCAATCTTAAAATCGTTAGAGATTGATGCCGTAACCGGGCCAGCCACGAGCAGTCATCTCCAGATTGCGGAATGGAACCGTCCCCGCTTACCATGCGTAGGATGGGGGATATGCCTATGAACGACAGAGGCTTCTACATTCCGGTTCTAAGCGCGCTGACCTTGGCCGCCTTTGTACTGCTTATTCGCTTCTTTCCAGATGTGACGAACTGGGAGCTCTGCGAAGCGTCGAGATGCACCGTACAGGATTGGCTGGCAGCGACGGCCGGCTGGGTGGGATTTCTCGCAGCCGCAGTCGGCGCATACTTCGTTTATCACCAATTGGCGGAACAAAGGCGACAAACTGCATTCGCGCTCGGAGATGGCGATCCCGTCTTTCAGGTCCACGTGTACGCTTTCGACCACACACGTGCGGTTCTGCGCTTCATCAATTGGAACAGGCGTACCCTCGCCATTCACCGGATCAGGATCCGGTGCGCGGATGTCGCAATTCCCATGCCGATCAAGTTTCGCTGGTCTGAGGACCAATTCACGCCCGGCGGAGTCGTCAACGACTGCGGGATCAATGCGGCAGGATGGCTCAACACAGTGCCTGGCGTAGAAGGCTGGATAGACAGACAAGGTCGTCCAGATATCTTCGACTTCCAACTGCTCTTCCAGGAAGAAGTTGAAGACTTCATCGAACTCATTGGGGGTCTTAGCACTACAACGATCGCTGAGATCATTGTAAACGCACAATATGAAGACGGTACGGAAAGACCGATTGATTTTAGGCTGAGGGTACCCGTCATCGATTTCCTGCGAACACGGCAGCACGTGTACATTTGCACACTGCGGATGGCTAAGAGCATTCGAACAGAGTGCCCGCTTGGCGCCTTTTCAGCAACTTATTCAGCGCGCGTAATGAATCGACCACCTCATTCGCCACGAGGTGGTAACGCATGCCGCACAAGCAAACTATTATCGATTCACTCGGGAACAAATGGTAGCGGAGGAGGGATTCGAACCCCCGACACAAGGATTATGATTCCTCTGCTCTAACCTACTGAGCTACTCCGCCGGGTACCGCGTCAGGGCTTCGAAGTGGAAGCCGTCTTGACTGGACGGGCGGCTTATACGGCCCGCTTCCGCCCACTGTCAACCCAAGTCTCCGGGAAAATGTGAAGTTTTCACAACAGCCTGGAAATCAAGGGCTTCAGGCGGCTGCCTGCGCCGAAAGCAGCGCCTTCAGCGCGGCTTCTGCGCCGGCTTCGCGTTCCGATTTACGAATAAATCCGCCGCCATAGACGCGCGCGTCCTCGCCGACGCCGGAATAGAGCGCGCAGGCCTGGCCGGGTGCAATACCGGCTTCGCCTTCCGCAAGCTCCACATAGATGCCCTCTTCGTCCATCGCGAGCACGGCAGGCGCCGGCTGGCGGGTGGAGCGCACCTTGGCGAAACATTCAAAGCCCCGCGCAGCGGCCACTTCGACGTCCTCATCACCCAGCCAGTTGACGTCGCGCAGGTAGACGCGGCGCGTTTCCAGCGCCTCCTTGGGGCCGACGATGACGCGGCGCGAGCGGGCGTCGAGATAGACGACGTAGAGCGGCTCGCCGGTCGCAACGCCGATGCCGCGGCGCTGGCCGATCGTGTAGTGCAGGATGCCCTCATGCGTGCCGAGCAAGCGGCCGTCGAGATGCACGATCTCGCCGGAAAGCGCTGCATTCGGCTTCAGCTTCGACACGATGTCACTGTACTTGCCCTGGGGCACGAAACAGATGTCCTGGCTGTCTGCCTTCTGGGCGACGACGAGGCCCATCTCCTCGGCGAGCTTGCGGGTCTCGGCCTTGGAGAGATGCCCCAAGGGGAAGCGCAGATAGTCGATCTGCTCCTGCGTCGTTGCAAAGAGGAAGTAGCTCTGGTCGCGATCGGCATCCGTCGGCCGGTAGAGCGCCCGCTGGCCGGCATAGCGCGGTTTTGGGCTCGGGCGCGAGCGGATGTAGTGGCCGGTCGCCAGCGCATCGGCGCCAAGCTCCTTGGCGGTCAAAAGCAGGTCGGCAAACTTGACCGTCTGGTTGCAGGCAACGCAAGGGATCGGCGTTTCGCCGGCGATATAGCTTTCGGCGAAGGGATTGATCACCGTTTCGCGGAAGCGCGCTTCGTAGTCGAGCACGTAGTGGGGAATGCCGAGGGTTTCGCAGACGCGGCGTGCATCGTCGATGTCCTGGCCGGCACAGCAGGAGCCGGCACGGTGCACGGCGGCGCCGTGATCGTAGAGCTGCAGCGTGATGCCGAGAACGTCGTAGCCCTCGCGTTTGAGCAGGCCGGCAACGACGGAACTATCGACGCCGCCGGACATGGCAACGACGACACGCGTATCTTCGGGCTTGCGGTCAAAATCGAGACTGTTCACGGGATCCAATCCGGCCTTCGGGCGGCAACCTTGCGCCTGCCCTGTTTCACGCTTCATGCGATGCTTTGCCGAGGAACTCTCGGCCCACGGCATCTTCGGCTCCGCGGCGGCCGGCATCAATCGGATGCATAGAGCGCGTCGCAGTACTTTCAGTTCCGCGACATATAGAAACTTGTCCGTCCGGCGGCAAGGCCGGCAGCTGCCGCTGCCCGGCCTTAAAGGCGTCAGATCAGCTTCAATCGCATGGCGCGGGCAATCGCCTGCATGCGGTTGACGGCATCGAGCTTGCGGGTCGCGCTCTTGAAGTAGCTGCTGACCGTGTAGGTCGAGATCCCCAGGATGATGCCGATCTCGTCGCTGCTCTTGCCGGCAGCCGCCCAGCGCAGACATTCCAACTCGCGACTCGAGAGTTTTTCACGTGCCGTATTGCCGGTGTCGAAGGTGCGCTCCAGGCATTCGAAAAGCTGGACCAGCGTGAGATACAGCGTCGCCCGCTCGACGCCGGCAGGTGCCTCGCGGCGGCCCGAAAGCATGGCGATGAAGGGATCGCCGCCACTCGTGTGCAGCAGCACCGCGAAATGGCGCGCCATCTCCGGATGGGCCAGCAGGCGGTGCACCATGGCCTCGTCCGCGGGCTTGGCCGCAACATCGAGCAGCTCGGCCCCGCCGGTCACCGGCAGCTTGGTGAACCGCAACTTTTCGACCAGCCCGCTCGACTGGAAAGTCTCGCAGGCGTCGTACTGGCGCACCAGTTCGGACGGCCAGTTGCTGAGCACCAGCCGCTCGGAAAAGCGCTGCTGTTCGGCCAGCGGCATGCGCGCGATCATGAAATGGCCGAAGCCATAGCGCGCGATCAACCGCCGCATGAGATGCAGAAGTTCGTACTCGGTGCGGACGGTGGCCGTATCGATGTCCGAAAACATCTCCACCGTTTCAGCCTCGCGCAGCAAGGCCGGTTCATGCGATTCCTTCATCTGCGATCACCACATCCCCGGCGCCACCGCACCGGTCGAGAGAAATACAAACAACGCCCCACATCTTCAGGAGCATGAAATTCACCCGACAGGCGAAATAAAACTGCCGCTCCCGGCCTGCCCGCGAAAGAAACGCGCCCGGCTGTGAAAACTATGACGATGCACCAAGAATGAATGCGGGAGCGTACATACGACGCTCATCCTTATTTCGGGGCTTCGTTACCAAAAATTTTAGTTAAAGTGAAATGTGGTATTTGCATGGCTCCCATGTCAATTCCGCGAGAATCCGGATTGTTCTCAAGCGTTTCCACAAGTCGGGGAAATATTGCCCCAAGATCTAAGGGGCGCCGCACACGGGCAAAAGCCCGCCGGAAGTGTCTCAAATTATGAGCAAATTGTTACTTGACGCTTAGGCAAATGTTAAATGTGGCAGGCTAAGGTCACGGTCATATGGTCTTGAGTTTGTGTAGAGAGTCCCATGACCGAAATGATGCGACCACGCGTGAAATATGTCATCGGCCCCGATGGCAGCCCTCTGACGATTGCGGATCTGCCGCCGGCTAATACCCGGCGCTGGGTGATCCGCAGGAAGGCTGAGGTTGTTGCCGCCGTGCGCGGTGGCCTGTTGAGCCTGGAAGAGGCGTGCGAACGCTATACCCTTACCGTCGAGGAGTTCCTGTCCTGGCAGTCCTCGATCAACGATCACGGTCTCGCCGGCCTGCGCACCACTCGCATCCAGCAGTATCGCCACTAATTCGCCCATCACAGGGCCATAGGTCGCGCGGCGGCTCCGGGTTTCCCGGGGCCGCCGCCGTCGTTTTTCCAGGTCCCGCGCGCACCGGCATTGGTTGCGTTTAACGAACGCTCTGTGCACCGACGATGGCGGGGCAGGCGATTCCGATTTGCGGAAAACTGCGCTAGCTTCCACGCAGACAAACCCGTTCATCAAGGAAGGCTGCCATGGAAATTATGCACGAGGAAACCGGATCGCACGGCCGCTACTCGACATCAGTCGAAGGCCATACCGGTGAAATGACCTATTCGCGCACCTCGCCTCAACTGATCATCGTCGATCATACGCTCGTTCCGGATGCTCTGCGCGGCAAGGGTGTCGGCCAGGCGCTGGCCAAGCATGCGATCGAGGAAGCCCGCAAGGGCGGCTGGAAGATCATTCCGCTCTGCCCTTTCATGAAGGCCCAGGCGATGCGGCATCCCGAATGGCAGGATGTCATCCAGGGTTGAGACACCCGCGGCAGCCACGGCATAATCTTAAATCGAAATCGCGACCTTGGCGCGTCTTTCAAGACGCGCGGCGCTGTCGGTCCCAAAATGAGAAGACCCGCCCGGATGCCGAGGCATCGGGCGGGTCTTTTTGTCTTGTCACGATCGTGCCGGATCGGATCGTGCCAGCCGCATGATCCGTCAAGGATGGAACCATCTGCTCCGAAACGGGCTATCGGCCCGTCCAACGGACAAATCCCCCTTGCCAGATCCGGCTCGGGGTTCAAATCACCCTTTGGAACAAGGCGTTACGGCCCGCTGCGCCGGATTATGGCGCAGGAGCCGCAGCTATGCCCGCAGGCGGGTCGACGTGTCCCGCTCTTCGAGGGCCGCCGCCTTCGCGTATTCGGCCTGCACTTCTTCGAGCGCGAGTTCGGCAGCATCCTGCTGCGTCTTCAGTTCGCGAATGGAAACCTGAAGATTGTCGGCTCTTTGACGTGCGGCCTTGGCAAAGGTGGGATAGGCGAAGTGCTGGGGATCGGAGATACCCGACTTCTTCTCCTCGAAAATAATCTGATTTTCCAGATCCTTGGTCATCCGTTCGAACTCAGCCATCATCATCTGAAGCTGGTTCAGCTGACGCTGCTTCTCCCGGACCTGAAATTCCTTCAGGCGGACAAGGCTCTCACGTGCTTTCATACGCAATACTCCCGTGGATAACGAGACCCCGGTTACTGATTTGCCCGCGAGCCGGCCCGAACAGGGCCGGAAACGAAAAATCTTCAGCGATATTAACAAAAGCCTACCGCTGGTAACCTTTCGTTTACGGGCATCGTTAATCATAGGCGTGATGATTTAAGGCTCCGTAAATGCTGAGGCACGAAATGTGACCGCCCCGGCATTAACGAGTCAGAAGAGTCAGATAACGGCATTTCCTCATGTTTCACATGAGATTAGCCGTTCTGGATTCACGTTTGAAATCAGGAGACTGCTAAAAATATTTAACAAACTCGATACACCTTGCCAGAGGGAATCAGAATTTGTTAACCATTTGGTGGCAGCCTCCAAATCAGGCAACGACTGGATCCGTATCGCGTAAGGGTGCCACGACAACCTTGGGCGGCGGAAAAGGGGAAGAATATGCGGGTTCTATTAATTGAAGACGACAGTGCAACGGCTCAGAGCATTGAGCTGATGCTCAAGTCCGAGAGTTTCAACGTCTACACCACCGATCTCGGTGAAGAAGGCGTCGATCTCGGCAAACTTTATGACTATGACATCATCCTTCTCGACCTCAATCTGCCGGACATGTCCGGCTACGAAGTCTTGAGAACGCTGCGTCTTTCCAAGGTGAAGACACCCATCCTGATTCTTTCGGGTATGGCCGGCATCGAAGACAAGGTTCGCGGCCTGGGCTTCGGCGCAGACGACTACATGACCAAGCCGTTCCACAAGGACGAACTGGTCGCTCGCATTCATGCGATCGTCCGCCGCTCCAAGGGCCACGCCCAGTCGGTCATCTCCACCGGCGAGCTCATCGTCAACCTGGATGCCAAGACGGTTGAAGTCGGCGGACAGCGCGTCCACCTGACCGGCAAGGAATACCAGATGCTCGAGCTGCTCTCGCTGCGCAAGGGCACGACGCTCACCAAGGAAATGTTCCTGAACCACCTCTACGGCGGCATGGACGAGCCGGAACTGAAGATCATCGACGTCTTCATCTGCAAGCTGCGCAAGAAGCTTGCAAACGCCGCCGGCGGCGCCAACTACATCGAAACCGTCTGGGGCCGCGGCTATGTGCTGCGCGAGCCGGATGGTGCCGAATACGCCGAAACTGCCTGATTCCCCGCCAGGGCTTGCACCGATCCCCGCATGATGCGGGCCCGACATTCAAGAGTTTCGCAAAACCCGCCTTATGAGGCGGGTTTTGTTTTGCGCGCAAACAACCACGCTTGCCGGTCCTGCAATGCCCGGCGGATGCCAGGGTTGCGGGCGCCTGCACCCTCCCCTTCCCCGACGCTCGAAAATCTGATCCGCTCGCCCGCTCCTTACACAACAAAAAGCCGCGGCAAACGCCACGGCTTGATTTTGCTGCAAACAGATCAGGATAAGGCGGCTCAGGCCGCCATCGACTGGCTCGCGAAAACGCTGGTCAGGATCTTGCGGTCGAAAGGTTTTAGCAGGAAGTCGTCCGCGCCAGCGCGCTTGCCGGCCATCATCTTCTTCAGGTCTGCCTCGACGACGCAGTAATAGATCCGCACCGAAGGGCCGTTCGGCAACCGGCGAATATTGCCGATGAGCTCGAGCGCGCCTTCGAGACCCGCGTCGATGATCAGGATGTTCGGGAGTTCCGCTTCGCAGCGCACAAGCGCCTCGAGGCTGTTCGACGCCTCGTAAACCATGAAGCCCATGCCGGAGAGGATACGTTTTCCAACTTTCCGCACGACATCCGAGCCGTCGGCAATCATCAAACGTCGCATGTCCAACTCCCTTCGCCACTTACCTATACGCGTATCGGCATTCCTGAAACAACTCTATACAAATTTGGGAAAGATTTCGTTACGGAGTTTGCTTAACGAAGCTTTTTCATGCGGGATCAACACTCTGAAAACATTAAATTTTCCAGAATGCGAGCGAGATCGAAACGCATATGGCAGATACGTTTCCGCCGGATGCGATGGCACCCGGCGGCTGTCGAGAAGTCAAGAAATCGGAATTCCTGGCGCCGTCGAATTAAACCTCAGGCTGCATTTTGGCCGTAAAGATGATTTCCTCGCCGGTCGAGGTAACGGCGATTTCCATGCGCGCCTCCTCGCCGAGAAGCACGGTGTAATAGGGCTGGATCGAATGGGCATCGACCGCCTCTTCCGGCGTGCCGGACAGGAGTTCCACCAGCCTCGGCGGTACCCGCATCATCCGGCCCTTCGCAACGAGCGTGAACGCGGCGTCGAATTCCGGATTCTCGAGCGTCACGTCGATCGAGCCGCCGCGCGGAATTGCGCCGTAGGCAATCAGGAACAGGTTTAGAAGCAGCTTGACCCGGTTCTTGGCGATGATCGCCCGCGGGCCGTGCCAATTGACCTCGGTCTTCTTCTCGGCAGCGGCAAAATCCTTGGCGGCCTTTTCCGCTTCGCCGGTGTCGATCGACGCGCCGACCGAACCCGAGGCACCGAAGGCAAGGCGCGCAAACTTCAGCCGGACAGAGGCGTTGAGCGCGCTCGTGCGGATGAGGTCCATCGCATCGGCATCGGCGCCGCCCTCGTCGAGCAGTTCCAGGCCGTTGTTGATGGCGCCGACCGGGGAAATGATGTCGTGGCAAACCCGGCTGCACAGAAGCGCGGCCAGATCGGGTCCCGTCAATGTCAGGTTCGGATTCGTTGCCATCTTAGTTCCTTGTTTGGTGCCATCGGCCGTCGCCTGGAGCACGCGCCGTGGTCACGCCGGTAAACCCTCACGCGTGAAGACGCAAGTCATGAGCTGCCCGGCGCAGCCGTTCATCAGTGGAACATAATGACACCACATTTGGTAAACCGATTGTTAAGACCATCAGTTCAAATTGCATGGCATTGGTCCAGACCCCAACTGGCCGAGCGGTGATCTGACTGTCGGCCACTGCAAACCCGCAAGCGAGCAATTTTCGCGCCTGACGGAGGATATGATGCATCAGATCATGAAGGCAGCCACATCGGCTGGCCGTGTTGTCCTGGCCACGATGTTTCTGGTCGCCGGCGCCCTGTCCGCTGCGCACGCCCAGTCGGCGAACAACAACAGCCAATACACAATGCAGGAAATCGTCGATGCCGGTCACGGCTTCTTCGGCGAAACCTCGGGCGGCCTTGCCAAGGTCGTCGAACGTGCCTTTGAACGCTACGGCCTGCCGAACGGCTACATTCTCGGGCAGGAAGGCTCAGGCGCGTTCATCGCCGGCCTCACCTATGGCGAAGGCGAGCTCAACACCAAGAATGCCGGACAGCACAGCGTCTTCTGGCAGGGTCCGTCGCTCGGCATCGACTGGGGTGGCCAGGGCAGCCGCGCGATGATGCTCGTCTACAATCTGCCGAGCGTGCCGGCGCTCTACAAGCGCTTCGGCGGCGTCTCCGGCTCGGCCTATGTGGTTGCCGGCGTCGGCATGACGGTGCTGACCGACGAGAACATCGTCGTGGTGCCGATCCGCACCGGCATCGGCGCGCGCCTCGGCGTCAATGTCGGCTACCTCAAGATGACCCAGACCCCCACCTGGAATCCCTTCTAAGACCGTTGCCGGACCTGCCTGTCGCAAAATCCGGCACCATAGACTTGCAGCGCACGAAACGTCATGTTTAGTGCAAGGAAGCGGAAGATGGAGCGCCTGCCGCGCCCTTTGTGGCCGGGCAGGCGGTTCGGTTTCCGGTCCAGTTTCGAAACGGCCAGCTCGTGATCCAATTCTCGCTTCTCTTTGCCCTGGGCTTTCTGACGGCGATCATCATCGGTCTCCTGGTCGCACCGGCGATCCACCGCCGTATCGTGCGTTTCGCCGAGGACCGGCTGAAAGCGACGATGCCGCTTAGCCCTCAGGAGGTGCGCGCGCAAAAGGATGCTGCCCGCGCCGCCTTTGCCGCCGAGAATGCCCGCACGCTTCAGGCCCTGAAGCGCGAACGGGACAAGGGCGTGTCGCTGATGCTGACCAACGAGAAGAGCCTGCAGGAAGCCCGTCGCCTCAGTGGCGAAAACGCCGATCTGCACGCCCAGCTGGCCGACATGAACGTTGAGGCGGCAGACATGCGCTCGGCCATCCGCCAGTTCGAACAGCGGCTGGAACGCATGAAGGCGACCCTCGACAGCGTCGAGCGGGACAACGCCGGCAAGGCTGACGAGATCAGAAAGCGCGACGCCCAGCTCGCCCAGGATGCGGCCCAGACCGACAATCTGCGGATCGATCTGGCTGCGCGCGAGACCGAGGTCGAGCATCTGAAGAGCCGGATTGCCACGCTGCGCGACGAGCGCGAAGCCCTGCGCAGCGACTTGAAGACCGAGACCACCCATGCAAAGGAAATGGAGCTCCGCCTGTCGCGCGACGGGACCCGCCTGCACCGGTTGGAAGACAAGCTTGCGCGCGAAATGGCGACCAGCGCCGATCGCGAGAGCGCGCTCGAAAGGCGCGCCGGGGAAATCGAGAGATTGAAAGCCAAGGTCAAGGACACCAACCAGGAAATGCGTGACGCCGCCAAGGCTCTCCGCGCCGCGGGCGTCGCCTTTCCCCTGCGCCGCGACCGCAAGCCGGCATCCGAACCGGCCGCCAACGGCGCCGCGGAACCGGCCCAATCCGCAGGAGGGGAGCCCGGCTCCATCGTCGCCGCCGACGACCTGCGCAATCGCGCCACCGCCCTTTCGGAGCGCCTGACCAACTCCAAGTCCGCAGCCCATGACGAGGCGCTTCGTGATGAAGTCGCAGCAATCGCCGCGGGCATGGTCGCACTGACGGCGACGAACGAAGGCGCCGCCTCCCCCATCCTCGGCCTGCTCTCGGGCGAGGATGAAGGCACCGGTAACAGGAAAAGCCTGGCAAAGCGCGTCAAGGACATCCTGCCGCGCGAGTAGTGCACGCAGCCGTCGGAATCATCTGCCCTTCCACCAGTGCGAACCGTCAGATCCGGCCGTTGATCAATGCCACCTGGTGCAATGCGATGCCCGCCGCGGTCGACACATTGAGGCTGTCGAGCCCAGGACGCTGGCGGATGCGCGCCGTCTGGATCGCCGTCATCACCGATTGCGGCAGCCCCTCGCCCTCGGTCCCCATCAGAAGCGCCGTGCGCTGTGCCGCCGGGATCGCCCCGATGTCGGTCGTTCCCACCGGCGACAGGCCCCAGATTGCAAAGCCCGCATCCTGCAACTGCTGCAGCATGACGGCAACGGACCCTTCGCGGGCAAAAGGCACCGTCAGCACGGAACCGACGGAAACGCGGATCGCCTTGCGGTACATCGGATCGCAGCTCGTCTCGTCCATCAGCACCGCATCGACGCCGAAGGCCGCGGCGTTTCGGAAAAGCGCACCCATATTGTCGTGGTTGGAGATGCCGCAGGCCGCCAGCACCAGGCTCGACGCGGGTAGCGACGCGATCAGCGCGTCGCGATCCGGCTCGCCTTCGCGGCGCCCGAGTGCCAGCACGCCGCGATGCATGTTGAAGCCGGCGATCGCGTCGAACACCTGCGCATTCGCCACATAGACCGGCACGTCAGGCGGGAAACGCCGAAGAATGTCGCCAACGCCCTCCAGACGGTTTTCCAGAAGCAGGAGGGCCTCCGCCGCAAAGCCACGGCCGGCCCCGTGCGCGGCAGCCAGCATGCGCAGCACCACGGTGCCTTCGGCGATGAAGCGACCCTGCCGCCCCGTCAGATCGCGTTCCTTGATCGAGACGAAACCGGCGATCCGGGGATCGGCGGGATCGTCGATGCGCAAGACGGGCGGGAGGGCGCCTGGCATGCCGTCAGTTCGTCCGAACGGTAATATCCGCAACGATGCGGCCGGTGCCGATGTCGAAGACGATGGCGCGCGGCTCGGCGCCGGGCAGGTTGCCGTAGAACAGCACCTGCGAGCCCGAAAGCGCGACATTCGTCACGGTGAAGCCTGCGGGCAGCGCGGCAACGGCGTTGAGCGGTGCCTCGCTCGGGACGACGGCAGCGGACGTCTGGGCCGGCGCTTTCTCATCCGTGCGTGTCAGCTTGTAGACAATCGTTCCAAGGACAGCCATAAGCATGACCAACATGACGCCGGCCGAGACGAGCTGCAGCTTCACCATCTTGCGGCGGACATTTTCCATCGCCGGATCTAGCGGCTTGTCTTCCTGGTCGTCGGGCTCGATTGCGGTCATGGCTGGCCTTTTTTCGGATTTTTAGCGGAATGAACGACCCCTTTAAACAAGCAACGGCCAATAGGAAAGTCCTGACGGCGGGCGAGGATGCCGCAGGGCGGCTCGATTCCTTCCTGACGGACGCACTTTCGGGTGAATTCTCCCGCAACCGCATCAAGGCCCTGATCGAACAGGGTGCGGTGTCGGTCAACGGCAAGCCGGTGAGCGAACCGAAAAAGAAGGTACAACCGGGCGACGTTTTCGAGATCGACCTGCCCGAGCCGGAAGATCCCGAGCCGAAGGGCGAGAACATCCCCCTCGACGTGCTCTATGAGGACAGCGACCTGATCGTGCTGTGCAAGCCGGCCGGCCTTGTCGTGCATCCGGGCGCCGGCAACTGGACCGGCACACTGGTCAACGCCCTGATCCACCATTGCGGCAGCAGCCTGTCGGGCATCGGCGGCGTCAAGCGCCCCGGCATCGTCCATCGCCTCGACAAGGAGACGAGCGGCGTCATGGTCGTCGCCAAGAACGATGCGGCCCATCGCCATCTCTCGGACCAGTTTGCCGACCACGGTCGCACCGGCCCGCTCGAGCGCGCCTACCGGGCGGTCGTCTGGGGGCGGCCACGGCAACTGAAGGGTACGATCGACGCGCCGCTCGGCCGCGCCGGCGACCGGACGAAGCGCGCGGTCAAACGCGAGGACAGCGACGACGCCCGCGAGGCGATTACCCATTACGAGGTGGTCGAGCGCTATCTCGAAAAGCCCGACGGCACCTCGCTCGCCTCGACCATCGAATGCCACCTGGAAACGGGCCGGACCCACCAGATCCGCGTGCATATGGCTCATATCGGCCACCCGCTGATCGGCGATCCCGAATACGGCGCCGCCTTCAGAACCAAGGCGAACCTTCTGCCGGAGGCCGCCAAGACCGTCGTCAACCAGTTTCACCGCCAGGCGCTGCATGCCTTCATGCTGCAGTTCGAACACCCCTCGACCGGCGAGACCATGCATTTCGAAGCACCGATGCCGGCCGACATGGCAGCGCTGATCGACGCGCTGCGCAGCGGGGAGTGACCGCCCCTTGAAATCCGGCGAAAGAATTCCGATCTAAGGCGAGCCTCTATTCGTGACATTTCCGTCGCTCCGGCGTCACATGCTTGTGAACCGGACTCCTTGAATCATGCTTTCGCCGTACTTATTTTCTACGTTCGTGGGGTCTTGACGAAGACCCACATGCCCGGCTTGCCGACCGGAGGCCGGAGACTAAAAAGGGGGGTGCTTCATATGGCCCGAAACAATTTGCCATCCATTGCCGCTGGAGAAGGCGGCCTCAATCGTTACCTCGACGAAATTCGCAAGTTCCCGATGCTGGAGCCGCAGGAAGAGTACATGCTCGCCAAGCGGTACCAGGAACATGACGACCGCAAAGCGGCACACAAGCTCGTCACCAGCCACCTTCGCCTCGTCGCCAAGATCGCGATGGGTTATCGCGGCTACGGCCTGCCGATCGGCGAAGTCGTGTCGGAGGGCAACGTCGGCCTGATGCAGGCCGTGAAGAAGTTCGAACCCGATCGCGGCTTCCGTCTCGCCACCTACGCAATGTGGTGGATCAAGGCCGCGATCCAGGAGTACATCCTGCGCTCGTGGTCGCTGGTCAAGATGGGCACGACCGCCAACCAGAAGCGGCTGTTCTTCAACCTGCGCCGCCTCAAGGGCAAGATCCAGGCACTCGATGAGGGTGACCTGAAGCCGGAGCAGGTCAAGGAAATCGCCACCACGCTCAAGGTGAGCGAGGACGAAGTCGTGTCGATGAACCGCCGCCTGTCCGGCGACGCCTCGCTCAATGCGCCGATCAAGGCGAGCGAGGGCGATTCCGGCCAATGGCAGGACTGGCTCGTCGACGATCACGACAACCAGGAAGAAATCCTGATCGAGCAGGACGAGCTCGAAAGCCGCAGGGCGCTGCTGGCAAACGCGATGAAGGTGCTCAACGACCGTGAGCGTCGCATCTTCGAAGCACGCCGTCTGACCGAAGATCCGCTGACGCTCGAAGATCTTTCGGCCGAGTTCGACATCAGCCGCGAGCGCGTCCGACAGATCGAAGTTCGCGCCTTCGAAAAGGTTCAGGATGCCGTGCGCAAGGCAGCGCTGGAGCGCGCCAATTCCCTGCGCGTCGTCGAAGGCGCCTGAGGCGACTGCAGCACTTCAGCGAAGGTTCTGCTTCAAGAACGCGAAATCCAATAAAAAAACCCGGCGGTTGCTTCCGCCGGGTTTTCTGTATCTACCGCTCTTATCGAGCTTACTGGCTGTTGCTTTCGGCAGCCGTTCCCGTCGTCGACCAGGCGCGCATCGCCTGATTGAAGGCATCCGTACCGCTCTGCCCCTTTTCAAGCGTCAGCAGCGCGCGGCGGCCGTTGCGATAGGTGAGCGGAATATCGATCCAGCTGCGGCTACGCAGCAGTTCGGTGTTGTTGCCGATGGCGTCCGTCGCATCGTTCAGCGCGATCATGTGGAAATCGTCGGTGATCTTGGCCGGAACCGCGATCAAGGCGTCTCCCCGGTCCTGCTCGGTCCGCTTCATCGATACGCGCTGGACGCTGTCGATAGCGCCGCCTTCGAAGTTCGACGGCAGCGAGAACACGAATTCGATGACGTGACTTGCCGGCAGCGACGGATCCGCATTCCGCTTGATCGTCATCAGCGCGGTGAGACCACGGTCGGGAACGGTGATCTGGGCCTGGATTGCCGGTTCGGGCTTGGCGTCGCCGCCAGGCGACTCCTCCTTCACCGTCCATGCCACGGTTCCCGGAACGGCCGTGGGCGAAGACTGGCCAAGACGCTCCTCGTAGAGGAACATCTTCTCGCCGGTCGCAAGCGCGACTTCAGGCTGGTTCGGCTGGCCCGCCGGCTGGCCTTTCGCCGGCGCTCCGGCCTGGCCGGCCGTGCCGCCCTGCCCGGCGGCCGCTTCGACAGGCTTGCCTGCCTCCGTCTGCGGCGCCACGGACTTGCCTTCCTGCGCCGCGCTCTCGCCGGTTGGGTTGGCCGGACCGTCGTCGGTTTCCGATCCGTCCGCCATCAGGCGCTGCGTGAACTTGGTCGAGCTGTTGTCCGGAGCGACGGTATCGTCGTGCGCAGCCGGTTCCTGCGTGGCGGTTTCGCCAGCGGGCTGCGGCGGCGTGCTTTGTTCTGCCGGCGCTCCGCCGATGTTTGACACCACCGAGGTTATCGACGCCACCATGCCGGAGATCCAGGCATTGCCGGCCTCTCGGTTCTGCCAGTAGGCAAACCCGCCGCCGCCAAGCGCCAGCAGGGCGACGCCCGCAATCGCGAGACGCTTAATGCTGAAGCGCGACGGCTTCGGCGTGGCCCGGTAAGATGTCGGCCTCGGCGCCGCCGGGGTTGCTTCGCCAGCCCGTTCCGGCTCGCGTGCTGCGGCCGCAGCTCCGGCTCCCACCGCAGCAGTATTGGCCGCGTCCTCGAAACCGAGCAGGTCGTCGATATGATCCCAAGCGGTACCAGCGCGTTCCTGCTGGTTCTGTGCCGCCGGTGCGGCAGTAGCCTGAACTGGCTTTTCGACCGGCCATGACCAGTCGCTGATCTCCGGTTCGGAAGTCTTCTCGGCCCGCCGCTCTTCGATCGCCGCGAAGGGGTCATTGTCGTCGAACGACCAGCCGCGCACCGGGTCCGCCTTGGGCGTCGCCTCAGGCGCATGTTGGTCCGGCTCGGCGACCGGATGCATCCCCAGGAGCTCGGGCGCGTTATCCGGTTCGTGGGCCTCGGCGGCACGCTCGTCGCTGAGGTGTTCGGCAACCGGAGCGACGGTCGAAGTCGGACCAACGGTCTCCCACTCGGGCAGGTCCCACTCCGAGAGTGCCGGCTTCTGCTCGGCGTTTGCCGCCGGCGCTTCCTCCCAGGCCGGCTCATGCGCGGCATGGTGCTGCGCCTCGACCGACGGGGAAGGCTCCGATGTGTCCTGCGTTTCTGCCACCGGCTCCGAATACTCGGGCGCTTCGTAGGCTGGCGCGTCTTCGTGCGGCTGAGCCACGACGGGACTTTCGTCCAGCGGCGCCGCAACGGCTTCGGCAGGCTCAACGACCGGTTCGTATTCTACCGGCTCGACCGGAGTTTCCTCGGCCAGTTCAGCATGAGGCTCGACGACATGCGTCGGTTCCTCATAAGCCTCGGCATGGTGGTAGGGCTCGGCGGCACTTTCCGGTTCCGCGGCCGGCTGTTCGACCTGTTCGGCAACGGCCACCGGTTCGCTTTCGGCAACCGGCGCAGACTGAGCTTCCGGTTCCGGTTCCGGTTCCGGTTCCGGTTCCGGTTCCGGTTCCGGTTCCGGTTCCGGAACGGGCTCGTCTACTGCAGCGTCCGAGGCAACCGGTTCGACGGTCTCCGCCTCGGCTACCTCCGGCTCGTCGAGCGCCGGCAGGGCCTCGGCATGTTCGCTGTCGACCTCGGCGATTGCATTTTCGAGCTTCGCCAGCTGGCGATTGATCATGTCGTCCGACGGACGCGGGTTCATGTTTTCGAGTTGGCGGCGCACGGCCGCGCGCGCCTTCTCGTATACCCTGTCCCGCATTTCAGGTGTGTTTTCCGACAGGCCGTCAACGGTCCTGCGAATAACTGCAACAAAGTCCGCCATTAGTACTTTCTCATACGCCCAGGTATGTCTTTGCGATCACGACGCAATGTCAGTTCGCCGACACTAGTCCTCAAAGGGGTCCGTCACAAGTATTGTGTCGTCCCGCTCCGGGCTGGTCGAAAGAAGAGCAACCGGTGCACCGATCAGTTCTTCCACCTGGCGGACATACTTGATCGCTTGCGCCGGAAGATCTGCCCAGCTGCGCGCGCCAACCGTCGATTCTTTCCATCCTTCAAGGGTAACATACACTGGCTTTGCCGAAGCTTGCTGCGCCTGGCTTGCCGGCAGATGGTCGATCTGCTGCCCATCCAGAGTATAGCCGATGCAGATCTTCAGTTCGTCGAGACCATCGAGAACGTCGAGCTTGGTAAGCGCGATGCCGGTGATGCCGTTGGCGGCGACCGACTGACGCACCAGAGCCGCATCGAACCAGCCGCAGCGACGCTTGCGACCCGTGACCGTGCCGAACTCATGCCCCTTCTCGCCGAGGAACTGGCCGATTTCATCGGTAAGCTCGGTCGGGAACGGACCTTCGCCGACACGCGTCGTATAGGCCTTGGTGATGCCGAGGATATAGCCGAGCGAACCGGGACCCATGCCCGAGCCGGCGGCAGCCTGGCCGGCGACCGTGTTCGACGAGGTGACGAACGGATAGGTGCCGTGGTCGATGTCGAGCAGCGTGCCCTGCGCGCCTTCGAACAGGATGCGGGCGCCCTTGCGGCGAGCCTTGTCGAGCAGCACCCAGACGGTGTCCATGAACGGCAGCACCTTGGCGGCGACCGACGAAAGCTCCTGCATGATCGCGTCATGGCTGATCTCGGCTTCGCCGAGGCCGCGGCGCAGCGCGTTGTGGTGCGTCAGCAGGCGATCGACCTTGGCCGGCAGCGTGTCAAGGTCGGCAAGATCCATGACGCGGATGGCGCGACGGCCGACCTTGTCTTCGTAAGCCGGACCGATGCCACGGCGCGTGGTGCCGATCTTCGTACCGCTGTTGGAGGCGGCGTCCTCGCGGATGCCGTCGAGCTCGCGGTGCAGCGACAGGATCAGGGTGGCATTGTCGGCGATGCGCAGATTGTCCGGCGTGATCGCAATGCCCTGCTTGCCGAGCTTGTCGATTTCGGCGATCAGCGCGTGCGGATCGATCACGACGCCGTTGCCGATGACGGCAAGCTTGCCGGGACGCACGACGCCGGAGGGCAGGAGCGACAGCTTGTAGCTGACGCCGTCGATCACCAGGGTATGGCCGGCATTGTGACCGCCCTGAAAGCGCACGACGATATCCGCGCGCTCGGAGAGCCAATCCACAATCTTGCCTTTGCCTTCGTCACCCCATTGGGAGCCGACCACTACGACATTCGTCATAATTCTCTTCCTGTTCAGGCGCGCAACCGAGGCTGCGCTGTTCTCAAACCCGCGCATCTATACTGTGTTGTCATCTGGAAAGCGACCCCGTTATGTCGGGCGTTCCGCCCTTTTTGCATGACAAGGCCGGGATATAGAGCCTATATCTTCCGCTCTCCCGCCACCGCGACAGCCGGTCGCCATCCCCATGCAGGTCTGACCATCGTGAATTCCAGGGCCTACTTCTATCTGTGCATCACCGCTCTCTTCTGGGGCGGCAACTCCGTCGCCGGAAAGATGGCCGTTGGCCATGTGAGCCCAATGATGCTGACGACCCTGCGCTGGGTCTTCGCGCTCATCGTCATCCTGGTGCTGATGACGCCGCAGATCCGCCGCGACTGGGACAAGATCCGCAAGCACTGGCTGCAACTTCTTGCCTATGGCGCGATCGGCTTCACCACCTTCAATGCCCTGCTCTACTCGGCGCTCAAATATACGAGCGCCATCAATGCCGTCATTCTGCAGGCCGGCATCCCGATGCTGATCTTTCTCTTCAACTTCGTGCTCTTCCGCACCAAGGCGTCGATCGCCCAAGTGATCGGCTTTACCGTCACCCTCGTCGGCGTACTGGTGACGGCGGCCCATGGCGACGTCACCAGCCTGCTGTCGCTCGAATTCAACTTCGGCGATGCGCTGATGATCGCGGCCTGCATCGTTTATGCCGGCTACACCGTGGCGCTGCGCTACAAGCCGACCATGCACTGGCAGAGCTTCATCGCCGCCCCCGCCTTCGGCGCGCTGTTGAGCGCCATCCCGCTGTTGTTCTGGGAGATCGGCACAGGCACGGCCATCGTGCCCGATAGCACCGGCTGGGTCATCGTTCTCTATGCCGCAATCTTCCCGTCGCTGATGTCGCAGGTGCTTTATGTGCGCGGTGTCGAGATGATCGGCGCCAACCGCGCCGGCCTGTTCATCAACGCCATTCCCGTTTTCGGCACGCTGCTGTCGGTGATGCTGATCGGCGAGACCTTCCACCTCTTCCACCTCGTCGCCCTGCTCTTGGTGCTCGGCGGGATCGCGATCGCCGAAAAAGGTCGCCCGCGCTAGAGAAGTCTCGCGCCTGCCGGGCAAGTTTCGGGCGATGCAATCGCTAGAACTCGGGAGGCGACTTAAGGCTTGATTAGCAGATGGGTGTTTCTGTCGCCGCCAGGATTTTCCTTGGGGCTAAGGCAGTGAAAAATATTAGAATTTCGACACGTATCTACTTATTGACGGCGATGGCGCTGGTCTTCATGGCAGCCGCCATGGCCTACAAGACTCAAGTCGCCAACTCGGAAGTCAGCGACGAGCGCCGGCAGATGCTGCGCAACGTCACCGAAGCGGCGATCTCGACGATCGCAAGCTTCGAGGAGCAGGAGCGCAATGGCACGCTCTCGCATGAGGAAGCCCAGAGCCGCGCTATTTCTGCCGTTATGGCCATGCGCTTCGGCCAGGACGGCTACTTCTTCATCAACGGCTTCGACGGCATGATGATCGCCCACCCGCTCGCCAAGAAGCTCGTCGGCACCGACGTGCGCGGCCTCAAGGATACCAACGGCAAAGCCTTTAACGTCGAGCTCATCGCGTTGGCGCAGAACCCCGGCAGCGGCATCGTCAACTACTATTGGGACAAGCCCGGCCATGAGGAGCCGGTCGAGAAGTACTCCTACATTCAGGGCTTCAAGCCCTGGGGTTGGGGCGTCGGCACCGGCGTCTATGCCGACGATCTCGCCGCCAAGTACAATGCATCTCTGCTGATGACGATCATCACCACGGCGATCGCCGCGATCGCGACGCTTGCTGCCGCCATGGCGATCGGCCGCTCAATCAGCCGGCCGATCAACCGGCTGAAAGACGTGATGCTCGAAGTATCGAACAACGACACACGTTCGGAAGTTCCGGATACCGACCGCCGCGACGAGATCGGCCACATGGCCGATGCCCTCGTCGTGCTGCGCGCCTCGGTGATCGAGCGCAACGCGCTCGAAGTTCGCCAGCGCGAACAGCAGGTGGCGCTCGACGGCGAGCGCAGCGCCAACGAGGAAATGCAGCAGGCGACCGCCCGCGTGCAGGCCCATGTCGTCAGCACGATCGGCGGTGCGCTCGAGCGGCTGGCGAGCGGCGACCTGACGACCCATGTGCCGGATCTCGGCGCAGACTACGAAAAGCTGCGCCAGGACTTCAACACTGCCGTTGCGGCCCTTCGCTCGACGGTGAGCGCGATCGCCGATTCCACCTCAGTTGTCACCGGCAATGCCAATGAGATCAGCAGGGCAGCCAACGACCTGTCGCAGCGCACCGAGCAGCAGGCAGCGTCGCTCGAAGAAACCGCAGCCGCCCTCGACGAGATCACCTCAGCAGTTCAGAACTCCACCAACCGCGCCGAGGAGGCGACCCGCATGGTCGCGGAGGCCCGCAAGGGTGCGGCCACCTCGAGCGAGGTCGTTCGCGACGCGATCACCGCCATGGGCCGCATCGAAAACTCGTCTTCGAAGATCGGCGAGATCATCGGCGTCATCGACGACATCGCCTTCCAGACGAACCTCCTGGCGCTGAACGCCGGCGTCGAGGCGGCACGCGCCGGTGATGCCGGCAAGGGCTTTGCCGTTGTCGCGCAGGAGGTGCGGGAACTGGCGCAGCGTTCGGCAACGGCGGCCAAGGAGATCAAGGGGCTCATTACCGCGTCAGGTGTCGAGGTTTCGGCCGGCGTGCGTCTGGTCGAGGCGACCGGCTCGGCGCTCGGCGACATCGAGCGGCGGGTCAACGAGATCAACGACCGCATCGTCGCCATTGCGACGGCCGCCCGCGAACAGTCGGTCGGGCTGCGGGAGATCAACACCGCCGTCAACCAGATGGACCAGATGACCCAGCAGAACGCCGCCATGGTCGAGCAGACCTCGGCCGCAAGCCAGGCGCTCGCCGGCGAAAGCAACGTGCTATCCGGTCGGCTCGCCCAGTTTACCGTCGAGGAGAAGGTATGGCGGTCCGCTGCGCAGCGCGCAGCTTGATCCATCCCGAGACGAAAATGGCGCCAATCGGCGCCATTTTCATTCAGACGAGATGCCGCTCCATATAGAGCGCATCATCGCCATAACTTGAGAGCTTCTGCACCAGCCGTTCGTCCATGCGAACCTCGAAGCCCTGTCGCTCCCAGAAGCGGCGGGATCCGTTGACGGAAACGAGCGACATCGACCGGAACCCTTCCGTCCGTGCAACATCGGCAAGCATCGGCAACACGCCGCCCCCTGCCCCGGAGCCACGCATTTCGGGCAGAAGGGCGAGGTCATGGATGTACCAGGTATCGGCAGTCTCAGGGATTTCGCCAAGCATGCTGTTCAGCGACGGCGGCGCACCGCGAAGCCAGGGGTGGCTCAACACATAGCCGCGCGACAGGCCCTTTGAGTCCAGCATGAAACAACCGGCAGGGCTGAGCGCGATGCGGTCGGCGAGCACGGCGTCATCCTCGGGAAAGGCCTGGTGAACCACGAGCTGGATCTCCGATACGGATGCGAGGTCGGGCAGGCTTGCCTCACGCCAGCGGAATGTCATTTCGGTCATTTCTCGTCATATGCGTTCGAAACAGGAAAACGCACCGGCGGTCGGCCGGTGCGTCCTCGATATGTCCCGTGAGTGGGTCGGCAAAGTGGCAGACCGTGCTGCCCCGTGCTGTGGCTGGCATCAATCGATGTTGAAGACCAGCGGCTTTGCCTGGCGAATTGCCGGATTGGCACGCAGCTTGTCAAGCACGGCCTCGGAAACAGCGCCATCGACGTAGAGCAGCGCGATCGCGTCACCGGCTTCCTTCTCGCGGCCGAGCTGGAAGTTCGCGATGTTGACGCCCGCATCGCCGAGCGTCATGCCGATGAAGCCGATCATGCCGGGAACGTCGGTGTTGGTGATGTAGACCATGTGGTTGCCGACATCCGCATCGAGGTTGATGCCCTTGATCTGGATGAAACGCGGCTTGCCGTCCGAGAACACCGTGCCGGCGACCGAACGCGTCTGGTTCGCCGTCTTCACCGTCAGCTTGATGTAGCCGTCGAAGACGCCGGTCTTGTCACGCTTGACCTCGGACAGGATGATGCCCTTTTCCTTGATCATGACCGGCGCCGAAACCATGTTGACGTCGGCGACCTGCGGCCGGATCAGACCGGCAAGCACGGCACTCGTCAGCGCCTTGGTGTTCATGCCGGCGGTCGAGCCGTCATAGAGGATCTCGATTTCCTTGATCGCGCTTTCGGTCACCTGACCGACGAAGGCGCCGAGAACATCGGCAAGCCGGATGAACGGCTTCAGGATCGGTGCTTCCTCAGCGGTGATCGACGGCATGTTGATGGCGTTGGAGACCGCACCCTTGACCAGATAGTCCGACATCTGTTCGGCCACCTGCAGCGCGACGTTCTCCTGGGCTTCCGTGGTCGAAGCGCCGAGATGCGGCGTGCAGACGACGTTCGGCAGGCCGAAAAGCGGGCTTTCGGTTGCGGGTTCGACCTCGAAAACGTCGAAACCGGCGCCGGCGACATGGCCCGACTTGATCGCTTCGGCAAGCGCCTTCTCGTCGACGAGACCACCACGGGCGCAGTTGACGATGCGCACGCCGGGCTTGGTCTTGGCAAGCGCTTCGGCGCTCAGGATGTTGCGGGTCTTGTCGGTCAGCGGCACGTGCAGGGTGATGAAGTCAGCCTGGGCGAGCAGTTCGTCGAGTTCGACCTTGGTGACGCCCATTTCCTCGGCGCGC
Organism: Ensifer sp. ENS02; assembly: GCF_014851885.1. NCBI lineage: Bacteria > Pseudomonadati > Pseudomonadota > Alphaproteobacteria > Hyphomicrobiales > Rhizobiaceae > Ensifer > Ensifer sp. ENS02. The sequence goes on along the minus strand of NZ_JACVAO010000008.1, from coordinate 283,515 downwards.
TCCTTGGAGAGGAACGGGTCGTAGGCAAGCACATGCATCTTCAGGCCGATGGCGCGCGAGCAGACGATCGAGCCGATGTTGCCGGCGCCGATGACGCCGAGCGTCTTGCCGGTGATTTCGACACCCATGAAGCGGGACTTCTCCCACTTGCCGGCCTGCGTCGAGGTGTCGGCGGCCGGAAGCTGGCGGGCAACGGCAAAGAGCAGCGCAATCGCATGTTCGGCGGTCGTGATCGAGTTGCCGAAGGGCGTGTTCATCACGATGATACCGCGGCGCGAAGCGGCCGGGATGTCGACATTGTCGACGCCGATGCCGGCGCGGCCGATGACCTTGAGGTTGGTCGCAGCGGCGATCAGCTTTTCCGTCGCCTTGGTGGCGGAACGGATGGCAAGACCGTCATACTTACCGATGATTTCGGCGAGCTTGTCCTTGTCCTTGCCGAGCTTCGGCTGGAAATCGACTTCGACGCCGCGGTCGCGGAAGATCTGGACGGCGGTTTCCGACAGTTCGTCGGATACGAGAACACGAGGTGCCATGGGAGGCCTCCTTAAAGATCAGGTCTGAATGGGAATGCGGGTAGCCAGGCCTCGCTCCCATCGGGAGCGAAGCGGATCACTCAAATCAGTGTGAGATGCGGGCGAAGTTCATTGTCCTCACCCTTTGTCCAATCAGGCCGCGGCCTGTGCCAGCGTTGCCTTCTGGGTCTCGAAAGCCCAGGTCAGCCATGGCATCAGCGCCTTCATGTCGGCGGCCTCGATCGTGGCGCCGGCCCAGATGCGAAGACCGGACGGGGCATCGCGGTAATGGCCGATGTCGAAGGCGACGCCTTCCTTTTCGAGGAGCGCAACCACGCCCTTGGCAAAGGCCGCCTGTCCGTCGGCGTCGAGCGCGAGCACGTCCTTGTCGACGATCTTCAAGCAGACCGAGGTGTTGGAGCGGGTCTCGTCCTTGACCGCCAGGTTTGCGATCCAATCGTTGGCGGCGACGAAATCGAAGATTGCCTGCGCATTGGCATCAGCCCGGGCCATCAGGCCCTTGAGCCCGCCGACCTGCTGTGCCCAAAGCAGCGCATCGATGTAATCTTCGACGCAAAGCATCGACGGCGTGTTGATGGTTTCGCCGGTAAAGATGCCTTCAATCAGCTTTCCGCCCGAGGTCATGCGGAAGATCTTCGGCAGCGGCCAGGCCGGCACGTAGGTCAGCAGCCGTTCGACGGCGCGCGGCGACAGGATGATGACGCCATGGGCGCCCTCGCCGCCAAGAACCTTCTGCCAGGAGAAAGTGACGACGTCGAGCTTGGCGAAATCGAGGTTCTGCGCAAACGCGGCAGAGGTCGCATCGCAGATCGTCAGGCCCTTGCGGTCAGCCGGGATGAAGTCGCCGTTGGGCACACGCACGCCCGAGGTCGTGCCGTTCCAGGTGAAGACCACGTCGCGGTCGAAATCGACCTTCGAAAGGTCGGGAAGCTCGCCGTAACCGGCTTCGAACTTGCGTACGTCGGCGAGCTTCAGCTGCTTGACCACGTCGGTCACCCAGCCGGCGCCAAAGCTTTCCCAGGCGACCATGTCGACGCCGCGCGGACCGAGCAGCGACCAGAGCGCCATTTCGACGGCGCCGGTGTCGGAAGCGGGCACGATACCGATACGGTAGTCGGCCGGCACTTCAAGAATGTCACGGGTAAGATCGATGGCCTGCTTCAGCTTCGTCTTGCCGATCTTGGCGCGGTGCGAACGACCGAGCGGAGCATCGGAGAGAGCGTCGAGCGTCCAACCGGGGCGCTTCGAGCAAGGGCCAGAAGAGAAATGGGTATTGTTCGGACGGAGGTCCGGCTGTGCAGGCTTTGCCATGTGCTATCCTTCCAGATAGATAGCCCTTCGTTGGGGAAGGGTGTCCCGCCGTCGTCGATATTGGCGGCGGGATCGGAAGTCAAGCGCTTTGTCGCAATCGACAAAATTAATGGCGTAGCGGGCAACATATGAAAAGACAGGCGGCCACCGCCGAACGATTGTTGCCAGACAACGCCTTCATGTGGGCAACAGGTTGAATCACTTGGGGAAAGAACGCAGCGAACCTGCTCGACTTTCCCGCGGCCGATGGCGCTAGAACGAGAAGCGCAGGCCCGCTCGGATTTCGTGACGGGAAAGACCATCGTCAAAGCCCTTGCCGCCACGTGCGCCCGCAAGCGCCTCAGTGCCGAAGCCGAACATCTCGCCGTCGGCGATATGGGAGTAGCGGTAGCCGACATCGAGCTTCAGCTGATCGCTGAGGTCGTAGGAAACGCCGGCCATCAGCGCATAGGTGAACCGCCAACTGTCGCGCCCCTCGTAAGAGATGGAGCCGGCCGCTCCGGCGCAGGCGCCGCCACCGGCAACGCAGGTCGCCTTTTCAACCGCCGTATCCCAGTTGAGACGCGTCGCGCCGAGACCAGCGCCGACATAAGGCGTGAAGCCGGCAAGCGTGCCGAAATCGACATAGGCATTCGCCATCAGGCCGAGAGCGGAATAGTCGGCCCCGGTCGAAAACGCGCAGGATGTTCCCGCCCCTTGCCCCGCGCACGGGCTTGCCGATGAGGATGAACCGTTGAACCGGCCCTCGAAATACTCCGCCGTCAGGTCAGCGCGGAACGTGTCGGTAAACTGGTAGCCGACGCCAAGCGACCCGGAAAACGGCTTGTCGAAACGAGCGTTGTCGAAGGTGGTGCTGTCGTAGGTCGACGTGCCCGCATCGAAGGTCCGGTAATAGGGATCGCCTTCGCTACGCCAAGGCGCATAGCCGATATCGCCGCGCAGATAGATCGCACTCGCGCCAGCCGATTCTTTTTCGATGGTGATCTCCGGCGCATTCAGGAGATCCTCATCGGCAGCGAATGCCGCGCCGGAAAGGAGCAGGCCGGCACCAAAAGCGGCCCCGCAGAACCCGTTTCGCCAATCCATGCCCATGCCCTTTCACCACTGCTATCGGTGCGGGATGGCGCGCTGCCGTCACCGCTTCGTTCAGCGTTAACTATTGGCAGCGACTGGTTAACCCCCGGTTAACCATGCCTGTTAGGAAACAAGCAAAGAATGGCGGCAACGAAAAAGGCCACCCGAAGGTGGCCTTTTGTATCATCTGGTCTGGCCGATCACTTGTAGACGATCGGCTCCGGCTCGTAGGGCACTTCGCAGACACTGCCGAACGAGTAGCGCAGACCAGCGCGCGCCTCGTGGATGTAGAAGCCTTCGTCGGAGCCCGGACCGCCACCGTTGGCGTAGCCGAACATGTCGCCATCGTCGACCTGGCGGAAGCGGTAGCCGACGTCGGCTTTGAGATTGCAGGTGAGGTCGATGGCAGTACCGGCCATCAGCGCATAGGTGAAGCGCCACTTGCTCTCGCCGTCATGACCGGTCGTCGGGTCGCATTGGCTGGGATCGGCGATGCTGCAGCTGGTGTTGCGCAGCTTGTCCCACTTGACGTGGGTGGCACCGATACCGGCACCGACGTAAGGCGTGAAGGCGCCGTAGGTGCCGATGTCGACATAGGCATTGGCCATCAGGCTCCAGGCGGAAACGGAGGTGACGTCACGCGACCGGCAAGGACCGACCACGCTGCCGCAGTTGCCCAAAGTCGAGCCAGTGAAGTCGGCGCCACCCCAGTAGTCGGCCGTGATGTCGGCGCGCAGGTAGTTGTTGAACTGGTAACCGACACCAACGCCGGCGACCCAGGAATCATCGATATCGGCCGTTTCGAAACTGGTGATGGAGCCGCCAGGCCCCCCTTGGTAGTAGTTCGCGCCGCGCAGATTGTTCCAGGCGTAACCGACATCGCCGCGCAGATACCAGCCGCTGGTCTGGATGACTTCGACCGGCTGTTCCGGCACCGGCTCGATAGGCGGTTGATAGACATCCGCAGCAAGAGCTGCCGTGCCGCTGAGCAAGATCGCAACAACGCCACTCAAAATTCTCTTCATGGCCCACTCCAATAGATTCCGTTGCTTGGATCACCGTGAAAGCGGTGCCCAAATCCCGTTGTTGTTGTGGATAATGAGGAGCAAAGGTTAAGTTCCGATTAACTACAAACGTTTACCGCGTTTGTTAAGGAATCGGCATATTCTTGTAGTTGTCGTGCAGTTTACTGCCTGCTGCCCGAGATCACATAAGGTAGAGCTAAATAGAACGGCAGAACAACGCTCTCTTTTGTCGTGATGGTTGCAGGTTCTGTTCCCCAGCGGAGTTCTAACGGGAAAATGGCCCGGACCGCGGCGACGCTACCGGGCAAAAGCAACAGGCAACGGGAAAAAAAGAGGCCGGCGCTTCGCACCGGCCTGGAGGGAAGTCGATTGGTACCGGCTTAGGCGGCGTTGCGCACGCTGCCGATGACATTGACCAGTTCGTCGACGATGCGCTCGACCTGGCCGCGATCGTCGCCTTCCGCCATCACGCGGATAAGCGGCTCCGTGCCGGACGGGCGGATCAGCAGACGACCGGATTTCGCAAGCTCCGCTTCCGCGTCCGCAATCGCCTGGCGCACGGTCGCATCTTCAAGCGGCTTGCCGGCGGAAATGCGCACGTTCTTCAGCACCTGCGGCACTGGCTCGAAGCGGTGGCAGACCTCGCTCACCGTCTTGCCCTGACGCTTGATCACCGCAAGGATCTGCAAGGCCGCAACAAGACCGTCGCCGGTGGTGCCGAAATCGGAAAGCACGATATGCCCCGACTGTTCGCCGCCGACGTTCAGTCCGTCCTGGCGCATCTGCTCGACGACATAGCGGTCGCCGACCTTGGTGCGGCGCAGGTCGATGCCGCGCCCCTTAAGGTAACGCTCGAGACCGAGATTGGACATCACGGTCGCCGCAACGGCACCGCCGCGCAGCATGCCGTCCTCGGCCCAGCTGTCGGCAATGACGGCCATCAGTTGATCGCCATCGATGACGGTACCGTTCTCGTCGACGATCAGCACGCGGTCGGCGTCGCCGTCGAGCGCGATGCCGATATCGGCGCGCACTTCATGGACCTTCTTGGAAAGAGCAGCCGGATGCGTCGAGCCGCAGTCGAGGTTGATGTTGAGGCCGTTCGGCTCCGTACCGATGGTAACGACTTCGGCACCCAGTTCCCAAAGGGCGGTCGGCGCCACCTTGTAGGCCGCGCCATTGGCGCAATCGACGGCGATCCTCAGGCCCTGCAGCGTGACATCGCGCGGCAGCGTGCGCTTGGCATGTTCGAGATAGCGATAGATGTCGCCATCGACGCGCTTCGCGCGGCCGATGTCTTCCGACTTCGCCAGCTGGCCCGAGAGATCCTGGTCGAGCAACGCCTCGATCTTCTGTTCGATGTCGTCGGAGAGCTTGTAGCCATCGGGGCCGAACAGCTTGATGCCGTTGTCCTGGAAGGGATTGTGGGACGCCGAAATCATCACGCCGATATCGGCGCGCAGCGAGCGGGTGAGCATGGCCACACCCGGCGTCGGGATTGGCCCGAGCAGGAAGACGTCGAGACCGGCCGCGGTGAAGCCCGCCACCATCGCGTTTTCGAGCATGTAGCCGGAAAGACGCGTGTCCTTGCCAATCACCACCCGGTGGCGATGGGCGCCATTGCGAAAGATCGTACCGACGGCGATGCCGACCCGCATCGCCAGATCCGGTGTCATCGGAAACATATTGGACTGGCCGCGAATACCGTCGGTGCCGAAATACTTGCGCTTCATAAGAGCTCCATCGTTCTGCCGGGTCAGCGCTGGCTTTGCCAGTTTCGCCTGTCTGCGGGGTGCGCGACTGGGTTTCATTGACCGGACCTCATTTCATATCGGCGGTTGCCGTACGCCTCGGATCGTCGTGCCCGCCAATGGCCATGCGATCGCAACACATGAGTCTTCTTTGACACAAAAGCGCAGCAAACGGCAGCGAGCCTAGCATCAGAAATCATTACATCCCGTTACCAAATGCCAGGTGCAAAATCGCCAACGAAAAACCGCCGCTCCACTCAAGGAACGGCGGCTTCAATACATGGCCGACAGCTGTCGGTTATTGCGGCTGCGGCTCGAACCCGCCTTCGGACTCTTCGCCCTTGCCCGCCGAGCCTTCCTTCTTGGCACCGGCCGAGGGAACGGCCGAGCCACGATGCGGCGGCGTGTCGTCGCCGAGATCACGTGCCGGCTTCTCCCCGCGGATCAGCGCCTTGATTTCTTCGCCGGTCAGCGTTTCGTATTCGAGCAACCCTTCGGCAAGCGCCACGAACTCGTGGTTCTTCTCCGTCAGGATTTTGCGCGCGGTCTCGTAGGCCTCATCGATCAGACGACGGATTTCGTTGTCGATCTTCTGGGCGGTCGCCTCCGACACGTTCTTCTGCTGAGCAACGGAGTGGCCGAGGAAGACTTCCTGCTGGTTCTCGCCATAGGAAACCTGGCCGAGCTGGTCGGAGAAGCCCCATTGCGTCACCATCGCACGGGCAAGCTTGGTGGCCTGCTCGATATCCGAGGATGCGCCCGAAGTGATGTTCTCCTTGCCGAAGGTCAGTTCTTCGGCGACGCGTCCACCCATCATGATGGCAAGACGCGAGACCATCCACTTGTAGCTCATCGAGTAGCGGTCGCCTTCCGGCAGCTGCATGACCATGCCGAGCGCGCGACCGCGCGGGATGATCGTCGCCTTGTGCAGCGGATCGGCCGAGGGAACGTTGAGCGCGAGGATCGCGTGACCGGCTTCGTGATAGGCGGTCAGCTTCTTCTCGGCCTCGGTCATCGCCGACGAACGCCGCTCCGCGCCCATCATGATCTTGTCCTTGGCATCCTCGAACTCGAGCATGGTGACAAGACGCTTGTTGCGACGGGCGGCCATCAGGGCGGCCTCGTTGACGAGGTTCATGAGGTCGGCACCGGAGAAGCCGGGCGTACCACGGGCGAGCACCTTGAGGTCGACGTTTGGCGCCAGCGGCACGTTGCGCACATGCACCTTGAGGATGCGTTCGCGGCCGTTGATATCCGGGTTCGGCACGACGACCTGGCGGTCGAAGCGGCCCGGACGCAGAAGGGCCGGGTCGAGAACGTCAGGACGGTTGGTCGCGGCGATCAGGATGATGCCTTCGTTGGCTTCAAAGCCGTCCATCTCGACCAGCAGCTGGTTGAGCGTCTGTTCGCGCTCGTCGTTGCCGCCGCCGAGACCGGCGCCGCGATGACGACCGACAGCGTCGATTTCGTCGATGAAGATGATGCAGGGCGCATTCTTCTTGGCCTGTTCGAACATGTCGCGCACACGGCTGGCGCCGACGCCGACGAACATTTCAACGAAGTCCGAACCGGAGATCGTGAAGAACGGCACGTTGGCTTCGCCGGCAACCGAGCGGGCCAGCAGCGTCTTACCGGTACCGGGAGGACCGACGAGCAGCACGCCGCGCGGAATGCGACCGCCGAGGCGCTGGAACTTCTGCGGGTCGCGCAGGAATTCGACGATTTCTTCCAGGTCCTGCTTGGCTTCGTCGACGCCGGCGACGTCGTCAAAGGTGACACGGCCATGCGCTTCGGTCAGAAGCTTGGCCTTGGACTTGCCAAAACCCATCGCCCCACGCGAGCCGCCCTGCATCTGGCGCATGAAAAACAGCCAGACGCCGAGGATCAGAAGCATCGGAAGCAGGGTACCGATATAGCTGAGGAACCCGGACGAACCGTCGGTTTCCGGGCGAACCGTGACCGTCACGTCCTTGGCTTCGAGGCGCTCGGTCAGCGCCGTATCGACTGAAGGCGCGTAGGTCTGGAAGGTTGCGCCGCTTTCGGAATAGCTGCCGATCACTTTCGAGCCGGTGATCACGACTTCCTTGACGCGGCTCGCATCCACGTCCTTGAGGAATTGCGAGAACGGAATCTCGCGCGAGCCGGTGCGCTCCGTCGGCTGTTGGAACATGCTGAACAGCGCGATCAGCAGAAGCGCTATGATTGCCCAAAGGGCAAGATTACGAAAATTAGGGTTCATCGAACTCCCCGGAACCTGTCACGACCCGCGCATTTCGCGAGCCGCTGTCTTGCTCCCTAACATAGGGTTCTGGTGACGTATTGCCAAGGCAAACCGCCGGCTACCGTTCCATTTCTGTCAATAGATCGTGAACCGGCGGCGGAGGATAAGGCTCTCGTCCGAACAATCCGGCGATCCGATCGGCCATGATCCGGTCGAAACCCGGCAAAAAGGTGTCGTAGAGCCCGATCCGCGGCTCGATTGTGATGGATGCGACACTTTCGCCGTTCTCAGACCGGACCCTCGGCGCCGTAAGCGATGCACGACCGGCAACGCCCGGTGGCAAGCCTGCGGCAATAAGTCTCTGCTGTTGTGTCCCGCCTCGGCCCTCTGCCGCGACGGAGATGGGCGCGCTTCCGCCATTTCGCACATGGAAGCGGCCATCCCATGTTGCGGTCTCGCCGCCTGCAAGCGTCAAAGTCGTCAGGCCCCGCGCCTCGCGATAGAGGTAGAGCCCGCTTGCGCGGCGGTCGAACACGCATCTTCCGGCCGTCATCCTACCGAGCGTTGTCTCTCGCAGAAACGCCGCCACCCGCTTCACCGTATCTGCGGCGGGGATATGCGCGCGGCCGCCGACCACGGCCACCAGCGCGAGCAGCGCCCGCTGCCAATCGACGTTGTCGCGATGGTCGTCGAGAGCAAGCGGGATCTCCACCACCAGGCCTGCATGCACGCGCACATGGCGGGTGATGAAGGCGGCAGCCCTTGCCGACGACCGGGCCCTGGCTCCAGCATCCCATACCCCCTCTTCTGCCCGCGGTGATTGCGCCAGTTCGGCCCGGACGCGGACCCGCTCGAAGGTCGGGTTGGCATTGCTCGGATCATCGAACCAGGTCACGTCGCGCGTCGCGAGATAGGCGCGGATCGACGCTCGGTCTAGGTCGAGGAACGGCCGCAGCACCCAGATCCGGCGGTCATAAAGGGTGGCACTCGCCATGCCGGAAGCGCCCGGCCCCTGCGCCCTTTGCATCCGCATCAGGATCGTTTCGCGCTGGTCGTCGCTGGTGTGGCCGGTGACGATGCAGCCGGCCTCAAGCCGCTCGGCGGCATCCGCCAGTAGCCGATAGCGCGCCTCGCGCGCCGCCGCCTGAATGCCGGTCAGCGGTTTGGGGCCATCCCAACGCTTGATGAGGTGCGGAACGCCGATGCTTGCGCAGAAGGCGGCAACGCCTTGCGCTTCCGCAGCCGATTCCGGCCGCAGGGCGTGATCGACCGTACATGCGGCCAGGGAAAATCTGTTGGGGTCGCTTGCCTCGATCGCCTCGTTCAGGGCGAGAAGCAAGCCCTTGGAATCGCTCCCGCCGGAGACGGCAACGAGGATACGCATCGGGCGAAGACAGGAGGCGAGAAATCGTTTTGCCGTTTCGACAACGGCTGTCGGCGCTGGAGCCTCAGCAGCCAAAGCGGCTCTGCTCGCTCGTCACCTTCGCCTTCACCGCAGGCGAGGCCTTGGGATAGCGCTTGTTGACCTCGCCCAGCGTCGCGCAGGCGGTTTCCTTGTTGTCGAGCGCACCGAGCGACATGCCGAGCTTCAAGAGCATTTCGGGCGCCTTCGGCGATTTGCCGTGGGCCTGATGCGCGTTCAGGAAGGTCTTGGCGGCGTCGCTGTATTTGCCTTGCGAATATTGGGCTTCACCCAGCCAGAAGCTGGCATCGGCTGCCTTGTCGCCCTTCGGAAACGCGGCCAGGTAGTCGCCGAATTCCTGCTCGGCAGTGCTGTAGTCGCCCGAAAGGACATGACCGTAGGCCGACTGGTAGAGGTCGCCGGGATTGTCGAGCGATGCAGTCTGCTGGCTGCCGGGATTGCTGTTCAAGCCGCCGTCGGCCGGTGCGCCGGAATCGACGCCGGGAAGCGTGGCGTTTGCGCCCGGCCGCCCATCCGTCGTCGCTGCGACCGGATTGCCGTTCTCGTCGAACACGATCTGTCCGAGTGTCGACGGCGGGGCCGCGCCGGTGCCGCCCAGGCTTCCTCCGGGCGAAACGCCCGAAGACGCCATGTCGTTGCCGCCGGCTGCGGGCGCCATGGTCTGGCTATCCGTCACCCCCGGGGTGACGGACGCCTGATCGCTGGTTTTCGGCGTCTGCAGAGCGCCGCTCTTCTTGGGGGAGGCCTTGCCGCTTTCCAGATCCTGGAAGCGGAACTCGTTGTCCTCCTGGAACTTCCGGATCTGCTCCTGCATCTGCAAGAGCTGGAAGCTCATTTCCTCGATACGCCCGTTAAGCGAGCGGATCTGTTCTTCGAGCTGGCCAATCCGTGCGGTTTCGGCCGACTGCACCTTTACGACGGGCAGGTTCTGCGCGCCGCTGTTGGTCTCAGTCGTTCGGGCCAGCAGCCCTGAAAGAGGCATGGCGTTCGCCGTCTGGCCGAGACCCGCAAGGGTCGCAAGACCGATCAGGCCCGCCACGACAAATTTCTTCATTTCATTTGTCCTGTTCGAATACCGGTTGTCCCACCCTTGACCAGGGGCCCGCAATACATCTCGCCGAGTCATCTGGGTGATTGCCGCACAGTTTTCCAATTGCCCTGAAAAAGCAACGGAGTTCGGCCAAAGTGTGGTAAAAAAGCAAAGGGCGGCCAAGGGCCGCCCTTTTAATTTAGCGATCTGTGATCTCCGGAACACGCAACGCCTCCTGGGATCAAGTCGTGATTGCGGGCCACACAATGCGCGCGGCCGCGGCATCATTACATGCCGGCGCCACCGAGAACGGTAACGGCGCGGCGGTTCTGCGACCAGCAGGAAATGTCGTCGCAAACGGCGACCGGCTTTTCCTTGCCGTAGGAGATCGTCTTCATGCGGTTCGACGGAACGCCCTGGCTGATCAGGTAGTCGCGGGTCGAGGCCGCACGGCGGGCGCCGAGCGCCAGGTTGTACTCGCGCGTGCCGCGTTCGTCGGCATGGCCTTCGATGGTGATCGCGTAGTTCGGGTACTTGGCAAGCCACTGGGCCTGACGAGCGAGCGTCTGCTGCGCGTCGGCGCGGATCGAGGTGGAGTCGGTGTCAAAGAAGATGCGGTCGCCGACATTGACGGTGAAGTCCTGCTGCGAGCCCGGCGTTGCCGAACCGGCGCCACCGAGACCGAGTTCGCCAGCGCTGCCCGGCAGGTTCTTCTTCGATGCACAGCCAGCCAGGGCAAGCGTCATGACCAGGGCGATCATGACCGGGTTGCGAGCGATGGTCTGCATGCGGCCTGCGGCCGGGGTGTCAATTCGGCTCATACGCCGGTCTCCTTGAGAAGTGTCTGAATTCACGGTTGCCAGACTGTAACCGGAAGCGGTTAATCGCTATTCAACAGTTATGGTTAACAAATCGATAATTTCGGCTCGGGCCCTGCTAGACCAGCACTTTGCGGCGAGAAAGCGGCATCATTGCCACATTTTCCCGCCGCAAATCGGATCAGCCTGCAGCGGGATCAGGAAAAAAGGAGGCGGCTTTCCGCCGGCCTCCCGCCCTTAAGCGGACGAGAGGGCGATCACGTTACTGGCTTTGGATCGGGCGACCCAAAGCCACGTGAACTACTCGAGCAGCGGCGACCAGGCCGGGTCGGATGCGAAGCCCTGCGTCTGGATCAGTTGCTCGTTGTAACCCGACAGATCGATCGAATAAAGCTGCGGTCCGCCGGAACCGGCACCCTGGCGGAAGAACATCAGGACACGGCCGTTCGGCGCCCAGGTCGGGCCTTCGTTGTGGAAGCCGGTGGTCAGGATACGTTCGCCCGAACCGTCGGTCTTCATCACGCCGATCGAGAACTTGCCGCCCGACTGCTTGGTGAAGGCGATGAGGTCGCCACGCGGAGACCAGACCGGCGTCGAATAGGAGCCGTCGCCGAAGGAGATGCGGCGCTGGCCGGAGCCGTCGGCACCCATGACGTAGATCTGCTGGCGGCCACCGCGGTCGCTTTCAAAGGCGATCTGGCTGCCATCCGGCGAATAGGACGGGGCGGTATCGATCGCGGCGGTGTTGGTCAGGCGCGTCGTGGTGCGCGAGCGCAGGTCCATTGTGTAGATGTTGGCGTTGCCGTCCTGCTGCAGGCTCATGATGACCCGCTGGCCATCCGGCGAGAAGCGCGGCGAGAAGGTCATCCCGGGGAAGTTGCCGACGACCTCGCGCTGTCCGGTTTCCAGCTGCAGCAGGTAGACGCGCGGCTGCTGGTTTTCGAACGACATGTAGGTGACTTCCTGCCGGTTCGGCGAGAAGCGCGGCGTCAGAACGATGTCGTTGGAATTGGTGAGCGCACGGGCGTTGAAGCCGTCCTGGTCCATGATGGCGAGCTGACGCTTGCGTGCCGTCTTCGGGCCGCTCTCGGCGACATAGACAATGCGGGTGTCGAAATAGCCCTTTTCGCCGGTGACGCTCTGATAGATGGCGTCGGCGATGATGTGGGCCACGCGGCGCCAGTTTTCCGGCTGGGTGAAGAACTGCTGGCCGGTCATCTGCTTGTTACCGAACGTATCCCACAGGCGGAACTCGGCCTTCAGCCTGCCGTCGCCTTCCTGCGTCACGCGGCCGGTGACGAGCGCCTGCGCGTTGATCACCTTCCAGTCCTCGAAACGCGGCGTCGCATCCGGATTGCTGATCTTCTCGATGAAGGCGCCCTTGTTGATCGGCGCGAACAGGCCCGAACGCTTCAGGTCCGCCGCAACCACGTCCGAAATCTTCTGGCCGAGTTCGCCCTGGAGAAAGTCCGTGACAGCGATCGGCAGCGGTTCGACGTTGCCCTTGTTGATGTTGATTTCAACTTCAGCATTTGCCGGTGTCACCGCCGCCACGACGGCGGCTAACATGCCCGCGGCCACCATCAGGGCGCGGAAAAGAGAGACCTTGATCATAGGGACAAGCCTTTCAGCTTCGTACGAAGGGTTTGCAGGGGTGGTTTGCTATCCGGCATGGGTTCCAATCCCGGCAGCTCTAGAGTGCGAATTCCGAGGGGTCGAAATTCAGCACGAGGGTATTCCATCCTTTTTCGCCCTCATATTTTTCAGGCGGGAGGTTCTGTAGCGGGGCCGAACGGCGGATCGCGCGCAAGGTGCTGCTTTCAACGGCACGGCGCGTACCTTCCGGACCGCCGGTTGCGGTAACCTCGGGTGTGCCGACGATATTGCCGGCCGGATCCAGCTGCACGCGCACCGTGACACGGACTTCCTCGACGCCGGTCAGGCCTGGCGTCAGTGACCAGTTGCCCTGGATCTGGCCCTTGACGCCATCGATCTCGTTGGCGCTCAAGCCCACACCAATGGTTTTCTTGCCGCCGAGCGCCGCTTCCTGTGTCGAGCGCTTGGCACCACCGGCGGAGGGATCCTGCCGGTTGAGAAGGGCGGCGATCTCGTCGGCGTTGAACTTGCTTTCCTCGGTGGAGGCAGCTTTCTTCTGTTCCTTCGGCGTCGCCTCGTTCTTGCGGTCTGGCGTCTTGGCGCTCTGGGCGGGCTTTTCGACCTTCGGCTTTGCCGCCGGCGTCGGCACCTTCTCAGGCAGCGCTTCGGCTTCCGGGTTCTCGGCCGGCTTTTCCTCGGCGGGTGCCGGCTCCGGCTTCGTCTCCGGCTTCACTTCCTGCTTCGGTTCGGGCAGGGCGGCAACTTCGGTCGCAGGTTCGGAGGCGGGCTTGGATTCCTCGACCTTCTTGATCTCTTGCTCGACCGGATCGGGCGTCGGCTCGGGCTTCTCGTTCTTTTCCGGAGAGGCCGTGGCTTCGCTCTTCGACGGCTTGGCGTTCGGCGTCGGCGGCGTCTTCAGGTCGGTATCGTTGTCGCCGATGTTTTCGGCAGGCTGGTTGGTCTCCGGCCGCTTGGTCGGAACCGGCGACGAGGTCTCCTTCTTCGGCGCCTTCTTGTCGCCCTGCTGAACCTGCGTCATCTCCGAATAGGGAACGATGTCGACAGGCAAAGCCTCGACGTCGGCGACCTGGAAGTCAGCCGGGCTGCCAAGCGACACCAGCGCCCAGGTCAAGACCATGGCGTGGAGGACAGCAGATGTAGCGAGACTGCCCTTCATCGTGGACGATCACTTTTCCTGTTCTTGCAGCGTGACGAGGCCGAGGTTCTTGAAACCGGCGGCCGAGATGCGGGCCATGACCTTCATGACCGTGCCGTAGTCGGCATTGGTGTCACCGCGCACATAGATGCGCTCGTTGTAGCCGGTGGTGGCGATCGCCTCGAGCTTCGGCACCACTTCGTCGATGGCGATCGCGGTTTCCTGCAGGTAGATCTCGCCTGCCGGGTTGACCGAGACAGTGATCGGCTGCGTATCGGAATTGAGCGCCTTTGCCTGCGTTTCCGGTAGATCGATCGGCACGCCGACCGTCATCATCGGTGCTGCCACCATGAAGATGATCAGGAGCACGAGCATGACGTCGACGAACGGCGTCACGTTGATCTCGCTCATCATGGCTTTCTTGCCGCCGCGGCGACGACGTCCGCCACCCGAACCCTTGGCTCCGCCAACCGACATACCCATCAGCGTGGTCTCCGTACTCTCTGGCGATTACTGCGCGGCCTGGCGCGGGTTCTGCAGCTTCTCGTCGATCTGCCGCGACAGGATGGCGGAGAATTCGTCGGCGAAAGCTTCCATGCGTGCCGACAGCTTGCCGGCGTCGGCCGAGAACTTGTTGTAGGCGATAACCGCGGGGATAGCGGCGAGCAGGCCGATCGCGGTGGCGAGCAGTGCTTCGGCGATACCGGGCGCCACGACCGCAAGGTTGGTCGACTTCGAACCGGCGATCGCCTGGAACGAGGTCATGATACCGACGACCGTACCGAAAAGGCCGATGAACGGGGCGGCCGAACCGATGGTCGCGAGCGAGCCGAGACGGGCTTCCAGCGATTCCGATTCCCGGGCGAGCGTCACGTCCATGGCGCGGTCGATACGCATCTGCAGGCCGATCGGCGAACGGGCGCCGCGCTCGAAGCTCTTCTTCCATTCGCGCATGGCGGACACGAAGATCGCACCCATGCCGGCCGTCTGGCGGTCGGCGAGCGTGCGGTAGAGTTCTTCCAGCGACTGGCCGGACCAGAACACCTGCTCGAAGCTGTCGAGCTGGCGGCGGACGCGGCCGTAGTTCAGCGTCTTGTCGACGACGATCGCCCAGGTCCAGACGGAGGCTGCGACCAGCCCCAGCATGACCAGCTTCACGACGAAGCCCGCTTGCATGAATAGCGACCAAAGGCTCACATCGTGTGTTGCCGCGGCCAATCCAACCTGTTCCATCGTCTTCAGTCCCCGAATCCAAACACCCGGCAAGAGCGGTTCATGCTCGTGACCGGGTAGCCCAAACGTCCTGTTTGCAAGAGTGCCCGGCACCGCCGCAGATCGCACCATCGCGACCTTAATTAGCTTTAGGTTGCCTTCTTGCCGTCAATTTTGGTCAAAGGATGACGTGCACTGCACAAATCCTGATGCGATGATTAAGACACCATTATGGTTAAGAGACCGTTACCGTTGTGTGTCTTTGCAGTATCACCCGGCGGTCGGAACTTAGCGTTGCCGAGTACGTTCCTGGGGATGGCCCACCGAACGACAAGACAACGAAGCGAAGGAGAGTCCTCACCGGATCTTGATCCCCGGGACCGATTGATCCTCGCCCTTTACGCCGAGCTCAAGGCCGAGCGGGAAACCCGCGCCGCCCTGGAGGACGCACTCGCCCACGGCGTCGTATCGCTGGAAATCCTCCAGGCCATCATCTCCGATCCGGTTCCCGTGGTGACCGAGGAGGACATTGTTCGCATCGAACGGGTCCTCGCCCGCGATGCGGCCCGGTCCGCAATTCTGGCTAAGGACGCGCCGACCGTCCAGGGTCTCCGTGGAGGCGGGTGATGGCGTCCCTTCGCAGCCCGCTTGCCGAATACAACAAACGCCGCAACTTCGGCGTGACGCGCGAACCAAAGGGCAAGCTTGGTCGCGGCCGGTCCGGCCGCATGCGCTTTCTCGTGCAGAAGCATGACGCCACCCGGCTCCACTACGACTTGCGGCTGGAATGGGACGGTGTCTTGAAGAGCTGGGCGGTCACCCGCGGACCAAGCCTCAATCCGGAAGACAAGCGACTAGCTGTCAGAACCGAGGATCATCCGCTGGCCTATGGCGATTTCGAAGGCACAATCCCCGAAAAGCAATATGGCGGCGGCACCGTCATGTTGTGGGACAGCGGCTGGTGGGAGCCGGAAAACGATCCGGACGAGGGCTTGCGCGAGGGCAAGCTGACATTCCATCTTCACGGTCAGCGGATGCAAGGCGGGTGGGCATTGGTGCGGATGCGGTCACGCCCCGGCGAAAAGCGCGAGAACTGGCTGCTGATCAAGGAGGGTGACGAAATTTCAGCCGAGGATGGCAACGTTCTGCTGGAGGACCATCTGACGAGCGTCAGCACCGGCCGCACCATGGCCGAGATTGCCGATGGGAAGGGCGAACGCAAGAAGCATGTCTGGACCTCCAAGGGGGAGGACAAGGAGGCGAAGGCCGTGACAGTCAAAACATCCAAAGCCGCAACGAAGCCCAAGGACAAAGCAGCAAAGCCGGCAAAGGCGAAGCAAGCCATCTCGGACGAAACCGTGCTTGGAGTGCGCATCACCCATCCGGATCGCGTCCTGTTTGCCGACCAGGGCATCAGCAAGCTCGATCTCGCCCGCTACTACGCCGTCGTCGCCGATCGCATATTGCCCCATGCGGCCGAGCGTCTCCTCTCGCTCGTGCGTGCGCCGCAGGGCGTGAGGGGTCCGCGCTTCTACCAGAAACATGCGAGCGACGGTTTTCCCGACGAGATCAAGGAAGTCCCCGTCGAGGAAAGCTCCGGCGAAACGGAAAACTACATGTATGTGCGCGACGCCAAGGGGCTGGTCGCTGCGGTCCAGATGGGCACGCTGGAGTTCCATATCTGGGGATCGCATGTCGACAAGCTGGAGATCCCCGATCGACTGGTCTTCGACCTTGATCCTGACGAGGGTCTCGACTTCGAGATGGTCAAGGGTGCGGCCGTGGCCTTGCGCGATGCGCTCGACGAGATCGGGCTGAAATCGGCTCCGATGGTCACGGGGGGCAAGGGCGTCCATGTCATCGTGCCGCTGACGGCCCGCGCCAGCTGGCCGGAAGCCAAGGCCTTCGCCAAGACCTTTGCTCAAGGTTTCGCCGATCGCGAACCGGACCGGTTCATCGCCACCATGTCGAAGGAAAAGCGCAAAGGACGCATCTTCATCGACTGGCTGAGGAATGAGCGCGGCGCGACCGCCATTGCCCCCTACTCGACCCGGGCGCGCGCTGACGGACCGGTGGCGACGCCCATCAACTGGGATGAACTTGCCGATCTCAAGTCGGCCAACAGCTTCCACATCCCGGACATCCTCGAGCGGATCGAAAATGGCGCAGACCCCTGGCAGGATGTGTCCAAGATCAGGCAATCCCTGACCAAGACGATCCTGGGCAAGATCGGCGTGAACGAGGCGGACTAGGCCGCCGACGCCCCGCGCAATCCCTCGATCCACGAGCGTAATGCCGTCCCGATCGCGTGCGGATGATCCTCCTGCAGGTAGTGCGCGCCCGCGCCGAGTTTCACCAGGCGGCAATTCGCAAGCTCGTCGGCATAAGCTTCCGCCTCCGCCGGCGAAATGAGCGCACCAGGGTCACCCGAGAACAATAGCTTGGGATATCCTGAGGCGCGAAGCGTGGCGTGATCTGCCGTACTGATAGCGCAGAACTCAGAAGGCGCGCCCTCGATCGGCAGTTCGCGCGGCAGGCGCAGCATGGGGCGGCGGGAAGATGGATCCGGAAACGGTGCCCGATAAGCAGCCATTTCCTCGTCGTTCAGTTGACGCAGGATCGCGTTCGGTACGACCCGTTCGATGAAGACGTTTTCCTCCAGGATCAGCCGCTCGCCGACGCCTTCAGTTCGGAACGCCCTGAACAGTTCGCGGGCCTGAGGCTTTTGATGAAACGCCTCATAAGTTTCAGCCGGCCGGATATATTCCATGAAGGCGAGGCCGAGAACCTTCTCCCGATTGAGTGCGGCAAAGTGGAAGGCAAGCGCCGTTCCCCAATCCTGCGCGACCAGGAAAAGTGGACCGGGGGCGACCTTTTCGATGAAGGCTTCGAGATAGCGGAACTGGTCGAGGAAGGAATAGTCGATATCGGGCTTGTCGGAATGGCCATAGCCGATCAGATCCGGTGCAACGCAGCGCCCGACCGGTGTCACATGCGGCAAGATGTTCCGCCAGATATAGGACGACGTCGGGTTGCCGTGGAGAAACAGGACCGTCGGTCCCGTGCCTTTTTCGATATAGGCCATCGACGATCCGAAAATGTCGACGAATGACTTGCCCGCTGCGAATGCCTCTTCACGCATGCTTCCCTCCATCAAACACGGTTGAAAAAACGATCGTCCTGAACGTTGCAAGCGGCGCCGGGCTGCGATCGACCTTCATGCGCAGCATGGCCCCCTGCCAGGCGCTGAGCAGGAAGTCGGCAAGCTCGGCCGCCGAGCCGAGCGGAGCGATTTCGCCCTTCTCCAGCCCTTCGGCGATGCAGGCCTCGAAGGGACCGCGCCAGGTCGCAAAGAGTTTCGACAGATGTGCCCTGAGCCGTTCATTGTCGAAGGAGGCTTCGAGGCTGAGATTGCCGATCATGCAGCCGCGGCTGTAGTCGGCGTCAGCCAGCTTGCCGGTGATGAGGTCGATGTAGCGACGCAACCGGTCGACGGAGCGCACGCTTCTGTCGCCAAGCGCCTCTTCCACGAGGCCCGAGACATAGGCGAAGTAGCGATCGAGCACCTCGATGACGAAGTCTTCCTTGGACGTGAAGTGATTGGTGAAGGACCCCGGACGGGCGCCCGCAGCCTCGACGATGTCGCGTACGCCGGTCCCGGCGTAGCCTGTGTTCCATACGAGCTGATCGCCCGCCTTCAGAAGATTTTCGCGTATCGATTTTCTGGACATGGCGAAATAATACGTACGTACGTATTATTGTCAATGCACTGAATCGAATGCAGTGAAAACGCGCGTCCACCAACGAAAAACGCCCCTGGAAGGGGCGCCGTGTCTCCGTTCGACTGAAGGAGAGCTCTAGCCCGCGCTCTCCTTCGCATGATGGAATTTGTAGGCGAGCGCCTCGGGCAGCCGACGTGGCCGGCCCTGGCCGTTGATCACGGCGATGATCACCTTGGCGGCGATCAGCAACTGCTCGCCGCGGCGGATCTCCTGCTGCAGCACCATCTTGGCGCCGCCGGCCTTCTCGGTGACGGTGGTAATCGTCAGGATGTCATCCATGCGTGCCGGCAGCTTGAAGTCGATCTCCATGCGATGGACGACGAAGACGAGGCCTTCGCTGTCGCCCTCGATCGCCAGCGTTGCCTGCTCGACGCCGAGCAGCCGCAGGAAATCGGTGCGGGCGCGCTCCATGAAATGCAGGTAGCGGGCGTGATAGACGACGCCGGAAAAGTCGGTGTCTTCGTAATAGACGCGCTGGATCAGCTGATGGCCGTTTTCGGTCAGTTCGCCTGCGAGCGAAATCAGGGACATACTTTTCTCCGAAAGAATTTCCCGTTTCCTGTGCAGGAACAAAAAGCCGTTTGCAAGCATTGCAGCCTTGTCACAATCCTATCCTATCACGTGACGGACTTCCTTTGCGATCAGGAGAACGTGCATGAAGATTGCGATTCTCGGCGGCGACGGTTTCGTCGGTTGGCCCACGGCCCTTCATTTGTCCGATGCCGGTCACGACGTTCATATCCTCGACAATCTCTCCCGCCGATGGATCGATACGGAACTAGGCGTACAATCGCTGACGCCGATGGATTCGATCCAGGAACGCACGCGTATCTGGCATGCCGAAACCGGCCGGCGCATCCATTTCAACCTGATCGATCTCGCCCGCGACTACGAACTCCTGAAGAACTGGCTCGCCGACCATCGCCCTGACGCCATCGTGCATTTTGCCGAACAGCGTGCCGCGCCCTATTCGATGAAGAGCGACCGCCACAAGAACTACACGGTCAACAACAACGTCAACGCCACGCACAATCTTCTGAACGCGCTCGTCGAACTCAGCCTCGACGCCCACCTCGTGCATCTCGGCACCATGGGCGTCTACGGCTACTCCACCATCGGCGCGGCGATCCCCGAGGGCTATCTGCCTGTCGCCATCGAAACGATGGGCGGCGAGACCGTCAGCCAGGAGATCCTCTACCCCTCCAATCCCGGGTCGATCTACCACATGACCAAGTGCCTGGATCAGTTGCTCTTTCAGTTCTATGCCAAGAACGACGGGCTTCGGATCACCGACCTGCATCAGGGCATCGTCTGGGGTACGCATACCGAGCAGACGCGCCGCCACGCCCAGCTCATCAACCGCTTCGACTATGACGGCGACTATGGCACCGTGCTCAATCGTTTCCTCATCCAGGCGGCAATCGGTTATCCGCTGACCGTGCACGGCACCGGCGGCCAGACCCGCGCCTTCATTCACATCCAGGATTCGGTGCGATGCATCGAGCTGGCGCTCACGAACCCACCGGCGCGCGGCAGCCGTGTCGAGATCTTCAACCAGATGACCGAGACCCACCGGGTGCGCGATCTCGCCGAAATGATCGCCTCGATATCGGGGGCTGAGATCGCGTGGTTGCCGAACCCGCGCAAGGAAGCTGCCGAGAACGAACTCGTCGTGCACAATGAGAAATTCCTGAGCCTCGGTCTCAACCCGACGCGGCTGCAGGACGGATTGCTTTCGGAAATCGTCGATGTCGCCAAGAAATTCGCCTATCGTGTCGACAGAACGCGCGTGCCCGCCGTCTCCGCCTGGACCAAGGACATCGCGCCGCTGATCAACCACGACCCAGAGGGCAAGCGGCTGAAATCCGTTTCATGACATCGAACGATCCTTCGGAGGGGCTCCGCCCTTCCTC
The DNA here is from genome assembly GCF_014851885.1 of Ensifer sp. ENS02. Lineage (NCBI taxonomy): Bacteria > Pseudomonadati > Pseudomonadota > Alphaproteobacteria > Hyphomicrobiales > Rhizobiaceae > Ensifer > Ensifer sp. ENS02. Next base: position 262,667 of record NZ_JACVAO010000008.1, on the reverse strand, counting down.
GCCTCCCCAAGCCGACCATGCCTATGTGACGCTCGTCACCAATGCCGATTATGCGCTTGGCGCCCGCGCACTGGCGCGCTCCATAACACGCACGGGCACGAGGGCCGATATCGTCGTGCTGCACACGGGCGGCGTTTCTGTCGATGTAGTGGCGCCGCTTGCCGAATTCGGCTGCCGGCTGGTGGAGACCGACCTTCTGCCGCTTTCCGACGCCTTCAACGCGCGCCACCAGCGCCGGAACGTGCATGATAAGGCGCCCTTCACGAAAGGCCGAAAGCCCGACTTCCACTCGCCGCTCGACAACTTCTGCAAGCTCCGGCTCTGGCAGCTTACCGAATATCGGCGCTGCGTCTTCATCGACGCCGATGCGGTCGTGCTCCGGAACATCGACCGGCTGTTTGCCTATCCGGAATTCTCCGCTGCCCCCAATGTCTACGAAAGCCTTGCGGACTTTCATCGGCTGAATTCCGGCGTCTTCGTCGCCGAACCGTCAATGGCGACCTTCGACAGGATGATCACCCAGCTTGATGCGCCGGACGCCTTCTGGCCGCGCACCGACCAGACCTTCCTGCAAACCTTCTTCCCGGACTGGCACGGTCTGCCAGTGACGATGAACATGCTGCAATATGTCTGGTTCAACCTGCCCGAACTCTGGGACTGGGGCTCAATCGGCGTGCTGCACTACCAGTATGAAAAGCCCTGGGAGACGGATCATCCGCGCCGGGAGGCCCTGCAGCCGCTTATCGATCTCTGGCATGGCTACCTGACAGGAGAGGATATTCCGGACATCGCATCGCTCACCAACCCGGTCCGCCGATGACCCGGGTGCTTGTCTCCGGCGGCACGGGCTTCGTCGGCCGCTTCATCGTCGAGCATCTGCTGCAGGCGGGGTACGAGGTTGTGATCGGCGGTCGCACGCGGGCCCCAAACACCTTCTTCAGCGGGCCTGTTGGTTTCGTGCCCCTGTCGCTCGATCCGACGATCGATCACAGCGCGGCCTTCGGCAATGTCCAGTGTTTCGTCCATGCCGCCTTCCAGCACATCCCTGGCCGATATCGAGGCGGCGAAGGCGATGATCCCGAGAGCTTCCGCCGCGCCAATCTCGATGGTTCGGTCCGGCTTTTCGAAACGGCACGCGAACAGGGCGTAGGTCGCTGCATCTTCCTTTCGAGCCGCGCGGTCTACGGAACGCACCCAGCAGGCGCCGTGCTGTCGGAGGGATCGACCTGCCATCCCGAGAGCCTCTATGGCGCGCTCAAGCTTGCGGCGGAGCGGCAATTAGAACTGCTGGGCACGGACGACTTCAGGACAGCAAGCCTACGCGTCACCGGCGTCTACGGAGCACCGGGCAACGGGGCGTCGCACAAATGGCAGGCCCTGTTCGACGACTATCTGCAGGGCCGCCCGGTTGCACCGCGGGCCGGCACGGAAGTGCATGGCGACGATGTCGCAACCGCCGTGCGCCTCGTGCTCGAAGCGGAAACGCGCCGCTTGCCGGTTTCGGTCTTCAACGTCTCCGATATCCTCGTCGACAACAGCATCATTCTGGAAATCGTTCGCCAAATCACCGGTTGTATGAACGACCTGCCCGAACCGGCCGCATTGACCGAATTCAACGCGATGGACTGTGGCCGTCTGCGCGCGCTCGGCTGGACGCCGGGCGGGCTCCCGCGGCTGCACGAGACGATCGAAAAGCTGCTCGGCTGAGACCCTGCGTAGAGCCGTTCTGTGTCGATAAAGGACTCCTTTAAGGAGTATTAATTTACAATTTAATACCCCAGGTTGCCGCCGAAAATCCGAGCTATGTTGGCTGCGCGGAACGGTTCCGGTCCGTGCAAAAAGCTCAACCCTCCCGTCGATCGACGGCGCTTCGAAGGAAATCAATCATGCCTATCGAGACGTTGAATCCTGAAGTCTGGAAGCTTGTCGGCACTTTGAACGGTGAATGGAAAACGAATGGCGGCAAGGATTTCGGCTGGGGCACGGTCAAGACCTCATCGCAAACCTTGACTGCAAACGCCTTGCTTTCGGTCTACAAACTGATGCGCGGCAACCAGAATCTGACGCGCGACTACTACCTCGTCGTCGGGGATGTCTATCACGGCATCCAGGGTTCGCCATCCACTCCGTCGTCCAACTGGGTATCGGTCGGCTTTTACGCCAATCACATGAAGCTGCGCCTCGAGACGAACTCGCAGCAGGCGCGGCTCGTAACGTTCGGGCCGAACAGCACCGTCGAGCAAGCGACGATCAGTTTCTCGATCGGCGGCGAGCTCAGCGCCGAATACAGCAAGGAAGGCCCGAAGGGCGGCGCCTCGCTCAGCGCCAATGTCGGTGTCAGCTTCACGGCCTCCGAGGTTTCGTTTGCGGCACGCCCCGCAACGCAATCGATCGAGTGGCAGGCGAGATTGCCCCATGTCGGCTGGGTTTCGGCGGGAGTGCCGGCAAATCCCGGTCGCCCGTCCTATGCCGGTTACATCTGGAATGCGGCCGCGATCATCGAGGTCCCGCAAGGCGCGACACCCAACTTCAAAGGGCGCTTCGAAGTGGACTTCGAGTTCAATTGGACGCGCGGCATTCGCAAGCGGTCGTTCACGCCCGAGATCGATCTCGTCTACCAGTCCCTTACCAGGACGGGCACCAGCGACATCGAGGTTATTCCGCCGCTGCCGACGATACTGGAGACATTGCGCTCCCTCGCCTCTTCGACCGGTCGGGACGGCAAGACCGACACCTTCCTGGCAGCGCTGGAAAACTCTCGTGTGATCGATGCGCTCGGCGACAGCAATCTTGACCAGATCGTCATCGCGCCAACCAACCTGGCCGTCCAGACCTACTTCGACCAGCACCCGCAAATCGCGCTCGAGGCCGTTTCGCCGGCAAACCAGGCCTGGCTCGATAGCTGGGTCGCCGAACGGATCATCAGCACACCGCCCGGCTCTGTTGAACTGGCAACACTCAGTGCGTCGGTAAAGAGCATGAGCGAGGGGGAATGGTACCAGTGCGCGGACGGCCTGCTGCTGGTCACCGACACCTATGAGGTGGCGTCCGGCCTGCGGAGCGCAGTGCGAAGCGGAGCCATCAGGGCCGCCTGACGCGCCGTGACAAACGGGCGCCCTGCTCGCCTCAACAGAGCGGGCGGGCGGAAGCAAACAGGCCTGGCGTCGTCTTGATGCCAGGCTCTTTCAGCGCAAGACCGGACGAACCCGGAATTTGTCGCTCAGCCGAGATCGATCACCACGATCTCCGGCGGCATGCCGAAGCGAACCGGCGCAAGCGAGCAGCCGAGACCGCCGGAAACGATCAGATTGCAATCGTTCTCGGTCACATGGCCATAGGCGTAACGCTCGCCGAAACGCGAGGGCACGACCGGCGCATAGCCGAGAAACCGCACCTGGCCGCCATGGGTATGGCCCGACAGCGTCAGCGCGACACGCGACGGAACACGCGGGAAGACATCCGGCTCATGCGCCATGAGGATGACCGGATCCGTATCGCTCACCTGGGCGAGCGTACCGTCGAGATCGTCGAGACCGCTCATGCGCTTGCGTTGCCACTTCTTGCCGGGCACCAAGGCAAGCTGATCTTCGAGGCCAGCGATCCAGAAGCCCTGCCCCTCCTTCTCCAGTCTCACCGCCCGGTTGCTATAGACGTTGATGCCGACGTCCTGCAGCGCCTTGTGCCCGAAGGTCGGCCCGCCGCCGTTCTTCTGCGCGGTCCGGTCTTCCCACCAGTCATGATTGCCCATGACCGCGTGGACGCCGAGCGGCGCCTCGAGTGTGGCCAGCGCCTTCGACCATTCGCTGGAATGCACATAGCTGGTGACGAGGTTCATGCCGGCCACATAGTCGCCGAGCAGCAGCGTGATATCGCCGCCAAGGCTGTTGGCCTGCCGGCAGATCGAAGCGATACGGCTTGCCGGCATCCAGGGCTCGCACGCGTGGATGTCGGTGAGCACGACGGCGCGCAGCTTGAGGCCTGGTGTCCAATTGGGTGGCGTCAGTTTGTATCGGGTGACGTTCAGCCGGGCCAGAGGTTCGACGGCAAAGGCGTAGCCGCCCAGTGCCGCCATGCTGACGATACCGCCGCCGATCAGTTTCAACAATCCGCGGCGGCTGATCATCTAGTCGTCGTCCTCTAATGTCAGGCGAAACTGGGTCGCCTCCATCTCCCTGGGGGGATTAAGGCCGATATGTTTCCAGGCATTGGCGGTCAAAATACGGCCGCGCGGCGTGCGTTGGATGAAGCCCTGCTGGATCAGATAGGGCTCGATGATGTCTTCGATCGCATCACGCGGCTCCGAAAGGCCCGCAGCGATGGTCTCGATGCCGACGGGACCGCCGCCAAAGTTCTGCGCGATCATGAAGAGGTAGCGCCGGTCGAGCTGGTCGAGGCCCATATTGTCGACGAGCAGCCGCGTCAGCGCCTCGTCCGCGAGCTCCTTGGTCACGGCTTCGGCACGCGCCACTTCGGCGAAGTCGCGCACCCGGCGCAACAGCCGGCCAGCGATGCGCGGCGTACCGCGGGCGCGGCGGGCGATCTCGCGGGCGCCGTCGTCGGTCATGCCGAGGCCCATCAGCCGGGCGCCACGCCGGACGATCGATTCCAGCTCTTCGACCGTGTAGAAATTGAGCCGCACCGGAATGCCGAAACGGTCGCGAAGCGGCGTCGTCAGAAGCCCGAGGCGGGTGGTTGCCGCCACCAGCGTGAACTTCGACAGGTCGATCTTCACCGACCGCGCCGCCGGGCCTTCGCCGATGATGAGGTCGAGCTGGAAGTCCTCCATCGCAGGATAGAGGATTTCCTCGACGGCCGGATTGAGCCGGTGGATTTCGTCGATGAAGAGCACGTCGCGCTCTTCGAGATTGGTGAGCAGGGCCGCGAGATCGCCGGCCTTGGCGATCACAGGGCCGGAAGTCGAGCGGAAATTGACGCCGAGCTCCTTGGCCATGATCTGCGCCAGCGTCGTCTTGCCGAGCCCGGGAGGGCCGACGAAGAGCACGTGGTCCAGCGCCTCGCCGCGGTTTTTCGCCGCCTCGATGAAGATCTTCAGGTTGGCGCGCGCTTCCGCCTGGCCGGTAAAGTCATCCAGCGTCTGCGGGCGCATGGTCGCATCGAGGTCTTCACCGCGCTTTTCCGGCGTTATCAGGCGTGCGGCGTCAGTCATGCGTTCGTTCCATTCGGTCGGGCAGCTCAGCGCTGCAACCCGTCATCATGCCGGGCACGATGCGTTCTGCCTTCTGTGCCCAGCCAAGGCAAGCGTTCATCGCGCCAGTTCTTTCAGGCCAAGGCGAATGAGCTTGGCGCTGTCGCCGCCTTCGCCGCCGTTCTTCAAGGCCGCCGCAACGGCATTGGCCGCCTGGTCGCGCGAGTAGCCGAGATTGGTGAGCGCCGAAACCGCATCGGAAACCGGCGCGGAGGCGACGCCTTCGCCAAGCTCCTGCTTGAGGCCGATCGAGGCCGACATCTCGCCGGCGAAGGACGGCGCCTTGTTCTTCAGTTCCGTGACGATGCGCACCGCCACCTTGGGCCCGACACCGGGCGCACGGGAGACGGAGGTCTTGTCCTGCAGCGCGATCGCATTGGCCAATTCCCCCGGCGTCAGGGTGGAAAGCACGGCCAGCGCCACTTTCGAGCCGACCCCCTGCACGCTCTGCAACAGCCGGAACCATTCCCGCTCCAGCGCCGTCAGGAAGCCGAACAGCTTCAACTGGTCTTCGCGCACATACGTCTCGATGAAGAGCACCGCCGCCTCGCCCGCCGATCCGAGCCTGGACAGCGTGCGCGCCGAACAAAAGGCAACGTAGCCGACGCCATGCACATCGAGCACGACGTGATCCTCGGCGATCTCGTCGATGGTACCCTTCAATTTGCCGATCATGTGGCGTCTCTCGCGGTGGGTTCTGGATGGTCATCGGACCATCGGAAATTATCGTGTCGGGCGCAACTACGCCATCAATGCGGCAAGCCGGCTCGTCACCGATTGCCGGTTGTGGGCATGGCAGATAGCGATCGCCAGTGCGTCCGCCGCATCGTTGCCCTTGAACTCGGCCTTCGGCATCAGAACCTTCAGCATCATGTGGATCTGCTGCTTCTCGCCATGGCCGACACCGATCACCGCCTTCTTGACCGCGTTCGGCGCATATTCGGCGACCCTGAGGCCTGCGCGTGCCGGCACCAGCATGGCGATGCCGCGCGCCTGGCCGAGTTTCAGCGTCGCTGTCGCGTCCTTGTTGACGAAGGTCTGCTCCACCGCCGCCTCGTGTGGCTGATAGCTGTGCACCACCTCGGCAAGGCCGTCATGCAGCTGGCAAAGTCTGGAGGCGAGGTCCATGTCACCATCCGACGTCACCGTGCCCGAGGCGACGAAACGCAACGAATTGCCGAGCGTCTCGATGATGCCCCAGCCGGTACGACGGAGCCCCGGATCGATGCCGATGATGCGAATCGTGGTCTGCATGAATTTCACCCTATGATGTCAGTCCGGACGCTGCCAGCAAAAAGTGAACAAAACAAAAACATACGCACAGTTGAGGCGCGGCCTCAGGTTTTCTTCGGCACCGCCCTTGGATTGAGGAAAATTGAGCTTACATAGCCTTGCATCAATTTCTCTCAATAAAGGCCTTTGCCATGGCGACTTTCTCCGTCCTCGATCTTTCCCCGATCACTGAAGGCGGCAGCGTCGCCCAATCGCTGGAGAATTCGCGCCGTCTGGCCCAGGCGGCCGAGGAGAACGGCTACACCCGCTTCTGGCTGGCCGAACATCACGGCATGAAGGGCATCGCCAGTGCGGCGACCTCGATCGTGATCTCGCACGTGGCGGCAGCGACGAAGACGATCCGTGTCGGCTCCGGCGGCATCATGCTGCCGAACCACTCGCCGCTTGTCATCGCCGAACAGTTCGGAACGCTCGCCGCCCTCTACCCCGGCCGCATCGACCTCGGCCTCGGCCGTGCGCCCGGAACCGACATGCGCACCGCCCAGGCCCTCCGACGCAACATGGAGGCGAGCGGCAACAACTTCCCGAACGACGTCGTCGAACTGCAGGCACTGCTCGGCCCCGTCGCCGAGGACCAGAAGATCATCGCCGTGCCCGGCGCCGACACCAATGTGCCGATCTGGCTGCTCGGCTCAAGCCATTTCAGCGCCCATCTCGCCGGCATGCTCGGCCTGCCCTTCGCCTTCGCCTCGCATTTCGCGCCGGACATGCTGCTCTCGGCGCTGGAGATCTACCGCGAGCGCTTTACCCCCTCCGAGACCCTTGCCAAGCCGCAGGTGATGGTCGGCGTCATGGGGGTTGCCGCCGATACGGACGAGGAGGCGAACTACCTCTTCACCTCCATGCAGCAATCCTTCGTGGCCCTGCGCCGCAACGCGCGCGGGCAGTTTCCGCCGCCGGTCCAGTCGATGGATGGGCTTTGGAGCTATGACGAGAAGATCTTCGTCGACCATTCGATGATGTATGCGGTGGTCGGAGGGCCAGAGACGATCCGGCGCAAGATCGGGGCGTTCCTCGAGCAGACAAAGGCCGACGAACTGATCATCTCCATGCCGATCTTCGACATGCAGGCGCGGCTGAATTCGCTTCGCCTCTTCGCCGACGCCCAGCGCGATCTCGCCAAGGCGGCGTAAAGCCGGCCGATCAGATCGCCCCGAAAGCGGGTGCGATCTCTTCCAGATTGGCAAAGAACCGATCCGGCCCGAGCCCTTGCAGGAAGACCGGGTCGGCATAGCCCCAGGCAACCGCACCGGCCGCCACGCCCGCCTTTCGCGCCGCATCGATATCGCGCGCCTCGTCGCCGATCGCCAGGATGCGAGCCGCATCGAGGCCGGAGTGCCGGATCGCACGCTTGAAGTGCTGTGCCTTGCCGAAAAGCGCGGCACCGCATTCGAAGAGATCAATCGTCGCTGCCGCTTCGCCGAGTGCGGCGCGAATACCCTGCTCCGCGTTCGAACTCACGATCGCAATGCCGATGCCCGCCGCCTTCAATTTCCAGAGAAGCTCAGCGGCGCCCGGAAACAGCCGGACGCTTGCCGCTTCAGTCGCCATAGCACGGCGCATGAAGGTGGCGATCTGCGGCAGTTTCCAAACGGGCACGCCGAGATGCGCGATGATCTCGCGGCTGCCCATGGTGCGCAACGACTGGAACTCCTCGACCGAGAGTTCGCGGAAGCCGTAGCGCCGTGCAGCCGCGTTGCACGCCGTCATGAAACTCGCCGCCGTATCGGCAAGCGTGCCGTCGAAATCGAAGATCGCGAATTCATAGGTCATCGGGCCATCCAAAGAAAAACCCGCGGCCTTTCGGACGCGGGTGAAAATTCTGCGAGCGACGGTCGTCCCAATCAGGCCGACAGCTTCGCCAGGATCTCGTCCGAGACTTCGAAGTTCGAATAGACGTTCTGGACGTCGTCGTCGTCTTCAAGGATGTCGATGAGCTTCATCAGCGACTGCGCCTTTTCTTCATCGACCGGAACGGTGTTCTGTGCCTTCCAGATCGCCTTCACCGTTTCGGCTTCGCCGAGCGTGTCTTCGAGCGCCTTGGACACTTCGCCGATCGCCTCAAAACCGCAGATGATCGTGTGGCCGTCCTCGTCGGTGGTGACGTCGTCGGCACCCGCTTCGATCGCCGCATCCATCACCTTGTCGGCGTCACCGACGGAGAGCTTGTAGGTGATCTCGCCGACGCGATCGAAGGAGAAGGAAACCGAGCCGGTTTCGCCGAGCGCGCCGCCGGCCTTGGTGAAGGTCGAGCGCACGTTCGAGGCGGTGCGGTTGCGGTTGTCGGTCAAGGCTTCGACGATGACGGCAACGCCGCCCGGGCCATACCCCTCGTAGCGGACTTCTTCGTAGTTCTCCGCGTCGCCGCCGGAGGCCTTCTTGATCGCCCGTTCGATGTTGTCCTTCGGCATCGACTGCGCCTTGGCGTTCTGGATCGCCAGGCGCAGGCGCGCGTTCATCGCGGGATCGGGCATGCCCGACTTGGCGGCAACCGTGATTTCGCGCGCGAGCTTGGAAAACATTTTGGAGCGCACCGCATCCTGACGGCCCTTGCGGTGCATGATGTTCTTGAACTGTGAATGGCCAGCCATGGCACCCTCTGCATGCATTAATTTGAATGGAATGGGGCGCCTTATAGTTTTATTGCCGCTTTCCGTCCAGCCGGGGGGCGGTTTTTCAGTTGGCCGAGACCTGCGCGCGGCTCAAGAGGAAGCTGTGTCCGTCGTCACGGCGGCAGGAAAGGCCAGTGCGTTCCGACACGCAGGAGAACGGCCCTCGCGACCAGCTTTGCCCATAGTCGAGCACAGTCTCAGTCGAGCAGCAGCTCGGATCGCCGACGGCGTGATTGAGCGTGGCGGCTCCCGCCCGGCCAAGGGTCGCCCTGACATAACGCGGCGCGACGATATCGCAGGCCAGCTCCGGACCGCCATCGGCGGGCTGATAGACGGACGTGCCGCCGGCCGGCGTGTAGATACAGCCGATATTGCCCGAGGGCATCGCGAAGATCTCCGGCTCACCCGCCGGTCGGACCGTGGTCTCCGGCTGGCTTTGCGGCTGTTGCCCCTCGGGAGACGGCATGCGCGGCGGCGGCGCGCCACCGGCCTCGGCAAGAGTCGAGAAGGAGAGAAAGAACGATACGCCAACCACGAGCAACTTCATCGGGCGATCCCAGGATGTTCAAACGCCCTTGAGGATATAAATCAGTGGTTTGCTTGGCAAGGAACGCAGGGATACTTTGATACTGGCGCTGTCGGCGTAACGCTTGTCGTAGTCGTCGCCGAACATGTCCAGAAAGGCGTCGATCGGCGGGCCACGGCGGTGCATCGGCAGGATCAGCGTGGCGCGCAGCCGGCTGACCACCCGGCTCATGCTCTCGGCACCCATGGTCAGGCCGCCATCGACAGGCACCATGAGCACGTCCAGCCGGCCAATCTGGCTGTAGTGGCTGTCGTCGAGTTCATGGTGCAGATGGCCCAGATGGCCGATGCAGAGATCCGCCACCTCGAAGATGAAGATCGAGTTCCCGTCGTGCTCCATGGCGCCGCCGCCGGCGCGGATGTCGGTCGTCACGTTGCGGATGTGGGCGTCGCCGACCACGAGATCGTGGCGCGCCGGTTGGCCGCTATCGCTCCAGCCATGCAGCACGGTCTTGATCGCCGGATCCGGCGTCAGCGTGTAGTGGCTCGAATGCGCCTTGTTCATGGTCGCGACCATCGGCGGCATCGACGGTGCATACCAGCCGCTATAGTCGGTTGCGATCGAGACGCCGCCGGGCGTCTCGATCAGGAAGGTGGAATGGCCGAGATAGCTGATCGTCACCTCGCCGGCCGTCGTCTGCCCCTTGGTGGCAGCCGCGGGCGTGAAACTGGCAAAGGTTGCCTGGGGGAGCGTTTCGGCGATCGCCTGGCATTGGCTGACAGGGCGCGGCTGTTGCTGCGCATGGGCGACCGATGGCCAGAACGCGTGGATGAACCATATGGCGGCGAATGTGTAGACAAAGTACCGGAGCATCAGCCTTCACCTCTCTCACTTGCCGCCTGACCTCGGGCCTTGGGGGCACGCGGCAGGCAGGTATTGAACAGCGAATGGAAGCCTTTGCCTTCGCTCGACCGAACGGTGGCGTCACGGGGCGCGGAAAGAATTGTTCAAGGGCCCGGCCACGTCCAGTTACAAACGGCAGGCGGTGCTCACGTTTACGTCACCGGCCCTGAGGCCGATAAGGCGACGATAGCCTCGTCAAAGCCAAATGCCCCGGCATTGCTGCCGGGGCATTCGTCAGGTTATCGTCCGGCCTGCCCTATTCGGCCGGGTGCGGCGCCGGTTCGCTCACCGCCGCCTTGCGTCGCCGGAACGACCGGAGCGCGACGTAGAACACCGGCGTCAGGAACAGGCCGAGGAACGTTACCCCGAGCATGCCCGAAAACACCGCCGTGCCGAGCGACTGGCGCATTTCGGCACCCGGGCCGGTCGCGATCATCAGCGGCACCACGCCGAGGATGAAGGCAAAGGCGGTCATCAGGATCGGACGCAGGCGAAGCTGGCTCGCCTCCACCGCCGCCTCGATCGGCGTCTTGCCCTCGTCTTCGCCCTGCCGCGCGAACTCGACGATCAGGATCGCGTTCTTGGCTGCAAGACCGATCAGAACGATGAGCCCGATCTGGGTCAGTACGTTGTTGTCGAGCCCGCGGATGAACACCCCGACCAATGCGGCCAGCACGCCGAGCGGCACGATCAGGATGATCGCCAGCGGCAGAACCCAGCTTTCGTACTGGGCCGACAGCGCCAGGAACACGAAGACGACCGACAGTGCGAAGATGAACACCGCGGTGTTGCCTGTCTGGCGCTCCTGGTAGGCGAGTTCCGTCCACTCGAAGGTCGTGCCCTGCGGCAGGATCTGGGCGGCGAGCGCCTCCATCTTGTCGAGAGCCGTACCGGTCGAGACACCGACCGCAGGGTTACCCTGGATCGGCACCGAGACGTACATGTTGTAGCGCTGCACCAGCGTCGGACCGGCCGTATCCTGGATCTCGACGAGCGTACCCATCGGCACCAGCGCACCGGTTGCCGAGCGCACCTTCAGCGCCAGGATGTTGTCGCGCTCGACGCGGTACTGCTGGTCGGCCTGCGCCCGCACCTGGTAGACGCGGCCGAAGGCGTTGAAGTCGTTGACGTAGGACGTACCGAGGTTGATCGACAGCGCCTCGAAGATGTTGGGAATCGGCACGTTGAGTGTGCGCGCCTTGTCGCGGTCGATCGCCAGGAAGTATTGCGGACTGGAGGCCGAGAAGGTGGTGAAGACCCCGGTCAACCCGTCCGTCTGGTTGGCAGCGCCCATCATCTGGTAGGCAAGCCCGAGCGCGCGGCGCATGTCGGAGCTCTGCCGGTCCATGATCTGCATCTTGAAGCCGCCGGAGTTGCCGATGCCGCGCACCGAGGGCGGCGGCACGGCGATGATGAAGGCTTCCTGGATGCTCTGCAGGCTGCCATAGAGCTGGCCGATGATCTGGTTGGCCCCCTGCCCGTTCTTCAGCCGCTCTTCGAAGCTTTCGAAGGAGGCGAAGACCACGCCCGAATTGGACGCGTTGGTAAAGGTCGCACCGTTGAAGCCGGCAAAGGCGACAGCACTTTTCACGCCCGGCACGTCCTGGATGATCTTCGAGGCCCGCTTGACGACGGCGTCCGCCCGGTCGAGCGAGGCGCCGTCCGGCAGCTGGATGACGACGATCGCATAGCCCTGGTCCATGGTTGGCACGAAGCCGCGTGGCACGATCTGCGCCATGTACCAGGTGGCCCCCAGCAGCCCGACGAAGACGAGAAGGGCCGCGGCCAGCGCCACCTTCGTCGAGACGAGCTTGCGCACGACCCATGCATAGCCCGACGCCATCCGGTCGAAACCGTTGTTGAAGCCGTTCGCCAAGGCCTTGCCGAAGCGCGTCAGCGGATTGCGGCTTTCATGATGGCCGTTCTCGTGCGGCTTCAACAGGATGGCCGCCAGCGCCGGTGAGAGTGTCAGCGAGTTGAAGGCGGAAATCACCGTTGCGACCGAGATCGTCACGGCGAACTGCAGGTAGAACTGGCCGGCGATGCCGGGGATGAAGGCCGTCGGCACGAACACCGCGGTCAACACCAGCGAGATCGCGATGACGGCCGCCCCCACCTCGTCCATGGTCACATGCGACGCCTCGCGCGGGGTCATCCCTCGCGCGAGATTTCGCTCGACATTCTCGACCACCACGATCGCATCGTCGACGACGATACCGATCGCCAGCACCAGGCCGAACAGCGTCAGCATGTTCAGCGAGAAACCGAAGGCATAGAGGAAGGCGAAGGTGCCGACGAGTGACACGGGGATGGCGACGATCGGGATGATCGCTGTGCGCCACGATTGCAGGAAGACGAGAACGACGATGGCAACGAGAATGGCCGCCTCGGCGATCGTCTTGTAGACCTCGTTGATCGATTCCGAGATGAACTCTGTCGGGTTGTAGACGATGCGGTATTCGAGCCCGTCGGGGAAGTCCTTGGAAACGTCGGTCATCACCTTCTGGATCTGCTCGGCGGCGTCGAGCGCATTGGTGCCCGGCCGCGAGAAGATGCCGAGCGCCACCGCCGGGCTGCCGTCGAGATAGCTGTTGTTGACGTATTCGCGAGCACCGAGCTCGACACGCGCGACGTCCTGCAGCTGCACGAGGCGACCGCTTTCCGTCGCCTTGACGATGACATAGCGGAACTGCCGCGCGTCGCTGAAGCGGCCGTCCGTCGTGACCGTGTATTGGAACGCGCTGTCGCCCGGCGCCGGCGGACCACCGATCGAACCGCCGGAGACCTGCACGTTCTGCTCGCGCAAAGCCTGCACCACGTCACCGGCCGTCATACCATAGGCCGACAGCTTCTCCGGATCGAGCCAGACACGCAGCGCATATTCGCGCTCGCCGAACAGGATGACGTCGCCGACGCCATCGAGCCGGACGAGCAGGTCGCGAATGCGGGTCCGCGCATAGTTCGAGACGTAGAGCTGGTCATAGCGTTCGGTCGGCGACAGGAGATGCACGACCATCATCAGGTCGGGCGAACTCTTGGCCGTGGTGATGCCGATACGCCGGACTTCTTCCGGCAGCCGGGGCTCCGCGATCGACACGCGGTTCTGTACCAGCACTTGTGCCTGGTCGAGGTCGGTGCCGAGCTTGAAGGTGATCGTCAGCGCCATCGAGCCGTCGGCGGTCGAATAGGAGGACATGTAGAGCATGTTCTCGACGCCGTTGATTTCCTGTTCGAGCGGCGTCGCGACGGTGTTGGCAACGGTATCGGCGTCAGCACCCGGATAGGCGGCGCGAACGACGATGGTCGGCGGGGCGATTTCCGGGTACTGCGCCACGGGAAGCTGAAAATAGGCGATACTGCCGACGATCAGCAGCACGATCGACAGCACCGACGCGAAGATCGGCCGGTCGACGAAGAAGTGAGCAAACCTCATTGCGCCGCCCCCGCTGCTTGCGCTTCAGGAGGAAGCTGGACCGTCTCAGGCTTCACCTTGGTGCCGGGCCGCGCCCGCATCAGACCGTTGACGACAATGGTCTCGTCACCGGTCATGCCGGAGCGGATGACGCGGTAGCCATGCAGCTTCGGGCCGAGACGCACGGGCTTGGTCACCACCGTTCCATCCCCGGTCACCTCATAGACGATGCGCTCGTTCTGGTCGGCGCCGATCGCTTCGTCCGGAATGAGGACGGCCTTGTAGGTGTTCGAGCCTTCGATCTGCACACGGCCGAAGAGACCGGGCTGCAGCACGAGGCTCGGGTTATCGAGACGGGCGCGCACGCGCATCGTGCCGCTCTGCGGATCCACGCGGTTTTCGGCGAAGTCGAGCTTGCCCTTGAACGGCTCCTCTTGCGAGTCGGCGATGGTGACCAGCACTTCGAGCGAGCCGCCGCCTTCCTGCAGCGCGCTGCCGCGCTCGCGCGCGACCCGTGCATAGGAAAGCAGCCGCCGTTCGTCGACGTCGAAGTAGAAATCGATCGGGTCGAGCGACACGATCGTCGTCAGCACCGTCTGGTCAGCCTGGACGAGATTGCCCGTCGACAGCAGGCGCCGGTCGACGCGGCCGCTGAGCGGCGCGGTGATGGTGGTGTAGTCAAGGTCGAGCTTGGCACGCTCGACCGCCGCTTCCGCGCCGCGCACCAGCGCCTGCGCCGACAGGAGTTCGCGGCGGTGATCGTCGAGCGTCGAGACCGAAAGCGTGCCGGTGCCCGTCAGCGATTGCGTCCGCTTGAACTGTGCCTCGGCGAATTCCAGCGACGAGCGCGCCGATTCCAGCGTCGATTCGGCCTGGGAGAGAGCCGTACGATAGGGCCGCTGGTCGATGACGAAGAGCTTGTCGCCCTTCTTCACCAGGGCACCATCGGTGAAATTGACCTCGTCGAGATAGCCGCCGATGCGGGCGCGAACCTGCACCTCGTCGACGGGCTCGAAACGGCCGATGAACTCGTCGCTGTCGATGACGTCCCGCACGACTGGCTTGGCGACGGTCACCACGGGCAGTTGCGCGTCCTGCGCCTGGGCACCGATTGCGGATAGAAGGGAAAGAGAAGCGCCGACGATCATCGGCAAATGCCACTGAGACAACATGCATGCCCTCCGAATGCACTTGGATCACGAGGGGCAGCCAATCGACCAAACCACCGCAATCGCTTTGAACATTTCAGAGCGGGGCCCGTGCGCAAAACAGCCGCATTACCCGTCCCGCTCCGCATAAATCCTCGGATCGGCAGCGATCCGAGAGGCAAAGTCACACAAGCAATCAAATGATACAGCGGCCTTGCGCCCTTCGGCCCGCGAACGCTGTCAGGTCAAATTCGCCGGGCAGCGAGCAATTGCCCGTGGCGCAGCGACAACAGCACATGCCCGCAATCCAGGACTGCGCACACCATTCATTCTGCAAAAACCCACGAATACATCACGCCCCGGCCCGGCATGATTTCGCGATAACCTGCCATCATTTGATGGGGTTGTCACCTTGAAAAAAATCAATTCCAATAAGGCGATACGGGACAACCAAAGGTGCCCGCGCGCAGCTTCGCGCTGCGTTCAGAATGCCGCCTGACTTGGCCTTAAGACCAGAAATCCGGGATCGTTTCCGCCAGTCTCGGCCCAAGTCGCAGCGGCGCGATCTTCTCGGCGAGCCCGGTGCGATCGGAGATCTCGACCCCGAGACCGCAGATGGTGGCCGGACCCGAGGCCGCCTCGAAGCGCCCCTTCGGCATCTTCGAGATGAAGCGGTTGAGCGGCTCCTCCTTGTCCATGCCGAGCGAGGAATCGTAGTCGCCGCACATGCCGGCATCGCTCATATAGGCGGTGCCGCCGTTGAGGATCTGGTGATCGGCAGTCGGCACGTGCGTATGCGTGCCGACGACGAGGCTGGCGCGACCGTCGACGAAATGGCCGAAGCACTGCTTCTCGCTGGTCGCCTCCGCATGGAAGTCGAACACGATCGCATCCGCCTGCTCGCCGAGCGGGCAGGCATCGAGGATGGCCTCGGCCGACTTGAAGGGGTCGTCGAGTTCGGGGTGCATGAAGACGCGGCCCATGACGTTGGCGACCAGCACGCGCGCGCCATTGCGGGCAAAGAACAGGTTGG
The DNA here is from genome assembly GCF_014851885.1 of Ensifer sp. ENS02. Lineage (NCBI taxonomy): Bacteria > Pseudomonadati > Pseudomonadota > Alphaproteobacteria > Hyphomicrobiales > Rhizobiaceae > Ensifer > Ensifer sp. ENS02. Next base: position 246,534 of record NZ_JACVAO010000008.1, on the reverse strand, counting down.
ATCCGCGGCCGGGCGTGCCGGCCGGATAGTTGGCCGGGCGCAGGAACTGGTCGTGCCGCTCGCAGAAGACCACCGCTTCCTTCTGATCCCAGACGTGGTTGCCGGTGGTCACCACGTCGGCGCCGGCGTTGATCGTCTCGAGGAAGATGTCTTCGGTGATCCCGAAGCCGCCCGCGGCGTTCTCGCCGTTGACGATGACGAAATCGAGCTTGAGGTCGCCGATCAGTCCCGGAAGCCGCTCCCAGACCGCCGTGCGGCCCGTCTTGCCCACCATATCTCCCAGAAACAGAAGCCTCATGCTCGCTCAAATCCCACCAGGGCAGTTCCGGCGGAAGCGCGTCAGCGGTTGTGGCGGCCGGACCTGCGTAAAACAAAGAGGTAGAGCGTCTACACGATCCTGGGCCGACAGGAAACGCCCAAGATCGATTCCGCGTGGGATCGCGAACCAATCTTCCGCCTCGGCCCGCGCGATTTCAAAGCGCCGGGCCGTCGCTCAGCTTCGTCAATGACCTAGAAATGCCGGAATCCGCTCTCGGTGAGAACGGCATCCAGCGCCACATCGTGCGGTTCGGCCGGCACGGCAGCCACCTCCTGGCAGTCGAACGCGATGCCGATCAGTTTCGGCAGATGCCCCTTGTTGCGCAACCGGTCGATGGCCCGGTCGTAATAACCGGCACCGTAGCCGATCCGGTGACCGGTCGCGTCAAAGGCAGAAAGCGGCACGAGCATGATATCCGGGTCGAGCACCGGCGCATCCGGGCCAGGCCCCGTCGTGCCGAAGCCGGTTGAGATGATGTCGACGCCATCGAGCAGTTCGCGAAAGACGATCGTCTTCTTGTCCATGATCACAGGCAGGCAGAGCCGGGCGCCGCGACTCTTCAGCCGCGCCATCAGCGGCCGGATATCGACCTCGGAGCGGATGGGCCAGAAGCCGGAAACGATGTGGCCCGGATCGAGCGCAATGACGTCGCCGGCATGGTCGGCCATGGTCAGGCTCGCCTCGATGCGTATCTCCGCGGGCATCGCATCGCGCAATGCCAGCCGCTCGTTGCGCAGCGCCGCCTTCAGGTCTTTCGGTGACATCGTGCCCTCTCCTGCCTCATGCCATCGTCGCGGACGAATTCTCCTCCCGAAATGGCACAACCCGTCACTTTCTCGCCGATTCCCGGCTCAATCACCAGCCTATATACCCGATGTCGCCCGTGCACATTCACCCGCATCGCCGCTTTTGCCGCGGTTTGCGACAGCACTGCCAGCGCCTTCCCGGTTCGGCACAGCATTAGCGTTCCGTTCATCATGGACGACGGTTCCGCTTTCGCGCATTGGCGACCGCATGCAAATAAAGACGCGATTTCAAATAATTAGCAGGAACTAATGCCCGCGTTCGATGTATGGACGCGCTCCTGCAGGCAGCAGTGGAAAAGCCGACGTCCATGAAGGACCAGATGAAAGAACTCGAACCGTTGGAACTGCGTTGCCTGACGCTTGCAGCCCGCGGCCGCACGCGCCAGGACATGATGCGCGAAACCGACATTCCGCTCGACCGGATCGACCGCGCGCTGGAAGACGCCATGCGCAAGCTGCAGGCCGGCAATCTGGCCGAAGCCGTCTTTCGTGCCGCAAGGCTCGATCTCATCTCGTAAGGATTGGCGCGGGCACGGCCTAGAGCATCCAGTGCGACCGATAGACCGCCTGCCCCAAGATCCGCTGGCGAAGGTCGGGGTCGCCTGCCGAGATCCCGACGTCGCGCAGCAGCAACGGCTTGTCTGCCGGCACCTCGACGGACGCCTCGACAAACAGCAAATCGACAGTCCATTGCCTTGCCCTGCGTCGGGCGGTAACGAACGTTTCGGAAAAGGCGAGAACGGCAAGCACGCTCATGGAAAGGACTCGGGCGCAAGATGATCTGACGGGTCGATCTTCGTCCTCGCATTGACATCTGACAAACGAATTGCAAGCATGACTGTCATCAGAAAATCTGATGGTTGAAGCCATGCCCCTTCCCCTCGATAGCGATCTGCTCAGAACCTTTCTCGCGGTTGTCGATACCAGCAGCGTCACGCGCGCGGCAGACATCGTTGGGCGCACCCAGTCGGCGGTCAGCATGCAGATCAGGAAGCTCGAGGATGTGCTCGGCGACGCCCTGTTCGAGCGCCATTCGCGCGGTGTGGTGCTGACGCCGCAGGGACTGCGGCTCGTCGACAATGCCAGGCGCATCGTTACCCTGCTCGACGACACGGCCGCCGCGCTCCGCCAACCCGCGCTCGACGGCGCGGTCCGGATCGGATTGCCGGAGGAATACATCAACTCGACCTTGCCGAAGGCGCTCGGCAGTTTCGCCGCCATCCACCCGGGCGTCGAAGTGACCGTGCAGCAGGGCGCGTCGATGACCAATGTCGCAGCGCTGGAAGCGGGCGAGATCGACCTTGCCGTCGTCTTCGAGCCCGGCGGAAAGACGAGGAACGAGGTGCTAATGATGGATCCGACCGTCTGGGTGACGTCGGAGCAGCACCGGACCGACGAGCGCCGCCCGGTACCGATCGCGACCTATACCTATCTCGAAGGCGGTTGGTGCGACGACCTCGCCCAGCGCAACTTGAGGAAATGCCGCATCGACAACCGCGTCGCCTATGTCAGCCGCACCAGCGGCGGCCTGATGGCGGCGGTGGTATCCGGCCTCGCCATCGCGCCGCTTGCCCGCAGCAGCATTCCGGCCGGCTGCCGCGAACTGACCGCCGATGACGGCTACACCGTCATCGATCACTCGAATGTCGTGCTGCGGATTTCAAAGGCCGGAAACGGCAAGGACCGGATCGTCGAGGCCATGGCCGACGCCATCCGCCGGGCCTTTGCCGGGGAGTGAATGAGCAACGGAAAGAGGGAGAAGTGCGATCCACACAACCGATGGATATTTTACGATCCCGGGTGCCTACAAAGTAGGTGGGCGCCATGTGTCCGAACCCACGGGTCCGGACAGGGACAGCTCCCTTAGGATCGAGTATGGCCCCGGGGATTGTGGTTCCTGTCGGGGAGCGCAGACCGCATTCGATATATAAAGTGTCTCGGTGCTTCGCGCCAGTGGCTCGCCGACGAAACCTTGTCAGCTCGACGGCGTCGTGGGGCGGCCGTTCAGCTTGGCGGCGATACCGTGGATCTGCTGGGTCACTTCGCTGAGCGCCGAGGCCAGCGCCTCCTCGTTCTTCAGCTGATCCGAAAGCGCGGCGTCGCGCCCGTTGGTCAGGTTGCCGACCTCGGCTTCGAGGTTCTTCAGCCGGCGATTGACCTCGCTGAGCTCGTCCATGACCATGATGCCGGCCATGACGGTCAGGCGCAGATCGCCGATCTCGCCAAACTGGGTCTTGAGGTGTCCGACATACTGATCGAAATTGGTGGCAAGCTCGATCAGATGATCTTCCTGCCCTTCCTCGCAGGCCATGCGATAGGCCTTGCCATCGATCGAAACTGTCACCTGCGCCATGTCGCTTGTTCCTAGCGGTCGAGCACCGCCCGAATGGTTTCCATCGCCGTCACGAGGCGACGGGAAACCTCACGGTTGACCTCCTCGAGCCGGTTTGCCCGGAACTGCGACTGATCGAGTTCCTGCGCCAGCCGCGACCGGTCGGTGTTGACGCGTCGCACCTCGCCCTCGAACTCGCTGAAGTCCCGCTCCCTGTCAAACCGACCGTCGATCGCATTCTCCAGGGATTGCACTGCGTTTCGCAGTTCGTCGATCGCCGCTTTGACAGTCTTTGCCGGCATGTGTTCCGAATACCTCGCCCATGAGGCCGAATCGCCCGAATCCCGTCCGCCGCTTCGGCTCGATCTTTTTTAAACCTATTACGTAAGTCTCAACAATGCCAAGTACAGCAAACAACAGCGGAAGCTGTGGATGGATTGCGTAGCCGGCTTTCTTCAACGGCAGTGCAGCAGGCTTATTGCATTGCGGAACAAGCACTCGGGCAGGGACCGAAGCAAGCTGCCGTCAAATGGCCGCGGAAGCCCCGTATTTATTGACTCGCACGGCGCACCTGCTATGTGTCAGCCGCTTCTTGCGCGGTCTTTGGAGGATAGAGACCGTTCCCTGACCACCGAACGCAAACGGAACAGTCATGATCTCTCGCGAAAAACACGACCGGATGGCAAATGCGATCCGTTTCCTCTCCATGGATGCCGTCGAGAAGGCAAATTCCGGCCACCCTGGCCTGCCCATGGGTGCAGCCGACATAGCGACAGTCCTCTTCACGCGCTATCTGAGCTTTGACCCCAAGAACCCCTCCTGGCCGAACCGCGACCGCTTCGTGCTGTCGGCCGGCCACGGCTCGATGCTGCTCTATTCGCTGCTCTATTTGACGGGCTACGAAGACATCTCCATCGACGAGATCAAGAACTTCCGCCAGCTTGGCGCCCGCACCGCCGGCCACCCGGAATACGGCCACGCCGCCGGCATCGAGACGACCACCGGTCCGCTCGGCCAGGGCATTGCCAATGCCGTCGGCATGGCGATCGCCGAGCGCAAGCTGCGCGACGAATTCGGCTCCGACCTGATGGAGCACTATACCTACGTGCTCGCCGGTGACGGCTGCCTCATGGAAGGCATCAGCCAGGAAGCGATTTCGCTCGCCGGCCACCTGAAGCTCAACAAGCTGATCGTCTTCTGGGACGACAACAACATCTCGATCGACGGCCCGATCTCGATCGCCGACTCGACCGACCAGCACGCCCGCTTCCGCGCCAGCAACTGGAACACCATTGCCGTCGACGGCCATGATCCGGAAGCGATCGCCGCTGCGATCGACCAGGCTCAGAAGTCCGACAAGCCGACGATGATCGCCTGCAAGACGACGATCGGTTTCGGCGCACCGAACAAGGCCGGCACCCACAAGGTTCACGGCTCGCCGCTCGGCGCCGAGGAAATCGCCGCCACCCGCAAGGCACTCGGCTGGGAAGCCGAAGCTTTCGTCGTTCCTTCGGACGTTCTCGACGCCTGGCGTCTGGCCGGCCTGCGCTCGACCAAGGCGCGCAAGGAGTGGGAAGACCGTCTTGAAAAGAGCGAGGCCGAGAAGAAGGCCCAGTTCGTTCGCCGCTTCTCCGGCGAGCTCGAAGGCCGTCTGTCCTCCGCCATCGACGACTACAAGAAGAAGCTCGCCGAAACCAAGCCGTCGCCGGCAACCCGCAAGGCTTCCGAAGACGCGCTCGAGGTCATCAACGGCGTTCTGGCCGAAACCATCGGCGGCTCGGCCGACCTGACCGGCTCGAACAACACCAAGACGAGCCAGACCAAGTCGATCACCCCTGACGACTTCTCCGGCCGCTACATCCATTGGGGTGTTCGCGAGCACGGCATGGCCGCTGCCATGAACGGCATGGCGCTGCATGGCGGCGTCATCCCCTATTCCGGCGGCTTCCTGATCTTCTCGGACTATTGCCGTCCGTCGATCCGCCTTGCCGCTCTGATGGGCATCCGCGTCATCCACGTGCTGACGCACGATTCCATCGGCCTTGGCGAAGACGGCCCGACGCACCAGCCTGTCGAGCATATGGCAGCGCTGCGCGCCATCCCGAACCTCCTGATGTTCCGCCCGGCCGACGCCACGGAAACGGCCGAGTGCTGGCAGCTGGCGCTCGAAAGCCACAACCGTCCGTCCGGCATCGCGCTGACGCGCCAGAACCTGATGGCCGTTCGCACCGAGTATGAGGAAGAAAACCTCTGCGCCCGCGGCGCCTATGACCTGATCTCGGCCGCCGACGCCAAGGTCACGATCTTCGCCACTGGCTCGGAAGTCGAAATCGCCGTCAAGGCCTGCCAGACGCTGACCGCCAAGGGCATCTCGACCCGTGTCGTCTCCGTTCCCTGCTTCGAGCTTTTCGCCGAGCAGAGCGAAGACTACCAGCAGGCGATCATCGGCAACTCGCCGGTCAAGATCGCCGTCGAAGCCGGCATCCGTCAGGGCTGGGATCACTTCATCGGCAGCGATGGCACCTTCATCGGCATGTCGAGCTTCGGCGCTTCCGGCCCCTACAAGGAGCTTTACAAGCACTTCGGCATCACGCCCGAGGCGGTGGTCGCCGCCGCGGAAACGAAGCTCGCCTGATCAATCTGCGGGGCGCGCCGAAAGGTGCGCCCCGCTTTTTTTCGTACCACGTCAGTCAGACAGGGAGAGACCCATGACAGTGAAAGTCGCCATCAACGGTTTTGGCCGCATCGGCCGCAACGTGCTCCGCGCGATCGTCGAATCCGGCCGCACCGACATCGAAGTCGTTGCGATCAACGACCTTGGCCCCGTTGAGACCAACGCTCACCTGCTGCGCTATGACTCGATCCACGGTCGCTTCCCGGCCGAGGTCAAGGTCGAAGGCGACACGATCACCATCAACGGCGGCAAGCCGATCAAGGTGACCGCGATCAAGGATCCGGCAACGCTGCCGCACAAGGAACTCGGCATCGACATCGCGATGGAGTGCACCGGCATCTTCACCGCCCGCGACAAGGCTGCAGCCCACCTCACCGCCGGCGCCAAGCGCGTCATCGTCTCGGCTCCGGCCGACGGCGCCGACCTGACGGTCGTCTACGGCGTCAACCACGACCAGCTGACCAAGGACCACCTGGTCATCTCCAACGCATCCTGCACGACGAACTGCCTGGTTCCGGTCGTCAAGGTCCTGAACGATACCATCGGCATCAGCCACGGCTTCATGACCACGATCCACTCCTACACCAACGACCAGCCGTCGCTCGACCAGATGCACAAGGATCTGTACCGCGCCCGCGCTGCCGCTCTGTCGATGATCCCGACCTCGACCGGTGCCGCCAAGGCCGTTGGCCTGGTTCTGCCGGAACTGAAGGGCAAGCTCGACGGCACGTCGATCCGCGTCCCGACCCCGAACGTCTCCGTCGTCGACTTCAAGTTCGTCGCCAAGCGCAACACCTCGGTCGAGGAAATCACCAACGCCATCAAGGCCGCCTCCAATGGCGCGCTCAAGGGCGTTCTGGGCTACACGGAAGAGCCGCTCGTTTCGCGCGACTTCAACCATGACAGCCACTCCTCGATCTTCGCGATCGACCAGACCAAGGTCGTCGAAGGCAACTTCGTGCGTATCCTCACCTGGTACGACAACGAGTGGGGCTTCTCGAACCGCATGGCCGACACGGCGGTCGCGTTCGCCAAGCTCATCTAAGGCAGATGTTTCGCGCCCTCTCCTCAACGACGGTCCGCTGGCGTCCGCTGGAAGGGGAAGGGCTCGAACACCTGACGCTGACAAAAATCGACACCACCGACGGCGCGGTCATCCGCGCCGTCGGCGTTCTGATCGGCAGCCGCGGCGGCACGCCCTATGGCGCGCGCTACCGGATCGACTGCGACGACAGCTGGCACGTTCGCAAATTGATGGTCGACACCACCGATGGCCGCAGCCTGCATCTGCGCTCGGACGTTCCGGGCGAATGGGCGACGGCACGCGGCACGCCCCTCCCCGAATTCGACGGCTGTATCGATATCGACCTCGCGGGAACGCCCTTCACCAACACGCTGCCGATCCGCCGCCTCGGCCTTGTGAGCCAGTCCGGCACCGCCAGACTGAAGATGCTCTACGTGCCGTTCGACACGTTTCAGCCTGTTGTGGACGGCCAGCACTACACCTGCCTCGATGATTTCAGGCTCTATCGCTACGAGGCCGAGGACCGCAGTTTTGCCGCGGAACTGCCCGTAGACGAGGACGGCCTCGTCATCGACTACCCCACCCTTTTCCAAAGACTATCACCGGAGACTATCTGATGACTTTCAAGACCCTCGACGATCTGACCGACATCGCCGGCAAGCGCGTTCTGGTGCGCGTCGATCTCAACGTGCCGGTCAAGGACGGCGTGGTCACCGACGCGACCCGCATCGAGCGCGTCGCGCCGACCATCCGCGAATTGTCCGAGAAGGGCGCCAAGGTCATCCTGCTCGCCCATTTCGGCCGTCCGAAGGGTGAGCCGGTCGCCGACATGTCGCTGAAGACAATCGCTCCTGCCGTCGAGGACGTGCTCGACCAGCGCGTTCATTTCGGCGCCGACTGCATCGGCGACAAGGCCAAGAACGCGATCGCCGAAATGAGCGACGGCGACGTGCTGCTCTTGGAAAACACCCGCTTCCACAAGGGCGAGGAAAAGAACGAGGCCGAATTCGTCAAGGCGCTCGCCGCCAATGGCGACATCTACGTCAACGACGCCTTCTCGGCCGCCCACCGCGCCCATGCTTCGACGGAAGGTCTTGCCCATCACCTGCCGGCCTATGCCGGCCGCACCATGCAGGCCGAACTCGAAGCGCTCGAAAAGGGTCTCGGCCAGCCGAAGCGCCCGGTCGTCGCCATCGTCGGCGGCGCCAAGGTCTCGACCAAGATCGACCTGTTGCAGAACCTCGTGACCAAGGTCGATGCGCTCGTCATCGGCGGCGGCATGGCCAACACCTTCATCGCTGCCAAGGGCATCAATGTCGGCAAGTCGCTGTGCGAGCATGACCTCGCCGACACCGCCAAGGCGATCATCGCCGCTGCCGACAAGGCCGGCTGCGCCATCGTGCTGCCGGAAGACGGCGTGATCGCCCGCGAGTTCAAGGCGGGGGCCGACAACGAAGTCGTCGACATCAACGCCATTCCCGCCGATGCCATGGTTCTCGACGTCGGCCCGAAGTCGATCGCGGCCGTCAATGACTGGATCTCCAAGGCCGAAACGCTGGTCTGGAACGGTCCGCTCGGCGCCTTCGAAATCGCGCCTTTCGACAAGGCCACCGTTGCCGTTGCCAAGCATGCGGCTGCCCGCACCCGTCAGGGTTCGCTGGTCTCGGTTGCCGGCGGTGGTGATACCGTCGCGGCGCTGAACCATGCCGAAGTCGCCGACGATTTCAGCTACGTCTCGACCGCCGGCGGCGCATTCCTGGAGTGGATGGAAGGCAAACCGCTTCCGGGTGTCGACATCCTGAAGCAGAAGTAAGTCATACAACCGGCGCGTGGGAAGCACTCTCACGCGCCGGCCATCAAGAAAAAACCTCATTTATTCAAACAATTAAAAAATTTTAAATCGTTTCAGTCGATTTTCCCGCCATTTTCCTGGACAATTTCACCTGTTACTCGCGCTCCTGTTGGGAGCGTGGCGGTTGCCCCGTGCACCGTCGGCCCTGCAACTGTTTCAGTGTTCGCCTGATCCTGATGATCGGCGCTGTCTAGGGAGAGAAAAAGCATGACGGAAAAACTGGAAGACATCGCCGTCGCCATGGTCGCCAATGGCCGCGGACTGCTTGCCGCTGACGAGTCCACGGCAACGATCAAGAAGCGCTTCGATACGATCGGTCTCGAATCCACCGAAACCTCCAGGCGCGATTACCGCGAGATGCTGCTGCGCGCCGAAAAGGCGATGCGCAAATACATCTCCGGCGTCATCCTCTACGAAGAAACCCTGTTCCAGCATGCGGTCGACGGCACCCAGCTCGTCGACATCATCCGGGCGGCCGGCTCGATCCCCGGCATCAAGGTCGATGCGGGCGCCAAGCCGATGACGAACTTCCCGGCCGAGACAATCACCGAAGGCCTCGACGGCCTTGCCCAGCGGCTGGCGAGATATCACGAGGCCGGTGCACGCTTTGCCAAGTGGCGCGGCGTGATCTCCATCTCCGATACGCTGCCCACCGCCGGTGCGGTTCGCGCCAATGCCCATGCGCTCGCCCGCTACGCCGCCCTTTGCCAGGACGCCGGCATCGTGCCGATCGTCGAGCCGGAAGTGCTGATGGACGGCGCGCCGGGCGATCACTCGATCGATCGCTCCGAACAGGTGACCGAGTGGACGCTGCGGACAACCTTCGAAGAATTGGCGGCCATGCGCGTCAAGCTCGAAGGCATGATCCTGAAACCGAGCATGGTGATCGACGGCAAGAAGGCCCGCAATGCCTCCGTCGCCGAAGTGGCCGAGCGCACCATCCGGGTGCTGAAGCGCACGGTGCCTTCGGCGGTACCGGGCATCGCCTTCCTCTCGGGCGGCCAGTCGACCGAGGAAGCGACCGCCCACCTCTCGGCAATGAATGCCAGCCACGACCTGCCCTGGAAGCTCACCTTCTCCTATGGCCGCGCGCTGCAGCAGGAGGCGCTCAATGCTTGGCACGGCAAGGCCGACAACATCGGCGCCGGCCAGCGCGCCTTCTCGCATCGCGCCGAGATGTGCAGCCTTGCCGCCAAGGGTACGTGGAAGAAGGAACTCGAGAAGGCTGCCTAAGCCAGGTCTACCGGATGAGAAGGGGCCGTCCGCCGGCCCCTTTTTTTTGCCAAAGGGTTGGCGCGCCTGCGAGGTCACGGCTTCGTCGGCGTCGGGGAACTTGTCACCCGGACAAGTTCGCGTCTTTGTGCGGTGTGTCGGCTGCCTTAAGCCTTGGCTTCAGAGCCGACACGATGAGCGCCAACGGCGCCCAACCAGCGAAAGCCAGGACCATGACCTCTGACACTGCGCCGAAGTCCGTTGCCTATGTCACCGTCGACGTCTTCACCGACGAGCGCTTCGCCGGCAACCAGTTGGCTGTCATGTCCGACGCCCGCGGCTTGAGCGATCGTCAGATGCAGGCGATCGCGACCGAATTCGGCTATTCCGAAGTCACCTTCGTTTTGCCGCCGCGCGACCCCGCCAACACGGCGGAAGTCCGGATCTTCACGCCGACGATGGAGATCCCCTTTGCCGGTCATCCCAATGTCGGCACGGCCTTCGTGCTCGGCGGGCAAAAGGAAATCTTCGGCCGCGCGCCCGGTGAAATCCTGCGGTTCGAGGAAAAGGCCGGCCTTGTCGAGGCCACATTGCTGCGGGAAGGCGGTGTAGTGGTGGGCGCCACCATCGTCGTACCGCGCAGCCTGACCGTCGGCCCCGAAATCGACGCCGACACCATCGCCGCCTGCGCGTCGCTCGCGCCTGAAGCCGTCAGCAGACGCGTGCATGCGCCGACCCGGCTTTCCGTCGGGCTGCCCTTCGCCGTCGCCGAAATCAAGGATGTCGCAACGCTGTCGTCCGCCCAACCCAATGTCACCGCCTTCCAGGCGGCCAATGCGCGCTACAAACCCGAGGAAGACAGTTTCAGCCTGTTCCTCTACGCTCGCTCGGCAGAGGCGCCATGGCAGATCCGGGCGCGCATGTTCGCGCCGCTCGACAATGTCAACGAGGACCCGGCAACCGGCAGCGCCTCGGCAGCACTTTCCGCCTATCTCGTCTCGGTCATCCAGGAGCAGGATATCGATGTCGAGATCATCATCGAGCAGGGTGTGGAGATGGGTCGCCGCAGCCTCATCGGCGCGCATGTCCGAAAGCAGGGTGGCGTCGTTCGGAGCGTCAGCATTTCCGGCCATTGCGTCAGCGCCATGCGCGGGCTGATCGACCTCTAGAGCGTCCTTCCTGCGCCCTCAGGCGCGGTCACGCTCCGGCAGAAGCTTCAAGATATCGGCAAACATATCCTGCCATTCGGCGTCGTCCATCTCGAGGAAGCCGAAGCCGCGCAGCAGGAAGACGCCTTCGGTCGCGAGAAACACCATTCGCGCCCTACGCCCCTCCTCCGTCGAGAGGTCGAGACCATCGAGGCGGGTGCGGTACCAGGCGCGATTCTTCGCCATGTGCTCTTCCCGCTGCAGCAGCGCCGCCATCATGCCGGATGTGCGGGCATTGTCGGCCGTGTTCATCCGGGCGGTCACCGATGCATGGGCACGCATCGCCTTGATCGGATCAGGATCGTCGCCACCCTCCGCCGCTACCGCGGTATCGAACTCGTCGAACCAACGCTGCATCATCGCGTCGATCAGTCCGTCCTTGTTGCCGAAGCAATATTGCACGCCGCCCTTGGTGATGCCGGAAGCCTTGGCGACGGCATCGATCGTCAGGCCGGCCGCGCCGACGGAATTCACCACCGCCTCCGCCGCGTCCAGAACCTTGTCCCGATCGATTGTTCGTCGCCGACCCATCTTGACTTCCTATTTCAAATCCATACGTACGTATTCAAATAACCAACGACCCTGATTTAAACAAGGCCCAGCCCCCATTTCCCAGTGGCGGCCACCGAGGTGTACCATGCTTCCGCAAAATCGCTGGCTCATTCTGGCCATAGTATCGAGCGCGCTCTTTCTGATCGTCGTCGACATGACGGTGCTCTATACCGCCCTGCCCCGCCTGACCCATGATCTCGGCGCCACCGCGTCGGAGAAGCTCTGGATCGTCAACGCCTATGCTCTCGTCGTCGCTGGTCTTCTACCCGGCCTCGGCACGCTCGGCGACCGGCTCGGCCACAAGAAGCCCTTCATCGTCGGCCTTGCCGTCTTCGGCATCGCCTCGCTGATCGCCGCCTATGCGCCGACACCGGCGATCCTGATCGGTGGTCGCGTCCTGCTCGCCGTCGGCGCTGCCCTCATGATGCCGGCGACGCTGTCGATCATCCGGCTCACGTTCACCGACGAACGCGAACGCGCGCTGGCGATCGGCGTTTGGGCAGCGATCGCTTCGGGCGGTGCCGCGATCGGCCCGGTGCTCGGCGGTTTCCTGCTCGAATACTTCTGGTGGGGCTCGGTCTTCCTCATCAACGTGCCGGTCGTCGCGATGGCCCTCGTGCTCGGCCTCGTCGTGCTGCCGAACAACGCCGGCAATCCGAAACACCCCTGGGACGCGATCGGTTCGCTGCAGATCATGGTCGGCCTCATCGGCCTTGCCTATGCCGTCAAGGAAACGAGCAAGCGCGAGCCGTCGTTGGAAGCGGGTCTCGCTGCCGCCGTGATCGGCGCTATCGCGCTCTTTCTCTTCGTGCGCCGCCAGCGCCGCAGCCCGCATCCGCTGATCAACTTCAGCCTCTTCCGCAATGCGGTGTTTTCCTCCGGCGTTGCCGCAGCGCTCGTGGCATCCGCCTCGATCGTCGGCATCGAACTGGTGCTGAGCCAGCAGCTGCAGCTGGTCGAGGGCTTTTCGCCGCTCGAGGCCGGTGTCTTCATTCTGCCGATCCCCCTTGCGGCTTTCGTCGCCGGCCCGCTGACCGGCACCCTGCTGCCGCGCCTGGGCGCCGAAGTGGTGCTGCGCTCGGGCCTCATCCTGGCGGCTCTCGGTCTTGGCGGCTATCTGCTCGTCCATGAAACCGGCGCGCTCGCCCAGATCGTCACCCTCGTCGTCCTCGGCCTCGGCATCGGTGCGTCCATGACCGCCGCCTCCAGCGCCATCATGTTCAACGCCCCGCCGGAACGGGCCGGCATGGCAGCATCGATCGAGGAGGTCTCGTTCGAGCTTGGCGGCGCGATCGGCATTGCCGTGCTCGGCACCGTCATGTCGGTCGTCTACACCGCCTTCCTCGTCCTGCCGGAGGGGGCTGCAATCCCGCCGATGGCGCGCGACAGCCTCGACGAAGCCCTGCTTCTCGCCGAGAAGCTGCCGGCGGATGTGGCGAGCGAACTGGTGAGCCGTGCCCGCCTCGCCTTCGAAGGAGCGTTTACCGCGGTCGTGATGGTGGCAACAGCAATGCTGTTCGTGACCGGGGCGGCCATTTGGTGGCTGACGGCCGGGCGCGTCAGCGCCCCTCAGGGATCCCGCCAGGCGGGCCACCACTAACAGCAAGCTTCGAGCCGCCGGATGGAAACGACGGTCCGGCGGTCAGCGCAATCCGGCTTCGCATTTCGCGATCGCCTCGACCATCGCCTGGAAGCGAACATGGTGGCGCACCGCGTCGAGGTCGGAATCCTGCTTGAACCAGAGCAACTGGTAGCAGGAGCTCTGCGGCAGCAAGGTTTCGAGAAGATCGAGGGCCGCGTCGATATCGCCAAGGATGCAAAAGACGCAGGCCGTGTTGTAGCGGGCGACCACGTCATCGGGATCGATTGCCAGCGCCCGCGCTGCCCATTCGCGCGCACGGTCGGCCTCGCCCATATGGGCAAGCGCCAGCGCGCCGCGGTGGGCCGGGCCCGAGTTTTCCGGGTTGAGCTCCAGCGCCCGCTCTGCCCGGGCGATGCCGATGCGCGCCCACTGCTTGCGTTCAGTATCCCGGCCGAGCGTGCGATAGGCGCTCATCAGGTGGATCGGTGACAGGTAGTCGTCCGGCCGGATATCGGCGGCACGCTTGAAGAACTGAATCGCCATTTCGAACGCGCCCTGCATGAACAGGAAGCGGCCATAGTGGAAATTCGCCTCGTAGAGCCCGGCATCCAGCGCAAGCGCCTGCTCGAAGGCGGCGACGGCTTCGTCGCATTGGCCGTCCTGGTGCAGCACGAGACCGCGAGACGCATGGGCCTCCGCGAGGTCTGGGTCGAGCGCCAGCGCCTTGTCAGTCATGGACAGGATGCCTTGCAGCGGAAATTCACCCTCGTGCCAGTCGCGAAGTGCCGACTCGCAGTCGGCAATGCCGGCATAGGCGCGGGCAAAATCCGGATCGAGCTCCACCGCCTTCATGAACATGCGCCGCGCGAGCAGGAGATAGGAGCGCGTCCAGGCGTGGGAAAACTGCCGGCCACGCAGATAGTAGGTATAGGCCTCGACGCTTGTCGTCGGGTCGCTTTCGATCGCCCGCCTCTCCGCCGGCAGCAGCTTGATCTTCAACTGGTCGACGATCGCATGGGTGATTTCGTCCTGGATCGCGAAGATATCAGTCAGGTCCCGGTCGTAGCGGTCGGCCCAGAGATGCGTGCCGGTCAGCGCATCGATCAACTGGCCGGTAATGCGCACCCGCGCGCCCGCCTTGCGCACGCTCCCCTCGAGGATGTAGCGGACGCCCAATTCCTGGGCCACCTGCTTCACCTTCACCGACCGACCCTTGTAGGTGAACACGGTGTTGCGGGCGACGACGTGCAGCTTCGAGATCTTCGAAAGATCGGTGATGATGTCTTCGGTGATGCCGTCGGAGAAGTATTCCTGCTCCGGATCGTGGCTCATATTGGTGAAGGGAAGCACGCCGACCGAGAGCCCGTAGCCATCGTCGAGCACCACCGGGCACGATCCGTTCGGTGCCGACGCGACCTTCGTCGGGGCGCCGAGCGCCACCGAATAGACGTGAACGCCGGCGGCGATGTTCTTCAGCGTGTGTTCGCCCTTGTCGACGAAGCCGACATCCAGGCGTGACCCTACATGATCGCGCACGGAAGCCGAGACGGCGATGCCCGACGGCTCTGCGAGGCCTTCGAGACGCGCCGCGACATTGACGCCGTCCCCGAAGATGTCGCCATCCTCGACGATGATGTCGCCGAGGTGCACGCCGATCCTGAGCTCGATGCGCTTCAGCGGCGACACGCTTTCGTTGCGCAGCAGCATGCCGCGCTGGATATCGACGGCGCAGGCGACCGCGTGCACGACGCTTGCGAACTCGACCAGGATGCCGTCGCCGGTGAGCTTGACGATGCGTCCCTTGTGACGGGTGATCTTCGGATCGACGAGTTCGCTCTTGTGCCGTTTCATGGCGGCCAGCGTGCCGGTTTCGTCAGCGCCGATCAGGCGACTGTACCCCACGACATCGGCAGCGAGAATGGCAGCAAGCCGGCGTTCCAAGAAACCCTCGAAGTCATCTCCCGAATGAGGTTCGCACTTTAGCGCTTTCTTTCCCATCTGTCCTGCGCCCTTTTCTGGTTGAAACGACAGGTTTCGCAACCAAGGTAGCGACGAGCCGGAGGCGATGGAGTTCCAAAGGTAACGGGGAGTTGCGGCGCGGCGGCCGGGTCAGGGACGGATCAACACCGTCACCATCATCATCACGATGGCGAAGACCGCGATCTTCCAGAAATCGCGACGGCGGCGCAGCCCCGGAATGCCGATCGGCCAGAGGAGCTGAATGGCCATGATCAGAAGCAGAAAAAGGGCGATCGCCTTCTGCATGTTGCCCTCGTCTACCGGGAGGCTGCCTCAACCGGTGAAGCGTTCGCAACACCGGCACTCTTCGTCGCACGCAGCACCGCCTCCCCCGAGGACTAGCGATACGTTGCGGTTGGCAAAAAGGGCTAGTGTTTCCGCGGGCGATTTGCAATGACCGGCCGCCGCATGTTGCGTCATTCGTCTCCCATCGAAGGACAAAACCTGCGGCAACGCCAGACGCTGCAATCAGAAACCGGCTGGCAATTCACCAGGCACCGCCCTAACTTGCTGACGGCAGAACGAATTTCGGATGAATGATGAGAAAGAACCTGCTCCCGGTCGCCGCCCTCCTGCTCGGCACGCTGTTTCTCTTTCTGGGCAATGGTCTGCAGGGGCTTCTTCTTCCCGTGCGCGGCACCGCTGAAGGTTATCCCACCACCATCCTCGGGCTGATCGGCACATCCTGGGCTGCTGGCTTCGTTCTCGGCTGCTTCTTTGCGCCCACGGTCGTCAAGCGCATCGGCCACGTGCGCGCCTTCAGCGTCTTTGCCTCGCTCATCGCCATCGTCGCGCTAATGACCGGCATCCTGATCGATCCGACCTGGTGGCTGATCCTCAGGGCGCTGACAGGCTTCTCCACTGCCGGCACCTCGATGATCATCGAAAGCTGGCTGAACGAGCGCGCCACCAACGAGAGCCGCGGCGTCATCTTCTCGCTCTATATTGCCATCACGCTCTTCGGCGTCGTCGGCGGCCAGATGATGATCCCCTTCGGCGATACTTCCACCACCATCTTATTCATGATCTGCGGCATCCTCTACTGCGTCGCCATGCTGCCGACGCTTCTGTCCAAGGCTGCCTCGCCGCAACCGCTGAAGAAGGTGAGCCTCGACCTGCGCGGCCTTTACCGCAACTCGCCGGTTTCCTTTCTCGGCATCCTGCTCGTCGGTATTGCCAACGGCGCGTTCGGCACGCTCGGCGCCGTCTTTGGCCGCCAGGCGGGACTTTCCGACAGCACCGTCGCCGCCATGATGAGCGTGGCGATCTTTGCCGGCGCCGTCATGCAGTTGCCGGCCGGGCGGCTGTCCGACCGGATCGACCGGCGCTACGTCCTGGCAGCACTTGCCGGGGTCGGCGCTCTCGCAGGCTTGCTGATCTTCCTGGTCGAGCCGACCCAGGTCTGGATCGTGCTGACGCTGATTGCGATCTACGGTGCGGCGGCCAACGCGCTCTATCCGATCGCCGTGTCGCACGCCAACGACTTCGCGACGGCCGAGGACTTCGTCAAGGTCTCCGGCGGCCTGCTGCTGCTCTACGGCATCGGCACCATCATCGGCCCGACGATCGGCGGCCCGGTCATGACGGCGGCGGGCCCCTACGGCCTGTTCATGATCACCGCCTGCGCCCATATCCTGATCACGGCCTACGCCATCATCCGCAGCCGGATGCGCGCGCCGGTCCCGGTCTCCGACCGCGACGCCTTCTCGCCGGTCAACGCCGGCACGCCGACGACGCCGGAAAGCCTGCAGCTTTCGCCGCGCGCGGCCCCGTTTGACGAAACACGCAACGAGCCAGACAAAGGTCCGGAATGGGAGGATCAGTCCGATGAGCCTGTTTGACGACGATCGGCCGCAAAAGAAGGTGGCCCATGAAATTGGCAGCGATCTCGCGCTGCTGTCGGTTGACGAGTTGACGCAACGCATCACCCTTCTGACCGAGGAGATTGCGCGGCTGGAGGCGGAGCGGACACGCAAGTCCGCCAGCCGCTCGGCCGCCGAGAACCTGTTTCGCTGATCCGGCGGCGTAAGGTCGCACCGCAGCAAAACGAAGCGCGTTTAACGCGGCATTAAGCATTATCTGCGATTGTCAGGGCATCCGGAGCTTTCCGGTTTCAGACAATTTCACCGACTGGCGAATGGGTCTGATTTTTCTCCCTGTTTTACCTTGAGAGCCGCTTTCCGCGGCTCTTTTTTTGTTTTGGCATAGGTTTATCCAAAGAACTGTGGAGATTAACCCTTTCTTAAGAATGCCCTTGCGCGAAATGCGCTATCGGATCATTCTTCAAGCATAGAGACGGGCAAGGATTTATTTCCCATAACCGTCCACTACCTGACTGTCGTGATGCGTTTGAACCAGGGAAAACAGGTCATGTCCGAGAGAGGATTGAATACGGTCAGTTTCGCAGGACACGCGGCGTCCTCGGCACAATTCAAGACCCTCTATTCGGAAGGCATGGGACTGGTCGAGGAAACGGCCACCTATCTCGACGGACCGGGCCGCGCCGCTTCCAAGGTCCTGCCGCGCATGGCATCGGTTCTCTATGCAGCCGAATCCATGCGGCTCACCACCCGCCTGATGCAGATGGCTTCCTGGCTGCTCCTGCAGCGCGCCGTCAACAACGGCGAGATGAGCCGCGATCAGGTGATGTCGGAAAAGAGCAAGGTTCGCCTCGACAGCTTCAACGTCGACAAGGCGGCTCCCGGCTGGGCCGAACTGCCGGAATCCTTCCGCGACCTGATCGAGCGCTCGCTGCGCCTGCAGAACCGCGTCGCCCTGCTCGACCGCGAGATCTATCGCCCTAACGAAGCGGCCGCGATCGTCCCGGACAACCAGAACGGCGTCAAGGCGCAGATCAAGCTGCTGCAGACGGCCTTCGGAACCAACTGACGCCGCGCAGAAAATAGACCTGAGAAATCAAACCCGCCGCAACAGCATTTGCCGGCGGGTTTTTCGTTGCGACCGGCAGCACATGGCGGCACTGGCGCGCCTTGGCCTCGACTGCGAAAACTCCTGGAGAAACCTCACCGAGGGCGCCTATCCGATCGACGCCACACAAGGGCATCTCGATCTCCTGACGGAAGAGGCGTTACCGCTTGCGAAAAGCGCCGGCTGGTCGGGTCAGGAACCGCGACATAACGCCGTCATCCTGCTCCTTGCCTGGAACAGCGACGGAGCGCCAGTGGCCACAGCGCGTCCATGGCACGGCGCCATGTCACCGCCTCGCCCGGCCTATCCCCCAGAACCAAGACAGAAAAAAGCCCGGGCCAAATGACCCGGGCTTCTTGAATCTGCCGAAGAGGCGCTCGATTAGAGGCCGAGGCCTTCGAAGCGCTTCTTGAACTTGGAGACGCGGCCGCCGCGGTCCATGAGCTGCTGGTTGCCGCCGGTCCAGGCCGGGTGCGACTTGGGGTCGATTTCC
The DNA here is from genome assembly GCF_014851885.1 of Ensifer sp. ENS02. Lineage (NCBI taxonomy): Bacteria > Pseudomonadati > Pseudomonadota > Alphaproteobacteria > Hyphomicrobiales > Rhizobiaceae > Ensifer > Ensifer sp. ENS02. Next base: position 227,533 of record NZ_JACVAO010000008.1, on the reverse strand, counting down.
AGGTTCATGGTGGCGCCTTCAGAACCCCAGGTCGAGCGGGTTTCGTATTCGGTGCCGTCGGTCATGACTACCTTGATGACGTGGTAATCGGGATGGATGTCTGCCTTCATAACGATCTTCCTAGAGTTCCAGGGTCCAATTGTCGCAAGGCATTGCGACTTCGAGACCGAACACGTAAATGAAGCCGCGCACCGGCTGAACGGCCACGGCTTCCCAATTCGATGCCGTGCCTATACATCAAGGTCTGCGCGATAACAAGTGCCGCACGGAAGACTCATGGGCAATCCCTTCCTCCGTGTCTGGCGAAAGGGGTCAAGTGTCGTCAAGAGAAAACCAGGCGCCTGCGCGCAAGTCCATCCGCCCGCTCGCCACGCTCCTCCCCTATCTCGCCCGCTACCGCCATCTGGTCGTCGGCGCCGGCATTTCGCTGATCCTCGCTGCCGTGACCACGCTCGCGCTGCCGCTCGCCGTTAGGCGGATGGTCGACAACGGTTTTTCCAGTCCCGACAGCGGCTTCATCAACACCTACTTCTCGATGCTGATGATGCTCGCCATCGTGCTGGCGCTGGCGAGTGCGGCGCGCTACTACTTCGTCATCACGCTCGGCGAGCGCATCGTTGCCGACTTGAGGCGCAATGTCTTCGATCGCGTCACCCGCCTTTCCGCCTCCTTCTTCGACGTCAACCAGTCCGGCGAGATCGTCTCGCGGCTGACCGCCGACACGACGCAGGTAAAATCCGCGGTCGGCGCCACGGCCTCGGTCGCGCTGCGCAACCTGATCCTGTGTCTCGGCGCCATCGGCATGATGGTCTATACCAGCCCCAAGCTGTCGAGCCTGGTGCTGATCGCGATCCCGATCATCGTCTTCCCGCTCGTCGGCTTCGGCCGTTCCGTCCGCCGCCGCTCGCGCCAGGCGCAGGACACGCTCGCTGCCGCCTCGGCTTATGCCGGCGAGGCGATTGCCGCATCGCGCACAGTCCAGGCCTTCAATGGCGAAGGGCTTGCCAACAGCCACTTCGGAGCCGCCGTCGAGGATGCCTATGGCGCGGCGCGCGCCGCGATCAAGGCGCGCTCGGTGCTGACCGCTTTCGCCATCACCATGGTGTTCGGCAGCGTTGTCGCCGTGCTCTGGTTCGGCGCGCACGACGTGCTCTCGGGCAATCTCTCCGCCGGTACGCTCAGCCAGTTCCTGCTCTACTCGGTCTTTGCCGCGGGCAGCCTCGGTTCGCTCTCGGAAGTCTGGGGCGAACTCTCGCAGGCAGCGGGTGCTGCCGAGCGGCTGAACGAGCTTCTGACCGAAGTCCCCGAGATCCAGGCGCCGGAAAATCCCGTCGCCATGCCGGTCCCGGCGACCGGCGCCATCGCCTTCGACGACGTTCATTTCGCCTACCCGTCGCGACCCGACTACAAGAGCCTCAACGGCCTCAGCTTCAACATCGCGCCCGGCGAGACTGTTGCGATCGTCGGACCGTCCGGCGCCGGCAAGAGCACTGTGTTCTCCATGCTGCTTCGCTTCTACGACCCTGCCAAGGGCGCGGTGCGCGTTGATGGCGTCGACATTCGCACCGTCGATCCGAAGGATCTGCGCGACCGCATTGCGATCGTGCCGCAGGATGTGACGATGTTCGCCTCGTCCGTGCATGACAACATCGCCTTCGGCATGCCGAATGCCAGCCGCGAGGCGGTGCGTGCCGCCGCCGTCGCCGCGCAGGCGGACGATTTCATCAACAGGCTCGACAAGGGCTACGACACCTATGTCGGCGAACGTGGCGTTACACTTTCCGGCGGCCAGCGCCAGCGCATCGCCATCGCCCGCGCCATCCTCAAGAACGCGCCGGTGCTGCTTCTCGACGAAGCAACCTCGGCCCTCGACGCCGAGAGCGAGACGCTGGTTCAAAAGGCGCTCGACGGCCTGCTGCACGAGCGTTCGACCATCATCATCGCCCATCGGCTGGCGACCGTGCTGAAGGCAGATCGTATCCTGGTGCTGGATCATGGCCGTATTGTCGAGGAAGGAACCCACGCCTCCCTCATCCGCCAGGGCGGGCTTTACGCCAAGCTTGCGCGGCTGCAGTTCAACCATGGCGCAGAGGCCCTGTTCGTCAACGTGCAGAGCTAAACGCACCGCACGGCGCGAAAAGCGTCCTCCGATTTGCCGTAAAGCGGTTGCCGACGGGAGGCCGAGCCCTATTGTTAGGGGGCCGGCCGAGGAGGCCGGCATCGCTTTCTGCTGAATTGATCGGGAGGACTACCGCATGGCATTTTCGCACCTGACCCGGCGTGCCGCTCTGGCGCTGGGCCTGATGGCGCTGACGGCGCTGCCCCTTGGCTCGACGGCACTGGCCCAGGACTTCCCCGACCGGCCGATAACGCTCGTCGTTCCCTTTGCCGCCGGCGGTTCCACCGACGTGGTTGCCCGCATCGTCGCGCAGAAAATGTCGGAGGACCTCGGCCAACAGGTGATCGTCCAGAACGTTGCCGGCGCCGGTGGCAATCTCGGCGCAGACAATGTCGCCCGCGCCGATCCGGACGGCTATACGATCCTGATGGGCACGGTCGCCACCCACGCGCTCAATCCGCTGATCCTGAAGACCAAGCCCTACGATCCCGAAAAGGATTTCGCGCCGATCTCCCTGCTCGTCGTCGTGCCCAACGTGCTCGTCGTCAATCCGGAACTCCCGGCCAAGGACGTTGCGGAACTGCTGGCACTCCTGAAGGCCAAGCCCGACGAGTACAGCTATGCGTCTTCCGGCAACGGCACGCCGCTGCACCTCTCCGGCGAACTCTTCAAGAAGATGGCCGGCGTCAGCATGCAGCACATCCCCTACAAGGGCGCAGGCCCGGCGCTGAACGATGTCATCGGCAACCAGGTGCCGATCATGTTCGACAACCTCCCCTCCTCCTCCAGCCACATCAAGGCGGGAACGCTGAGGGCGCTTGCGGTGACCACGGCGGAACGGGCACCGTCCTTCCCGGATGTGCCGACAGTCGCCGAGGCCGGCATTCCGGGCTACGAGACCTACACCTGGAATGCGCTCTTTGCCCCGGCCAACACGCCTCAGCCGGTCGTCGTCCGCCTCAACGAGGCGGCCAACAAGGCGCTGAAGGATCCCGCTGTCGTCGAGCGCATGAAGGAATTCAGCGCCACGATTGTCGGCTCGACGCCGGAAGAGCTGGAAGCCCATGTGAAAGCCGAATTGGCGAAGTGGACGCCGGTCGTTCGTGACGCCAATGTGCAGATGGATTGACGATCAGAACGAGCGGGGCCCCTCATCCGACTGCCGCCACCTTCTCCCCGCAGGCGGGGAGAAGGGACTTGTGGCGCGGTCCGTGCGTATGCGCCAGCACATACGATGTTACTCGGTTGCCTGAACCTCGATGTACCGCGCCGCCTCGGCGGCGATTACACGTGAGGGTATCGTTGCACAATCGACCGTCACCTCCCCGCTTGACGAGAAGAGGGCTAGGATGAGGGGCAAATACGCGGCAAGGAGCCATCACACCCCGGCAGCACCCCGCCCCGCGGCCCGGCCGGAAAAGATGCAGCCGCCGAGGAACGTGCCTTCGAGTGCGTTGTAGCCATGCATGCCGCCCCCGCCGAAGCCGGCGACTTCGCCGGCAGCGTAGAGACCGGGCACCGGCTCGCCCGATTGCTCCAACACCTGGCCTGACAGGTTGGTTTGAAGCCCGCCCAGCGTCTTGCGCGTCAGGATATGCAGCCGAACGGCAATCAGTGGGCCGGCCTTGGGATCGAGCAGCCGATGCGGTTTGGCCGTGCGCAGCAGCCGGTCGCCGCGATAGGCGCGCGCACCGCGGATCGCGGTCACCTGCGCGTCCTTGGAGAATGCGTTGGTAATTTCCCGGTCGCGCGCCTCGATCTGCTGCCGCAAGTGCTCCAGTGACAGCCGGTTCTCACCGCTCAGCGCATTCATCGCCGGCACCAGGTCTTCGAGACGGTCGCGCACGATGAAATCCTCGCCCTTGTCCATGAACGCCTGGACCGGCCCCGGCGGGTTCTTGCCGAGCCGCTTTAACAGAAGGGCGATGCTCTTGCCGGTGAGATCGGGATTCTGCTCCGAACCGGAAAGCGCGAACTCCTTTTTGATGATCGCCCGCGTCAGCACGAACCAGCTGTAATCATGACCGCTGTCGCGGATTGCCTTCAACGTGCCGAGCGTATCGAAGCCGGGCATGGCCGGCGCCGGAAAACGATTGCCGTCGGCGTCGCACCAGAAGGACGAAGGCCCCGGCAGGATGCGGATGCCATGGTCCGGCCAGATCGGATCGAAGTTCTTCAACCCCTCCGTATAGTGCCACATGCGATCCGCATTGATGACCGCGCCGCGCGCCTGGCTGGCGATCTCCAGCATGCGCCCGTCGACATGGTGGGGCACGCCCGCGACCATCGTCGCCGGCGGCTGGCCGAGCCGCTTGCGCGGCCAGTTGCGGCGCACCAGATCATGGTTTCCGCCGATACCGCCTGACGTGACGACGATCGCGCCCGCCGAAATCTCGAAATCGCCGACGATGTCGCGGGAGCTGCGCTCACCGCGCCCGACCGGATCGTCCTTGAGCAGCGCACCGCGCGCACCCGTCACGCGGCCGTCGGTGGTCACAAGTTCATCCACCCGATGGCGGAAGCGGAAGCGCACGAGACCACGACTTTCCGCCTCGCGCGTCAACCGGATGAACGGTTCGAGCACCGCCGGGCCGGTACCCCACGTGACGTGAAAGCGCGGCACCGAATTGCCGTGCCCGTGGGCGAGCCCACCGCCGCGCTCCGCCCAGCCGACCACGGGAAACCAGCGCATGCCGAGCGAGTGCAGCCAGGAGCGCTTCTCGCCCGCGGCAAAGTCGAGATAGGCTTCGGCCCAGAGCCGTGGCCAGTGATCCTCCGGACGGTCGAACTGCGAGGAGCCCACCCAGTCCTGCCCGGCAAGCTCGCGGGTGTCGCGGATGCCCATGCGGCGCTGTTCAGGGCTGTCGACAAAGAACAGGCCGCCAAGCGACCAGAAGGCCTGTCCGCCAAGATTCTGTTCCCCTTCCTGGTCGAGCACGATGACCCTGCGGCCGAGTGCCGCCGCCTCCGCTGCGGCGACAAGGCCGGCAAGCCCCGCGCCGATAACCAAAACGTCGCAATCCATGAAATGCTCTCCCCCTCGCATCCCATCCGGCCCCCCACGCACTGACACGCAAAGGCCGCCGCAGCCATCTGAATGGCTGCAGAAATTGTTACGCGTACGTCAAGGTCAATTCAAGCGTCAGGCTGCGTCGCCCGACGACGGGATACGCGGAGAGCGAATTCTATTTCTCGGTCAGCTTGAGCTCGATGCGGCGGTTCTGCGCCCGCGCCTCAGGGGTTTCACCCGGTGCAATCGGCTGGTACTCGCCAAAGCCCGCAGCCACTAGCCGATCTGCTGGCACGCCTTTCGAGATCAGGAACTTGACCACGGAGGTCGCACGCGCCGACGAAAGCTCCCAGTTGTCGGCGAAGCGCCCGGCGCCTGAAAGCTGCACATTGTCCGTGTGGCCGTCGACGCGCAGCACCCAGTTGATTTCGGCGGGGATTTCCTTGGCGAGGTCGAGCAGCGCGGTGGCGAGCTTGGCCATTTCCGCCTGCCCCTCCGGATTGAGGTCGTTGCCACCAGAGGGAAACAGCACCTCCGACTGGAAGACGAAGCGGTCGCCGACGATGCGGATGTTCTCGCGGTCGGAGAGAATTTCCCGGAGGCGTCCGAAGAAGTCCGAGCGGTAGCGGTTGAGTTCCTGCACCCGCTGGGCAAGCGCCACGTTCAGCCGGCGTCCGAGATCGGCGATCTTGGTCTGCGACTGCTGGTCCTTGGCTTCCGACGCCTGAAGCGCGACTTCGATGGCGGCGATCTGGCTGCGGAGCGCGGCGATCTGCTGGTTCAGCAGCTCGATCTGGCTCATGGCTCGGGCGCTGACTTCACGCTCGGTCTCAAGCTCAGAGCCGAGACGGCCGATCTTCTGGTTGGCGGCGTCCGTGCTCCCGGCGCCCTGGTCGAGCAGGGCCTGCAGCCGTGAGCGTTCGCCTTCGGACGTGGCGAGCGACGCCTGCAGATTGGCAAGCGAATCCTCGAGATCCTGCTTGCCGCTCTTTTCGAGCGCCAGAAGCTGGGTGAGTTCGTTGATCTGGCTGTTCAGCCGCGTCAGCACCTCGTCCTTGCCGCTGATTTCGCGACTGAGCAGAAACTGTGCAAGGACGAAGACGGTCAGCAGGAACATGATCGACAGCAGCAGCGTCGACAGTGCGTCGACGAAGCCCGGCCAATAGTCGATCGTGCGCTGAGAGCGGCCTTTTCGGGCAAGCGCCATGGATTACTCTCCTCCGGCCTCTTCCACGCGCGCCTTGGCCGACACGGCCGGCTTGTCATGCGCAGGCGACCGGTCGGAGATGCCGACCCGCGATGCCAGCTTGTCGAGCGTCTTGCGCATCGCCTTGGCTTCGTCCTGCTGAGCCTCGATCCAATCCCGCAGCATCTGCTGTTCGCCGCGCATGTTCTTGACCAGCCCTTGAATGCCTTCGGCGAGGCTTGCCATGGCCGCGGTCGTGCGCTGGTTCGCGCCGCCCTCATGGTTGAGGCGGACGAGCTGGTCGGTGAGCCTCTTCAGCTCCTCGACCGGCGCGCCGGCGGGCAGATCGAGCGCCGGCGAAAGTTCCGAGCCGACGTCCGTCACGGAGGAGAGCCAGTTTTCAAGCTCGGTGTAGAAGCGGTTCTGCGCGCGCCCGGCCTGCAGATCGAGAAAGCCGAGGATCAGCGAACCGGAAAGGCCGAAAAGCGACGTCGAAAACGCCGTGCCCATGCCGGTGAGCGGTGCCGACAGGCCATTCTTCAGCGCCGAGAGGATGTCTTCCGTCGTTCCCGATCCGGCATCCAGAGACTGGATGACCGTGTTGATCGAGCCGATCGTTCCAAGAAGGCCCCAGAAGGTGCCGAGCAGGCCGAGAAACACCAGAAGCCCGGTCAGGTAACGCGAAATGTCGCGCGATTCGTCGAGGCGGGTGGCGATGGAATCGAGGATCGACCGCAGCGCCGTGGTCGAGATCGCCGTCTGGCGACCGCCGATCAGCGCCCGCATCGGCGCAAGCAGCACCGGATCGCGCCCGACCTTGTCGGCGCTTCCGGCGGCACGAAACGAGTTGAACCAGCGCACCTCGGGGCGCAAGCCCAGCACGTGGTTGAAGACGAGCAGGATGCCGATCAGAAGGACACCGAGGATCAGGCCGTTGAGGCCCGGATTGGCGAGAAAGGCGTTTTGGGCCTGACGGAAGAGGATTGCACCCACGAAGCCGACGATGATCAGAAAGACCACCATCGTCCAGAAATAGTGCATGGGGCTCGAGAGCTTGTGCGGGTTGTAGCCGTCTTCCATACCTTCCCGACCGTTCCACCCGGACAGATGCAGTTTCGTCATGGGTATGAGTATCTCCCGCTTCACTTGACGGAACGGCGCCGCGCCGGCCCGGAGCCTATCGCATAATTCCTGAAACCGAAATCGATTCAAGGGCCAATTTGTGTATGCAGCCGGGATCACGCCACGGCCTGCAGGTCGCCAGCTAGGCACAGGCCTGTGGCGGTGTCGTGTTGCACCGCCCAGCTTCGCGCCAAAAACAAAGCCTCCGATGCGGGATGCGCATCGGAGGCTTCGGAACGAACGGGATTGCGACTTACTTCGTCGGCACCGGGCGGTGAACGACTTCCGTCAGCGCCTTGACGATGTATTCGTTGCCGCAGATGACCGAACCGTCATCGACCGGGCGGGCGCCGCCGTTGATATCGTGCGTCCAACCACCGGCTTCGCGAATGAGAAGCACACCGGCAGCAATATCCCAAGCGGCAAGGTCGCGCTCCCAGTAGCCGTCGAAACGGCCGGCAGCGACATAGGCAAGATCGAGCGCAGCCGAGCCCATGCGGCGGATACCTGCAACTTCGCCCATCACATGGCGCAGTTCGATCAGGTACTTGCCGTGGTTGCCGCGGCCAAGATGCGGCGTGCCGGTGGCGATGACGGCATCGGAAAGATGCTTGCGTGCAGCGACGCGCAGACGACGGTCGTTGAGGAAGGCGCCACCGCCGCGCTCGGCCGTGTAGAGTTCATCGGTTGCCGGGTTGAAGACGACAGCGCCGACGATCTCGCCCTGGCGCTCCAGTGCGATCGAAACGGCGAAATGCGGAATGCCGTGCAGGAAGTTGGTGGTGCCGTCGAGCGGATCGACGATCCAGCGGTGCGCACCGTCGGTGCCGATGATCTCTTCGCCTTCCTCGCCGAGGAAGCCATAGGTCGGGCGAGCCTTCAGGAGTTCTTCGCGAATGAGCTTTTCGGCCTTACGATCGGCCTGCGAAACATAGTCGCCCGGTCCCTTGAGCGAGACCTGCAGGTTCTGGACTTCGCCGAAATCGCGGGACAACGACTTGCCCGCCTTGAAGGCGGCCTGAACCATGACATTGAGAAGTGCTGAACGGGCCATCTGGCGATCCCTTGAAAAACGAAGGCCGATCGAACGCGTTCGATCGGACGTTGAACCTGCTTGACGAAACACAGGCGCATTACTGGCCTCAAGGGCAAGCTGCAAACCGTGCTCCGTCGTCAAAAAACCGAGTGAAGTCTCACTCCGCTCGCGCATTGCTGCCACTGTCATGGCGCCACGAGCAAAACCGCGGCCTCAGAACCACAAAAGCCCCGCGAGTTCAAGCGAAATAGCATTTTTGCCGGCCGGCGGCGACGGGATTCCCCCTCGCTCAGCTCCGGCGATACCTGTTGGCCGCACTCAGCGCCTGCTTCTGCTGCTCTTCATTGAGACCGAGGTAGAAGTCCTCGAGCGCATCGTCCTTGAGACCGGCACGGCGTGACAGCACATACCATTTCGCCGCCTCGACCGGGTTGGGCCTCGTGCCGATGGCATTGACATAGAGATGCGAGAGACGGTTCTGCGCCACCACGTTGCCGCCCTCGGCCGCCCGGCGCATCCAGCCGAAGCCGTCCTCCAGGTTCCGATCACCGGCAATGCCTTCGATCATCCAGATCGCGATGTCCAACTGGGCGGTATCGAAGCCCGCCCGCGCCGCACGGATCAGCCATTCGCGGGCACGCGCCCGCTTGCTTTCCTCGATGCCGTCGACATTGACCAGGATCTGCGACAACGCATATTGCGCGTCGGCAATGCCCTGTTCGGCCGACTTCTCGTAATAGGGCATCGCCAGCTTCAATCCCTTCGGCCCGGGATTGTCGGCAACGAGCGTCTGGCCGTAATTGAACTGTGCCGAGCCATTGCCGAGATCGGCCGCCTTCTTCATCAGCTCTTCGGACTTTTTCCGGTCACGCTTGGCATAGCGCCCTTCCATCAGGATCAGGGCATATTTGAACATCGCCGCCGGGTCGCCTTTTTCTGCCGCCTGGCCATACCAGAAGGCAGCCTGCTGCGGGTTGCGCACGACGCCAAGCCCCTGCTGCAGGATTTCGGCAATGAGCGTCTGTGCCGCAGGATCGCCGAGCTGCGCCCGTGGCAGCGCCAGATCCATCGCGGTCAGGTAATAGCCGCGCTGAAACGCGCCGTAGGCGTCGTCGACCTTGCCGGCGAAGGGTTTTTCGGCCGGCAGCGCCGGCAATTCGGCGCCCATGCGATCAAAGACACCCACGCCTCCAGATGGCGCCGTGCCGTCCGCCGGCTTCTTGTCCGAAGCCGCGTTCGACTTGTCGCCAGTCTCGGCTCCTTCGGGCATCGCAGCGCCGTTGAAGGGCGTGATGCGGCCACGCTTTTCGACGCCGGCATCGTCGCTTGCGGACGGCTTCTCCTGCGCATGCGCCGGCAGCGCCAGGGCAACGGCCAGGGCGACAAGGGAAAGACCTCGACTCAATCTGGAAGACGGACGGTTCAACATCGAAACGTCTTAATCTTCAAACCGTGGCGCTTTTTCGTCAAGCAACGCGTTGACCGCGGCAACGACGGAGGGCGCCTGTCCTGGCTCACCGAAGACGGCCAGACGAAGCGCCACGAACTCGGCACCGGTCTCCGCCACTGCAAGCGCCGATTGCGGATCGGTGCCGCCCATGACGATGCACGGGATCTCGATCATCGACGCCCACCATTCGGCAAGCGCGAGGTTCTTCGAATGCGCCTCCGGCTTGATGTCGCCGTCGGTCCTGCCGAAGAACACGTAGTCCGGGCGCACTTCGCCGATCTCCAGCGCATGGTGGCGGTCGGCCGCGTTGCCGCCGCCGACGATCAGCTTCGGCGTGTGCTTCTCGACCGCCTCACCGAGCACTTCGGCATTGCCGGAAACATGCAGGCCATCCGCCTTGGCGCGACCGGCAACGCGCGAGTCGCCCGCGATCAGCGCTGCGGCGCCCGCCTCCTGGATGACCGGCACCAGGCGCTCGGCATGCTTCTGGAACTCGCTATCGTCGAGCCCGTATTGCGGCACGATCACCGAGGCGACGTCGCCACCCTTGAGCGCGTCGGCGAGCACCTTGGCACGTTCCGCCGCATCGGGCATGTCGGGCGCGATCAGCACCAGGCGGCAGCGTTCTGTTGTCATGCTCAGATATCCATTTCCGGCTGTGCCGCGTAAGCCGCGAAACCAGCGCTCGATTTCATTTCCGAAAACCGATAGACGGAGACTGCAAAAGGATCAACAGCCACCCATGCTTCCGGATCTCGACTTCTACCTTATCGCCATCCCGGCCGTTCTGCTTGTCGGCCTCAGCAAGGGCGGCATGGGGGAAGCACTTTCGCTCATGGGTGTACCGATCTTGTCGATGGCGGTGTCGCCCGTCCAGGCCGCCGCCCTTCTCCTGCCGATCCTGATCGCGATGGATCTTGTATCGCTCTGGATGTGGCGCAAGCATGGCGACCGCAAGACCCTTTTCATGCTTTTGCCCGGCGCCATTGCCGGCATCGTCATCGGCTGGGCAACCTCCGCCTATGTCTCGCGTGACCTGCTCCGCCTGATCATCGGCCTGATCACCGTGCTCTTCGTGCTTCGCTACGTCTACAACATCTGGCGCATGCGCCTCGGCATCACCATCGCGCCGAAGACGCAGCGGGCCGGGCCGGCAGCGCTTTGGGGCTCGTTCGCCGGCTATGGCAGCTTCGTTGCGCATGCCGGCGGCCCGCCGTTCCAGATCTACGCGCTGCCACTGCAGCTCGACCCACGTGAATATACGGGCACGATCGTGCGCTTCTTCGCGATCCTGAACGCGGTGAAGCTCATTCCCTATTTCGCGCTCGGGCAACTCGACCTCAGCAACCTGAAAATCTCGGCGACACTCTTTCCGCTGGCGATCGTCGCGACCGTGTGCGGCGCCTTTATCGTTCGCCGCATGAAGCCGCAGATCTTCTACCCCTTCATGTATAGCATGGCATTCATCGCGGGCTCGAAGCTGCTCTGGGACGGTATCGTCGGCCTCGCTGCGGGCGGCTGAGCCGCCACCCAAGTATTACGGAAATATTGCAAAGCAAAATTAGCGTTTCGCACCGCACAAAATTCTTGCTGCCTTGCAAAAATTCCCCTAACGTCCGCCCATGACGATCGCGGACCCTTTCGATGCCATTGCGGACCCGAACCGGCGCCACCTGCTGGAGGAATTGCGGCGCGCGCCGAAAACCGTGAACGAGCTGGCCGAAGGCTTGCCGATCAGCCGTCCGGCCGTATCGCAGCACCTGAAAGCCTTGCTGGACTGCAATTTGGTCTCGGTCTCGGCGAGCGGCACGCGGCGGATCTATGCGATCAACCGGCCGGGGTTTGACCGCCTCAACCTCTGGCTCGACCAGTTCTGGTCTTGAGCTTGGAAGCGACGACCCGGAAAACAAGAGGACCGGGCGTCAAGCCCGGCCCGAAATTCCATATATTCCACTGTGGGGGATTGGTTCTAAACCTTGTTGCGCCTACTCAGAGGGGAGATGGCGCTTCCCGATGGTTCTGGGAAATACCGTTGATAATCAGTGAGTCGAGGAGCGAAGCCTTTCGATTTCGTCCTTGATGCGCAGCTTCCTTCGCTTGATATCGGTAATCAGTTCGTCTTCCACGGACGGCTGATTCATCGCTACGTGGAGCTCCTGCTCCAGGGCGCCATGTTTTTTCTCAAGCGTTGCAAGATGAGCCTCAACAGTCATTTGGCAGTCCCTTCCTTTTGCTTGCATCCGGCACGCAAATGCCGGATGTTTCATGGTTGTAACCTTACTACTGTGCCATGCCATTTTTCATTTGTCGAAGGCGAAATGATGACGAGGGATAACTTCCCGTTACCGCCCAAGATGTGATAGAGCGGCGCATGAAATTCCGGTTCGAGGAGGACTTCGCAACCGGGCTGATGGGGATCGCTTTGCATGCCGGACCAGGACCAGGCCGAACTCAGACTGACCGCCGCGCGGCTGAGGCAGGAACATGAAGACTATGATGCTGCCATCAACGCCATGATCGAGACCGGCTGCGACGCGCTCAGAGTGCAGCGCATGAAGAAGAAGAAGCTGGCGATCAAGGACAAGATCAGCAAGATCGAAGACCAGATCATTCCCGATATCATCGCCTGAACGCGGAACAGGACAGACGTGATCGACACCACGACCCCACCCGTCGCCATCATCATGGGAAGCCAGTCGGACTGGGAGACGATGAAGAACGCCGCCGATACGCTCGACGCGCTCGACATTCCCTATGAGGCACGCATCGTTTCGGCCCATCGCACGCCCGATCGGCTTGTCAGCTTCGCCAAGGGCGCTCGCGACGAGGGCTTCAAGGTGATCATCGCCGGTGCCGGAGGTGCAGCGCATCTGCCCGGCATGTGCGCCTCGATGACGCCGCTGCCGGTCTTCGGCGTCCCCGTCCAGTCGAAGGCGCTTTCCGGCCAGGACAGCCTGCTGTCGATTGTCCAGATGCCGGCCGGCATCCCGGTCGGAACGCTGGCGATCGGCCGCGCCGGTGCGGTCAACGCAGCCCTCCTTGCCGCAGCCGTCCTTGCGCTTGGCGACGAGGACCTCGCCGACCGGCTCGACGACTGGCGCGAACAGCAGACCATTGCCGTTGCCGAGTATCCGGTGGACGAGGCATGACCACCATCGGCATTATCGGCGGCGGCCAGCTCGGCCGCATGCTGGCGATGGCAGCCGCCCGACTGAACTTCCGCACGGTCATCCTCGAGCCGCAGGTCGACTGTCCGGCTGCCCAGGTCGCAAACGACCAGATCGTCGCTGCCTATGACGACGAAGCCGCGCTCGGAAAGCTTGCTGAAGTCAGCGACATCATCACCTACGAATTCGAGAACGTTCCGGTCGCGGCTGCCGAGCGACTGGCGGCAAAACGCCCCGTCTTCCCGCCACCGAAAGCGCTGGAAGTCGCGCAGGACCGCCTCACCGAGAAGCGCTTCATCAACGGCTGCGGCATTGCCACGGCGCGCTTCCATGCCGTCGACAGCCAGGCCGATCTGGAAGCGGCACTTGCGGATTTCGGCGGGACCGGCGTGCTGAAAACCCGTCGCCTCGGCTATGACGGCAAGGGACAGCGCGTCTTCCGCTCGACGGCAGACAGCCCGGCGGGCGCTTTCGCAGCACTCGGCGGCGTACCGCTGATCCTCGAAAGCTTCGTGCCCTTCGAGCGCGAAATCTCGATCATCGCCGCCCGCGCACCCGATGGCGCCGTTGCCTGTTTCGATCCGGCGGAAAACGTGCATCGCAACGGCATCCTCCATACCTCGACGGTCCCGGCAGAGATCGGTGCTGCGACCGGCGCAGCGGCACGGGTTGCAGCCAAGGCGATCCTCGATGCGCTCGGCTATGTCGGCGTCATCGGCGTCGAGTTCTTTGTGCTCGCCGACGGCAGCCTGATCGTCAACGAGATGGCGCCCCGCGTGCACAATTCCGGCCACTGGACGGAAGCTGCCTGCGTCGTCTCGCAGTTCGAGCAGCATATCCGTGCCGTCGCCGGACTGCCGCTCGGCAATCCGCGTCGCCATTCGGACTGCGTCATGCAGAACCTGATCGGCGACGACCTCGACACGGTCCCCACATGGCTTGCCGAGGATGACGTGCTGGTGCACCTCTACGGCAAGACCGAGGCCCGCGCCGGCCGCAAAATGGGCCACGTCACGCGGCTCGTCCGCGGCTGAGGACCATAGAAATGCGGGGCAAGACACCAAAATGGGGCGTCTTGTGGTTGACACACCAGGGGTGACACGGTATTTGCCATCCCACCTTAAAGGAGCGCGCTCACGGGCGCGCTTTTGATTGTTAGAGATACCGGGCGAATTTTCATTCCCCGAAACCTGCGGATCAGGAAAATGAAGATCAAGAATTCGCTCAAGTCGCTCAAGACCCGCCACCGCGAAAACCGTCTGGTTCGTCGCAAGGGCCGCATCTATATCATCAACAAGTCCAACCCGCGCTTCAAGGCTCGTCAGGGCTGAGACCCGACAGGGGACTTGGGGACAGCGCTCAAGCGATGTCCCAGAATTGATTTTGAAGTTATTCCGTGGCGAGCTAACATGCTCGCCATGCGAGTTTTTATACCCTTGATTCTGGCGTGTTCCGCCCTGCTCGCCACCTCCACGGGAGCTGGCAATGTTTCCTTCGCGGCGGAAGCCTCGACCCAACCGGAAGCAACCAGCCTCACCACCCCGAAGCAGCGCCTCGACACCCTGTTCGCCGACCTGAAAAAGGAACGCGACCCCGACAAGGCACGCGAGCTCTCCAACCAGATCCGCATCGAGTGGCAGGATTCCGGCAGCGCCACCGTCAACCTGCTGATGCAATGGGCCGACAAGGCGATCACCGACAACAAGCAGCCGGCCGCTCTCGATATCCTCGACCAGGTTATCGCCCTTGCACCCAATTATGTCGAAGGCTGGAACCGCCGCGCGACACTGCATTACGCGATGGGCAACTACCGGAAATCCATGTCGGACATCAATCGCGTGCTGTCGATCGAGCCCCGCCACTTTGGCGCACTTGCCGGCATGGCGGCAATCCTCGGCGCCTCCGGCAAGGATGAGCTTGCCATGCGTGCCTGGGAACAGTTCCTGGACATTTATCCCGCCGATCGCAAGGCGCAGGAACAACTGGGCGAACTTGCCGAGAAACTCGCCGGCAGCAAGACCTGACAACGCGCGTTCCAGTCGATTGCCAAGCCCGCCAACGCCCATCCCCTCCGACAGGACGTCGCTTCTGAAGATCGCGACAGCCGCGCGCCATTTCATCGAACCGATCTGGATGGAATGGCATCGTCACGCCGGCGCGGACCGCCCCACGATCGCCTCGCAAGGCACCTGCGGCCGCACGAGCCTGTTCCTGCAGCGCGTCTTGAGCACCCAAGGCTTCAGCGCCGACTGGGTCTGCGGAACGCCGCGCAGCGGGCCGTTGGAGCCTGAAATCGGACCGTTCGGCTTCAACTGCGGGAAGAGCTGGCAAAGCCACGCCTGGGTCGAATGCGGCGATTTCATCGTCGACATCACAGCCGATCAATTCGGCGCGCCTCCGGTCCTCGTTGTCGATCGCACGGACAACCGCTACAACAAAGGCAACCGGGATGGGGCGCTGCCAGAGTTCGTGCTGGCCCGCCGGCGCGCCGTGGACGACATCTGGCCGCAATGGCAAAGAATAAGTGCCGGTGGCCCCAAGGGTTCGCTTACGCCTTGAAAGCCGGGCGCCGGAAGACAAATAGAGACTATGTTCCCAGTTGCGCTCCTGTCCCTTGCACTGATACTCGCCGGCGTCGCCTACAGCCTCTGGCACGCGCGTAGCTTCGCCCGGCGCTTTCCCAATGTCGGCGAACTGATCGACATCGGCGGCTACCGCATGAACAGCGCGCACCTGCCCGCCGGCGGACAAGCCGACCTCTTGCCCGTCGTCTTCATCCATGGCGCCAGCGGCAACCTGCTCGACCAGCTGCATGCCTTCGCACCGGCCCTTGACGGCCGCGCCGAGATGCTGTTCGTCGATCGCCCGGGACACGGCTACTCGGAGCGCGGCGGACCGGAAAACGACCTGCCGGACGGTCAGGCGGATGCGATCGCAAAGCTGATGGACAGGCGCGGCATCCGTCACGCCGTGATCGTCGGCCACTCCTTCGGCGGCGCGATTGCAGCGAGCTTCGCCCTCAACCACCCGGACAAGACCGCCGGCCTCGTCCTGCTGGCGCCGGCGACCCATCCCTGGCCCGGCGGCATCGACTGGTATTACCGCTTGACGGCCCTGCCCTTCGTCGGCTGGCTCTTCGCCCACACGCTGGTGACGCCGCTCGGGCAGCGGCGCATCGAGGGCGGCACGCACTCGATCTTTTCGCCCAATCCACGGCCGGCCGACTACATCGACAAGACCGGCCCGCATCTGGTGCTGCGTCCCTCGACCTTCCTCAGCAATGCCCGCGACATCGCCAACCTGCACGCCTATCTGACCGCGACCGCGCCGCGCTACCGCGAGATCGCCGCACCGACGGTGATCATCACCGGCGACAGCGATGGCATCGTGCTGGCCGATATCCACTCACGCGGGCTGGCGCGCGATATCCCCGGCGCCGAGTTGCTCTGGATCGGCAATCTCGGCCACAAGCCCGACTATGTGGTCACCGATGTCATCGTCGCCGCGGTGGAGAAGCTGGCCGGCAAGCCCGGGGATCTGGATGCGGCAGTAAAGCGCGCCGAAGAAAGGCTTGCCGCCGCCAAGACACCGTGATCGCGCCAGACCATCCGTTGCGGCCGCACCTCATCTGGCAGCCTTTGTCGGCGCGCCCGTTATCCCGCTAGTTGCCATCATCAACAAAACACGAAACCCCGGGAGCGGATCAGCGCTCCTGGGGTTTCGTTGCAGTCCTAAAAAGAGAGCGGGCGTCAGACGCCGCTCATGCCGTCCGAGCCGATATAGGCGATACGCAGCATGTTGGTCGCGCCGGGGGTACCGAGCGGCACGCCGGCCGAAATGATGATGCGTTCGCCCGGCTTGCCGAAGCCTTCCGAGGCAACGATGCGGCATGCGCGGTTGACCATGTCGTCGAGATCCGTCGCATCCTCGGTAACGACGCAATGCAGACCCCATACGACCGAGAGGCGGCGGGCCGTCTGCACGATCGGCGACAGCGCGATGATCGGCACCTGCGGGCGCTCGCGGGCGGCGCGCAGACCCGTCGTACCCGACGACGTGTAGCAGACGATTGCCGAAAGCCGCAGCGTCTCGGCGATCTGATGGGCAGCGAGCGAAATCGCGTCGGCGCCGGTCGCCTCCGGCGGCGTGCGCTGCGCGTAGATGATGCTCGAATAATGCGGGTCGCGCTCGACGTTGCTGGCGATCGACGCCATGGTCGAAACGGCTTCCACCGGATATTCGCCCGAGGCCGATTCTGCCGAAAGCATGACGGCGTCCGCACCTTCGAAGACGGCCGTCGCGACGTCGGAGACTTCCGCGCGCGTCGGGACCGGAGCCGAAATCATCGATTCCAGCATCTGCGTGGCGACCACTACCGGCTTGCCGGCGCGGCGACATGCGCGCGTCAGCTGCTTCTGCAGGCCCGGCACCGATTCCAGCGGCATCTCGACGCCGAGGTCACCGCGGGCAACCATCAGCGCGTCCGAGAGTTCGATGATCTCGTCGATCCGGTCCAATGCCTGTGGCTTCTCGATCTTCGACATGAGGCCGACGCGGCCGCGGGCGATCTTGCGAACTTCGGCCAGGTCTTCCGGGCGCTGCACGAAGGAGAGCGCCACCCAGTCGAATTCACCGGTCGCCAGAACGGCGTCGAGGTCGGCGCGGTCCTTGTCGGTCAGCACGCCGACGGCAAGCAGCGTGTCGGGCAGGCTGACGCCCTTGCGGTCGGAAATCTTGGTGCCGGCGACAACGGTCGTGACGATGCTCTTGCCGTCGGTCTTCTCGGCCTTGAGGTGCAGCTTGCCGTCGTCGATCAGCAGGCGATGGCCGGGCTTGACCGCTTCGAGGATCTCCGGATGGGGCAGATAGACACGGGTGTTGTCGCCAGGCTCGTCCTTGTTGTCGAGCGTGAAGGTCTGGCCGACCTTGAGATCGACCTTGCCGTCGGCGAACTTGCCGACACGCAGCTTCGGTCCCTGCAGGTCGCCGAGAATGCCGATCGGCCGGCCGCAGCGCGCCTCGACCGCGCGGATGCGCTGCACCAGGGTGCGCATCACCTCGTGGCTCGCGTGGCTCATGTTGATGCGGAACAGATCGGCCCCGGCCTCGTGCAGCTTCTGGATCATCTGCTCGTCCGAAGACGCCGGTCCGAGCGTTGCGAGGATTTTGACTTTTCTGTTCCGCTTCATCAATTCTGGCTTTCCTGCGTGCCGGACGGATCCGAAAGCTGAACCATCCAGCTTCCCTGCCGTCCCGTGTCGTACTCTTTGAATCCCATGCGCTGGAAGCCGCGGGCGAAGCAGTCCTGCACGCCCGTGATTTTAAATTCGTTCTCGGCAACGCACATGTTGACGTCACCGGTCCAGCGGCCGCCACGGGCCGCATCTTCCGCGTAAAGATAATAATATCGTGACTGAAGCTCGCCCTCGATCAGGGTCGCGCAGGTGTTGGCAGGCACCTGCCACCAGCCTTCCGTCATCCAGCCGTCCTTGGCCCGGTAGCCGATGGCTACGCCGACCAGTGTCTGGGTGCCGTTGCACACACGGAAGTCGGCGCGTGCGTCGCTGGCGAAAAGAAATGAGCTTGATGTTGCCAGGAGAAACAGGAGGATGCCTCCCAGTGTCGTCAGCCCCGGCTTCGCTTTGGAAAAAGGATATCTGGACACGGTTTCCGATGGAACTCCGTTTTGATTTGCGTGGCACTTTCTTGCGACGGGCAGCCCCGAAAGTCAACGCAACTCTAATCGATTACAATCGGTAAATTGCTTTCGGATTTCGATAAACAGTTGCGTTTTTCTTGCGATTGACGCCCTCGCGTGCGATCAGCGAGACGGGACGCTGAAACGGACTGGAACGGCATGCAACACTATTCTCCCTATGAGATTATCGAAGCCAAGCCCACAACCGGGCTCGTGCTCCTTGCCGATCACGCGATGAACCGGCTGCCTGCCGAGTATGGCAGTCTCGGCCTTCCCGCCGCGGCCTTCGAGCGGCACATCGCCTATGATATCGGTGTCGAAGCGCTCGTGCGGCGCCTGTCGGCGATGCTCGATGCGCCGGCCGTTCTCGGCTGCTTCTCGCGCTTGCTGATCGATCCCAATCGCGGCGAGGACGACCCGACGCTGATCATGCGGATTTCCGACGGAGCGATCATTCCGGGAAACCATCCCATCACCGAGAAGGAGTGGGAAAACCGGCTGAACCGGTTCCATCGTCCCTATCACCGCGCCGTCTCCGAGACGATCGGCCGAAGCGCCGAGGCGCAGGGCGCAGCACCACTGGTCATCTCCATCCATTCCTACACGCCGGCCTGGAAGGGCGTCGCCCGTCCCTGGCACGCCGCCGTCCTCTGGGACAGCGACGGCCGCGCCGTTCGGCCACTGATCGACAGGCTCGAGGCACCGGGCGATATCGTCGTCGGCAACAATGAACCCTATGACGGCGCGTTGCGCGGCGATACCATGTTCCGGCACTGCATGGTGCCGGGCATTGCGCATGCCCTGATCGAGGTGCGGCAGGATCTGATCGCCGACGCTGAAGGCGTTGCCGCCTGGGCCGAGCGGCTGGCGCCGATCCTGGCAAGCCTCAACGCCATGCCCGAACTGCATCGGTACGAGCGGCACATCTCTCGCACCGGCGCCTATGATGAAGAGGACGAGCGACCATGACCGAACTGACCCCGGAGCAACAGATCGCCTTCGAGGCCGCCGCCTTTCGCCGGCTGGTCAACCATCTGCGCGAGCACAGCGATGTCCAGAACATCGACCTGATGAACCTCGCCGGCTTCTGCCGCAACTGCCTGTCCAACTGGTATCGCGAAGCCGCCGAACAGGCGGGCGTTCCGCTTGCCAAGGAGGAATCGCGCGAGATCATCTACGGCATGCCCTACGAGGAATGGCGCGAGCGCAACCAGAGGGAAGCATCCGCAGAACAAAAGGCGGCGTTCGAGCTCAACCGGCCCAAAGCTGAGTGAGGAAAGGCGTGTGCGGGTTTCCGCGGCATTCCACTCTAACTCGTAAGCCGCTTGAAAATGATGGCTGGATCGAGCCGACGCAAACCGTCGTGATCAAAGGAATAAGGGTCGTTTCGCCCGCCTCTGCCACGGAAATGACCGCGTTGTTGCGCAATCACCCTTGACCTTGGCGGCCGTTCGCGGCACGTCACGGCACCCAAGAAATTCTATTCCCCCTATCAAGGAGAAGACCATGTCGGATGCTCACGGCGTCGCACGCGATCAGCTTCGTGCTTTCATCGAACGGATCGAACGCCTGGAAGAAGAAAAGAAGACCATCGCCGACGACATCAAGGACGTCTATGGCGAAGCCAAGTCCACAGGTTTCGACGCCAAGATCCTGCGCAAGGTCATTTCGATCCGCAAGCAGGACCACGACGAGCGCATGGAACAGGAAGCGATCCTCGACACCTACCTCCAGGCGCTCGGCATGGTGCCGGCAGCCGACGAGGAATAAGCAAGCCTTTTTGAAGGCCGCCTGTCGGCGGCCTTCGCCTTCCGCGCGTGAACGCCGGCAGCAGAGGCTCTCAATGCAGCCGGGAGCCGAAATGCCGGGAGCCGACATAAGGCAGAATATAGATACGAAAAAGCCCGCCAGGTCGGCGGGCTTTTTCGTGTCTAGGGTTTGGTGGAAGCTCAGTTGGTGCTGAACTTCTTCACTTCCATGAAGTTGACGGCATTGCCGCTGAACCGGGCCGTGTCGACGTTTGGTCCGGCGCTGCTGGAGAAGCCGGCAGCATAGACCGTCGTCGGAGCAGTACGCAGTGACTTGCTGACGAAGCGCGGCGCCTTCACCGGCTTGGAAAGCGTTGCGACGCGGCCGGTCGAAAGCGCCCATTCGGAAATGATCTTCTGGGTCAGCTTCGGCTCGGCGCGCACCGACGAGCGGGTCGCGGCATCGGCGTCGTTCTTCTTCGGTCGGCCGCCCTTGGCCGGAGCTTCCGCCTGCGTGTCGAAGGCGCTGTCGAAGATCGCGGCGCGCGCATTTGTACCCGACTGCGGCGCATAGGCTGCCATCTCGATCGGCTGCGGCTGGGCAACCGGCTGACGTTCAGCTGGCGTCGGCTGGGCAAGCGCGACACGGGTCTTGGCTTCGGCCGCCACGTCGCGCGGCGGTTCGGCGGATGCCACGACCGGGCGCTCCGCGAAGGAGGGGATCACGACCTGTGCATCGGCAACGGCGGCAAGCGCCGCGTCACCCGCGGGCCGCACGGCCGGAACCGGCACGAAACCGAGCGCCTGCATGTCCGGCTCGGCATCGGCGGATGCGACGAGCGTGTTCATGTCGCGGCGGTCAAGCATTTGCGGCACAGGAACCTTCATCGAGCCGAGGTCGGCAAACTCGCTCGGCATTTCCGAGGTTGGCGGCAGGGCGGCAGCAAGGGCTTCCTGCGCCGGGTTCTTCTCCGGCGCCACCAGGGCGACGGCTACGCCACCATCGGCAGGCGCTTGCTTGAAGGCAGGCCGCACCGCCGGGACCGGCGCATTGATGTTCTGTTCGGCAGCAACCGTCGGCTCGGCGGCGACAGAACCGGCGACGCCGGGCAGCGCTTCCTGAGCGGCGGGCGCGGCAGCCGTCTGTACCTTGGCAGCAGGAGCTGCGCCACCTTCATCGTCGGCACCAGGGCCGGCTGCGATTGCCGAGGGTTCTTCATCCTCGTCACCGCCGCCGCCAAAGAGCATGGCGAACAGGTTGCCGCGGCGCTTGCCGCTCGCCGTATCGCCCGGGCCCGTATCGCCGCCGCCAGCGACCTGGATCGCCGACGCGCCGACGCGACGCTTGTAGTCGGCAACCGCCTGGTCATAACCCGGAAGCGGCTTGCCGTCGGACGGCAGATGCATGGTCTTGCCGTCGGGGAAGAGGCGCGCCAATTCGGCACGGCTCATGCGCGGCCAGGCGCGAACGCCACCGACATCCATATGGACGAAAGGCGAGCCGGAAGTCGGGTAGTAACCGACGCCGCCCACCTGGAATTTCACGCCGATTTCACGCAGCGTCTTCAGCTTCACATCCGGCAGATAGAAGTCCATCGCCTTGCCGAGCATGTGCTGGCTCTTCTTGGCGACGCCCTTCGAACGCGAACGCAGCATGCCGTTGGTCGCCGGCGAACGATAGGCCGAAACGACGTGGATGTAATCGCGCGATCCGCTCTTCTGGTAGACTTCCCAGACGAGATCGAGCAGGCGCGGGTCCATCTTCGTCGGCTCGTTGCGACGCCAGTCGCGCAGGAAACGGTTGATTTCCTGCAGACCCTTGGCG
The DNA here is from genome assembly GCF_014851885.1 of Ensifer sp. ENS02. Taxonomy (NCBI): domain Bacteria; kingdom Pseudomonadati; phylum Pseudomonadota; class Alphaproteobacteria; order Hyphomicrobiales; family Rhizobiaceae; genus Ensifer; species Ensifer sp. ENS02. The sequence goes on along the minus strand of NZ_JACVAO010000008.1, from coordinate 205,172 downwards.
TCGTAGCGGCCATTGCGCTTGAAGGTGATCTGCGCCTTTTCCTGAGTATGAATGAAATAGAGCTTCAGTGTCCGGGTCTGGCCTGCGGCCTCCACGGGAGGAGCAAAACCAGGCGTAACGAGGGCAGCCGCAAGAGCAACGGATGTCAGAACCTGCGGCACCCGGCGGGTGACCGCCGCGCAGACTCTCGCTAAGGAGCCGAGCGGCTTCTTAAAACCGAACAAATTTGGCATTCAATCCCCGTCCGACGGACAACCGTGCTTCGCTGTCTCAGATGACTGTCAAATAAGGTGACAGCATGGCAAATTTGCCACAGTCGTCACCGCCCCTTATAATATAGTGAATACTTCACTAACAAGGTCTAAACGGCGGTGACTGAATAGCACGGCTAATGAATCGTGAATGCGTCGATTTTATGCCGCCTCTCTCAAAGGGTTATCGGGATCGATGCCATAATCCTTCAGCTTGCGGTAGAGGGTAGACCGGCCGATACCGAGCTTTCGGGCCACCTGACTCATCTGGCCGCGGTAGAATTTCAGCGCAAAACGAATCAATTCCTCCTCGACTTCGGCAAGCTTGCGCACGTCTCCGCCCTCGTCGACGCTGGCGATCGCATTCTCCATGCGCGGGTCGCTGGAGGTTTCCGCCTCCATGGATTTCGCCGCACTCGCGAAGTCTGGATAGACGCTTGATGCCGTCTCGCCGCCAGCCGGCGCCCGCTCCGGTCCGCCCTCGCCCCAGGAGAAGCCCGAACGATCGGAAACCACGTAGCCGGGTATCTGAGTGGCGATCTGCGGGAAATCCTTCACCGTCAGTTCGTTGCCCTCGGCAAGCACGACGGCGCGGAAGATCGCGTTCTCGAGCTGGCGAATGTTGCCCGGCCAATCATAGGCGGTCAGAAGCGCGAGCGCACCGCTCGATACCGTCAGCGGCTGGTTCAGCCGCTGCTCGGTGGCGAAGCGCTCGACGAAGGAGCGCACCAGCACCGGGATATCTTCCTTGCGTCGGCGAAGCGCCGGAATGGTGATCGGGAAAACATTGAGGCGGTAGTAGAGATCCTCGCGGAACCGCCCTTCGCGCACTTCGTTGATCAGATCCTTGTTGGTGGCCGAGATCAGCCGCACGTTCACCTTCTGCGGATGGCGCGCGCCGATCGTCTCGACCTCGCCCTGCTGAACCGCGCGCAGCAGCTTCACCTGAACCTCGAGCGGCAAGTCGCCAATCTCGTCGAGGAACAGGGTTCCTCCGTCCGCATCGACGAACTTGCCGGTGTGCTTTTCGGTCGCGCCGGTAAAGGCACCCTTTTCGTGACCGAAGAGAATGCTCTCGACCAGATTGTGCGGGATGGCGCCACAGTTGACGGTGATGAAGGGCTTGCCGACCCTGTCGCTTGCCGACTGGATGGCGCGCGCCACCATTTCCTTGCCGACGCCGGATTCGCCCTCGAGCACGATCGGGATGTTGGACTGCGCGGCGCGGCGCGCAAGGTCGATCACCCGGATCATCGCGGGGCTTGCCGAGACGATATCGTCGAAGCCGACGGCGCCACCGCGCGGACGGCGCGAGGTTTTGACCTTGCCGTCACGGCTTGCCATTTTCAGCGCATTGCTGATGGCCACGGACAGCCGTTCCGGAGAGACCGGCTTGACCAGGAAGTCGAAGGCGCCGGCCTGCATCGCGTGCACCACGGTCTCGATGCCGCCCTGTCCGGTCTGGACGATGACCGGCGTGTCGACGCCGCGCTCGGCCAGCGCTTCGAGGAAGCCGTGGCCGTTCATTTCCGGCATCAGGAGATCGAGAAGGATGACATTGATCATGCCGCCCTTGCGCTCCAGCAGTTCCAGACCGCTGCGGCCGTTATCGGCGAGATGCGCCACATGACCGAGACGCTCGATCATGTTCGTCAGCAACCGGCGCTGCACCGGATCGTCATCAATGACCAGAATGTGTGATGTCACGGAAGCCTCCTGCTCTGGACACGCGGTACTCTTTGGCCAACCTCATGTGCCAAATCACGTCAGGCATCTGTGCCATAAAGGGCTGAACATCATGTTTTGAGAAATGCTTGCATTTTATCCATTGCCGGCGATAGCAATGGGGCCCATATCGCTGCCTCTTCCTGTCACGAACGAGAGAAATCCGACGATGACCTTCCGCCCCTTCGCCCCCGAGCAATTTGTTGTCCGCGCCGCCGCCGGCCAGAGCCATGGCGCCGCTGCCGACCTCGGTGATCTGCCCTCCTGGCGGCTGGAGGATCTTTATGCCTCCGCTTCCTCGGATGCGTTTCGCAACGATATGAAGAAGGCCGATGCCGACGCGATCGCCTTCGAGACCAAGTGGAAGGGCAAGCTGGCCGAAGCGGCGACGAAGAGCGGCGAAGCCGGCATCGGCGCTGCCGTGCGGGAATTCGAAGCGCTCGAAGACATCATGGGCCGCATCGCGTCGTTTGCGGGCCTCACCTATTTTTCGGACACGTCCAAGCCGGAGAATGGCAAGCTTTACGGCGATGTGCAGTCGAAGCTCACCGACATGTCGGCGCATCTCCTGTTCTTCTCCCTGGAGCTGAACCGGATCGACGACGCGATCCTCGACAAGGCACTCGAAACAGACGCGCTCGCCGCCCATTACAAGCCCTGGCTGACCGACCTGCGCATGGACAAGCCCTATCAGCTCGACGACAAGCTGGAGCAGCTTTTCCTGGAAAAATCGATGACCGGTGCCGCCGCCTTCAACCGGCTGTTCGACGAGACTATGGCAAGCCTCACCTTCACTGTCGACGGTGAAGCGCTGCCGCTCGAGGTCACCCTGAACCTGCTGCAGGACCCGTCGAGCGACGTTCGCAAGAAGGCGGCGATGGCGCTGGCGGAAACCTTCAAGGCCAATATCCGCACCTTCACGCTGATCACCAACACGCTCGCCAAGGACAAGGAAATCTCCGACCGCTGGCGCGGCTTCAAGGATATTGCCGACAGCCGGCATCTGGCCAACCGCGTCGAGCGCGAGGTCGTCGATGCACTCGCCGAAGCGGTCAAGTCCGCCTATCCGCGCCTGTCGCACCGCTACTATTCGCTGAAGGCAAAGTGGCTCGGCATGGAGCAGATGGATTTCTGGGACCGCAACGCGCCGCTGCCGGAAACGCCGAACGCGCTGATCTCCTGGGACGAGGCCAAGGACACGGTGCTCTCCGCCTATAATGCCTTCGCGCCGGAAATGGCTGATATCGCCCGCCGTTTCTTCGACGAGCGCTGGATCGACGCGCCGGTGCGGCCCGGCAAGGCGCCGGGCGCCTTCGCCCACCCGACGGTGCCGTCGGCTCACCCCTATGTGCTCGTCAACTACATGGGCAAGCCGCGCGACGTGATGACGCTCGCCCACGAGCTCGGCCACGGCGTGCACCAGGTGCTTGCCGGCGGACAGGGCGCGTTGATGGCCTCGACGCCGCTGACGCTCGCCGAAACCGCGTCTGTCTTCGGCGAGATGCTGACCTTCCGCGCGCTTCTCGACCAGACGAAGGACAAGCGCGAGCGCAAGGCCATGCTCTCCCAGAAGGTCGAGGACATGATCAACACGGTCGTGCGCCAGATCGCCTTCTACGAGTTCGAGCGCAAGGTGCACACCGCGCGGAAGGAAGGCGAGCTGACGGCCGACGATATCGGTAAGCTGTGGCTGTCGGTGCAGAACGAGAGCCTTGGCCCGGCCATCCGGATTTCCGAAGGCTACGAGACCTACTGGGCCTATATCCCGCACTTCATCCATTCGCCCTTCTACGTCTATGCCTATGCCTTCGGCGACTGCCTGGTGAACTCGCTCTACGCGGTCTACCAGAACGCCGAACAGGGCTTCCAGGACAAGTACTTCGAGCTTCTGAAGGCCGGCGGCACCAAGCACCATTCCGAACTGCTCGCCCCCTTCGGCCTCGATGCCACCGATCCGTCGTTCTGGGCACAGGGACTGTCGATGATCGAAGGGCTCATCGACGAACTCGAAGCGCTTGATAAGGCCTGATCCGGACAAGGGTCCGGATCGCGGCGCGATCGACAAGACGACTTTATGAGCGACACTGCACCCTATGTGCTGTTCCGGGACGACAGCGAAAGCCGCACCACGGTTTTCGCATCGCCTTCGCGCGTCATTACGGCCCGCACGAAGGCCGAATTTGTCCGCGGCCTTGCCGCGCTTGAACGCGCGCACAAATCAGGCAAATGGATTGCCGGCTTCATGTCCTATGAGGCCGGCCATCTCTTCGAGGAGAAGCTCGAAGGCTTTGCCGAGGAAAATCGCAAGACGCCGCTGATGTCATTCGGCATCTTCGATGCGCCGAGCGAGGATCATCCCCTCGCCGAGCCGCAGCGGCGAACCGAGAACGAACCCTTCTTGAGCGAACCGCGCGCCGGCTGGGATTTCGATACCTACCGCGAACGTTTCGACCGCCTGCACCTGCATCTGCGAAAGGGCGATTGTTACCAGGCAAACCTGACGATGCCGATCCATGCCCGCTGGTCCGGCGACCCGCGCGCAGCCTTCTGGTCGCTGATCGACCGACAGCCGGTCAAGTACGGCGCGCTCGTCGCGCTCGACGGGCCAGTGCTCCTGTCGCGCTCGCCGGAGCTTTTCTTCCGTGTCGATGCGGACGGCTGGATCGAGACCCACCCGATGAAGGGCACGGCCAAGCGCGGCGCGTCGGCGCTGGAAGACGCCGAGATCATCGCCGCCATGCGCGCCGACGAAAAGACCCAGGCCGAAAACCGGATGATCGTCGATCTCCTGCGCAATGACATCTCGCGCATCACCGAGGTCGGCACGCTTGATGTCCCCAAGCTCTTCGACATCGAGACCTACCCGACCGTGCACCAGATGGTGAGCCACGTCCGAGCAAAGCTCCTGCCCGAGATCAGCCTCAAGGATATTTTCACGGCGCTCTTCCCCTGCGGCTCGATCACCGGGGCGCCGAAGATGCGCGCCATGGAAATCCTGCACGACCTGGAAGACGGTCCCCGCGACGCCTATTGCGGCGCCATCGGTTTCATCGCCCCGAACGGCGTGATGCGCTTCAGCGTCGCGATCCGGACGATATCGCTCTTCGAAAATGGCGATGCCGTCTTTAATGTCGGCGGCGGCATCGTCTTCGACAGCACCGCCCAGTCCGAATACGAAGAGTGCCTCCTGAAGGCCCGCTTTGCCGTTGGCGACGATAGGATCGCGCTCGGCGAAGGCGATGTCGCGCCCGCCGACGACGCGGTCGTCCGATGACGGATTTCTCGTTGATCGAAACCCTGCGCTACGAGCCCGAAGCCGGTTTCATCCGCCTGCGTCTGCACCTCGCCCGGCTGGTCCGATCCGCCCGTCGTCTCGGCATTTCGGGCGCGGATGGCGCGCAGGCCGCGCTGCTTGCAGCGGTCAAGGCCGGCGATGGCGGCGCCGCGCTTCGCGTTCGCCTCGAGCTCTTCCCTGACGGCCATATCGAGGTGAAGACCGCCCCCTTCGCGCCGCTCCCCCAAGATACGGTCTGGCGGGTACGGGTTGCCAGCACCCGGCTCAAGTCGGGCGATCCGCTGCTGCGCTACAAGACCAGTCGCCGCGCCGCCTATGAGGCAGCCCGCGGCGAGTTCGGCCCGAGCGAGGCCGACGAAGTTCTGCTTCTGAACGAGAAGGATGAGGTCTGCGAAGGCACGATCACCTCCGTCTTCCTCGACGACGGCAGCGGCATCCTCAAGACGCCGCCGATCGCCTGCGGCCTGCTTGCCGGCGTGCTGCGTACCGAGCTCATCTGCCAGCGCCGCGCGCGAGTTGCGCGGCTTTCGCTTAACGACCTCGCCCGCGGCGACGTTTATTTCGGCAACTCGCTACGGGGCCTGATCCGGGTGAACCTCCTGGTCTGAGCCGGGAAGCGTGTGGCGCCTGACCTGGTCCCGTCCATCGCGCTTGGCGAGATAGAGCGCCTGATCGGCGCGTGCATAGAGGTCGCTGACCGTGTCCCCGTCGCGATACTCCGCAACCCCGACCGAACAGGTGTAGAAGAACTCCGGGATGTTCTCGAGCGGGCGGGAATTGCGCACCCGTTCGAGCAGACGATCGAGAATGCGGTGGCCCTCGCTGATGGTGGTATCAGGCAGGATGAGCATGAATTCCTCGCCGCCAATCCGGCCGAAGCAGTCCGAACGGCGCACGAACTCCTGCATCTGGCGCGCAAAGTCGAGTAAAACCTCGTCGCCGCGCTGGTGGCCGTGGCGGTCATTGATCGCCTTGAAGTAATCGATATCGATGATCGCGACACAGCCCCACATATGCGGGTTCTCGGCGCAGTTGGCGATGAACTCGGTGAGACGCCCCATCGTGTAGCGGCGGTTGGGCACGCTCGTCAGCTCGTCGACCTGGGCGGCCCGAAGCGCAAAGTCGCGGTCCTGGCGCAGTTCCCGTTCTTCGGCATGGATCGTCGTGACGTCGACGGCGATGCACAGCATGCAGCCATCCGCATCCACCGTCTCCGTCATCCACAGCCAGCGACCGTCGTGCAGGTCCGTTTCCATGGCGCGGAACGGCACCTTGCCGCGCCGGTGCAATGTCGAGGCGATCCAGGCATCGATGTCTTCCGACTTCAGGATGGTGCCCTGTCCGGCGGCATGGTTCCGACGCATGATCTCTTCCCAGGTCGGGCTCTCGTCCGGACCGACATGGTAGGCCGCGCGAAACGCCGGATTGGCGAAGCGCAGTCGATCGTGCTGATCATAAAGTGCGATCAGCACGGGTGTTTTACTCTGTAGGGCCGCAAGAGCCTTGAGATGACTACCGGTCACGGTCTGTCACGCCTCCGGGAACTAATCAATTATGGCGCGAAGCGGATGCTTCTACCGTAGCTATAGCACGAACCGCTTGTGACAAGCGTTTCACCGTGCGAAACGATAGCGAATATGGTTAAATCGCAACCTAGACCGGTCGCTCCGCATGAAGCATACGCCTTACGACGGTTCTTCAAAACCCTTCACCATCGGCCTTGCCCAGCTCGACCCCGGTCGCTGGATTGAGCCGGACGACCAGCTGCAGCACTATCTCTCCGAAAAGAAGCTGCTGCTTGCGCAAGCGCGCGGTACCGTGTTTGCCGCAGCCGACGGTACGCAGGACGCTCAGCGCGAACTGCTCGGCATTCTGGTCGACTACCTGCCGGCCGCCTACCCAGAGATCTACCGCCGCGACGGCGACAGCATGATCGTCAGCGGCGAGCCCGTGCCACTCGACGGCGATGATCCACTGGCCGTTTCGGGATCGCTTGTCCAAGACGATCTCGCCATCATGCAAAAGACCGGAGACGGCTGGCGTCTCAATGCCGCCTATGTCGCCTTTCCCTCGTCCTGGTCGCTCGCCGAAAAATACGGCCGCACCATGAACGAGATCCATGGCCCCGTCCCGGGTTTCGAGCATGGCACCCGCAATGCCGAACTGATTGCCCGCATGTTCGACAACCTGCCGCCGGGTCGCTTCGTCGAGCGCTTCAACTGGGCGGTCAATGTCGACGGCGCGCTGCACCTGCCGAAATCGAAATCCGAAGGCATCGCCGCCGGTGCGATCGAGATGACCGAGGAGCGGACCTTCATCCGCATCGAACGGCAGACGCTGCGCAAGCTGCCTGAGACCGGTGCGCTCGTCTTCACCATCCGCATCTATTCGGACCCGCTGACGATGCTGCGCAAGCGACCGGATGCCGCGGCGCTGGCCGCGTCCTTCGTCGAGCAGCTGCGCGCCCTGACCTTGCCGCAGGCCGCCTACAAGGGGCTTGTCAGCAAGCGGGACGGGCTGATTGAAGCACTGCTCACGATCGCCGGTTAAGCACAGACGCAAATAGCGGTTGACCCGCCGGCTCTTTATTGTGACAGCAATCTATGCTCTACAGCGCCGCGTGCCCCACGGGCATCGCGGCCGTCGGCACATTCATACGAGCCAGAACAGCGGCCACAGCCGCTTCCTCATGCTTAGTCACCCACCGCCACAGGGAAAGTTTTCTCAGGAGTAAGACAAAAATGGCAGATACCACCTATCCGGTTTATGGCGAGATCACCGGTCCGATCGTGATGATCGGTTTCGGTTCGATCGGTCGCGGCACCTTGCCGCTGATCGAGCGCCACTTCAAATACGACAAGAACCGGTTGATCGTGGTCGAGCCCCGTGAGGATGCTGCCGACAACGAGATCTTCGAACGCCATGGCGTTCGTCACGTTCGCGCGCATGTGACCAAGGACAACTACAAGGAACTGCTGAAGCCGCTTCTGACCGAAGGCGAAGGCCAGGGCTTCTGCGTCAACCTGTCGGTCGACACCGGCTCGCTCGACCTGATGAAGATGTGCCGCAAGCTCGACGTGCTCTACGTCGACACGGTCGTCGAGCCGTGGCTCGGCTTCTACTTCGACGCCGAAATGGACAATTCCGAGCGCACCAACTATGCGCTGCGCGAAACCGTGCGCAAGGAAAAGGAAAAGAACCCGGGCGGCACAACCGCGGTTTCCACCTGCGGCGCCAACCCCGGCATGGTCTCCTGGTTCGTCAAGCAGGGCCTCCTCAACCTCGCCAACGACCTTGGCGTGAAGTTCGAAGAGCCGCATCAGGACGACCGCGAAGGCTGGGCCAAGCTGATGAAGAAGGTCGGCGTCAAGGGCGTGCACATCGCCGAGCGCGACACCCAGCGCACCAAGAACCCGAAGCCGTTCAACACCTTCTGGAACACCTGGTCGGTCGAAGGCTTCATCTCGGAAGGCCTGCAGCCGGCCGAACTCGGCTGGGGCACACATGAAAACTGGATGCCGAAGAACGCCAAGAAACACAAGAAGGGTTGCAAGGCAGCGATCTATCTGGAGCAGCCGGGCGCCAACACCCGCGTGCGCAGCTGGTGCCCGACCCCCGGCCCGCAGTATGGCTTCCTCGTGACCCACAACGAGGCGATCTCGATCGCCGACTTCTTCACGGTTCGCGACAAGGAAGGCGAAGTCACCTATCGCCCGACCTGCCACTACGCCTACCATCCGGCCAACGACGCCGTTCTGTCGCTGCACGAAATGTTCGGCAACGGCGGCAACGCCCAGCCGGTGCACCACGTCCTTGACGAAAAGGAACTGGTCGACGGCGTCGACGAACTCGGCGTGCTGCTCTACGGCCACGACAAGAACGCCTACTGGTTCGGCTCGCGCCTGTCGCTCGAAGAAACCCGCCGCATCGCGCCTTACCAGAACGCGACCGGTCTGCAGGTCACTTCGGCTGTTCTTGCCGGCATGGTCTGGGCTCTCGAGAACCCGAAGGCCGGCATCGTCGAAGCCGACGAGATGGACTACAAGCGTTGCCTCGAAGTCCAGCTGCCCTACCTCGGCCCGGTCGAAGGTCACTACACCGACTGGACCCCGCTCGACGGTCGCCCGGGCCTGTTCCCGGAAGACATCGACACCAAGGATCCGTGGCAGTTCAAGAACATCCTCGTTCGCTAAGCTGCTGAGACGTAAGCGCATCCGGCCCGGGACACGAACGTGCCCCGGGCCTTTTCATCTCCGGCGGAAAAGCCCGAGGCCGCGGCCTGCCGCTCTTGCTTTCAACTCATGATCGCGGCATGGTCTGCCGGAATGAAACAATCCGCTCGACCCAAACGCGGGGGAAATCGCCTATGAAGCCATTCGCCGTTCTGACCCTAATCGCAACCGCGGCCGCGCTTGCCTCCTGCCAGTCGTCGCCACGGATCATCGATGAGGGTGGGCAGCCGGCACGCCAGGCTTCGGGCGTCGAGGGCTCCTGGGTAGACCCGAACGGTATCGTCTCGACATTTGCCGGCGGTACCTTCTCCACGCGCACGACCGACACCAACCAGCTGCTCGCCTCGGGCAACTACGTCAAGACGAGCCCGACGCTTGTCGAGATCAATATGACCTCGCTGGTGCGCAACACCCAGTCGAAGGTCGCCTGCGCTCTGGTCACGCAGAACCAGCTCAACTGCACCACCGACGCCGGGGCACAGTTCTCGCTCGCGCGTCGCGGCTAAAACAAAAAACACGAAATTGCAAAAGCCTCCGTCCGGAGGCTTTTTTCGTTTGCGGGCCACGACTTAACCTTAACGGTAAACCCGACAACCAGGGCATGGTTTTATCGCTTGAAGTCGCCTTCAAGTGATGAAAACATCCGGCCCGGCAAAGCCACCCCGACCGTGGGGACCGGATCCGTTTCGGCGGACCGGATGCGGTCGGGCGACAACCGGCAAAACAGGAGAACATCATGATCAGACACGTGCGGACCGGCCTGATGACCGCGTCCATTCTTGCCCTCTCCTCGGGCGCAGCCTTCGCCGATTATGAATTGAACATCCTGCATATCAACGACCTCCATTCCCGCATCGAATCGATCAACAAGTTCGATTCCACCTGCTCGGCGGAAGAGGAGGGCAAGAACGAGTGCTTCGGCGGCGTCGCGCGCCTCAAGGCCTTGATCGACCAGAAGCGTCAGGACCTCTCGGGCAAGAACGTGCTGCTGCTCAACGCCGGCGACAACTTCCAGGGTTCGCTGTTCTTCACCACCTACAAGGGCCTCGCGGAAGCCGAATTCCTCAACCTGATGAAGTTCGACGCGATGACCGTCGGCAACCATGAGTTCGACGAGAGCGAGGACGGCCTTGCCGGCTTCCTCGACAAGATCGCCTTCCCGGTCGTCACCGCCAACGTGCTGCCGAGCCAGAAGTCGAAGATCGGCGACCGCATCAAGCCGTCGATCGTGCTCGACGTCGGTGGCCAGAAGGTCGGCATCGTCGGCGCGGTTGCCAACGACACGCCGGAACTCTCTTCCCCCGGCCCGGACATCCTGATCGGCGACGACGTCGCCACCACCACGGCAGCCGTCGAGGAGCTGAAGAAGCAGGGCGTCGACAAGATCATAGCGCTCACCCATGTCGGCTATCCGCGCGACCTCGCGGCCATCGCCAAGATCCCGGATGTCGACGTCGTCGTCGGTGGCCACTCGCACAGCCTGCTGTCCAACACCGATGCAAAAGCCGAGGGTCCTTACCCGACGATGGTCGATAACCCAGGCGGCTACAAGGTTCCGGTCGTCCAGGCCGGCTCCTACACCAAATATCTTGGCGACCTCGTCGTTACCTTCGACGACAAGGGCGTGGTCAAGGCTGCCAAGGGCGATCCGATCCTGGTCGACAGCTCGTTCAAGCCGGATGAGGCCGTGCTCGCCCGCGTCGCCGAACTCGGCAAGCCGATCGAAGAGCTGCGCTCGAAGATCATCGCCAAGACCGAAGCACCGATCGACGGCTCGCGCGAGAATTGCCGCACCAAAGAGTGCGAAATGGGCAGCCTGCTCACCGACGCCATGCTCGACCGCGTCAAGGGCCAGGGTGTGACCATCGCCATCACCAACGGCGGCGGTCTGCGCGCCTCCATCGATGCCGGCGACGTTTCGATGGGCGAAGCCATCACGGTCCTGCCGTTCCAGAACACGGTTGCGACCTTCCAGATGAAGGGCGACGGCATTCGTGAAGCCCTGGAAAACGGTCTCAGCAAGCTTGAGGAAGGCGGCGGCCGTTTCCCGCAGGTGGCCGGCATGAAGTTCTCCTTCGACAAGTCGAAGCCGGTCGGCAGCCGCGTCGTCTCGGTCGAGGTGAAGGAAGGCGAGGCCTACGTCCCGCTCGATCCGGCCAAGACCTATTCGCTCGTCACCAACAACTACATGCGCAATGGCGGCGACGGCTACGACGTCTTCAAGGAGAAGGGTGAAAACGCCTACGACTACGGTCCGGGCCTCGAAACCGTGCTTGCCGACTACCTTGCCGCCCACCAGCCGTTCAAGCCCTATACCGACGGCCGCATCACCGAGGTCGCTTCGGCGGCCGGTGCGGCAACGGCCGAGCCGGCGGCGGACGCAAAGCCTGCTGCCGACGCCACGGCAGCCCAGCCGGCGGCAACGGCCGGCGGCACGGCGGCAGCGAGCGGCCCGCAGAAGCACGTGATCACCAAGGGCGACACGCTCTGGGATCTCGCCAAGGTCTTCTACGGCGAAGGCGCGCTCTGGAAGAAGATCTCCGACGCCAACGGCAAGCCGGCGCCACGCCACCTGCATGTCGGCAAGGAACTGGAGATACCGGCAAAGTAAGACAATTTGCCTCTACTTTCAGAGCCGGCGCGGCTTCCCCGCGCCGGCTTTTCTTTTTAGAAGGACTGGAAACCGAAGGAACGAAAGCGGCGTCCCGATACGGGGACCCGACGAGGATGAAGATGACCGATCAGCTTGCCGTGACCACCCCTGCCAACCACCCGTCCGTCAAATCCGGAAAGGTCGGTATCCTGCTGGTCAATCTCGGCACGCCTGATGGCACCGACTACACCTCGATGCGCCGCTACCTGAAGGAGTTTCTGACCGACCGCCGGGTGATCGAGTGGTCGCGACTGTTCTGGTACCCGATCCTGTTCGGCATCGTGCTCAACACCCGCCCCGGCAAGGTCGGCAAGGCCTATGAGACGATCTGGAACAAGGACTTGAACGAAAGCTACCTCCGGACCTACACCCGCAACCAGTCCGAACTGATGGCGAAGTCCTTCGCCGACCAGCCTAACGTCATCGTCGACTGGGGCATGCGCTACGGCCAGCCGTCGATCGCCTCGCGCATGGACGCACTGCAGAAGGCCGGCTGTGAACGCATTCTCGTCTTCCCGCTCTATCCGCAATATGCCGCCGCCACCACCGCCACCGTTAATGACAAGGCCTTCGAGGCGCTTCTGAAGATGCGCTGGCAGCCGGCACTGCGCACCGTTCCGCCCTACCACGACGATCCCGTCTACATCGACGCTCTGGCAACCTCGATCGAGCGTCACCTGGCGACGCTCGACTGGGTGCCGGAGGTGGTTCTGACCTCCTTCCACGGCATTCCGAAGAGCTATTTCGACAAGGGCGATCCCTACTACTGCCAGTGCCAGAAGACCGCGCGGCTTTTGCGCGAAAAGCTCGGCTGGTCGAAGGAGAAGCTGCAGGTCACCTTCCAGTCGCGCTTCGGGCCTGAGGAATGGCTGCAGCCCTATACCGACAAGACGGTCGAAAAACTTGCGCAGGACGGTGTCAAGCGCATTGCCGTCCTCAACCCGGGCTTCGTCTCCGACTGTCTGGAAACGTTGGAAGAGATCGCCGAGCAGGCGGCCGAAAGCTTCCATCACAATGGCGGCGAGAAGTTCACCCACATCCCCTGCCTGAACGACAGCGCCGAAGGCATGGCCGTGCTCGAACACGTCGTGCGCCGGGAGCTTGCCGGCTGGCTTTAATCGTCCCATCACCCCACTTGAACGGCGCGCTGACCGCCAACTCAGGATGAAGGAGCCGCGCTCTTGCCCACCGGCGAGCGCGGCAATCTAACATTTTGAATTTACGCGCAATCCGCGGAAAACCGATTCCGAAGGGAAACGGAATACGCTAGACTGCAGCCACAGGTCGAGATTGCAATTTAAGGGGGTAAGTCTTGGGCGGAATGGATATCGTCGTCATTGGCTTCGTGGTGCTCATCATCCTGGTCCTCTTCATGGGGATCAAGACGGTGCCGCAGGGCTACCGCTATACGATCGAGCGCTTCGGTCGCTACACCAAAACGCTGGAGCCGGGCCTCAATCTGATCGTGCCGTTCATCGACCGCATCGGCGCCAAGATGAACGTGATGGAACAGGTGCTCGACGTTCCGACCCAGGAAGTCATCACCAAGGACAATGCCAGCGTTTCGGCCGATGCCGTCGCCTTCTATCAGATCCTGAATGCGGCGCAGGCCGCCTACCAGGTCGCGCATCTGGAAAACGCCATCCTCAACCTGACGATGACCAACATCCGCTCGGTCATGGGTTCGATGGACCTCGACGAACTGCTCTCCAACCGTGATACGATCAACGACAGGCTGCTGCACGTCGTCGACGAAGCTGCCAGCCCTTGGGGCATCAAGATCACCCGCATCGAGATCAAGGATATCGCCCCGCCGAAGGATCTCGTCGATGCCATGGCGCGCCAGATGAAGGCCGAGCGCGAGAAACGCGCGCAGGTGCTCGAAGCCGAAGGCGCCAGAAACGCCCAGATCCTGCGCGCCGAAGGCGCCAAGCAGTCGGCGATCCTGCAGGCCGAGGGCCAGCGCGAAGCGGCGTTTCGTGACGCCGAAGCGCGCGAGCGCCTGGCCGAGGCAGAGGCGAAGGCAACCAAGATGGTCTCCGAGGCCATTGCGGCCGGCGACGTGCAGGCGATCAACTACTTCGTCGCCCAGAAGTACACCGAAGCACTCGCCTCGATCGGCACCGCCAACAACCAGAAGATCGTGTTGATGCCGATGGAAGCTTCCGCGCTGATCGGTTCGCTCGGTGGCATCGGCGCCATCGCCAAGGAAGTCTTTGGCGACAGCCAGACGGCGCCAGCGACCCGCCCGCGCCAGTCGACGCCGCGCACCACGCCAGCTTTCCCGACCGATCCCGCGCAAGGGAAGTAGACGATGATCGAACGCGCCATTCAAGAACTCGGGCCCTGGAGCTGGTGGGTTCTGGGCTTCGTGCTTCTCGCCGCCGAGCTCATCGCCCCCGGCGTGTTCCTGATCTGGATCGGTGTCGCCGCCTTGGCAGTCGGCATCCTCTCCCTCATGCTTTGGGAGGTCGGCTTCTGGACGTGGCAGGTCCAGCTCGTGCTGTTCGCGCTGCTCTCGGTGGCGGCCGTTCTCCTTGGCCGCCGCTTCGTTCTCTCCACATCCGAGACCACCGACGAGCCGCTTTTGAACCAGCGCGCTGAAAGCCTCGTCGGCCGCACCGCGGTCCTGGAAAAACCGATCGCCGAAGGCCGAGGGCGCATCCGGCTCGACGACACGTTCTGGGTCGTTGAGGGACCGGACCTGCCGGCCGGTACAAGGGTGCGCGTCGTTTCCACCCACGGCCGCAACCTGACCGTCGAAAGCGTAACCGCAAGCGGCTGATGCCACGACGTTTTTTCCGTTTGGAAACGATTGATTAACCACGTCGCTTTACGGTTGCGAAAGGATTGCAATCAGGCTCGTGGACAAACGGCATATGGTGCCAGGCTCATCTCGCTCGATCAAAGGAGGCGCGCGGCGTTCGACGTCGCTGGCGCTGCTGCTGGCCGGCACGGCGATGCTTGCCCCCGCATCCTTGAACGCCCAGACCGCCGCGACCGCACCCGCCACCGCTCCGACGACGACCACCTATGGCGCGGGCACAGCGCCTTCAGCCGTTCCGGCCGCGACGCCCGCAATCACCGATCCGCAGACCACCGGCGCCGTCAGCGCTGACGACCTGACCCCGGCCTCTAACGAGGATTACCTTCGCCTGAACCAGCGCGAGCCGACGATCGACGGTCTGCGGTTGCGGACCGACAACCCCGAATACGATCGCGCCCCGGGCATCCGAATCGGCACCTTCACGCTGCGCCCCAGCGTCAGCGAGACCATCAACCACGAATGGCGCAAGGACGGCGACACCAAGACCAACCGCGGCTATCTCGAAACCGGAATCCGCGGCACCTTGACCTCGGACTGGTCGCGGCATCAGCTGACCGTCACCGGCGAAGGCGTGTTGCAGAACAACATCTCCGGCGAGGGCGAGGAAGAGCCCCGCGCCAATGTCGATGCGGAACTGCGGCTCGATCTCTGGGACGAAACGATCGCCCGTCTGCGCGCCGGCTACAGTTTCGAGCGCGAGGACGCCGACGACCCGAACGCGATCTCCAACGCCAAAAACCAGTCCGCGGTCAACACCTACCGCCTCGGCGCGGCCGTTGAGCGTGATTTCGGTCTGATCCGCGGCTCGGTCGGCATCGATTTCGACCGACGCACCTATGGTGATGTCGAACTCGAAAACGGCACGAACCTTTCGGTCAAGTATCGAAACCGCAACACCGGTGTGCTCACGGCCCGCGTCGGCTACGAACTGTCGCCGGCATTGATCCCGTTCCTCGAAGCCTCCGTCGGCAAGTCACTCTACGATCTGCGCGAAGATCCGCTCGGTTTCGAACGCTCCTATCAGACCTATGCTGCACGCGGCGGTATCGAGCTCGACCTCGGCGAGAAACTCTATGGCGAGCTCGGCCTCGGCTACGAAACCTACAATTTCGAGGATGACCGGCTTGGCGAACTCCGCGGCCTGTCGGTCGATGGCCGCCTCAACTGGTCGCCGCAACGCGGCACCGACGTGCTCTTCGCCGTGTCGACCGACCTCAACCCCTCGACGACGCCCGGCGACGCTGGTTCGATCGACTACAACCTCACCAACATCATCACCCACCAGATGCGCTCGGATCTGGTCGCGCGGCTGACGAACAGCCTGACGCTGCGCAACTACCCCTCGAACGCCCGCTCGTCGGACGAGACCACCTGGCGCACGGGCGCCGGCCTCACCTACGACATCAACCGCTACCTGGCGCTGACGGGCGACGTCAGCTACGAGCGCACCACCCGCGATCAGGGCGACACCACCGACATCACCCGCGTCGGCGTCGGGTTGACGCTGCGCCGCTAACGCAATCCCATTATCCAGATAAAAAAAGGCCGCGCCCGATGGACGCGGCCTTTCTTGCCTTCGAGAAGAGAAAGCCGATTACTTCAGGCTGCCGAGCAGGCTCTTCAGCGGGCCTTCGACGGTCGGACGGATATCGCCACGCTCGAGCGCGAAGGCGACGTTGGCCAGGATGAAGCCGTCCTTGGCGCCACAGTCGTAGGTATCGCCACGGAAGTGGTAAGCGGCGAACTGCTGGTTGTCGGAAAGCTTGAGCATGCCGTCGGTCAGCTGGATCTCGTTGCCGGCGCCGCGCTCCTGCTTTTCGAGAATCGGGAAGATCTCCGGCTGCAGGATGTAGCGGCCGTTGATGAAGAAGTTGGAGGGGGCAGTGCCCGGTGCTGGCTTCTCGACCATCTTGGTGATCTTGAAACCTTCGCCGACCTTGTCGCCGACGCCGACGATGCCGTATTTGTGCGCCTGGTCCGGCGCGCATTCCTCAACCGCGATGACGTTGCCGCCGCTCTGCTCATAGAGCTCCACCATGCCCTTCAGGCAGCCCTTCTCACCCTTCATGATCATGTCGGGCAGGAGCAGCGCGAAGGGCTCGTTGCCGACGAGTTCACGGGCGCACCAGACCGCGTGGCCAAGGCCGAGCGGCGCCTGCTGGCGGGTGAAGCTGGTGGTGCCAGCCTTCGGCAGGATGCCGTCGAGCAGCGCGATCTCGGCCTTCTTGTTGCGCTCGCGCAGCGTCTGGTCGAGCTCGACCTGAATGTCGAAATAGTCCTCGATGACAGCCTTGCTGCGGCCGGTCACGAAGATCAGATGCTCGATACCGGCTTCCAGCGCTTCGTCGACCACATATTGAATGACCGGCTTGTCCACCACCGTCAGCATTTCCTTCGGCACGGCCTTGGTCGCCGGCAGGAAACGGGTGCCCAGTCCTGCGACCGGGAACACGGCTTTGCGGACTTTACGCTTGTCGGTCATCGATACCTCCTTGAAAGGATTTCACTCATAACTCTTGCCGAATGGTCCTGGACGTCAATCCGTCCCGAACCATACAGCGCTCCGTAATGGAGCCGCAATCTCTATGCCGTCAGCTGAACACAGCATGAACCGACGAAACAAATGCATATGCGAACTCCACGACCAACGCTTGACATTTTCTGTGGCCGAAGACGCCACCACATTTTCATGGTAAAGGGTTTGTTGACCACGTTTCTGTAGATTCGTTGCAATCCGGCAATGCAACAAGCGCGGCCGGATCCGAAACAGGAGCCGCCGACGACTGCCCCCACCGTCCAGGCTGGCCCCAGACTGCCACCTTGCGGAGTGATTCGGGCCATGACGGCCGAAGCTCCGCAGAGAAACGGAACCGACAGCTGATGATCAGAAACCGCAGGACGTTTTTCCGTCATATCGCAGCCGCCCTCGTCCTATCCGCCGCCACGCTCGGCACCTCCCCCGCGCGCGCCGATACCGGGTTCCAGAACTGGATCAACGAGTTTTACGCGACCGCCGCCCAGGCCGGCATCACCAAGGCGACCTATCGCCAGGCCTTTGCCGGCGTGAAGTCGCCCGACCAGACGGTGATCGACAAGGCCAACTACCAGCCGGAATTCAAGCACAAGATCTGGGAATATATCGATTCCCGCGTGAACCCCTACACCAAGCGCGTCGGCCAGGAGATGGCGACCAAGCACGCCCGCACGCTGAACGCGCTGGAGAAACACTTCGGCGTCGACAAGACCATCCTTCTGGCCATCTGGTCGATGGAGTCCAACTACGGCGCCGTGCTGGAGAAGGACGATCGCCTGCACTACGTCCCGCGCGCGCTCGCAACCCTTGCCTATGCGGATCCGAAGCGGTCGAACTACGCCAAGAAGCAGCTGATCGCCGCGCTGAAAATCCTGCAGAAGGGCGATATCACCCCACGTGAGCTGACCGGCTCCTGGGCGGGCGCCATGGGCCACACCCAGTTCATCCCCACGAGCTACCTGCTCTATGCGGTCGACGCAGACGGAAACGGTCACCGCGACATCTGGAACTCGGTGCCAGACGCGCTGGCGACTGCCGCCAACCTTCTGAAGAAAAATGGCTGGCAGCCGGGCGAGACCTGGGGCTACGAAGTCGCCCCGCCGGCCAACGCCGCGAAGTATTCGGGCCAGACGAAGACGCTCAAGGAATGGGCGTCGCTCGGTTTTGCCCGGCCGAACGGCAAGGGCTTCCGCAACGGCAGCACGCGCGCCGAGCTCAAGCTGCCGAGCGGTGGCAACGGCCCCGGCTTCCTGATGACCAAGAACTTCTTCGTCATCAAGCGCTACAACGCTTCGGACAGCTACGCGCTCGGCGTCGGCCTGCTTGCCGACCAGATCGCCGGCTACCAGGGCATGCAGCAGCGCTGGCCGCGTCCGGACGGTTCACTTGACATCAGCGAGAAGTTCGAGCTGCAGAACCGGCTGAAGGAGCTTGGCTACTACAGTGGCGAAGTCGACGGCAACTTCGGCTCCGGCTCCAAGGCCGCGATCCAGGCATTCCAGTCGAAGAACGGACTGGCGCCGGATGGTGAGCCGACGCAGATGCTGCTGCGGGCGCTCCGCAACTAGCAGGTTCGAAACGGTTTCACGATCTGAGTATCCGTGAGATACAATAGGGCAAGCGCGCTGCACCCCCGTGCGGCGCGCTGAAACTTTGGCGCGGCAAGGCCGCCCGAATACGCGATGAACGGGGCAGAAAGCAGATGATCAGCAGGCGCCGCAGGCACGATAGCCGTACGCCGTTCGGGATTGCGACGATCTGCATTGCCCTTGTGGCGATGCTCACCGTCAGCCTTTTTGCGAGCTTTGCCGAGGCGCAGGAGCGCGTTCAACGCCGCACCCTGTTTCAGATGCTCTTCGGCGGCTTGACCCGCGAACGGCCGGCCTACCAGGATCGCGACTATTATCCCGAACAGCCGCGCCCGAAGCGCCAGCGCCAGCCGCAGCAGCGGCAGAAGGGCCAGGGGCAGCAGAAGCAGAAGCCAAAGGTTGCCGACACCCCTGCCCCGGCGCCGGTAGTGGTGGAGAAGGCGCCAGATGCCAAGAAGGTGCTCGTCGTCGGCGACTTCATGGCCGGCAGCCTCGGCGATGGCCTGAAGACCGCCTTCGAGATGACGCCCGGCATCACCATCGAGACGCGGGCGAACGGTTCGTCCGGTCTCGTGCGCGAAGACTATTTCAATTGGCCGGGCACGCTGCCGGGCTATGTCGGCGACGTGAAGCCGTCGGTGATCATCATCAGCCTCGGCGCCAACGATCGTCAGCAGATGCAGATCGGCAGCACCAAGGAGAAGTTCCGCTCCGACCTCTGGACGGAAGAATATCGCAAGCGTGTCAACGCGCTGGCAGCCCTTGCGCGCAAGGAAAAGCTGCCGGTTCTCTGGGTCGGCATGCCGCCGTTCCAGTCGGCCGCGATGACCGCCGACATGGTCACCTTCAACGGCATCTATCGCGAGGAGATCGAGAAGGTCGGCGGACAGTTCGTCGACATCTGGGACGGCTTCGTCGATGAGGGCGGCAAGTTCGTTCTGACCGGCTCCGATATCAACGGCCAGCAGGTGCGCCTGCGCGGCGCCGACGGCGTCAACCTCACCAAGGCCGGCAAGCGCAAGCTTGCCTTCTACGTCGAGAAGGACATCCGTCGGCTGCTCGGCGATGCCGCCGCCACCGACAAGAACGTGCCGGGCGCCGACGAGCTCAAGGACCTGGTGGTGACCGCACCGCTCGGCAACGAGGATATCGTCAAGACCCAGCCGATCGGGCTGACCGATCCGGCGCTGGATGGCGCCGCGTCCCTGCTCGGCAGCGCCGCACCGGACAAGGGCAACGGCAAGAGCCCACGCGACCTGCTGGTTGGCAAGGGTGACGTCGCCGCCGCTCCGGCCGGCCGCGTCGATGACTTCCGCCTCTCGAAGCCAAACACGGTCATCAGCAACCCGGTGATCCGCAACTAGGCCGACGATCCCCATTCAGCCTTCTGGCACACCATGAAAAAAGCCCCGCATCGCTGCGGGGCTTTTTTCATGCTTGGGAGTAATGCCTTAGCGCGGCAGCGTGGTCGAACCCATCAGCGCCTCGTCGATCGCACGCGCCGCCTGGCGGCCTTCGCGGATCGCCCAGACGACGAGCGACTGGCCGCGGCGCACGTCGCCGGCCGTCCAGAGCTTGTCGACCGAGGTCTTGTAGTCGCGCTCGTTGGCGACGACGTTGGTCGAGCCGCGGCGGTCGGTGTTGAGCGTCAGCTTGTCGCCGAGGTCCTTGATCACGCTGTTGGTGAAGGGACCACTGAAACCGATGGCGATGAAGGCAAGATCCGCCTTGATGATGAACTCCGTGCCGGCGACCGGCTTGCGGCGATCATCCACCTGGCAGCACTTCACGCCGGTCAGGTTGCCGTCCTCGTCGCCGATGAACTCAAGGGTCGCCACCTGGAACTCGCGGATGGCGCCTTCGGCCTGGCTCGAAGAGGTGCGCATCTTCGTCGCCCAAAACGGCCAGACGGCAAGCTTGTCTTCCTTTTCCGGCGGCTGCGGACGGATGTCGAGCTGGGTCACCTTGACGGCGCCCTGGCGGAAAGCGGTGCCGACACAGTCGGACGCGGTATCACCACCGCCGACGACGACGATATGCTTGCCGCCGGCAAGGATCGGCTGCGACGGCCAGCCGACGCTGTCGATGTTCTCGCGGCCGACGCGGCGGTTCTGCTGGACGAGATAGGGCATCGCGTCATGCACGCCGGCGAACTGGACGCCGGGGATTCCCGCGTCGCGCGGGGTCTCGGAGCCGCCGCAGTAGAGCACGGCGTCATGCTCGTCGAGCAGGCGCTGCATCGGAACGTCGACGCCGACATTGATGCCGCAGTGGAAAGTGACGCCTTCGCCGCGCATCTGGTCGACGCGGCGATCGATGAAGTTCTTCTCCATCTTGAAGTCCGGGATGCCGTAGCGCAGCAGGCCGCCGGGCTTGGTTTCGCGCTCGTAGACGTGCACCTCGTGGCCGGCGCGGGCAAGCTGCTGGGCCGCGGCCATACCGGCAGGTCCCGAGCCGATGATCGCGACCTTCTTGCCGGTCTTGGTGACGGCCGGCTGCGGCACGATATAGCCCATTTCATAGGCCTTGTCGGCGATCGCCTGTTCGACGGTCTTGATCGCGACCGGGGTGTCTTCGAGGTTCAGCGTGCAGGCTTCCTCGCACGGCGCCGGGCAGACGCGGCCGGTGAATTCCGGGAAGTTGTTGGTCGAATGCAGGTTGCGGATCGCCTCGTCCCAGTTGCCGTTGTAGACGAGATCGTTCCAGTCCGGGATCTGGTTGTGCACCGGGCAGCCGGTCGGGCCGTGGCAATAGGGGATGCCACAGTCCATGCAGCGAGCAGCCTGCTTCTGCACTTCCGGTTCTGACATCGGAATGGTGAATTCGCGAAAATGGCGGATGCGGTCGGACGCCGGCTGGTACTTTGCCACTTGCCGGTCGATCTCGAGAAATCCAGTTACCTTACCCATCGTTTCATCCTGAAAGCTGTGCGTCTGAACAGGCGCTTTTTGCGAGCGCGCGTGAGGGGCCCCCGAACCGATCTGTGATGAACCGGGAGCCTTGGTCACCGGGGCCTCCTATTCGGCCGCCTCTGCCATTTTCATGCGTTCCATATCCTCGAGCGCACGGCGGTACTCGACCGGCATGACCTTGCGGAACTTCGGCCGATAATCCGTCCAGTGATCGAGGATCTCCTTCGCCCGGGGCGAACCCGTGTGGTGAAGGTGGTTGGAGATGAGCTGATAAAGCCGCTCCTCGTCGTGGCGCGTCATGTCGCCCGACACGTCGACCATGCCCTTGTGCATGATGTCGCCGCCGTGGTGGTGCAGCTTCTCCAGCATGTCGTCCTCTTCCGGAACCGGTTGCAGCTCGACCATCGCCATGTTGCAGCGACGGGCGAAATCGCCTTCCTCGTCGAGCACATAGGCGACACCGCCCGACATGCCGGCCGCAAAGTTGCGCCCCGTTCCGCCGAGCACGACGACGACGCCGCCGGTCATGTATTCGCAGCCGTGGTCACCCACGCCCTCGACGACCGCGACCGCGCCGGAGTTGCGCACGGCGAAACGTTCGCCGGCTACGCCGTTGAAGTAGCACTCGCCCGAGATCGCGCCGTAAAGCACGGTGTTGCCGACGATGATCGATTCTTGCGGAACGATCGTGGCATTTTCCGGCGGCCGGACGATGATGCGACCGCCCGAAAGACCCTTGCCGACATAGTCGTTACCGTCACCCACGAGATCGAAGGTGATGCCGCGTGCGAGGAACGCGCCGAAGGACTGGCCAGCCGTGCCCTTGAGGGTCACGTGGATGGTGTCGTCCTTCAGGCCCTTGTGGCCCCAGCGCTTGGCAAGCGCACCCGCAAGCATCGCGCCGGCCGAACGGTCGACGTTCTTGATCTCGGCTTCGATCTTGACCGGAGCCTTGGTTTCGAGCGCGACCGCCGCTTCCTTGATCAGCTTGCGATCGAGAACATCGTCGATCGGGTGCTGCTGGCGCGTGGTCCAGTAGGTCTCTTCCTTCTTGGCTTCCACCTTGTGGAAGATCTTCGAGAAGTCGAGGCCGTTGGCCTTCCAGTGCGCAAGCGCACTGTCCTTTTCGAGCAGTTCCGAAGCGCCGACGATGTCGTTGAGCTTCCTGACGCCGAGCGACGCCAGGATCTCGCGCACTTCCTCGGCCACGAAGAAGAAGTAGTTGATGACGTGTTCGGCCGTGCCCTTGAAGCGCTTGCGCAGCACCGGATCCTGGGTCGCAACGCCGACGGGACAGGTGTTGAGGTGGCACTTGCGCATCATGATGCAGCCGGCGGCGATCAGCGGTGCGGTGGCGAAGCCGAATTCGTCGGCACCGAGCAGCGCGCCGATGATGACGTCGCGACCGGTCTTCAGACCACCATCGACCTGAAGGGCGACGCGCGAACGCAGGCCGTTCAGCACCAGCGTCTGCTGGGTCTCGGCCAGACCGATTTCCCAAGGGCTGCCGGCGTGCTTCAGCGAGGTGAGCGGCGAAGCACCGGTACCGCCGTCGAAGCCAGCAACGGTGATATGGTCGGCGCGCGCCTTGGCAACGCCGGCGGCAACCGTGCCGACGCCGACTTCCGAGACGAGCTTGACCGAAACGTCGGCTTCCGGATTGACGTTCTTCAGATCGTAGATCAGCTGTGCCAGGTCTTCGATCGAGTAGATGTCATGGTGCGGCGGCGGCGAAATCAGGCCGACGCCCGGGGTCGAATGCCTAGTCTTGGCAACCGTTGCATCGACCTTGTGGCCGGGCAGCTGCCCGCCTTCGCCGGGCTTGGCCCCTTGCGCCACCTTGATCTGCAGCATGTCGGCATTGACCAGATACTCGGTGGTCACGCCGAAGCGGCCGGACGCGATCTGCTTGATCGCCGAACGTTCCGGGTTCATCGAACCATCGGGCAGCGGCAGGTAGCGGTCGCTTTCCTCGCCCCCTTCGCCGGTGTTCGACTTGCCGCCGATCCGGTTCATGGCAATCGCCAGCGTCGTATGTGCCTCGCGGCTGATCGAGCCGAAGGACATGGCCCCGGTCGAGAAGCGCTTGACGATGTCGACGGCCGGTTCGACCTCGTCGACCGAGATCGGCTTGCGGCCAAGGGCCTCGGCGCTCTTGATCGTGAACAGGCCACGGATGGTGTTCATGCGCAGCGCCGAGTTGTTCACCATCTCGGCGAACTCGCGGTAGCGGTCCTCTGCGTTGCCACGAACTGCGTGCTGCAGCGAGGCGATTGCGTCGGGCGTCCAGGCATGGCTTTCGCCGCGCATGCGGAAGGCATATTCGCCACCGATATCGAGCGAGTTGGCGAGAACCGGGTCGGCGCCGAAGGCCGCCTTGTGGCGGGCGACGGTTTCGGCGGCGATCTCTTCGAGGCCGATGCCTTCGATCGTCGTCGCCGTGCCGAAGAAGAACTGGTCGACAAGCTTCGACGACAGGCCGACGGCGTCGAAGATCTGCGCGCCACAATAGGACTGGTAGGTCGAGATACCCATCTTGGACATGACCTTGAGGATGCCCTTACCGACGGCCTTGATGTAGCGGTAGACCACTTCGCTGCCGTCGACTTCCTTGGGGAACTCGCCACGCTTGTGCATGTCGGTGAGCGTATCGAAGGCGAGATAGGGGTTGATCGCCTCGGCGCCGTAACCGGCGAGCAGGCAGAACTGATGCACTTCGCGCGGTTCGCCGGATTCAAGCACGATGCCGACCGACGTGCGCAGACCCTTGCGGATCAGGTGGTGGTGCACGGCGGCGGTTGCGAGCAGCGCGGGGATCGCCACGCGGTCCGGACCAACCTGACGGTCGGAGAGCACGATGATGTTGTAGCCGCCCTTTACCGCGGCTTCGGCGCGCTCGCAGAGCCGGTCGAGCATTTCGGGCATGCCTTCGGCACCGCGCGAAATGTCATAGGTAAAGTCGAGCGTCTTGGTGTCGAAACGATCCTCGGTGTGACCGATCGAGCGGATCTTTTCGAGATCGCCGTTGGTCAGGATCGGCTGGCGCACCTCGAGCCGCTTGGCATGCGCCATGCCCTCGTGGTCGAGGATGTTCGGACGCGGACCGATGAAGGAGACGAGGCTCATCACCAGCTCCTCGCGGATCGGGTCGATCGGCGGGTTGGTGACCTGCGCAAAGTTCTGCTTGAAATAGGTGTAAAGCAGCTTGCGCTTGTCCGACATCGCCGAGATCGGCGTGTCGGTGCCCATCGAGCCGATCGCTTCCTGGCCGGTCGTCGCCATCGGCGACATCAGGATCTTGGTGTCTTCGAGCGTGTAGCCGAAGGCCTGCTGGCGATCGATCAGGGAAACGTCGCGACGGAGCGCACGCGGCTCCACCGGCTTCAGCTCCTCGAGGATCAGCTGCGTGTCTTCGAGCCACTTGCTGTAGGGGTGCTTTTGCGCGAGCGAGGACTTCACCTCCTCGTCGGAGATGATGCGGCCCTGCTCCATGTCGATCAGGAGCATCTTGCCCGGCTGCAGGCGCCATTTCTTGACGATCTTGTCTTCGTCGACCGGCAGCACGCCGGCTTCCGACGCGAGAATGACGCGATCGTCCGAGGTGACGATATAGCGGGCCGGACGCAGACCGTTGCGGTCGAGCGTCGCGCCGACCTGGCGACCGTCGGTAAAGGCGACCGCTGCCGGACCGTCCCACGGCTCCATCAGCGCTGCGTGGTATTCGTAGAACGCCTTTCGCTCAGGCGACATCAACTGGTTGCCGGCCCACGCCTCGGGGATCAGCATCATGACGGCGTGCGACAGCGAATAGCCGCCCTGCACCAGGAACTCGAGTGCGTTGTCGAAGCAGGCGGTGTCCGACTGGCCTTCATAGGAGATCGGCCAGAGCTTGGAGATGTCGTCGCCGAAGAGCGGCGAGGAAACCGACGCCTGGCGCGCCGCCATCCAGTTGACGTTGCCGCGCAGCGTGTTGATTTCGCCGTTGTGGGCGACCATGCGGTAGGGATGCGCGAGCTTCCACGATGGGAAGGTGTTGGTCGAGAAGCGCTGGTGAACGAGCGCCACCGCACTTTCGAAGCGCGGGTCGGACAGATCCTTGTAATAGGCGCCGACCTGGTAAGCGAGGAACATGCCCTTGTAGACGATCGTCGAGGACGACAGCGACACGGGGTAGAAGTTGCTCTCCTCGCCCTTGTATTCGTCATAGATGCGGTTGGAGATCACCTTGCGCAGCGTGAAGAGACGGCGCTCGAACTCCGGGTTCGTGGCGGCGTCACGGCCGGCACCGATGAAGATCTGGACATGGCGCGGCTCGGTCGCGGCGATTTCCGGCGCCTTCGACAGCGACGCGTTGTCGACGGGCACGTCGCGGTAGCCGATGAGCACCTGGCCCTCTTCGGTGACGACGTCCTTGATCACCTGCTTGAAGTGTTCGACGAGCGCATCGTCCTGCGGCATGAAGATGTGGCCGACGGCATATTCGCCCGCCTTCGGCAGGGTGATGCCCTGCTTGGCCATCTCCTCGCGGAAGAAACGGTCGGGAATCTGCACGAGGATGCCCGCGCCATCTCCCATCAGCGGGTCGGCGCCGACGGCACCACGGTGCGTCAGGTTTTCGAGCATGAAGAGACCATCGCGCACGATCTGGTGCGACTTCTGACCCTTCATATGGGCGACGAAGCCGACACCGCAGGCGTCATGTTCGTTGCGCGGATCGTAGAGCCCCTGTTTTCGCGGCAGGCCAGTCGGGAATGCGGGCGTTTTTTCAGCCGTCGCAACGCTGTGTGCGAGGTTGAGCCCAGATTGCTGTGATGGCGAATGATCCGTCATCGTTTTCCCTCCTGTTGAACCCGGCACCGCCGGGCATGGCACCGCCCGCGCATGACTCTTCGTTGCGCGCAAAGACACGCCGAAAAGCCGGGGCACTCATCGTCTCATGATCCTGATCAGGTCGCAAATAAGCACGGCATCATCAGGCACTGATGTCTGCGACCATCCTGACGGCAGGCGATAACAACCGGATGAAATCCGGCCAATCCTCCCGCTTCGCACGCCGGATGCCACTTTTTTAGGCACTCACGGCGATTGTTCCGGTCCCTAGACCGAAATAGGACAGCAAACCTGTCCTATTTCATGTGCTCTATGCCAGAAACCACCCCCCTCCGCAAGAGGCATATCAGCAAATAATGGAGAAGATTTTGCCGAACATTGCCGGAAATTTCCGGCTTTTATAATTTAATTACGGCATATCGTCGTTTTCTTCATTTTGGTTTCAAACCGGTCTCCTGTTGGCCTTTCGGCCGCTGACCGTGATTGATCCGGCTATAAACTCGGCTAAGGTCGGCAAAAGCCGTCGAATTGACGGTGAAACAGGGTGAGAAGTGATGATTTTTTCGTCTGATAACTGGGCTGGCGCCCATCCCGCGATTGCCGAAAGCCTGATGGCCCATGCCGGCGGCTACGCGTCGGCCTATGGCACCAGCGAGCTTGACCGGAAGGTGGAGAAGAAGTTCGCGGACATCTTCGAAAGGGACGTCGCCGTCTTCTTCGTCGGCACCGGAACAGCCGCCAATTCGCTGGCACTGGCAACAGCCAACCGCGCCGGCGGCGTCGCCTTCTGCCATCGCGAGGCCCATGTCATCGCCGACGAATGCGGCGCGCCCGAATTCTTTTCGCATGGCGCCCGACTGAAACCCGTCGACGGACCGCGGGGCAAGATGGAGGCCTCCCGCCTTGAAGCCGAGATCCGGCGCTTCCCGCTCGATAACGTCCATGGCGGCCAGCCCAGTGCGGTATCGCTGACGCAGGCGACGGAAAGCGGCACCGTCTATTCGCTCGCCGAAATCGAAGCGATCGCGGCCGTCGCCAAGGGACACAAGCTGCCGCTGCACATGGATGGTGCGCGCTTCGCCAACGCGCTGGTCAGCCTCGACGTAACGCCCGCCGAAATGACCTGGAAGCGCGGCGTCGACCTCGTCTCCTTCGGCGGCACCAAGAACGGCTGCTGGTGCGCCGAGGCGCTGGTGCTGTTCGACCTCTCCAGGGCCCACGAGATGCACTTCCTGCGCAAGCGCTCCGCCCAGCTTTTCTCCAAGTCGCGTTTCGTCTCGGCGCAGTTCGACGCCTATTTCGCCGGCGATCTCTGGCTGAATCTCGCCCGTCACGCCAACGCCATGGCCACACGCCTGGCCGAGGGCATTGCCGCCGCAAAGACGAGCCGGCTTGCCTGGCAGGCCGATGCCAACGAGGTCTTCGCCATCATCAGCAAGGATGTGGCGGCGAAGCTCAGGCAGGATGGCGCCGTCTTCTACGACTGGCCAGTGCCGCACGACCTCGAGGGCAAGCTTGCTAAGAACGAGGGCCTCTATCGCCTCGTCACCAGCTTTGCGACCAAGGCCGAGGACGTCGACCGCTTCGTCGCCGGCTGCTGAGCGGTATCGGTATCAGCCCTGCCTTCAGGACTGCCCTTGCAGGGTCCTCAGATTGGCGAGGATTTCGACCGAGAGCGCCGCACTCAGCTTTCGGTCGACGCCCTTGCTCGGCACCAGCACGAATTCCACGTCTTCGAGCGGCGGCAGGAGCCCGGCCGGGATTTCCTTCAGCCCCGAGGGCACCATGCTGCGCGGCTGCACGAGCACGCCCATGCCGGCACGGGCCGCCGCCGTCAGGCCGCTGAGGCTGCCACAGGTGCATACGATCCGCCACGGCAGGCGGTGGCGGTCGAGCACTTCGAGCGCGACGCTGCGGGTGATGCTCGGCGGCGGAAAGGCGATCAGCGGCAGCACCTTGTCGCGCTTGATCCTCTCGGGATCGCGCGCGAGCCAAACCAGCGGTTCGCGATAGACGAGCTCGCCTCTGAGGTCGCCGAGCCTGCGCTTGGCAAGCACCAGATCGATCTCGCCATTGTCCTGCATCTGGTAGAGCACGCCGCTCAAGGCCACCGTGAGTTCCAGATCGACCGACGGATGCGCGCGGACGAAGTCTTCCAGCACCGCCGGCAGCCGGCTCATGACGAAGTCCTCGGAGACCCCGAGGCGGAGACGGCCGCGCAAACTGCTTTCGGCAAACAGCGCCCGGACCTCGCCGTCGATCGCCAGCATCGAGCGCGCGTGGGCAAGCAGCGCCTGCCCGTCTGCCGTCAGCGAAACGCGGTGCGTATCGCGGTCGACGAGCGTGCGTCCGAGCGAGGCTTCGAGCCGCTGGATATGCTGGCTGACCGTCGATTGCCCGAGCGATAGTTTTTCCGCCGCAAGCGTGAAGCTGCCCATCTGTTCGAGGGCGACGAAACTGCGCAACTGCACGAGATCCAACATAGCTCATCTCATTTCGTGATAACTGTTATTCCTTGCATCCTGCTTCACAATGAGCGATCCCCGCAAGACGTTCGATAACGAGCAAGTGAGCTGATATGCGCCGCTACCTTCCCGATACCTTCACGATCCTGCTTCTGGCGACGGTGCTGCTTGCATCCGTCCTGCCGATCCATGGCGAGGCAACCGAATGGTTCGGATTGGCGACGAAGGTGGCTGTCGGCATGGTCTTCTTCCTGCACGGGGCGCGCCTGTCGCGCGACGTGGTGATCGCCGGCATCCTGCATTGGCGCCTGCACCTGACCATCCTTGCCTCGACCTTCGTGCTCTTCCCGCTCATCGGCCTTGCGGTCGGCTTCGTGCCGGATTCGATCCTGCCGCAATCGCTCTATACCGGCATCCTCTTCCTCTGCGTGCTGCCCTCGACGGTGCAGTCGTCGATCGCATTCACCTCCATGGCCGGTGGCAATGTGCCGGCCGCGATCTGCTCGGCGTCGGCCTCCAACATTTTCGGCATGTTCCTGACGCCGCTGCTCGTCGGGTTGCTGTTTTCCGCCGGCGGCCATGGCACCGTCACGCTCGATGCGGTCAAGCAGATCCTGCTGCAGCTGCTTGCCCCCTTCGTCATCGGCCAGATGCTGCAGCCCGTGATCGGCAACTGGATCCGCGCCCGCAAGGGACTGTTGGCGCCGGTCGATCGCGGCTCGATCCTGATGGTCGTCTACCTCGCCTTCAGCCAGGCGGTCACCTCCGGCCTGTGGCAGACGTTTTCTCTGACCGATCTCGGCGTGCTCGTCGTCATCGAGATCGTCATGCTGGCGCTCGTGCTTGCCGTCACCATGTACGGCAGCCGCCTGCTCGGTTTCGACAAGGCCGACGAGATCGCCATCACCTTCTGCGGCTCGAAGAAGAGCCTTGCGAGCGGCGTCCCCATGGCAAGCGCCATCTTCGCCGGCCAGAACATCGGCGCAATCGTACTGCCCGTCATGCTGTTTCACCAGATCCAGCTGATGGCCTGCGCGGTGATTGCACAGCGCTATGCAGCAAGGAAAGCGGCGGCTTCCGCCATGCCGGTACCGGCCCAGCCCTGATTGATCCGACAACAAAAAACGGCGCCCGTAGAGGACGCCGTTCTTTGTGGGAGGTCTGTTTCATGCCCTGTTCGGGCGTGATGTTTAGAGGGTCTGAGCCTCGATCTGCTTCGGCTGCGATGCGACCGACGCGATTTCGATCCGGCGGGGCTTGGCGGCTTCCGGGATCTCGCGGGTAAGATCGATGTGCAGCAAGCCATTCTTCAGCGAAGCGGACTTGATCTCCACGTGATCGGCGAGCTGGAAGCGGCGTTCGAAGGCGCGCTTGGCAATGCCGCGATGGAGAAACTGGCTTTCTTCGCCCTTGTCCTCGGCCTTTTCGCCCTTGACCGTCAGCGTGTGTTCACGCGCCTCGATCGAAAGCTCGCTCTCGTCGAAACCGGCAACGGCCATGGTGATGCGGTAGGCGTTTTCGCCGGTGCGCTCGATGTTGTAGGGCGGATAGGTCTGGGCTTCACCCGGCTGGCCGAGGCTGTCGAGCATGGTGAACAGGCGGTCGAATCCGACGGTGGAGCGGTAAAGGGGAGAGAAATCGAAGTGACGCATGGTGTCCTCCTTGGAGCAACTTTTTGCGATGTCTGGTCGGCCACCCCATTCTGGCAGTGGCAGGACCGGTGAACGGACCCGTCTTCGGCGCCCGTGACCCTGATTTGGGGAGGCGATTTGACGACTTCAAGACGCCCCCGCCGACGATTTTTCCGTGAACCCGACATGAACGCCGGCTTCGGCTTCCGTTCAGCCCGACGGGACTAAAACAAAATCCTGGGCCGCAACGCCCAGGCTGAAGTGACATGTCCCTTCCCCTTCAGCGGCCGGAAACGGTGATCGTCCGGATTTCACCCACCGTTTCCGGCTTTTTTCTTTGACGGCGAAGACCCTGCCGCCTATCCCTTGATGCTACCGATCAACACGCTTTCACCTCCGGCCACGACCCCATGACCTCGATCCTCCACGCGACACCGGACAATCCGATCCCGGACAATCATGTCGCTGGCTTTTTCGATGGCATCGGCGGCCGCAAGATCCGCTATGCGATCTTCAAGACGAAGCAGCCGGTGGCGCGCGGCACGGTCGTTCTGCTGCAGGGCCGCAACGAATCGATCGAGAAGTACTTCGAGACGATTGCCGATCTGACTGCGGCCGGCCTCTGGGTCGCCACCTTCGACTGGCGCGGCCAGGCCGGCTCCGAGCGGCTGCTGGCGCACCCCGGACGCGGTTATGTCGACCACTTTTCCGACTATGAGCGCGACCTCAGCACCTTCCTCGAACAGATCGTGCTGCCCGATACCCGCCTGCCCTTCTCGATCGTCGCCCATTCCATGGGCGCTCTCGTTGCCCTCTCCCTCGCCCCGATGCTGGCAAGCCGCATCGATCGGCTGGTGGTGCTCGCACCCTTCGTCGGCCTTGGCGGCCAGGCGCTCGGCGAAAAGAGCATCGCGACGGTTGCGACCTTCATGCGGCTGGTCGGCCTCGGCGCCCTGCCGGCACATCCCGACAAGGGCAACCGCCCCTTCGAAAACAACGTGCTGACGGCCGATCGCCGCCGCTACGCCCGCAACATCGCGCTGACCGATGCGCATCCGGAACTGAGGCTCGGCCCCCCGACGGCGCGCTGGCTGAGCGAGGCTTTCCACGCCATGCGCCGGGTCATCCGCCGCGAGCATCTGACCCGCATCACCCTGCCGACGATCATCCTGGCACCGACGGCCGATCGGCTGGTACCCCATATCGCGGTCGAATGGCTGGCGCGCAATTTCCGCGCCGCCCAGATGATCCCGATCGACGGCGCCCGACACGAGCTGCTGCACGAGGCGGACCGCTACCGCGCCCAGGCGATGGCGGCGATCCTCGCCTTCGTCATCCCCGAAGAAGGCGACGCGCGCGAAACCACCGCCGCCTGAAGCAAGCGGTCGCTCGCGCTACACAGCGCCGCACGTCCTATCAGACGCGCAAAGGTCACTGTAACACGTTGATTTTACGGATGTCTGGACCGCCGCGCGAGGCGCAGGGCGCATCAGCCCTTCAGGATTTCCAGCGCCTGCGCGTGCAGTTCGGCATTGCTGGCAGCAATAACTTCGCCGCCCATTTCCGCCGGACCGCCCTGCCAGTTGGTGACGATGCCGCCGGCCTGCTCGATCAGAGGGATGAGCCCGCCGACATCATAGGGCTTCAGCCCGCATTCGATTACCAGATCGACATGGCCGGCGGCCAGAAGTGCGAATGCGTAGCAATCGCAGCCGTAGCGGAACAGACGCACCTTGCTTTGCACCGTCTCATAGCGGGTCTTGAGATCGCCGGAATAGAGATGCGGCGAGGTGGTGAAAAGCACCGCGTCGTCAAGCGATCTGCAGGCGCGGGTCGAAAGCACCTGCTCGCCACCCGGCCCGCGGTAGACCGATTTCGTGCCGTCGGCGAAATAGCGCTCGCCGGTGAAAGGCTGGTCCATCAGGCCCATGACCGCATCGCCATTGCGATAGAGGCCGACCAGCGTGCCCCAGACCGGCAAGCCGGAAATGAAGGCGCGCGTGCCGTCGATCGGGTCGATGACCCAGACATACTCGCGGTCGAGGCCAATATTGCCGTGCTCTTCGCCAAGAATGCCATGGTCCGGGAAATGCGCCTCGATCAGCGCGCGGATCGCCGCTTCCGCCGATTGGTCCGCTTCCGTTACCGGATCGAAGCCGCTCTCCAGCTTGTTGACCACGCTGGTCCCGATCCGAAAGCGCGGCAGGGTTTCCGCCTTGGCGGCATCTGCAAGGCGATCGAAGAAGGCGCGGTCAGGCAACATGGCGATCTCTCTGAAAAACATGGAGGAAGGTACGTCCTGCATAGACGAAATTTGTCGAAAGGCAAACGACCGAGCACGCCCACCTGCGGGCGTCGTCGGCGTCAGGGCCGGAGCATTTCGCACTGCACCACGACCGCTTCGCACTTCAAACGCGACTTTGGAGAATTCAATCGGTTGATTCGCCATTTCCGGCTGAAAAACTTTTGACGCGACGCAAAAGTTTTCACCGGCAAACTTGACATTTGTGCAGTGCAATATTATGGTTTTCCTGCAGTCACCTGTGACTGTAAATACCCTCCTTGGGTGTTTCCTCCCTAGACTTGACCGCGCCGTTGGCGCGGTTTTTTTTGAACCTCCCCGACTGCAAAATACCAAGCGTCGCCAGTACCTTGCTGGACGCCATCCCGCTTTGCCGGTTCTTCCTGGTTTTTGGGAAAGGCTACTCGGCCGCCAGCGGCAGGTAAGCGCCGTAGTCCTCGACGTGGCGGGCAAGCGAGCCGATGAAGGTCGTGAGATCGGCAACCAGCACACCGAAGTCAGGTTTGCGCACCAGCGTCGCCTCGTCGACATAGAGCGCCCGGTTGATCTCGATCTGCAGCGCATGCAGCCCGCGCGTCGGCCGGCCGTAGTGCTCGGTGATGAAGCCGCCGGCATAGGGCTTGTTGCGCACGACGCTGTAGCCGAGCTGCTGCAGCAGATCGACCGCAGCGCGCGAAAGCTCACCGGCAGCACTGGTACCGTAACGGTCGCCGATGATGAAGTCGGGCCGCTGGGCGCTGCCCGGCAGATGCACATTGCCCGGCATCGAGTGGCAGTCGATCAGCACCGAGAGGCCGAACTGCACGTGTGTGCGCGCGATCAGCTTGCGCAAGGTGGCGTGATAGGGCTTGTAGATCGTCTCGATCCGCGTCAGCGCGTCCTCGACCGGGAACCGTCCACGATAGATTTCCATGTTCTCGGCCACCAGCCGCGGGATCGTTCCGAGCCCGCCTGCGACGCGCATCGAGCTGATGTTGGCATGCGGCGGTAGCGGCCCGTCGAACATGCGCGGATCGAGTTCGTATGGCTCGCGGTTGACGTCGAGGAAGGCGCGCGGGAAATGCGCAAGCAGCATCGGCGCGCCGAGGAACGTCGCGTTCTGGAACAGCTCATCGACATAGTGGTCTTCCGACCGGCGAATCGAAAGCGCGTCGAGCCTGGACTGGTCGAGAAAACTCTGGGGATAGGAGCGGCCGCTGTGCGGCGAATTGAACACAAAGGGAATGCGCTGGATTGGAGGTTCAAGGACCTCGAACAGTTCCCTCTCCGCAATTTCCCCCATCTGAACCCTTTTTTACCATATGCGGTACTTGCAATTGTCATCATGTTGCCAGTTGGCCCGCTCTGTGTCCATAGTGGCCAATCACAGCATCCCGGGGAATTGACGTCCCGCGTTCACGAGATATTTACCGCGTTGCGGTTTGGATAAAACGCCGCAATCTACGCGCAATGAACTGAATAAAGAGAAGCACGGCCCAATTCATGACTGCGAAAATCCTTCTTGCCGAAGACGACAACGACATGCGCCGGTTCCTGGTGAAGGCGCTGGAAAAGGCCGGCTACAAGGTCATGTCCTATGACAACGGCGCCAGCGCTTACGACCGGCTTCGCGAAGAACCGTTCTCGCTCCTTTTGACCGACATCGTCATGCCTGAGATGGACGGCATCGAACTGGCGCGGCGCGCGACGGAACTCGACCCGGACCTCAAGGTCATGTTCATCACCGGCTTTGCCGCCGTTGCGCTCAACCCCGACAGCAAGGCGCCGAAGGATGCCAAGGTGCTGTCCAAGCCCTTCCACCTGCGTGACCTCGTCGACGAGGTCAACAAGATGCTGGCTGCTGCCTGATCAAGGCAGTTTTCCACAGGCGCGACGTCCCGCGACTGTAAAGAATGCGACTTAGAACCGACCGCCGCGATCCACAGGGATCTCCGGCGGTCTTTTCGTTTCAATACCTTAGCAGAAACCCAGCAAATCCGGCGTCTTGCCGGTGTCTCATCGACGCCGCCCCCATGGGGAAAATCACCGCCTCTAAATTTCTGTCAAAAAACCTTCGAAAACCCTATTGACGCGACAACGGCTTTTGTGGTCTATGCGCCACATCGGATGGGCGTGTAGCTCAGCGGGAGAGCACTACGTTGACATCGTAGGGGTCACAAGTTCGATCCTTGTCACGCCCACCATTCGAATTCAAAGGCCTTTCGAGAAATCGAAAGGCCTTTTTCGTTTCCCTCGATTTCTTCCTGGCAACAACAGACGAACGGCCCGCTCGCCGCGGCCTTGATCAAAACGCTGTGCGCCAAGTTGCCCACAGCCAACGCTCAGACTTTGGTCCGACGGGGGCCGGCAAAGGTCCGGGGCGCATTGTCGAATCGGCTTCGCAGTGACTTGATGCCGATGCGCCCGGAAGCACAGCCCGCCTCCTGGGCGCAACCGGTCCCAGAGCGATGCCCCGTAGCCCCAATACGCCGCTCTGGGACCCCGTCTTCTCCTCATCCTGTCGCCATCGGCCTGCCATCGCGGCCACCGCCTGCGGGGACGCGCAGGGTTGGTCTTCCGTCACGAAAATTTGTGGTTTGCGTCATGGAACGCACGCCTTCCCGCCCTAATTTACGTCTGCAATCTCAACGCCTTGCCACGCGCCAGGCGCAAAGCAAGGGAACCCACCAAAACCGACGACGGGCAGCATGCCTCGCCTCACCCGAGCGAGTGTGATGCCGAACCGAGCACCTCTCCATTCGAGCGAAAGGAACTGATCATGCCGGCAGTCAAGAACATCGTGCTTGTGCACGGCGCCTGGGGCGATGCCTCCCATTGGCGCCACGTCATTCCGCCGCTCCACGCCAAGGGCTACGGAATTGCCGCGGTTCAGAACCCGCTGACCTCGCTTGCCGACGACGTCGAGCGCACCCGCAAGCTGGCCGAATCGCTCGAGGGCCCGACCCTGCTCGTCGGCCACTCCTATGGTGGTGCTGTTATCAGCGGCGCCGGTCATGCGGCCAACGTCGTCGGGCTCGTCTATGTCGCGGCATTCGCGCCGGATGAAGGCGACAGCCTCGGCAGCATCTTTGCAAGGCGCGAGCCGCCATCCGGCGCCGCCAGCATCCGTCCCGACAAGGACGGCTTCCTCTGGCTGGCGCAGGATACGTTCCGTGAGAGTTTCGGCCAGGACCTGAGCGAGACCGAAGCACTGGTCATGGCGGTCGCACAGAAACCGATCGCCGGGCGTTGCTTCGAGGACAAGGCCGGGGCTCCCGCCTGGAAGACGAAGCCCAGTTGGTACCAGGTCTCGCGCCACGACCACATGATCCCGCCGGAAACCGAACAATGGATGGCCGAGCGCATCAAGGCGAAGAAGATCATCACGCTCGATGCCAGCCACGCCTCCCTTGCCTCGCACGCCAAGGAGATCGTGGCGCTGATCGACGAGGCGATCGCTTCGCTCGGCTGAGCGTCCGCCAGCGCGGCGCCCCGACAAGAGAAAACCCCGCCAGCGCCGAACTGGTGGGGTTTCTTCCTTACGCCTGCATCAGGATGCGGCGTCAGGCATAGGCGCCGCGCCGGCGCTGTCGCATGGCCCTCGGCCTGCGCGAAAACGTATCAAGGTCGATGGCCGCCCCTTCCGGCGCGCGACACACCTCCTCCGGATGCCGGTCGCTCGCTTCCACGGCGAAATGGATTGCGGCGCTCTCATTGGTAAAGAGGCCGCCGACGAGACCCTTGCGGTCGGATACGACCCACCAGCCGTGCCGGTCGCGGCCAACGACGAAACGCGCGCGCGCCAGGAAACCACGACGGATCTGCTGCATACTGCCCATGATCGAACAATCCTTGTTGACGAAAGCGAAGCCTTAGCCGGCAATCCACGGAAGTGCGGCCTGGATGCCGTAGGCAAGGCCGAGGACAACGGCGAGCCTGATGCCGATACCGAGAAAGGCATCGCGAACGGCGCTGTCCCTGGGCGGAAGGCGCTCAGCGCGCTCGCTGCTTTCGATGCGCCGGCGCTCAGCGGCGCGCGCGGCAAGATGGGGGAAACGGGACATGGTCTTTCCTTTCAGGTGAGATGGATGCGGACGGCGGGAGCCGCCGGGCAATCGGGCACGACAGATCCGTGCGAAGACGAACCGTCAGCCAGCAAGCGCGATGCGCACCCCGCGGCCGATCTGGGTGCGGGCCGGAAGCTCGGTCAGCGGTTCGAGCGCCGCGCGGATCTCGGCCGCCGTCTCCGGCGCCACCTGCGTCAGCGGCAGACGCACCTCCGGGCTGAGCGCCCGCACCAGGTGCAACGCGTATTTCACCGGCCCCGGATTGGTCTCGCGCTCGAGCGCCGTGAGCAGCGGGCGGAGCCGCTCATGAAGGGCGAGCGCCGCTGCGACATTTCCGGTCGTGACAGCCTGGTGCATGGCGACCACCAGCCGCGGCATGACATTGGACGCCACCGAGATGGTGCCGTGACCGCCGCAGAAATTGAACGGCAGCGCCGTCTGGTCGTGACCCGAGAGCTGCATGAGTCTGGCCTTCAGGGCTGGCGACGAAGACAGGAAGCGACCGACGTCGCCGGTGGCGTCCTTGATGCCGACGACATTTTGAAGCTCCGCCAGCCGCTCGATCGTCCGCGCGGCGAGATCGACCCCGGTGCGCGAGGGCACATTGTAGATGATGATGGGAAGATCCACCGCCCGGGCGACCGCCTCGAAGTGGCGATAAAGCCCCTCCTGCGACGGCTTGCTGTAATAGGGCGCAACGACGAGCGCCGCGTCGGCGCCGAGCGTCTTGGCTTCCGCCGTCAGTTCGATCGTCGTCGCAGTACTGTTGGTGCCGGTTCCGGCGATAACCGGGATCTTGCGTTCCGCCACCTCGACGCAGCGTTCGATCACCATGGCCCGTTCCGCCCGCGACAGCGTCGGCGCCTCACCGGTGGTGCCACAGGCGACGATGCCGGAAATGCCGTGTCGGATCTGCCATTCCACGAGCGACATCAGGCCGACGACATCAACCTTGCCGTCCCGGAACGGCGTGACGAGCGCCGTGATCGCGCCTTCGAGGCGCAGCGAATGCATGTTCATGGAAATATCCTTCAGGTGGGAAGTTGGCCACGGCCGGCAGCAGCCGCAAGCTGATGGCCGCGGCAGGAGCGCAGGAAGGCGCCAAGGATCGCCGCGGCAAGGTCGGCATGCCGTGCCTTGAAGGTGATGCGGCCGGCTCCGGGTGGCTGATAGCGCAGCGCGCAGGTCCACAGCCCGAACTCGTGACTGAGCGTTCGAAGGCACAGTTTCGCTTCGGTCGCCGACGTCAGGTGAATGACGGCATCGACCAGCGCATCGGCGGCCATCAGTTCACGGAACCGACGCGACGGCCATTCTCCAGCCGCCAGATCCAGCAGGTCCGCGATCACCCGCACCGCCTCCCAGACATGGTGCTCGCGCAGGCGGCGAACGGCGGTGAGCCGCAGCATGAGCGCATCGAGCGCCTCCGGAGCCCTTTCGCCACCTGTGAGCTCAGGGCCTGCATCGACCTCGCGTAGAGCCTCGGGCAAATGACGGTGGATGTTGAAATCCTGGAGAGACATGGCACGCATCCCTATTCGATGCGACAAGGCTAGACCCGGCAGGCGTCCAGTTTCGATTGCGACTTCAGGCGCTCGACATAAGATTTCCGTAAAGCGCTTCGGCGGGTGTTGTCCAAGGCGCCGGCCGCGGTCTAGATTTGATTTCCGAAGCGGCGAAAGCCTGGCGCGACAGCGCGCGCAGCGTCGAAATAATCTGACGCAAAAGATGACGCGCGCGCAATTTTGCGCTAGGTAGCCCCTTCGGTGGCGATCAGGGATCGCCATTCCCGAGCAATACCCCTTGTCCGTGAAGGAACATGCCATGCCTGCCTATCGCTCACGTACCACCACCCACGGCCGCAACATGGCCGGTGCCCGCGGCCTCTGGCGCGCGACGGGCATGAAGGACAGCGATTTTGGCAAGCCGATTATTGCGGTGGTGAACTCGTTCACCCAGTTCGTGCCCGGCCACGTGCACCTTAAGGATCTTGGCCAGCTCGTCGCCCGCGAGATCGAGGCTGCCGGCGGCGTCGCCAAGGAATTCAACACCATCGCCGTCGACGACGGCATCGCCATGGGTCACGACGGCATGCTCTATTCGTTGCCGTCGCGCGAAATCATCGCCGATAGCGTCGAGTACAT
Source organism: Ensifer sp. ENS02 (assembly GCF_014851885.1). Taxonomy (NCBI): domain Bacteria; kingdom Pseudomonadati; phylum Pseudomonadota; class Alphaproteobacteria; order Hyphomicrobiales; family Rhizobiaceae; genus Ensifer; species Ensifer sp. ENS02. The sequence goes on along the minus strand of NZ_JACVAO010000008.1, from coordinate 165,737 downwards.
GGTCAACGCCCACTGCGCCGACGCCATGGTCTGCATCTCCAACTGCGACAAGATCACGCCCGGCATGCTGATGGCGGCGCTTCGCCTCAACATCCCCGCAGTCTTCGTTTCCGGCGGCCCGATGGAAGCCGGCAAGGTCGTGCTGCACGGCAAGACGCATGCACTCGACCTGGTCGACGCCATGGTCGCCGCAGCCGACGACAACGTCTCGGACGAGGACGTCAAGGTCATCGAACGCTCGGCCTGCCCGACCTGCGGCTCTTGCTCCGGCATGTTCACCGCCAACTCGATGAACTGTCTGACCGAAGCGCTCGGCCTGTCGCTGCCCGGCAACGGCTCGACGCTCGCCACCCACGCCGACCGCAAGCGCCTCTTCGTCGAGGCCGGCCACCTGGTCGTCGATCTCGCCCGCCGCTATTACGAGCAGGAAGACGAGAACGTGCTGCCGCGCAAGGTCGCCTCGAAGAAGGCGTTTGAAAACGCCATGGCGCTCGATATCGCCATGGGCGGCTCGACCAACACCGTGCTGCACATTCTCGCCGCCGCCCACGAGGGCGAGGTCGATTTCACCATGGCGGACATCGACCGCCTGTCGCGCAAGGTTCCCTGCCTGTCGAAGGTCGCTCCGGCGAAAAGCGACGTGCACATGGAAGACGTGCACCGTGCCGGCGGCATCATGTCGATCCTCGGCGAACTCGAGAAGGGCGGCCTCATCAACCGCGATTGCCCGACGGTCCACAGCGCCACGCTCGGCGACGCCATCGACCGCTGGGACATCACCCGCACGACCAGCGAAACCGTTCGCAACTTCTTCCGCGCGGCACCGGGCGGCATCCCGACCCAGGTGGCCTTCAGCCAGGAAGCGCGCTGGGACGAGCTCGACACCGACCGCGAAAAGGGCGTCATCCGCTCGGTCGAACATCCCTTCTCCAAGGATGGCGGCCTCGCCGTCTTGAAGGGCAACATCGCGATCGACGGCTGCATCGTGAAGACCGCGGGCGTCGACGAGAGCATCCTGAAGTTCTCCGGCCCGGCCCGCGTCTTCGAAAGCCAGGATGCGTCGGTCAAGGCGATCCTCGGCAACGAGATCAAGGCCGGCGACGTCGTCGTCATCCGCTATGAAGGCCCCAAGGGCGGCCCGGGCATGCAGGAAATGCTCTATCCGACGAGCTACCTGAAATCGAAGGGCCTCGGCAAAGCCTGCGCGCTGATCACCGACGGCCGCTTCTCCGGTGGCACCTCGGGCCTGTCGATCGGCCACGTTTCGCCGGAAGCGGCCAATGGCGGCACGATCGGCCTGGTGCGCGAAGGCGACATGATCGACATCGACATCCCGAACCGCACGATCAGCCTGCGCGTCGACGAGGCGGAACTTAGCCGTCGCCGCACTGAGCAGGACGCCCAGGGCTGGAAGCCGACCGAACAGCGCAAGCGCAAGGTGACGACGGCACTCAAGGCCTATGCCGCCTTTGCCACCTCCGCCGACCGCGGTGCTGTGCGCGACCTCGGCGAACACTGACCAGCTACGTTCGGGCTGCGCCCGAGCGGCGCAAGAAACAACGAAGGGCTCCCGCGCGTCGGGGGCCCTTTTCTTTGATCTCATCCTAGGGATCGGCCCGGCTTTGCCGGACAGGAAGCATCTGCTATTTTAGTTTACCCTAAAATCAAACAGGTGGGTCATGGCGGACGAGTCTGGATTGCTCGGCACCTGGAAGATGCTTTCCTGGACGCGCGAGGTCGTCGCCACTGGCGAGGTCACCGATGCCATGGGCCCTGATCCTATCGGCTATCTCTCGTACTTTCCCGATGGCCGGATGACCGCCGTTGTGGTGAAACGCGATCGACCGCAGCTCAAAGGACTCGTGCCGTCTCACGACGAAAAGGCGGCACTGTTTGATTCCATGCTCGCCTATTCCGGCTCCTATTCGCTCAAGGACGGCCGGATCATCCATCATGTCGAGGCAAGCTGGAACCCGGCCTGGGGCGTCTCCGACCTGATCCGCCCCTTTGTCCTGCAAGGGGATAAGCTGGTGATCTACGGCGCGCCGGGCGTGGACCCGGCAACTGGCGAGGAGGTCATCTATCACCTCGAATTTCGCAAGATGTAACCAGCTTAGCTGTGGGCTCTAGAGGTGACGGGTCTCGGCTGGCGCGTGGAACCAGTTGTTGTTGCGCCCGTCCATGTACTGCACCGGTGCTTCGGCCAGCACCGCCGGATCGAGGTCGTCGAGGCAGGCGAGGTTGACGGAGTAATAGGCGCCGCCAATCTCCTCGATATAGCCGTGGCCGAAGGCGGCAACGCCGCAGGTCCTGCAGAAGCGGTGATGCACGCTGTCGCTGCCGAACTGGTAGTCGGCGATATTGGCTTCGTCGCACTGCAGCCGGAAAGCGTCGGGCTTCACGACCGCCCCCCAGTAGCGCCGCTTCCAGCAAATCGAGCAGTTGCATTTGCCGGTGCCGGCATCGAGGTCGATGTCGGCCTCATAGCGGATGTTTCCGCAATGGCAGCTTCCCTTATAGGTCAGTTTCATACCCGTCGCTCCTGCGTGGCGGGCCAGGCAGGCCCCCTATTGCCGCCCACCCGGCAGGCGATATGCTGCCAGGTGAAGCTGATGCAGTCCATATGCCATATTGACAACATATTGTCAAATAGGAGCGAGATCTCGCACGCGTCAGAGATGACGGAATTCGGCAGGCGTTTCATCCCAGCGGTCGTTCCGGCCATCCAGATATTGCACCGACACCTTAGCCAGGACCGTCGGATCGACATCGTCCAGCGTTGCGACATTGATGCTGCAATAGGCGCCGCCGAGTTCCTCGACATAACCATGGCTATAGGAGGCGATGCCGCAGGCAGGGCAGAAGCGGTGGTTGCCAACCTTGGCGCCAAACTGATAGAGCCCAACCTGATCTTCCGGTGACAGGAGGCGAAAATCCTCCGGCTGGACCTGTGCACCCCAGTAGCGGGCCTTGCCACAGAACGAGCAATTGCATCGCGTCGTCCCCGCATCAAGATCGAAAGTCGCTTCGTATCTGACCTTGCCGCAATGGCAACCGCCGCTGTAAGTCCTTCTCGCCATGCTCTCATCTCCCTTGCTAAAATGACTTGCTGAAACGACCGCATCATGACAACATGATGTCATACAAACATTCACACGACGGTGGTGCTGTCAACATGAAAGATCCCGATCGGACACCCGCCGGAGACGCCTTTGCGGAGTTCGCCATATCGGTACTGCGGCTAGCCGGCCCGTTGACGCAGGCCGGCGACGCACTCGCCAAACCTTCCGGACAGACGAGCGCCCGCTGGCAGGTGCTGGCCGCGGCAAACCATGCGCCGATGTCGGTTGCCGATGCGGCACGCGCGCTCGGCCTTGCGCGCCAGGGGGTGCAGCGCATCGCCGATCTCTTGGAGGCCGAAGGGCTGATCGCCTACAGGGACAACCCGACCCACCAGAGGGCAAAGCTCATGGTTCTGACTGCGGCAGGAGAAACGGCACTGCACGACATCAAGGAGCGGCAGGCGGCCTGGGCGGACGGCCTGGGCGGCGCACTCGGCGAACGACGGCTGCGGCAGGCCTCTGCCTTGATCGCCGAGGTGATCGAGGTGCTCAAGGAGCGCCCCGCGCCAGAGCCGTCCGAGGACTGACCGGCCGCGCGTCAAGCCAGCCTTAAGAGATCGGCACGCAGGCGGTCCGAACCGCCGTCATCGAGCACCGGATCGAGCGCCTCATGCAGGTTCCGCCAGATCGGCACGGCGCGCGCCAGCAGCGCCTGCCCTTCGGTCGTCAGCCGCAATCGCCGCGACCGCCGGTCGTCGGCATCCGGGAAGCTTTCGACCAGGCTGCGCCGTTCCAGCGGCTTCAACGCCGCCGTCAAGGTCGTCCGGTCCATGGCAAGAAGCGACGCCACCGAGCCCATATTGGGCGGCGCCGGGCGGTTGAGCGACATCAGGAGAGAGAACTGTCCGTTGGTGATATCGAGCGGGCGTAGCGCCTCGTCGAACCGGCGGGCAATGGCGCGCGCTGCGCGTTGCACATGCAGGCAGAGGCAGGTGTCCTTCACATGCAGGGTAGTGTCGAACGAAACAAGCGGCATTTTTGACATGCCCGATTAATGTTGATATCAACGTAAATAGTCAAGTGCAACGTTGGAAGGAGGAACGGGCATGAGACAGGATCACGCAGTGGTATCGCCTGGAGAGTGGCTGAAAGCGCGCAAAGATCTGCTTGCGCTGGAAAAGGAACACACCCACGCACGCGACAAGGTCAATGCCGCCCGGCTGGCCTTGCCCTGGGTGAAGATGGAAAAGACCTACGTCTTCGATACGCGGGCGGGCCGCAAATCCCTGTCCGAGCTTTTCGACGGCCGCAGCCAGCTCATGGTCTACCATTTCATGTTCGGCCCCACCTGGGAGGCCGGTTGCCCCGGCTGCTCCTTCCTGGTCGATCATTTCGCCGGCATGCTGCCGCACCTCAACCATCACGACGTGACGCTGGTCGCCGCATCGAACGCGCCGCTCGCAAAGATCGAAACCTACAAGAAACGCATGGAGTGGGATTTCCCCTGGGTCTCGGCGGAAGGCAACGGCTTCAACCATGACTTCCACGTGGCCTTTTCGCCAGACGAGCTCGCAAGCGGCAAAGTCGGGTACAACTTCACCGACATAGAAAGCGCTAATGCGCATGAGGAACTGCCCGGTCTCAGCGCCTTCCAGAAGGGCGAGGACGGCACGATCTACCACACCTATTCGTCCTATGCCCGCGGGCTCGAGGAACTCGTGGGCACACTGATGCTGCTCGACCGCGCACCCAAGGGGCGCAACGAGGACGGGACCATGAGCTTCGTTCGCCGCCACGACGAATATGATCGGGAGCCCGGACGCAAGGCGGGCTGAATTCCGCATCCCGGCGGACGGAACTTTTCGCCCGCAAAATCGTTTTGAGAACGCTCGCGTGCCGGGCCGAACGTCTGCGCCCGGTCAAGAAGGAAATCCCGTGAGAGCAGAACCGGAAGAAGCGCACCGCTGGCTCGAGCAATTGCTGGGCGACTGGCACGTTCGCACGGCCGGCTCCGATGGCGAGCCCGATGGCAGCGGGCCCTGGACCGAGCATGTCCGGTCACTCGAAGGCCTCTGGATCGTCTGCGAGGGTCAGGGAACGATGCCGGGCGGCAGTTTCGGCCAGACGCTGATGACGCTCGGCTTCAATCCGCAGACAAAACGTTACGTCGGCACCTGGGTCGGTTCGATGATGAGCCACATGTGGATCTATGACGGAGAACTGGACGCGGACGGCACGTCCCTCTCCCTCTACTGCGAGGGGCCAGATTTCGAAAACCCCGGCAGGACCATGCGCTACCGCGACGTCATCACGCTTGCCGGGCCATCCCGTCGGCTGCTGACGGCGCAGGCGCAAACAGCGGACGGAAACTGGAAAGACTTGATGACGGCGGAATACCTACGTCGGGATTGAAAGCCGCGCTGACGACGGCCTTGGCTGTTCGGCCACGCATCATGTCAGGCTGACCCGACGACAGTTCATTCGAACAGGCAAACAAGTGGCGCCAGATACGCCGCGCCAGAGCAACCCGGAGGAAGGCAATGGCAGATCACGGCAAATTCGTTTGGTACGAACTGATGACCACCGACATGGCGGCCGCCGAGACGTTCTACAAGGACGTGGTCGGCTGGGCCGCCAGCGATGCCGGCATGGCCGGCATCAGCTACACGCTGTTTAACGTCGGCGAGATTCCGGTGGCGGGATTGATGACCATGCCGGAAGGCGCGCTCGAAATGAACGTGCCGCCCGCCTGGCTCGGCTATGTCGGCGTCGACGATGTCGATGTGAGCGCCGCCAGCATCGCCGCCAAGGGCGGCAAGGTGCACCGGGCGCCGGACGATATCCCGGGGATAGGGCGCTTCGCCGTCGTCACCGATCCGCACGGCGCGGTCTTCTCGATCTTCAAGGGTACGGGCGATCCGCCGCCGGTCACCGACCCGATGGCCCCCGGACTGATCGGCTGGCACGAGCTTGCCTCGGGCGACCTCGACACCGCCTTCCCCTTCTATTCCGAACTCTTCGGCTGGACGAAGGACCAGGGCATGGACATGGGCGAAATGGGCATCTACCAGATCTTCGCCCATGGCGGCGCCCCGATCGGCGGGATGATGACCAAGCCGAAGGAGGTGCCCGCGCCTTACTGGCTCTACTACATCAACGTACCGGCCATCGATGCCGCCATCGAACGCATCAAGGCTGGCGGCGGCAAGATCGTGCTGGAGCCGATGGAGGTCCCCGGAGGCGCCTGGATCGTTCAGGCGCTCGACCCGCAGGGCGCCCTCTTCGCACTGGTCGGGCCGAAGCGCTGAGACGACTGCATGTCTCCTTAAATCGTCCTCGACGTAAGGGAACAGACTTGCAGAAAATCAAAGTGTTACAGCGACCTTAGCCCGTCTGATAAGACGCGCGGCGCTTTAGGCGGCAGCACAGATCACGTTGCCGTGAAGAGTTGCTGAAGTAAAATGACGACCAACCAAGTCCAGGCCCGCTTTCGGCAAGAAGGCGGGCAGGATTTATTGCGATCATGGACCGGAAAGCGAATACGGGGGCCGCAAAGCTGGGGTCTGCCGTGCGCCGGGCGCATCCCTCGGTTGCGGAATAGCCCCTAGTATTTCAGGGTATTTCAAGCTTATTTAACATCTTATACGATAGCAGGGGCGGCAAGCACACTGATTTCGGATGGGTTTCTTGTCGGGTGGCAAGAATTTGTCGCGATTGTCGAGCAGACGGGCGGCGACATGAGTGGAGCAACTTCGCGCATATGAGCAATAAGGGCAGCACCTATGCGTCCCCTCAGATGGGCGTGGGGGAAGCGCGTACGGCCAGGGCCCTGCGACGCAAGCTCCAATGGCTGGTGGCGATCGTCGTTGCCTGCACGGGCATTCTTGCGACCGAAATCATCGCCGCATCCTATAGCGACTTTGTCGTCGCGCGCCGCAACCTGACGGAAGTCATGGCCTTTTGCCGCGTCCTCGACGCCGCAAACTACCTCTCGGCCGAACGTGGCCCGTCCAACGGTGTGCTCGGCCTTGGCGTAGCGCCCGGCTCGACTGTCCAGGCGCGGCTGGCGGAGTTTCGTGCCCGCAGCGACGCGGCATTGGCTCAGATCACCGCCGACATCGACAATGCCAGCCGCTCCGAACCGGCCGGCGCGCTTTCGCCCATCCTGGTCGAGGTCCATCGTCGGCTGATGCTTGCGCGTGCGGAAGTCGATCGCATTGCGGCCCTTCCGCCGGAACGGCGGAACCTTGCCGAAATCGAAGCGACGATCGAGGCCATGTTCGGCGTGATCGATGCGCTTCGCCCCGCGATCGACTGGAACATTCAGCGCCTGACCAACACCGACCCGAACCTTGCGGGCATTGCCCTTGCAGCCCAGATGCTTGCCAATCTGCGTGAGGACGGAGGGCGCCTCGGGTCGCACGTCATGGCGCCCGTTGCCGTCGGCAAGCCGCTCGCGATCAAGAATCTCGCCGACAGCGAGCGCACGCGCGGCAGGCTGCAGGAGGTCTGGGCGATCGTCGGCAAGCCGGGCGCGCTTCCAGGCCTGGATCCGTCGAAGATCGGCGATCTCGCCAAGATCGACCGCGAGTTCTTTGCCGAAGGTTTTGCAATCATCGACAACATCGTCGCCGTCGGTAAACGCTCGGGCGACTACCCGATGACCGCCGAACAGCTCACCGACCTTTTCGTCCCGAAGATGAAACCGCTCGAAGATCTGCGTCGCGCCTTCATGGATTCGACCGTCGAGCGCCTGTCCGCCAACAAGACCCGCGCGTCGATCAAGCTCGCCGTGGCGAGCCTTGCGACCTTCTCGCTCTTCCTGATGTTGCTGATCTTGATGCGGCGCGCCCGATCGCTGGTGTTCGAACCGCTGCTTCTTGCGCGCCACAGCATCATCGAGCTTGCCAATGATCGCCCGATCGCGCGCCTTCAGGGCAAGGGTGGAGAAGGCGAAATGGGGCGCCTGTTCGATGCGATCGATATTCTGCGCCAGCGCCTCGACGAGCGCACGCTGCTGATGCAGCATCTCGAACGCCAGGCGGAAACCGACGAACTGACCGGCCTGCTCAACCGCCGCGCGCTGGAGCTGATCGGCGGCGCGGAAGACATGGACGGCAAGGATCAGGACGCCTGTCTGATCCTGATGGACATCGACCATTTCAAGCAGATCAACGATACCCACGGCCATCTGATCGGCGACATCGTGCTTCAGGAAACCGCCCGCATCATCCGCAATTCCGTGCGCAATTCCGATCTCGTCGCCCGCTTCGGCGGTGAGGAGTTTGCCGTGATCACGCCCGGCGACAGCATCGAGTCCGCCCTTGCCCTTGCCGAAAGGATCAGGGTCAACCTCGCGCACGAACCGATCGTCCTTGCCGACGGACGGAAGCTGAACGTCACCGCCAGCTTCGGCGTGGCCGAAGGCCGCAGCGCGAACGGTGGCTGGAAGCACCTGATCGAACTTGCCGATAACGAGCTCTATCGCGCCAAGTCCGAGGGCCGCAATCGCGTCTGCGGCCAGCCGGCCGAAGCGACGCACCAGCCGTTCAAGGCGATGAAATCCGCGCGCGCTTAGCCAGGAAATCAAGTACCACCCGCACGCGCGCCGGCAGGGCTCCACCCTGCCCGTGGAACACCGCATGGAATGCCTCGATGTCGCCCGGGTTCAAGTGCTCGGCGACCGCCGTCAGCCGGCCGCAACGGATATCCTCCTTGACCGTAAACGTGGGCAGTCGCGCCAGGCCGACACCGGCGAGCGTAAGCTGGCGCAAACCCTCGCCGTCGCTCACGCGGACCTGCTCCGTCGGCGCCAGCGTGAAAGGCTCCCCGTTCGACAGGAGCGGCCAGCCATCGATCGAACGCGCATAGCTATGGCTCAGCCTGTTCATCGCTTCGAGGTCGCCGACACTCTCGGGTATACCGAACCGTTGAAGGTAGGACGGCGCGCCCACGATCGTCATCGACGTGCTGCCGAGCTTGCGGGCGATCAGGCTCGAAGACTTCAGAGGACCGGCGCGCACGGCGATGTCGGCCCGCTCCGCCATCAGATCGACCACGGCGTCGGTCTGCAGGATATCGAGCGAGACCGATGGAAAGACCGAGAGAAACTCCGGCAGCACCGGCATCAGCACATGCACCGCATAGGAAGCGCTGACGTTTAGCCGCACGCGGCCCTCGGGCGTTTCGCCTGAACCCGCCTCGCGCTCCGCCTCGTCGATATCGGCAAGGATGCGCACCGCCCGCTCATAGAAGGCACAGCCTTCCGCCGTCAGCTGCAGCCGCCGCGTCGAGCGGTTGATGAGCCGGACGCCGAGCCTTTCCTCCAACCTCTGCACGAGCTTGCTGACGGCCGAGGGTGTCATGCAGCAGACCTTTGCAGCGGCCGAGAAGCCGCCGAGCTCCACCGCCTTGGCGAAAACCGCCATCTCCCCCGAACGGTTGATAGACAAGCGCGACATGTGACTTCAACTCACAAATGATGTTCTTTCATCCGGTCTACATCGCAAATGGCCGCGATACCACCTTCTCCTGGTGGGCGAGCGTACTTCCGCTCTCGCAAAGACAAAACCAACGAGGAGTTTGACGACATGGAATACAGACAGCTTGGATCATCGGGACTGAAAGTGCCTGCCTTGAGCTTCGGCGCCGGCACCTTCGGCGGCAAGGGGCCGCTCTTCAGCGCGTGGGGCAACAGCGACGCCGCGGAAGCCCGGCGGCTGATCGACATCTCGCTCGAAGCCGGCGTCAATCTCTTCGATACCGCAGACGTTTACTCCGACGGTGCGTCCGAGAGCGTGCTCGGCGCGGCCATCAAGGGCCGGCGTGATGCCGTGCTTCTCTCCACCAAGATGGCATTGCCGATGGGCGACGGACCGAACGACGCCGGCACGTCGCGCACGCGTCTCGTCAAGGGCGTCGACGATGCCTTGAAGCGGCTCGGCACCGACTACATCGACCTTTTGCAACTGCACGCCTTCGACGCGGGGACGCCGGTCGAGGAGGTGCTTTCGACACTCGACAGTCTGGTTGCCGCCGGCAAGCTGCGCTACGTCGGTGCCTCGAACTTTGCCGGCTGGCAATTGATGAAATCGCTGGCTGTCTCGGAGAAGTACGGCCTCGTGCGCCACGTCGCCCACCAGGTCTACTATTCGCTGGTTGGACGCGACTACGAATGGGAACTGATGCCGCTTGGCGCCGACCAAGGCGTCGGCGCTCTGGTCTGGAGCCCGCTCGGCTGGGGGCGTCTCACCGGCAAGATTCGCCGCGGCAAGCCGTGGCCCGAAGGCAGCCGCCTGCACGACACTGCGGCCTTCGGCCCACCGGTCGATGATGAGAAGCTCTACGATGTCGTCGACGTGCTCGACCAGCTCGCGGAGGAAACCGGCAAGACGATCCCGCAGATCGCCATCAACTGGCTGCTGCAGCGCCCGACGGTCTCGAGCGTCATCATCGGCGCCCGCAACGAGGAGCAGCTTCGCCAGAACCTCGGCGCCGTCGGCTGGTCGTTGTCAGCGGACCAGATCGCCCGACTCGACGCGGCGAGCCGAACGACGCCGGCCTACCCCTACTTCCCCTACTACCGCCAGGAGGGTTTTGGCCGCATCAATCCGCCGATCGTCTGACCGAGGATGGCCAATGTTTCGCACGCCCGTCCGGGCGTGCGAATGCGTTGCGCCGCCCTGATTTTCTGCGGGCGCTTTCGCGCTTGCATTCTCGATTTGCATTGCACAAACTTCGTGGCGATGGGGGGCGTCAGACCCGCCACGAAGGGGATCAAATCCGGCATGTCGATCAAGGCCAGTATCTATCACCTGACCCACTATATCTATGACCGTCCCGTAAGCCTCTCGCCGCAGATCATCCGGCTGAAGCCCGCTGCCCATTCCAAGACCAAGGTCATCAGCCACTCGCTGAAGGTTTCGCCCGGCAACCATTTCGTCAACCTGCAGCAGGACCCCTACGGCAACTACCTCGCCCGTTTCGTCTTTCCCGATCCGGTGAGCGAGCTGAAGATCGAAGTCGATCTCGTCGCCGACATGACCGTCTACAACCCCTTTGACTTCTTCGTCGAGGAAGAGGCCGAGCATTGGCCCTTCCCCTACCCCGAGGATCTCAGCGACGATCTCCGGATCTATATGACGCCGGAGCCGCTCGGCCCGGCGCTCGCCGCCTTCATGGCAACGGTCGACCGTTCCAGCCAGCGCACCATAGACATGGTCGTCGGGCTCAACGCACGCCTGCAGAAGGAAGTCGGCTATGTGATCCGCATGGAGCCGGGCGTGCAGGACCCGGAGCAGACGCTGACATCGGCAAGAGGATCCTGCCGCGATTCCAGCTGGCTGCTCGTACAGATCCTGCGCAATCTCGGCTTCGCCGCCCGCTTCGTCTCCGGCTATCTCATTCAGCTGACGCCGGATCTGAAAGCCCTCGACGGCCCCTCCGGCACCGACCACGACTTCACCGACCTGCATGCCTGGGCCGAAGTCTACCTGCCCGGCGCCGGCTGGGTCGGGCTCGACCCGACCTCGGGCCTGCTGACCGGCGAGAGCCACATTCCGCTTGCCGCAACGCCCCATTACCGCAACGCCGCGCCGATCTCCGGAGAATTTTTCGGCGATCCCGAGACCCGCACCGACTTCGCTTTCGACATGAAGGTGAGGCGCGTCGCCGAGCACCCGCGCATCACCAAACCCTTCTCCGACGAAAGCTGGGATGCGCTGAATGCACTCGGCGGGAAGGTTGACCGGGAGCTTGAGGAAAACGACATTCGCCTGACGATGGGCGGCGAGCCGACCTTCGTTTCGATCGACGACTTCGAGTCCGAGGAATGGAACACGGAGGCCGTCGGACCAACCAAGCGCGAGAAGGCCGACACACTGATCCGCCGGCTGCGCGAACGCTTCGCCCCCGGTGGCTTCCTGCATTATGGCCAGGGCAAATGGTATCCGGGCGAAACCCTGCCGCGCTGGACCTTCTCCCTCTACTGGCGCAAGGACGGCGTGCCGATCTGGCGCCGGCCGGACCTGATCGCCGAGGAGAGCGGCCGCCACGACGTGACGGTAGCGGATGCCGAACGCCTGCTGCATCTGGTTGCAGGCGAATTGAGCGTGCCGACCGAAATGGTCGTGCCGGCCTTCGAAGACCCGGCCGACTGGCTGCTGAAGGAGGCAAACCTCCCCGACAACGTCGATCCTGCCAACTCCAAGCTGAAGGATCCCGAGGAGCGCAGCCGCATGGCCCGCGTGTTCGAGCGCGGCCTGACGGCGCCGACCGGCTATGTTCTGCCGGTGCAAGCCTGGAACACGCGCGCCACCGGCGTGAAGTGGATGAGCGAGAAATGGCAGACGCGCCGTGGCCGCATCTTCCTCGTTCCCGGCGACAGCGCCGTCGGCTATCGCCTTCCGCTCGGCGCCCTACCCTATGTCGCGCCCTCCGCTTACCCCTATATCCATCCGGTCGATCCGACGGTCCCGCGCGACGATTTGCCGGACTTCAGCGAAAGCAGCGCCCGCACGCAGCATGCACGCTTCCAGGCCTCGGAAGTTCCGGAAACGCCGCTCCCGGCGCCGCGCGACGAGATCGCCGGATTGGTGCGCACCGCCATCAGCGTCGAACCGCGCGACGGCCGGCTCTGCGTCTTCATGCCGCCGACGACCAGCGTTGAGGAGTATCTCGATCTGATCGCGTCTGCGGAGCGCGCTGCCGCTGCGATCGGCCTGCCCGTGCACATCGAGGGCTATGCACCACCGCAGGACGAGCGCATCAACGTCATCCGCGTCGCGCCCGATCCCGGCGTCATCGAGGTCAACATCCATCCGGCCGCCCATTGGCAGGACTGCGTCGACATCACCACGGCGATCTACGAGGAGGCGCGCCAGGGCCGGCTCGGTGCCGACAAGTTCATGATCGACGGCCGTCACACCGGCACCGGCGGCGGCAATCACGTGGTCGTCGGCGGCGCCAACCCGAATGACAGCCCGTTCCTGCGCCGCCCGGATCTGCTAAAAAGCATGGTGCTGCACTGGCAGCGGCATCCCTCGCTCTCGTACCTGTTCTCCGGCCTCTTCATCGGCCCGACCTCGCAGGCGCCGCGTATCGACGAAGCCCGGCACGACCAGCTCTATGAACTCGAAATCGCCCTGGCGCAGGTGCCGATGCCGGGCTCTGCAACGCCGCCGCCCCTGCCCTGGCTCGTCGACCGGCTGTTCCGCAACCTGCTCGTCGATGTCACCGGCAACACCCATCGGGCGGAGATCTGCATCGACAAGCTGTTTTCGCCTGACGGGCCCACCGGCCGCCTCGGCCTCGTCGAGTTCCGCGGTTTCGAGATGCCGCCGAACGCCCGTATGTCGCTCGCCCAGCAATTGCTGGTGCGCGCCCTCATCGCCCGCTTCTGGAAACACCCGGTCGACGGTCGCTTCGTGCGCTGGGGCACAGCTTTGCACGATCGTTTCATGCTGCCGCACCACGTCTGGCAGGACTTTCTCGACGTGCTCGCCGATCTCCGGGCGCATGGCTTCGATCTGAAACCGGAATGGTTCGAGGCCCAGCTCGAGTTCCGCTTCCCCTTCTGCGGCGAGGTCGAATACGAGGGTGCAAAGCTCGAAATCCGCCAGGCGCTCGAACCCTGGCACGTGATGGGCGAACAGGGCGCGATCGGCGGCACCGTGCGCTATGTCGACAGCTCGATCGAACGGCTGCAGGTCAAGCTCGATACCGCCAATCCCGAGCGATATACGGTCGCCTGCAACGGTCGGCCCGTGCCGCTCACACGCACTGGTTCGAATGGCACGGCGGTGGCCGGCGTCCGCTACAAGGCGTGGCAGCCGGCCTCTGGGCTACACCCGGTGCTACCGGTCAACACTCCCCTCACATTCGATATCTATGATACATGGTCGAATCGGGCGATCGGCGGTTGCATCTACCATGTCGCCCACCCGGGTGGGCGCCACTACGACACGTTTCCGGTCAACGGCAACGAGGCGGAGGCGCGGCGCCTGGCGCGGTTCGAGCCTTGGGGTCATACGCCGGGAGGCTATCCGCTGCGCCCCGAAAGCCCGTCGACGGAATTCCCGATGACGCTTGATCTCAGGCGTCCACCAGGAGCGTAAATGCCGAAGAAGCAGACAGCGGCCGCAAACCATCCGGGCACCGACGACGATCCGGTCTTCGGCTACCGTGCCCTACCGGGCATTGCCGACGAAATGCTCGACCAGGAGGGCAATGTCCGCCCGGTCTGGCAGCGGCTGCTCGCGACGCTTGGGCGGCTCGACGAGACCGAACTTGCCAACCGCTTCGCGCGCGCCGACCGCTATCTGCGCGACGCCGGCGTGTTCTATCGCGTCTACGGCGCCAAGGAGAGTTCCGAGCGAAGCTGGCCGCTGTCGCACATTCCGGTTCTGATCGACGAAAAGGAATGGGCGCACGTCTCGCAAGGCCTCGTGCAGCGCGCCGAACTTCTGGAAAAGGTGGTCGCCGACATCTATGGCGAGAACCGGCTGGTGCGCGAAGGGCTGCTGCCGCCGGCGCTGGTCGCCTCCAATCCGGAGTTCCTGCGCCCTCTCGTCGGCGTGAAACCGGCCGACGGCCACTTCCTGCATTTCGTCTCCTTCGAGATTGGCCGTGGACCCGACGGTAACTGGTGGGTCCTGTCCGATCGCACCGAGGCACCTTCGGGCGCCGGCTTCGCCCTGGAGAACCGGGTCGCGACCACGCGTGCCTTCTCCAATCTTTATGCCGAAAGCCACGTCCACCGGCTGGCCGGCTTCTTTGGCGAGTTCCGCGACACGCTGCAGAGCCGCCGGCTGCACCCGGACGACCGCATCGCCGTTCTTTCGCCGGGGATCGCCAACGAGACCTATTTCGAACATGCCTATATCGCCCGCTATCTGGGCTTCATGCTTCTTGAAGGCGAGGATCTGACCGTGATCGGCGGCCGGGTGATGGTGCGCACCGTCGCCGGCCTCAAGCCCATCGGCGTGCTCTGGCGTCGTCTCGACGCGGCCTTTGCCGATCCGCTCGAGCTCAATCAGTCCTCGCATATCGGCACACCGGGCATTGTCGAGGCGCTCAGGGCCGGCTCGGTCTCAATCGTGAACGCGCTCGGCACCGGCATCGTCGAAACCCGCGCCTTCCTCGCTTTCATGCCGGCGATCTGCCGCCATCTGCTGGGCGAGGAACAGAAGCTGCCCTCGATCGCCACCTGGTGGTGCGGCCAAGGCGCCGAACGCGAACAGGTCGCCGCCAACCTCGACCGCATGGTCATCGGCCCCGCCTACCAGACCCGCCCTTTCTTCGACGACAATGGCCAGTCGGTACTCGGCCGTACGCTTGATGAGAAGGCTCGAGCCTCGATCGCAGATTGGCTTAGCGCCGAGGGCGGCAAGCTCGTGGGCCAGGAGGTGGTCACGCTCTCGACCACCCCTGCCTGGGTGCGCGGGCGGCTGACGCCGCGGCCGATGAGCCTGCGGGTGTTTGCGGCACGCACCCGCGACGGCTGGCAGATTATGCCAGGCGGCTTTGCCCGCATCGGCTCCGGCGACGATGTCGCCGCGATCGCGATGCAGGCGGGCGGCACCGCCGCCGATGTCTGGATCGTCAGCGACCGACCGGTCGAGCGCACGACGCTGCTTCCGGCCGAGGAAAGTTTCACCCGCAACATGCCGGGAAGCCTGCCGAGCCGGGCGGCCGACAATCTCTTCTGGCTCGGCCGCTATATCGAGCGTGCGGAAGGGGCGCTACGCATCCTGCGCGCCTGGCACGGCCGCTTCGCCGAAACCGCCGATCCGGACCTGCCGCTCCTTAAGGATGTCGGCGACTATCTCGCAGCCCTCGACATCGATGCGCGCCAGCCTGTGCCCGACAGCTTGCTCGCCAATATCGCAAGCGCCCTCTTCAGCGCCGGCAACATCCGCGACCGGTTCTCGCCGGACGGCTGGCTGGCACTGAACGACCTGTCGCAGACGGCGCGCAAGTTCCACGCGACGGTGCAGGCCGGCGACGACGCGACCCGCGCGATCACCGTGCTCCTGCGCAAGCTCGCCGGCTTTGCCGGTCTCGTGCATGAAAACATGTACCGCTTCACCGGCTGGCGCTTCCTTTCGATCGGCCGCTATATCGAGCGCGGCCTGCACATGACCCGGCTGCTCGGCCACATGTCGGGGCCGGATGCGCCCGATGGCGCCTATGACATGCTGCTCGAAATCGGCGACAGCGTCATGACCCATCGCCGGCGCTACAATGTCAGCACCGCCGCCTTGACGGTCACCGACCTCCTGGCGCTCGATCCGCTCAATCCGCGCTCGGTGCTTTACCAGTTGAATGAGATCAAGACCGAGGTCGAGCTGTTGCCGAACGCCTTCGTCAACGGCCAGATGTCCTCCTTCTACCGCGAGGCGATGCGGCTGCATTCGGGCCTGGCGGTGATGACACCGGAAGCCATGAACCTCGGCGTCTACAATCGGTTGGAGCGGGATCTCGAAAGCCTGTCCGATCTGCTCGCGCGCACCTATCTCGGCTAGCCATGCTTTACGACATCAGCCTGAAGATCATCTATGACTACGAAGTGCCGGTGTCCGGCGGCCGCCACCTCGTGCGCGTGCTGCCGGCGACGCTGCCCGGTCGCCAACGTCTCGTCGTCGGCTCGCTCAGCTGCCATCCCATGCCGGCCGAACGTACCGAGAGCATCGACTTCTTCGCCAACCCGTTTACGTCGATTCTCTTTCGCAACTCGCATGCAGACCTGACGATCCGCATGCAGGCGCGCGTGCAGGTGGAAGCACAGGCCCTGACCGCGGACTTCTCCCCTGACCTCACCGGCCTGCCGGCCGAGCTTGCGGCCTGCTGGTCCGTCGATGCCGACGCGCCGCATCACTTCGCCGGCCCGAGCCCACTCTTGCCCGAGGTCGCCGACATTGCCGCCTACGCGCGTGACACCATTACCGACACGATGACCGTGCGCCAGATCGCCGTTGCACTGTGTGACCGCATCCATCGCGACTTCGCCTATGACGGCGAGGCGACGACCGTGAACACGACGCCGGCAGAAGCGTTCAAGCTCAAGCGCGGCGTCTGCCAGGATTTCGCCCATGTCATGATCGTGGCGCTCAGAAGCCTCGGCATCCCTGCCGGCTATGTTAGCGGTTTCCTAAGGACGATCCCTCCGCCCGGCAAGGAGCGCCTGGAGGGGGCCGATGCCATGCACGCCTGGGTGCGCGTCTGGTGCGGCACAACCGGTGGGTGGCTCGAACTCGATCCGACCAACAATATTCCGGCTGGAACCGACCATATCGTCGTCGGCCATGGCCGCGACTACGGCGATGTCGCGCCCGTCATCGGGGTCCTGAAAAGCTACGGCAGCCAAACGACGAAACAGGCGGTCGACGTCATTCCGGTAGCGTGACCCGATTTGGCACAGGCCGATTCCCGCTTCGGAACAGACAGGGTGCCGCAGAACCCCTTACAACAACCGGTTTTCCGTCAATCCATTAAAATTGCAAGGATTGCCGGAACGATATCGTAAGCCATCGCCGCTATTGATGCCCCCAAGCTTGCAACGTGTTCCTTTGGGGTGTGCAAAGATGGGAAGACGATACACGGTAGGCCGGTCCTTCGTAGCTATGCTCAAGGACCGGGGTGGCAATTTTGGCATCATGGCAGCACTCGCGGCGCCATTGGTGTTGGCAGCCGGCGGCGTCGCCGTCGATCTGGCCACCATGATGACGACGAAAAACCAGATGCAGGATGCAGCCGACGCGGCAGCACTTGCGGCTGCGTCCGCACTCGTTGCAAACAAGGATACCCTGGCGACCGAGAAGGCCAAGGAAATCGCCTTGAACTTCCTGAAGGCGCAGTCGGGCGCAAGCTCGACCGATCTGCCCGGTGGAGCCGGCGGCAGCGACCCGGGCACCAGCAGCGCTTCCGCGGGCGGCGTGACCGACCCGACGGAGACCCAGGTTCAGCCGACGGTCGACATCGTCATGACGACTGTCGGCAAGAGCGACAAGGCCTTCAAGGTCACGATCGTCAACAAGCAGACAATTCAGCTCAACCCCATGACGCGGTTGCTCGGACAGAAGTCCGTCAATCTGGAAACGGTAGCCGTTGCCGAGAGCGCGACGGAAACCAAGAACGCCATGTCGATGTATCTCGTGCTCGACCGCTCGGGCTCGATGGCCTTCGTGACGAATGTGAAGGACGAGAAGCGCACCAAGTGCAAGAACTGGACGGCGGAGAACTGGGGCAAGAGCATCTCTGAGACCAGCCCTTGCATGATCGACAAGATCACGACCTTGAAATCCGCGGTTGAGACGCTGCTGAAGCCACTCACCGAGATGGACCCCGACAACAAGTATGTCCGTGTCGGCGCTGTTTCGTATAGCAGCTCCATCTTCCCGGAAGAGAAACTGGCCTGGGGCACGACGAAGGCCAGTACCTACGTCAAGAACCTGGAGGCGAACGGCGGCACGGATTCGAGCGGCGCCTTCGCCAAGGCCGTCACGGATCTGAAGCTCAAGGGCGAAAACGACGCGCACACGGCATCCAACGGCCTGACGCCGAAAAAGTACATCGTCTTCATGACCGATGGGGCGAACACACATTTCGAAGGAAAGGCGTTGACCATCCCGGCGGCGCCAAAGCCGGAACCGGAACTCGACAAATACAAAGCCCAGGATTCCAAATCCGACACGGCAACGCTCAAGGCGTGCCAGGATGCCAAGGACGCCGGCATTCGCGTCTTCACCATCGCCTTCATGGCGCCGATCCAGGGAAAATCGGTGCTCAGCCGATGCGCCAGCAGCACAGCCGACTACAAGTCGCCGGAAGATGCCGCAGCTCTGGTCAAGGTTTTCGGTGAAATCGGCGCCACCACCTCGGGCAAGATGGCACGCCTGACAAGGTAAGACAGACCACATCGCTGACGATGCCGCCCGGCCCCGCCGGGCGGCATTTTGCGTTTCGGCGGGATACGTTCTCCACCGTCTGAGACAAGTCTAATCCATTTAAAAACATCTGTTGCAAGCGCTTCGGATCGATGCATAAATTGGCTTTATCCCCGGTCGGGTCCGGCCTGCGATCTCCCAACGCAAAAGGGTAAAGACAGTTTCATGATGAACAGGCTCTCCACCAACGACGTGCCGCAGCCCGCCCCAAGGTCGTCTGAACCTAGCCAGCTCGCCGTCGAAATCCTCGAACGTCTGAAGTACCGCATCGGCAAGGACCCGAAGGTCGCCAAGCCCCATGACTGGCTGACGGCGGCGATCCTGGTTGCGCGTGACCGCATCACCGACAAGTGGATGGACTCCACCCGCAAGACCTACGCAACCGGCGCCAAGCGCGTTTATTATCTCTCGCTCGAATTCCTCATCGGCCGGCTGATGCGCGATGCGATGACCAATATCGGCCTGATGGACGAGATGCGCGATGCGCTCGCCTCCCTCGGCGTCGATATCGATGTCGTCGCCCAGCTCGAGCCGGATGCGGCCCTCGGCAATGGCGGTCTCGGACGGCTGGCTGCCTGTTTCATGGAATCGATGGCGACCGTCGACGTACCCGCCTATGGCTACGGCATCCGCTACATGCATGGCCTCTTCCGCCAGCAGATGGCCGATGGCTGGCAGGTGGAACTACCCGAAACCTGGCTTGCCCACGGCAACCCCTGGGAATTCGAACGCCGCGAAAGCTCCTACGAAATCGGCTTCGGCGGCGTCGTCGAAACCGCCAATGTCGACGAGGAAATCCAGCGTTTCGTGTGGAAACCGGCCGAGCGCGTCATCGCCACCGCCTTCGACACGCCCGCCGTCGGCTGGCGGGCAAAACGCGTCAACACGCTGCGCCTGTGGACCGCGCAGCCGATTGACCCGATCCTGCTGGCCGCCTTCAACGCCGGCGACCACATCGGCGCCCTTCGCGAAAGCAACAAGGCGGAAAGCCTGACGCGTGTTCTCTATCCGGCCGACGCGACGCCAGCGGGCCAGGAGCTGCGCCTACGCCAGGAATACTTCTTCTCCTCGGCCTCGCTGCAGGACATCCTGCGCCGTCACCTGCAGCAATACCCGGATTTCAACTCGCTGCCGGACGCCGTCGCCATCCAGCTCAACGACACCCATCCAGCCATTTCCATTGCCGAACTGGTGCGGCTCTTGACCGACCTGCACGGCCTCGATTTCGAGCAGGCCTGGGACATCACCCGCCGCACGATCTCCTACACTAACCACACGCTGCTGCCCGAAGCGCTCGAAAGCTGGCCGGTACCGCTGATCGAGCGCCTGCTGCCGCGCCACATGCAGATCGTCTATGCGATCAACGCCAAGATCCTGATCGAGGCCCGCCGCCAGAAGGGCGCCACGGACGACGAAATCCGCAACATCTCGCTGATCGACGAAAGCGGCGAACGACGCGTGCGCATGGGCAATCTCGCCTTTGTCGGCTCGCACTCGATCAACGGCGTTTCGGCACTGCACACCGAGCTGATGAAGGAAACGGTGTTTGCCGACCTGCACAAGCTCTACCCGGACCGCATCAACAACAAGACCAACGGCATTACGCCGCGCCGCTGGCTGATGCAGTGCAATCCCGGTCTCTTCGGACTGATCCGCGACGCGATCGGCGACGAGTTCATGGACAATACCGAGGCGCTGCAGGCGCTCGACGTCTTCGCCGACAAGGCGGACTTCCAGGAACATTTCGCCGCGGTCAAACGCGCCAACAAGGTGCGCCTCGCGCAGCTCGTGCAGAGCCGCCTCGGCATCCGGCTCGATCCGTCGGCGATGTTCGACATCCAGATCAAGCGCATCCACGAGTACAAGCGCCAGCTCCTCAACATCATCGAGGCCGTGGCGCTCTACGACCAGATCCGCTCCCATCCGGAGCTCGACTGGGTGCCGCGCGTCAAGCTCTTTGCCGGCAAGGCGGCGCCGAGCTATCACAATGCCAAGCTGATCATCAAACTGGCCAACGACGTCGCCCGTGTCGTCAACAACGACCCGGCGGTGCGCGGCCTCCTGAAGATCGTCTTCGTGCCGAACTACAACGTCTCGCTCGCCGAGATCATGGTTCCGGCTGCCGACCTTTCCGAGCAGATCTCGACGGCCGGCATGGAAGCATCGGGCACCGGCAACATGAAGTTCGCGCTGAACGGCGCCTTGACGATCGGTACGCTCGACGGCGCCAATGTCGAGATGCGCGACTGGATCGGCGAGGAAAACATCAAGATCTTCGGCATGACCGCCGAAGAGGTGACCAGGGCACGAGCCGAAGGTCACAATCCGCGCGCCATCATCGAAGGCTCGCGCGAGCTGTCGCAGGCGCTGCAGGCGATTGCGTCCGGCGTGTTCTCGCCCGATGACCGCAATCGCTTCGCAAGCCTCGTCGAAGGGCTCTACAATCACGACTGGTTCATGGTCGCTGCCGATTTTGAAGCCTACGCCAAGGCGCAGCGCGAGCTCGACCAGCTCTGGACGACGCCGTCCGACTGGCACGCGCAGGCAATCCGCAACACCGCACGGATGGGCTGGTTCTCGTCCGATCGCACCATCCGGCAATATGCCGGGGAAATCTGGAGAGCTGGATGACGCCCTCGGCCGGCAAGGACCCGGAACCCGCAGCTTCAGGTCTGCTGTCAGCCCCGGATATCGCGGCCATCCTCAAGGGCACGCATGACGACCCCTTTTCGGTTCTTGGCGTGCACCCCGTCGGCAAGACCGTCCTTGCCCGCTGCTTCGTCCCCGATGCCGAGACGGTGACGGTCGAAACGCTCTCGGGCAAGGACCTGGGGGCGATCGAACGGCGCGACGATGCCGGCTTCTTCGAAGGCTCGGTGGCGCTGAAGAAACCACAGCCCGTCCGCTACCGCGCCCGCAATCAGGGCGGCGAATGGGTGGTTGTCGATCCCTACAGCTTCGGTCCGGTTCTCGGACCGATGGACGATTATTACATTCGCGAAGGCTCGCATCTCAGGCTCTTCGACAAGATGGGGGCGCACCCGATCGAGCATGACGGTGCCAGCGGCTACCATTTCGCCGTCTGGGCACCGAATGCGAAGCGTGTTTCGGTCGTCGGCCAGTTCAACGACTGGGACGGCCGTCGCCACGTCATGCGGCTGCGCACCGACACCGGCATCTGGGAAATCTTCATTCCCGGCGTCGATGCGGGCCTTGTCTACAAGTACGAGATCCTCGACCGCAACGGCACGCGTCTGCCGCTCAAGGCCGATCCCTTTGCCCGGCGCTCCGAACTACGCCCGAACACGGCCTCGATGACCACGCCGGAAATCGCGCAGACCTGGGACGACGAGGCACACCGCAAGCATTGGGCCTCGGCCGACGCAAGACGGCAACCGATCTCGATCTACGAAGTGCACGCCGGTTCCTGGCAGCGCCGCGACAATGGCGAGATGCTCTCCTGGGACGAGCTTGCCGACCGGCTGATCCCCTACTGCGTCGACATGGGCTTTACTCATATCGAGTTTCTGCCGATCTCGGAGTTTCCTTTCGACCCCTCCTGGGGCTACCAGACAACCGGTCTTTATGCGCCGACCGCCCGTTTCGGCGAGCCCGAAGGTTTTGCCCGCTTCGTCAACGGCTGCCACAAGGTCGGCATCGGCGTCATCCTCGACTGGGTGCCGGCGCATTTCCCGACCGACGAGCACGGCCTGCGCTGGTTCGACGGCACCGCACTCTACGAACACGAGGATCCGCGCCAAGGCTTCCACCCCGACTGGAACACGGCGATCTACAATTTCGGCCGCCAGGAAGTGCTGTCGTTCCTCGTCAACAATGCGCTCTACTGGGCGGAAAAATTCCATGTCGACGGCCTGCGCGTCGATGCGGTCGCCTCGATGCTCTACCTCGACTACTCGCGCAAGCACGGCGAGTGGGTGCCGAACGAATATGGCGGCAACGAGAACCTCGAGGCCGTCCGTTTCCTACAGACGCTGAACACGGAAATATACGGCTCTCACAAGGGTATCCTGACGATCGCCGAGGAATCGACCTCCTGGCCGAAGGTCTCCCATCCGGTGCATGCGGGGGGTCTCGGGTTCGGCTTCAAGTGGAACATGGGCTTCATGCACGACACGCTGCAATATATGTCGCGCGAGCCGGTGCACCGTAAGTTCCACCACAACGACCTGACCTTCGGCCTGCTTTATGCCTTCAACGAGAACTTCGTGCTGCCGCTGTCCCATGACGAGGTCGTGCACGGCAAGGGCTCGCTGATCGCCAAGATGGCCGGCGACGACTGGCAGAAGTTCGCCAATCTCCGGGCCTACTATGCCTTCATGTGGGGCTATCCCGGCAAGAAGCTCTTGTTCATGGGTCAGGAGTTCGCGCAATGGCGCGAATGGTCCGAGGATCGGGCGCTCGACTGGAACCTGCTCGAATACCATCTGCACGAGGGCATGCGACGGCTGGTGCGTGACTTGAACGGCACCTACCGTGCCAAGCCGGCGCTGCATGCGCGCGATTGCGAAGGCGAAGGTTTCGAATGGCTGCTGGCCGACGACCGCGACAACTCGGTCTTTGCCTGGCTGCGCAAGGCGCCCGGCGAAAAACTCGTCGCCGTCATCACCAATTTCACCCCCGTCTACCGGGAAAGCTACGCCATCCCGCTGCCGGTCAAGGGTCGCTGGAAGGAGATCCTCAACAGCGACGCGGAAATCTATGGAGGAAGCGGCAAGGGCAATGGCGGCGCGGTTTTTGCCGAGAAGAACAGCACGGGAGCGATCATGGCCAACATCACCCTGCCGCCGCTCGCGACACTGATGCTGGAACAGGAGTAATTTATCCGATCCGCCAGCCGAAGGCGGCGGAAGACTGCAAATATCGAGGGCCGCAAGGCGTCGCAGAAGGCCGCCGTGACGACCCCTTAAGGTCAATGAATGGGGAGGACAAATGGTGGAAAAGCGTACGCAACCTCTGGCACGTGATGCCATGGCCTATGTTCTCGCCGGCGGTCGCGGCAGTCGCCTGAAGGAACTGACCGACCGACGGGCGAAGCCGGCGGTCTATTTCGGCGGCAAGGCGCGTATCATCGACTTCGCGCTGTCGAACGCGCTCAACTCCGGTATCCGCCGCATCGGCGTCGCCACCCAGTACAAGGCGCATTCGCTGATCCGCCACCTGCAGCGTGGCTGGAACTTCTTCCGCCCGGAGCGAAACGAAAGCTTCGATATTCTCCCGGCCAGCCAGCGCGTTTCCGAAACGCAATGGTACGAAGGCACGGCCGACGCCGTTTACCAGAACATCGACATCATCGAGGATCATGGCGTCGAATACATGGTGATCCTTGCTGGCGACCATATTTACAAGATGGACTACGAATTGATGCTGCAGCAGCACGTCGATTCCGGCGCCGACGTCACCATCGGCTGCCTCGAGGTGCCGCGCATGGAAGCAACCGGCTTCGGCGTGATGCATGTCGACGAAAAGGACCGCATCATCGCCTTCGTCGAGAAGCCGGCCGATCCGCCGGGCATTCCCGGCAATCCGGAGATGGCGCTTGCCTCCATGGGCATCTATGTCTTCCACACGAAGTTCCTGATGGATCTTCTGCGCCGCGACGCCGCCGATCCGAAATCGAGCCGCGACTTCGGCAAGGACATCATCCCCTACATCGTCGATAACGGCAAAGCCGTCGCCCACCGTTTCGCAGAGTCCTGCGTGCGGTCGGACTTCGAGCGCGAGGCCTACTGGCGCGACGTCGGCACGATCGATGCCTATTGGCAGGCCAATATCGACCTGACCCACGTGACGCCGGAGCTCGACATCTACGACAGCACCTGGCCGATCTGGACCTTTGCCGAGATCAAGCCGCCGGCGAAATTCGTGCATGACGATGAAAACCGCCGCGGCTCGGCAACCTCGTCGCTGATCTCCGGCGACTGCATTATCTCAGGCGCCGCGCTCAACCGCAGCCTGTTGTTCACAGGTGTCCGCGTAAATTCATATTCCCGTCTGGAGAATGCCGTAGTTCTTCCCGATGTGAAGATCGGTCGCCACGCGACGCTGCGCAACGTGGTCATCGACAGCCGTGTCGTGATCCCCGAGGGCCTCGTCGTCGGTGACGATCCGGTGCTCGATGCCAAGCGTTTCCGGCGTTCGGAAAACGGCGTCTGCCTGATCACGCAAACGATGATCGACAAACTGGGAATGTAGGCACTTCATGAACGTCCTGTCCGTTGCGTCCGAAGTCTATCCGCTGATCAAGACCGGGGGGCTCGCCGATGTCGTCGGCGCGCTTCCGGCAGCGCTTTTGCCGCACGGCGTCAAGACCCGCACGCTGGTGCCCGGCTATCCGGCCGTGCTGCAGAAGCTGAAGAAGAAAAAGAAGGTCGGCAGTTTCGAAAACCTGTTCGGCAATCCGGCGACAGTTCTCGCCGCCGAAATCGACGGGCTCGATCTGCTGGTCCTCGACCTGCCTGAACTCTACGCCCGAGACGGCGGCCCCTATGTCGATGCCACCGGCCGCGACTACGTCGACAATTTCCGCCGCTTTGCCGCACTCTCGCTTGCGGCGGCCGAAATTGCCGGCGGCGATGTCGTCTCGGGCTGGAAACCCGATATCGTTCACGCCCATGACTGGCAGACGGCGCTGACGCCGGTCTACATGCATTTCGGCCCGGCGGCCGCAACGCCGACGGTGATGACGATCCACAACATCGCCTTCCAGGGCCAGTTCGGCGCCTTAGTCTTCCCCGAGCTTGCCCTTCCCGCCGAAGCCTTCTCGATGCAGTTCGTCGAATATTACGGCGACGTCGGCTTCCTGAAGGGCGGCCTGCAGACCGCCGACGCCATTACCACCGTCAGCCCCTCCTATGCGCAGGAAATCCTGACGCCCGAATTCGGCATGGGCCTCGAAGGCCTGTTGAAGAGCCGCGTCGCCGACCTCTCTGGCATCGTCAACGGCATCGACGCCGACATCTGGGATCCGCAGACCGACCCGCACATCGCCCAGCATTTCAGCGCAACGAGCCTGAAGCAGCGCGCGGCCAACCGGCGTGCGCTCGAGGAACGCTTCGGCCTTGAAAAAGGCAACGGCCCGATCTTCTGCGTTGTCAGCCGGCTCACCTGGCAGAAGGGCATGGATCTGGTCGCCGAGATCGCCGACGAGCTCGTCGCCATGGGCGGCAAGCTCGTGGTGCTCGGCTCCGGCGACGCGGCGCTCGAAGGCGCGCTGCTCGCCGCTGCCTCCCGCCATCGCGGCCATATCGGCATGGTCACCGGCTACAACGAGCCGCTGTCGCATCTGATGCAGGCGGGCTCCGACGCCATCCTCATTCCGTCGCGCTTCGAGCCCTGCGGGCTTACCCAGCTCTATGGCCTGCGCTACGGCTGCGTGCCGGTCGTCGCCCGCACCGGCGGCCTTGCCGATACCATCATCGACGCCAACGAGGCCGGGCTTGCGGCCAAGGTCGCGACCGGCTTCCAGTTCACGCCTGTCAATGCCGATGGGTTGCGGCTTGCGATCCGGCGGGTGCTGCGTGCATACAGCGAGCCCAAAGTCTGGTCGAAAATTCAGACCCAGGGCATGAAATCGGACGTTTCCTGGGCCACAAGTGCCGAGCGTTACGTCTCTCTTTATTCCGGACTTCTCGGGAAAGGTTAAGTCAGCATGATAAGAACGGTTACCACAACCCCCTACGGCGACCAGAAGCCTGGCACGTCAGGGCTGCGCAAGAAGGTCCCGGTCTTCCAGCAGAAGAACTATGCCGAGAACTTCATCCAGTCGATCTTCGATTCGCTCGAAGGCTTTCAGGGCGAAACGCTTGTCATCGGCGGCGACGGTCGCTTCTACAACCGCGAAGTCATCCAGATCGCCATCAAGATGGCGGCGGCCAACGGCTTCGGCCGCGTGCTCGTCGGCCGCGGCGGCATCCTGTCGACGCCGGCTGCCTCCAACGTCATCCGCAAGTACAAAGCCTTTGGCGGCATCGTGTTGTCGGCCAGCCACAATCCTGGCGGCCCGACCGAAGACTTCGGCATCAAGTACAACATCGGCAATGGCGGCCCGGCACCGGAGAAGATCACTGACGCGATCTTCGCGCGCAGCAAGGTGATCGACAGCTACAAGATCTCCGATGTCGCCGACATCAACCTTGATGCCGAAGGCACGCAGGACATCGACGGCATGACGATCACCGTCATCGATCCCGTCGCCGATTATGCCGAGTTGATGGAAAGCCTGTTCGACTTCGGCGCGATCCGCAAAATGATTGAAGGCGGCTTCCGCGTCGTCTTCGATGCGATGAGCGCCGTTACCGGTCCCTATGCCAAGGAGATCATCGAAAAGCGACTCGGCGCGCCTAAGGGCTCGGTGATGAACTTCATCCCGCTGCCCGATTTCGGCGGCCACCACCCGGACCCGAATCTGGTTCATGCCCGCGCACTCTATGAGACGATGATGGCGCCCGACGCACCGGATTTCGGCGCCGCTTCCGACGGCGACGGCGACCGCAACCTCGTCATCGGCCGCGGCATCTTCATCACACCGTCCGACAGTCTGGCCATGCTCGCCGCCAACGCGCATCTGGCACCCGGCTATGCCAAGGGTCTTGCAGGTATCGCCCGTTCGATGCCGACCAGTGGTGCTGCCGACCGTGTCGCCGAAAAGCTCGGCATCGGCATCTACGAGACGCCGACCGGCTGGAAGTTCTTCGGCAACCTGCTCGACGAGGGCATGGCGACGATCTGCGGCGAGGAAAGTGCGGGCACCGGCTCCAACCACGTGCGCGAGAAGGACGGGCTCTGGGCAGTCCTGCTGTGGCTCAACATTCTGGCGGTGCGCAAGGAAAGCGCGCTCGACATCGTCAAGAACCATTGGGCGACCTACGGCCGCAACTACTATTCGCGCCACGACTACGAAGAGGTCGATTCTGATGCGGCCAATGGCCTGATCGCCAACCTGCGCGACCAGCTTGCCACGCTGCCCGGCAAGTCCTTCGGCGCGCTCAAGGTCGCGACCGCGGACGACTTCGCCTACAACGATCCGGTCGACCATTCCGTCAGCAAGAACCAGGGCATCCGCATCCTGTTCGAAGGCGGCTCCCGCGTCGTCTTCCGCCTGTCGGGCACCGGCACATCGGGAGCAACGCTGCGCGTCTATATCGAGCGCTTCGAGCCGGACGCCTCGCGTCACGATATCGAGACGCAGACGGCGCTCGCCGATCTCATCGCCGTTGCCGAAGAGATCGCCAGCATCAAGACCCGCACCGGCCGCACCGAGCCGAGCGTCATTACCTGAAATACCGCACTATCGGGGCCGCTGATGCGGCCCTTTTTCGTTTGCCGCTTACCCCCCTCTGCCCTGCCGGGCATCTCCCTCACAAGGGGGAGATCGATCTGCGGCACGGCCTTGCCCTAAGATGGCGTTGACGTCGCAGGGATCCCCTCGCCCGTAAACCAACGCATCGGTTTATCGGTGGAATGGGAGGATGCCACAAGTCAACCTCCCCCTTGTGGGGCAGATGCCCGGCCGGGCAGAGGGGGGTGGGTCACACACACCGACGACACCACGAAGAGGGCCGCCTTCATGCCGACCAAAGGAAACCCACCCCTCGGTGCCACCATCACCTCCGAAGGCACCGTGTTTTCGGTCTGGTCGCACAATGCCGCCCGTATCGATCTCTGCCTTTTCGACAAATCAGGCGCCAAACAGCTGCGCCAGCTGCCGATGACGCGGAACGGCGACATTCACAGCTTGAAGGTTGCCGACGCGCCGAAAGGAACGCGCTACGGCTTCCGGGCCGATGGCGTCTATTCGCCCGATCACGGTCTCTGGTTCGATCCATCCAAGCTTCTCGTCGATCCCTATGCCATCGAACTCGACCGCCCGTTTGGCCATGATCCGCGCCTGACGATCTTTGGCGAAGACACCGCCGACCTCGTACCGAAAGCGATCGTCACCGAGGTGAAGGCTGCCAAGGTGAAGGCGCCGCTCTTTCGCTCCGGCGGCCTTGTCTACGAAATCGCCGTCAAGCCTTTCACCATCCTCCATCCCGACGTACCCAAAGCCAAGCGCGGCACGGTGGCCGCCCTCGCCGAGCCCGCCATCATCGAACATCTGAAGCGCCTCGGCGTCTCGGCCATCGAGCTGATGCCGATCGTCGCCTGGATCGACGAACGCCATCTGCCACCGCTCGGTCTGAAGAACGGCTGGGGTTATAATCCGATCGCCCCTATGGCACTCGATCCGCGCCTGGTGCCGGGCGGCATCAAGGAGCTGCGAAAGACCGTCGAGGCGCTGCGCAAGGCCGGCATCGGCGTCATCCTCGATCTCGTTTTCAACCACTCCGGTGAAAGCGATCGCTTCGGCACAACGCTGTCGATGCGCGGCCTCGACAACCTGACTTATTATCGTCACGCCACCGACCGCCCGGGCGAACTGATCAACGATACCGGCTGCGGCAACACGATCGCCTGCGACAATCCGGTTGTCGAGGCACTGATCCTCGACAGCCTGCGCCACTTCGTCAGCGCTGCCGGCGTCGACGGCTTCCGCTTCGATCTCGCCTCGATCCTCGGCCGCGACATGGGCGGCTTCCACCGCGATGCCCCACTCTTTCAGGCGATTGCGGCCGATCCGCTGCTTGCCGACCGGGTGCTGATCGCCGAGCCCTGGGATATCGGTCCCGGTGGCTACCAGCTCGGCAATTTCCCCGCGCCCTTCCTCGAGTGGAACGACCGCGCCCGCGACGACCTCCGCATCTACTGGCGCGGCGATCGCCATTCGATCGGCGCGCTGGCGACAGCGCTTGCCGGCTCCTCAGGCAGTTTCGCCCGCTGGGGTGAGAGCGGCACGCGCACGGTCAACTTCATCGCCGCCCATGACGGCTTCACGCTGGCCGATCTCGTCTCCTATGCCGGCAAGCACAACGAGGCGAACGGCGAGGAAAATCGCGACGGCCACAACGAGAACCATTCCTGGAACAATGGCGCCGAAGGGCCGACGGCGGATCCGGAAATCAAGGCGGCTCGCCGCCATGACGTGATGGCGCTCATCGGAACGCTCTTTGCCACCCGCGGCACGATCATGCTGACCGCCGGCGACGAAGCCGGGCGCAGCCAGCGGGGCAACAACAACGCCTACTGCCAGGACAACGCCATCACCTGGCTCGACTGGACGGCGATGGACGACGAGATCGTCGCCCATACTGAGGCCCTGTCAGCCATGCGCTCCCGCTTCGGCGTTTTCGACGAGACCACGTTCCTGACAGGAAACGGCGACGTCGAGTGGTGCCGTCTCGACGGTCACCCGATGACCGTGACCGACTGGGAGCATCCGGCAACGGACAATCTGACAATGGTGCTGACCACCCCCGACCGCACGCAGAAGCGGGCAACGCGGCTTGCCGTCGTCATCAATCGCAGCCATGCGCCGCATCCCCTCCGCCTGCCCGACAGCGTCGATGGAAAATGGCAGGATGCGCTCGCAGCGTCATCCCCCGCCGATCACGTGGCGCCGCGCTCGGTTGCCTTCTTCGTCGAGGTTTTCTAAAGCTTTTCCACCACTTGCAGGTTGCAACGGGCGAGCCTATAGATCGCTTGGGGGGCTTGTTTCGAGGCGTTTACATGCTGCACGACATTTCACTTTCTGAGATCAAGGTGCTGGTCGGCAAGGAGGTCGGCGTTTCCGACTGGATCACGGTCACGCAGGAAACAATCGACAAATTCGCCGAGGCAACCAGCGACTATCAGTATATTCACGTCGACCCGGTGCGGGCCGCTGCCGAAACGCCCTTCGGCGGCACGATCGCGCATGGCTTCCTGTCGCTCTCGTTGCTCTCCGCGATGAACTACAATTGCCTGCCGAAAATCCGCGAACAGACCATGGGCATCAATTACGGCTTCGAGAAAGTGCGCTTCATCGCGCCGGTGAAGAGCGGCGCCAAGGTGCGCGGCCACTTCACCATGGCCGATGCCCGCTTCCGCGGCGCCAGCATGCTGATGATCACCTACGACGTCAGCGTCGAGATCGAAGGCGAGCGCAAGCCGGCGCTGACGGCAACCTGGCAGACGATCATCCAGTTCGATCCCAAGGATCGCCCCGCCGATGCCTGAGGCGGTTTGAGCAGGAAGATCCCATGACAGTAGCAGTCATCGTCGAGCCGGCCGACGGGCGTTTCGTCAGCGACTTTGCCGGCTGCGACTTTTCCTTCGAGGTCACGTCCGAGGCACGGCCGCCCTTCATCGGCCCCGATCTCGGCGACGTCGCTCCGGTCGAGAGCTACATCAAGACCTATGGATCCGACCCGGACGAGCTTGTGGAGACCGCGGCTGGGCCGGATGCCGCCCTCTTCACAGCGCGTCTCGACGGCCGGCTCGCCGGTTACATTGCACTCTCGAAGGCGTGGAACGGCTATGCCGAGGTGGACGATATCGCCGTCGACAAGGACGCGCGCCGCGCCGGCGTCGCGCGAGCTCTCATGGACAGGGCAGTGTCCTGGGCGCGGGAACGGGGCCTGCCGGGGATCAGGCTTGAGACCCAATCGAACAATGTCGCCGCCTGCCGCTTTTACGAGCGCTACGGCTTCGAGCTCGCCGGCCACGACCGACACCTCTATTCGGCATTGACGCCGGGAACGCACGAGATTGCGCTCTTCTGGTACTTGCGCTTCGCGTAAAAAAGCAAGGCGGCTGTCGTGGTCGCAAAATCAGTAAATGGAGAAGTCATTGCGCCAGCGTATCATCGTCTGCCCGCTCATTCAGAACAGGGGCGCCTACTTGCTCTGCAAGATGCCGCCCGATCGCGGCGTGTTTCCCGGGCAATGGGCGCTTTCGGGTGGCGGCCTCGAGCCGGGCGAACGTCTCGATGAGGGCCTGCGCCGTGAAATCCGGGAAGAGCTTGGAGACCGTCTGGAGATCGGAACGATCAAGCCCTGGACCTTCCGGGACGACATCCGGACAAAGTCCTATGCCGACGGCTCAACCGAGCAGCTTCATATGATCTATCTGATCTTTGACTGTGAGGCCGAAAATCGCGAGGTCAGCCTCAACGACGAGTTCGTCGAACATGCCTGGGTCGAACCCGAGCACCTTCAGGATTACGACCTGAACGACGCGACGAAGCGCACGCTCCTCGAAAAAGGCATCTTGCTCGCTCGGCAATGAGAGCGAGCTGTTTCAAACAGTCTTCGAATGCCGGGAGGTGCTTGCTCGCACCTCCCGGCTTTTTCATTTAGTGGCCGGCGTCAGCAGCGCCCTCGGAAAGCAGTCCGAAGACGAAGGGCGAGAACGACCGCCAGCACTCGACCCAGAACTGATCCTCAGCTGTGCGGAAGAGGATGATCTCCGCCTTGCCGAGGATCGTGCGCGAGCAGCCACCTACCGGGAAGATCGCCAGCGACAGATCCTGCGGGCAGCCGCTGTTGATAGCCACGTCGGCGCCCGGACCGCTGACAATGACGGCGACGTTGCGATGCGAAATGTCGACCGCCGAATGCAGCGTGCCGCTTGAGGCCGCTGCCGCCATCAGGTCGGCTTGGCTCTCATCGATGACCAGCCACTCGTCCGGGCCGATCCACAGCGCATGGCGCTGGCCGGAAGAAGCCGAGGTCTTCGGCCGGGTCGGCAGCGTCACGCCAAGTGCGGCCGAAAGGGCCGGCAGTGCGTCGGCGCCGGCGCGCAGCGAAATGCGCGTTGCTGCCGGCGCAGGCGTCAGGATCGCCTCGGCCGAGCCCCCGCGCGCGGTGAGTGCCGCCTTGCGGCTTGCAGTAACCTGGTCAGCCATGGAGGCGGCCCCCTTCCTTGTCAAAGAACACCATGTCGCTCACTTCGACGGCAATGGTGCGATCGGTCATCGGCACGTAGAGCGTCTGGCCGAGGCGCTCGCGGCCACCGGCCACCATGGCCAGCGCAATCGAGCGACCGCAGTTTGCCGACCAGTAGGACGACGTCACGTGACCGAGCATGGTCATCGGCTTCGGCTGGTTCGGGTCGGCGACGATCTGCGCGCCTTCCTCCAGCACCACCTTCGGATCCTTGGTGAGAAGACCGACAAGCTGCTTGCGGCCATCCTTGACGAGATCCGGGCGTTTCAGGCCGCGGATACCGACGAAGTCGGGCTTCTTCTTCGAGACGGCCCAGGAAAGACCGGCATCGTCCGGCGTCAGGGTCCCGTCGGTGTCCTGGCCGACGATGATATAGCCCTTTTCGGCGCGCAGCACGTGCATGGTTTCCGTGCCATAGGCGCAGGCGCCCATCGGCTCGGCCCGCGCCCAGATCGCTTCCCATACCGCCTGGCCGTAGTCCGCCGGCACGTTGACTTCGAAGCCCAGCTCGCCGGTGAACGACATGCGGAAGAGCCGTGTCGGCACGCCGCAGATCCTGCCCTCGGCGACGCTCATGTGCGGGAAGGCCTCGTTGGAGAGGTCGATGCCCTCGACGAGCGGAGCGATGATCTCGCGCGCCTTCGGTCCCTGCACGGCGATGACGGCCCACTGTTCCGTCGTCGAGGTCAGCCACACCTTCAGGTGCGGGAACTCGGTCTGCAGATAATCTTCCATGTGGTTCATGACGCGCGGCGCACCGCCGGTCGTGGTCGTCACGTGGAAGCGATCCTCGGCCAGTCGACCGACCACGCCGTCGTCATAGACGAAGCCGTCGTCGCGCAGCATGATGCCGTAGCGGCAGCGGCCGGGCTTCAGGTTGTCCCAGGCGTTGGTGTACATGAGATTGAGGAACTGCGCCGCATCCGGGCCAACAACCTCGATCTTGCCGAGCGTCGAGGCGTCGAAGACACCAGCCACGTCGCGCACCGTCTTGCACTCGCGCGCGACCGCCTCATGCATGTCTTCGCCGGAGCGCGGGTAGAACCAGGCGCGCTTCCAGTTGCCGACATCCTCGAACTCGGCGCCATGCGCCTCCTCCCAGGCATGGATCGGCGTCTTGCGCGCGGGGTCGAACAGGGCACCACGCGAGTGGTTGACGATCGCTCCGAAGGTCACCGGCGTGTAGGGCTGGCGGAAGGTCGTCAGACCCACCTGCGGAATGTCCTTGCCAAGCGCTTCGGCGGCGATCGCCAGACCATGCATGTTGGAAAGCTTGCCCTGGTCGGACGCCATGCCGTTGGTGGTGAAGCGCTTGATGTGCTCGATCGAGTGCATGCCTTCGCGCACCGCCAGACGAATGTCCTTGGCGCAGACGTCGTGCTGGAAGTCGATGAAGGCCTTGACCGTGGTATCGGGACCAGCGCCTTCGGCAGCGCCGATCATGCCGCCGGTCCAGCCGTAGCGGTTTTCGCCCGAAAGCGTCACCTGCGCACCGCCCTCTGTACCGGCCGCACGCGCGGTCAGTTCGCCGGCCGCAAGCGCCTCGTCGATGGTTGCCTGCAGATCGTCGGTGCCGTTGCAGGCGCCGATCGACAAGCAATCCTGCAGGTACGTGCCCGGCAGGAAGCGCTGCGTCGCCGCATCGAACTTCACCTTGCCGCGGGACTGCGAGAACAAGTGCACCGACGGTGTCCAGCCGGCCGAGACCAAAAGCGCGTCGACGGCGAACTTGCGGGCAGAGCCGCCGCCATTGCGGGCGACGCTGATCGAGTTGACGCGGAGCTTGCCGCCAGCCTTGATCACCGAATGCCCGGTCAGCACCTCGATGCCGAGCTTGCGCGCTTCGGCCAGCACCGCCTCGCCCGGATTTTCGCGGCAGTCGACGATAACAGGAACCGAAACACCGGCCCGCTTCAGATCGAAAGCCGCTTCATAGGCCGAGTCATGCGCCGTGTAGACGCCAACCTTGGAGCCGACTGCGACGCCGAAGTGATTGAGATAGGTGCGGCCGGCCGAAGCGAGCATGATGCCCGGGCGGTCGTTGTTGGCGAACACCATGTGCCGCTCGATCTGGCCGTTGGCGAGGATCACCTTCTTGGCGCGCACCTGCCACAGCCGTTCACGCGGCAGCGACTTGTCGAGGGCCGCCAGATGATCGGTCACGCGCTCGACGAGGCCGACGAAATTGTGGTTGTAGTAGCCGAAGCCGGTGGTGCGGGTGAGCACCGTGACGTTGTCCATGGAGGCAAGCGTCTTGGCGGTCTCCTGCGCCCAGTCCCAGCCATCCTTGCCGTCGATGGTCGTGCCGCTCTCGTAGCGAAGCGCACCACCGACTTCCGGCTGCTCGTCGCAGATGATCACCTTGGCGCCGGCCTTGGCAGCGGCAAGTGCTGCGGATAGACCGGCAACACCCGCACCGATGACAAGCACATCGCAATGCGCGTAGCGGCTGGCATAGTGATCCGGATCGGCTTCCGTCGGCGTAACGCCGAGGCCGGCAGCACGGCGGATGAAGGGTTCGTAGATCGCGTGCCAGGCGGCCTTTGGCCACATGAAGGTCTTGTAGTAGAAGCCGGCGGCGAAGAACGGCGACATGAGATCGTTGAGGCCGCCGATGTCGAAGGCGAGCGACGGCCAGCGGTTCTGCGATTCCACCTTCATGCCGTCGAAGACTTCCTGCACCGTGGCGCGCACGTTCGGCTGGCGCCGGGCGGCATCCCGCGAGACGTCGAGCAGCGCGTTCGGCTCCTCGGCTCCGGCCGAAAGAATGCCGCGCGGGCGGTGGTACTTGAACGAACGGCCGACCAGATGAATGCCGTTGGCAAGCAGCGCCGAAGCGACCGTGTCGCCCTCGAGCGCCGTCAGCGTGCGGCCGTCGAAGGTGAAGCGCGCGGTGCGGGCGGGGGTCAGGCGGCCGACGCCTGGAATGCGATTGGCGCCCATCATTTCGCGGCTCCCTTATCCTGGCCGTTCTTGTCCTGCTCGCTTTGAAGAATGGTGGCGATGTCAGGCTTCGGTTCGCCAGCCTTGTAGGTGGTGTAGAAACGGTCGCTGACCGTGTCGCGGGCGGCGTTGAAGAATCGGCCGCAGCCATGGATGTGGCGCCAGCGTTCGAAGATCAGACCCTTGGGGTTCTGACGCAGGAAGAAATATTCCTCAAACTGTTCGTCGGTGATGTCGGCGATGTTTTCCGGGCGGGCGATATGGGCGTCGCCGGCACCGCGGAACTCGAGCTCGGAACGCTCTTCCTCGCAATAGGGGCAGTAGATCAAAAGCATCTCGAAATCCTCAGTGCGCAACGGCGGCGGCAGCCGCTTCGTCGATGAGCCGGCCGGTGCGGAAGCGCTCCAGCGTCAACCCTGCGGCGAGACGATGCGGCTCGCCCTTGGCGATCAGATGGGCGAAGAGATGGGCCGAGCCCGGCGTCGCCTTGAAGCCGCCCGTACCCCAGCCGGCGTTCAGGTAGAGGCCCGGAACCGGCGTGACACCCTGGATCGGCGAGCGGTCCTGGGTGACGTCCACGATGCCGCCCCACTGCCGCATCATCTTGACGCGGCGGAACATCGGGAAGAGCTCGCAGATCGCATCGAGCGTATGAGTAATGATCTGCAGGCCGCCGGTCTGCGAATAGGAATTGTACTGGTCGGTGCCGGCGCCGATGACGAACTCGCCCTTGTCGGACTGCGAGATATAGGCATGCACCGAGTTCGACATGACGACGCAGGGGAAGATCGGCTTCAGCGGTTCGGAGACCAGCGCCTGCAGCGGCTGGCTCTGCAGCGGCACGCGCACATCGGCCATCTGCATCAGCACCGAGGTGTGGCCGGCGGCGGAAATGCCGACCTTCTTAGCGCCGATATAGCCGCGATTGGTGTCGACCCC
The DNA here is from genome assembly GCF_014851885.1 of Ensifer sp. ENS02. Lineage (NCBI taxonomy): Bacteria > Pseudomonadati > Pseudomonadota > Alphaproteobacteria > Hyphomicrobiales > Rhizobiaceae > Ensifer > Ensifer sp. ENS02. Next base: position 129,026 of record NZ_JACVAO010000008.1, on the reverse strand, counting down.
GACGACCCGGCCGGTCTCGTCGCGGCGGATCCCGGTCACTTCGCAGTTCTGGATGATGTGCACGCCGCGGTCGGAGGCCGCACGCGCATAGCCCCAGGCAACCGCATCGTGGCGGGCCGTGCCGCCACGGCGCTGCAGGGCCGCCCCGTTGATCGGGTAGCGCGCAGTCTTGGCGATATCGAGCGGCGGGCAATAGGCCTTGGCCTGCTCCGGCGTCAGCCACTCGTTGTCGATGCCGTAGAGACGGTTGGCATTGATGTGGCGCTTGAACGACTGCTGGTCATGGATGTTGTGCGACAGCATCATCACGCCGCGGGGCGAATACATGACGTTGTAGTTCAGATCCTGCGAGAGGTTTTCCCAGAGCTTCAGCGAATGCTCGTAGATGTCCATGCTCTCTTCATAGAGATAGTTGGACCGGATGATCGTCGTGTTGCGGCCGGTATTGCCGCCGCCGATCCATCCCTTTTCGAGCACCGCGACATTTGTGATGCCGTGCTCCTTGGCAAGGTAATAGGCTGCTCCCAAGCCATGGCCGCCGCCGCCGATGATGATGGCGTCATACTCCTTGCGCGGCTCCGGCGATGCCCAGTGCGGGCCCCATCCCTTGTGGCCGCGCAGCGCCTCGCGCGCCACGGCGAAAACTGAATATTTGCGCATCGGCCCGTTACTCCCGGTGATCATTCTCGTTGGAGTTAGAAATCGCAAATCCGAGACCTGCGCAACGTTTCTTTTGCGACGCATTTGCGTGGACTTGCGCGCAGTTGCGACATGACTATGGATCGGTTAAGCGGCGGGGGATAAGTCGCGCGACACTCGTATCTCAGGTTTTTTTCAGCGCCGCCTCATGTCGTCGCTGGACTTTCGCCTGATGATCTGGTATCCGCTCATCTAATCGTAAAGCTTCCAGCTTAGCGAATGTCACTCTTTTGCCTCCGCACCTGACGGAGCAGCAAACAACACGAACCAAGGAACGGGATTCACGTGCAGGTACTAGTCCGCGATAACAATGTCGATCAGGCGCTCCGCGCTCTCAAGAAGAAGATGCAGCGCGAAGGCATTTTCCGCGAAATGAAGATGCGTGACTACTACGAGAAGCCGTCCCAGAAGCGCGCTCGCGAAAAGGCTGAAGCCGTTCGCCGCGTCCGCAAGCTGGCACGCAAGCGTGCACAGCGCGAAGGCCTCCTGGCTCGCTGATTTGTCGTTTTTTCGACGCTATTCGATGTAAGTCGTGGCGGGGGCGAAATATCGCCACCGCCTTTTTTTGGTATGGACATCTTTTCCGCCGACAGGCTAGCGTGCTCGACGCTGCCACCGACGGACGACCGACCGGAGTGTTTGGACCGGTGGTCTGCCAAGGCCGACTTTGGCCCGGCTTGAGGAGCCCGCGGGGAGTTCAGCGGCTCCAGAAACGGAAAGCCGATGGCTTTCGAGACCTTGTCGATTTGAGGGATCAACCTTTGACACTTGCTGCCATGACTGCGGACGTCTCCGGTTTTAATGTCCATGAGGCGTCTCGCCGCCACCAGCGCAAGCCGAGGCTTGCCGCCATGCTGCTTCTCGGCTCGGCCCTCCTCATCGCCGGCTGCACGACCGACGGTCCGGACTCCGTCACCAACAAGGTCGAGCGCGAACAGGGCTCGCAGGAAAACATCGCCTCGCTTTCGAGCGTCATCGCCTCCAACCCAAGCGATCCGGAAGGCTACAATGTCCGCGGCTCGGCTTACGGCCGCGCCGGCGAATACCGCCGCGCGATTGCCGATTTCGACCAAGCGATCAAGCTGAACCCGCGCTTCTACCAGGCCTATGCCAACCGGGCGCTCGTTCATCGCAACATGGGCAATACCCAGGCAGCGCTTGCCGACTACAACACGGCCCTGCAGCTCAACGCCAACTACGACGTCGCCTATATCGGCCGCGGCAATCTCTATCGCCAGGCCGGCCAGCTCGATTCCGCATTCAACGATTTCAACAAGGCCATCCAGCTCGATACCACCGATCCGCGCGCCTATCACAATCGCGGCCTGATCTACCAGGCACGCAACCAGCACGGTCAGGCGATCGAAGACTTCTCGACCGCGATCTCGCTGTCGCCGAGCTCGCCGGAACCCTATAACGGCCGCGGCATCTCCTATGTCGCACAAGGCGACGACGACAACGCCTTCTCCGACTTCAACACCGCGATCAACCTGAACGGCAAGGTCGCCGAATCCTGGGCCAACCAGGCGCTGATCTACGAGCGCAAGGGCGACAAGGCCAAAGCGTCGAAATCCTATTCGCACGCGCTGCAGCTCGACCCGAAATACGAGCCGGCCCGCGCAGGCCTTGCCCGCGTCAAGGCATCCTGAGCCAACCCGATCACGCATTTCGAAACGCCCGCGACCGCATCGCGGGCGTTTTCGTTTGCAGGCATTGCCCCTGCACAGCGGAACCTTCCTGCCCGCCATCCGTTTGCTTGAAGCATCAAGAACGGAGACTAGCCATGATCAAACGAACCCTCGTCACTGCGCTGGCGCTCGCCGCGCTTGCCACGGGCCCGGCCGCCGCGCAAAACTATGTCGCCCTTGGCCGCCTCGTTTGTGGTTCGGAAGGCGGCACTGGCATGATCCTGACCTCAACCAAGAACCTGATGTGCACCTTCACGCCCACCAATGGCGCACCGAAGGCCGTCTATGCCGGCACGATCCGCAAGATCGGCATCGACATCGGCAAGACGGGAAAGAGCACGATGATCTGGGACGTGCTTGCCAAGACAGGCACACCGATCAGCGAATTCGCGCTTGCCGGTGAGTATTACGGCGTCGGCGCCGATGCGAGTCTCGCCGTCGGCGGTGGCGCCAAGGTGATCGGCGGCGGCACCAACAAGGCGTTTATGCTACAGCCGGTCAATGTCCAGGTGCAGGAAGGCCTGAACCTCGCCGTCGGCATTGATGAGCTGACACTGGCACCGGCTGGCTAAGTCGACCTGGACTAAAGCTCGACACATCGCCGCATACGGCGCGCGCATGTCCTTCAACGCAAAACGCCCGCCGAAAGGCGGGCGTTTCTTTATCGGTCGATGCGAGCAGCCCTCAGGCGTGCAGCGCCTTGACGATGTCTTCCGTCACCTTCTTGGCGTCGCCGAGCAGCATCATCGTGCCGTCCTTGTAGAACAGCGTGTTGTCGATGCCGGCATAGCCGGAGCCGAGCGAACGCTTGACGAACAGGCAGGTCTTGGCCTTGTCGACGTCGAGGATCGGCATGCCGTAGATCGGCGAGGACTTGTCGTCGCGCGCCGCCGGGTTGGTGACGTCGTTGGCGCCGATGACATAGGCGACATCGGCCTGCGCGAACTCGGAATTGATATCCTCGAGCTCGAACACTTCGTCATAGGGAACGTTTGCTTCAGCCAGCAGAACGTTCATATGGCCGGGCATGCGGCCCGCGACCGGATGGATCGCATACTTGACCTCGACGCCGGCCGCCTTCAGCTGATCGGCCATTTCGCGCAGCGCATGCTGTGCCTGGGCGACCGCCATGCCGTAGCCGGGCACGATGATCACCTTGGAGGCGTTCGCCATCAGGAAGGCCGCGTCATCGGCCGAGCCCTGCTTGACCGTGCGCTGGGCGCCGTCGTCGCTTGCGGCCGCTGCTGTCTCACCGCCGAAGCCGCCCAGGATGACCGAGATGAACGAGCGGTTCATGCCCTTGCACATGATGTAGGAGAGGATCGCACCGGACGAACCGACGAGCGCCCCGGTAATGATCAGCGCCAGGTTACCGAGCGTAAAACCGATACCGGCCGCGGCCCAGCCCGAATAGGAGTTGAGCATCGAGACCACCACCGGCATGTCGGCGCCGCCGATCGGAATGATGATCAGCACGCCGAGCGCCAGCGACAGTACGACGATCAGCCAGAACACCGTCGTGCTCTGGGTCAGGACCAGCATGATCACCAGCACGACGAGCGCGGCGGCCAGGCCGGCATTGATCGCATGGCGACCCGAAAGCATGATCGGCTTGCCGGACATGCGACCGTCGAGCTTGAGGAAGGCGATGACCGAGCCGGTAAAGGTGATCGCGCCGATGGCGACGCCGAGCGACATTTCGACCAGCGCCTGCGCGTGGATGTCGCCGATCGTACCGATGCCGAAGCTTTCCGGCGCATACATGGCGGCAGCCGCCACCATGACGGCGGCAAGACCGACCAGCGAGTGAAAGGCAGCAACAAGTTGCGGCATCGACGTCATGGCGATGCGGCGGGCGATGAACGCACCGATACCGCCGCCGATGGCAAGGCCAAGCACGATCAGCATCAGGCCACCGAAGCTCGGCTTGGCAAGCAGCAGCGTCGTGACGATGGCAATGCCCATGCCGACCATGCCGTAGGTGTTGCCCTTACGGCTGGTGGTCGGATGCGAAAGGCCGCGCAGCGCCATGATGAACAGGACGCCCGAGACGAGGTAGAGGAAGGCTGCGAAGTTGGCGTTCATCAGGCCGGCCTCACTTGTCTTTTTTCTTGTACATGGCGAGCATGCGCTGGGTGACGAGGAAGCCGCCGAAGATGTTGACGGAGGCGAGCACCAGCGCGATGAAGCCGAAGCCGGTCGCCAGCCCCGAGGCGGAAATGCCGACCGCCAGCAGGGCGCCGACGACGATGACCGAGGAGATCGCGTTGGTGACCGCCATCAGCGGCGTGTGCAGCGCCGGCGTCACCGACCAGACGACGTAGTAGCCGACGAAGATCGCCAGCACGAAGATCGCCAGGCGAAAGACGAAGGGGTCGATCGCACCGCCGGTGGCGCCATGGGCGACGGCACCGGCCGCATCTGGCACGTATTCGGCCGCGGTGCGGACCGCTTCTACCGCCCGGTCGAGATCGGCGAGCGCCTTGTCGAGAAGTTCATTCGCCATCACTTGTCCCCCTTGCTGGCGCCGAAGTTCGGATGCACGACCTGACCGCCATGGGTGAGCGCCGTCGCCTTGACGAGCTCGTCTTCCATGTTGAGCGCGAGCGCCTTGGTCTCCTTGGAGACCATCGTCTCCAGGAAGGTGACGAGGTTCTTGGCATAAAGCCCGGAGGCGGAAGCGGCGATGCGGCCAGGCACATTCAGATGGCCGATAACCTTGACGCCTTCGACCTCGGCGACCTTGCCGGCCTCTGCCCCCTCGACGTTGCCGCCGCGCTCGACCGCAAGGTCGACCGCGATCGAACCGGGCTTCATGCTCTTCAGCATCTCGCGGGTAACGAGCCGCGGCGCCGGGCGGCCGGGGATAAGCGCCGTAGTAATAACGATGTCCTGCTTGGCGATATGCTCGGCGACAAGTGCTGCCTGCTTGGCCTGATAGTCCTTGGACATTTCCTTGGCGTAGCCGCCGGCGGTCTCAGCCGCCTTGAACTCGTCGTCCTCGACGGCGATGAACTTGGCCCCGAGCGAGGCGACCTGCTCCTTGGCGGCGGGACGCACGTCGGTTGCCGAGACCACGGCCCCGAGACGGCGGGCCGTCGCGATCGCCTGCAGACCGGCAACGCCGGCGCCCATGACGAAGACCTTGGCGGCAGGAACCGTGCCGGCCGCCGTCATCATCATCGGCAGCGCCCGGTCATATTCGTAGGCCGCGTCGATGACCGCCTGATAGCCGGCGAGGTTGGCCTGGCTGGACAGCACGTCCATCGACTGCGCGCGCGTGATGCGCGGCATCAGCTCCATCGCAAAAGCGGTCAATCCGGCATTCGCCATGTCGGCGATCGCCGCCTCGTTGCCGTAGGGATCCATGATGGCGATGACGATGGCGCCGGACCTGTAGCCGGCAATCTCGACACTCGTCGGCCGACGGACCTTGAGCACGACATCCGCCGCCCTGGCGTCTGCCGTCGTGCCGATCCGGGCTCCGGACTTTTCGAACTCGGCATCCGGAATGCGCGACAGAAACCCGGCGCCCGCCTCGACGACGACGTCGAAGCCGAGACCTTTCAGTTTCTTCACAGTATCCGGTGATGCGGCAACGCGACCCTCGTTCGGATCCGTTTCCTTGGCGACGAAGACGATCTCGCTCACAAGTCCCCCCTCCTGGCCGCAATCGAGCCAGGGCCGGAATGCGGGCATTCTCTCCGACTGCAAAGCGGGTGGCCTACCGGGCCGACACGCCCTCATGTGCGCGGCACACCTGTGCCCGGCGCAATCGTCTGGAACAAGCCATCGCCTGGATGCGGGACCTTTGGCGATCCACCGGCATCGAGCCGCAATCGGGCTCTGCGGGCCTGCTGTCCACTCCTCCCTCACGCGGGTGAGGATTATCCGCCCCCTGCCCTACGACGGGCATCCGGGCCTCAAGCCATATGCGTCGGCACCTCCAGCCGGCGACATGCAGCTTCTTCCGGGCAAACGCCCGGTCGCCGAGGAAGCACGGTCTGCGCTCCCTCAACGGTCGGTTTGGTCGCGCCGATTAGCGAAGGAAGAAGAAACCGGCGACGTTGATCAGAATGAAAAGCACGATCGAGGAGATCAGGCCCATCGTCGTGAAGAAGCCGGCAGCCATCGCGATCAGCAGGGCGACGCAGAAAAGCGTGCCGTACTTCGAGGCACTCAGGAACATGAGGTAGGTCTTCTCGTGTTCCGGATAGTCCATCGGAGCGCCCACATCGACCGGTCCAGAATGATGCTCAGCCATCGTTCAAAATTCTCCCTGAATGCCGCGGCGCCACCTTGGGGTCATCGCCGCCCCTATCGAAGCATGGTCTCGCGAAAAGCCGCGAAACCCTTATAGCTGCCCTTACACAATGCGCACGGCTGGCGCAACGAAAACCCGTTCTTTAGCCGTACCTGATGGGGCGAAATGTCACGCCACATAGCAAGGTGCGGAGCGCCTCGACGCGCCCCGAATTCGCATGCGCAATCAAGGCCGCTTACCGGAAGACGGACATCCGGTAGGAGCGGCCGTAGCCGGTCTGCGCCATGCGCGCGGTCGGCAGGATCGTCAGCGGCGCAAACGGCACCTCGCTGCGGTCGGCAAACATCATGCGGCGTTCGAACGGTTCGGAATCGAAGACCGGGTAGCGGTCGAGGATCGACGGCCGCTGCCCCCGCACCTGTGCCACCAGAAGCGCGCCGTCGGCATTGTAGACACCGAGGTTCTCGCGCTTGGCGACAACCGTCTCCGACGCAAAGATGCGCTTGTAGAAAGCCGCGTGGCGCGGACGGCAGGCCGTCAGGCAGCGGTCGGCAGCGAAATACTCGCAGGCCATCGCGACCGGTCGCAGCGTCAGATAGGGAAGCGCCCGCATCTCGTCGCCGATCACGTCAGGATCGACCGCCAACCGGCCGGGATCGACCAGCACCATGCCGGCGTCGAGGAACGCGTCGATCTCGGGAGCGAAGATCATGCCCGACGTGCTGGCGCGATGATCCGGCGTCACATGATGAACGCGCACGGTGCTGACAAGCACTTCGTCGAGATAGAGACCGAAGACATAGGCGTGACTGTCGAAATCGAGATCGTCGATCAGCGTCGAGCCGGTCAACTCCATCAGATTGACGGACTTGTAGGACTTGTAGCGCAGCCGCGCGATGTCCTCCATGTCCTCGCCGGTTTCGACCCGCCGGTATTCGACGCGATCGAGCAATTGCATCAGTTTTTCAGAAAAGCGCCCAGGCTCAGCCTGGTGAACCGTCTCACCCATACTCAACACCTCATGGTTAACAAATCGTTAACCTATTGACGGGTGATGGGGCGGCAACCGCAAATCGAAACAGTTCACCGTTAACTTTTCGTTAACCATAAAAATTCGTGAACTTATTTGCTCGATTTGAAATCAAGTGCACCAAAGCGGGATCAATTTGGCGCACCTAATCAATGACTTGCTACCGGAAAACCAGCAGCAAAACAGGACAGTTTCAAGAAGATTTCAGGGGTTAGGCGATGCGCTTGCTGGTGGTTTTTGTGCCTCGTTTTGGCACACCATTCTTGCAAAGCGTAGCAATGGCCGAAGCCGGCATGGGCGCGGCAAAGACGAAGCCCTGTATCAAATCGGCACAATTGTGCTCGTTGATAAGTTGTAGCTGGTCCGCCGTCTCGACACCTTCGACGACGATGCGCAGGCCGAGCGCGCGGGCAAGGTTGGCGGTCCCACGCAGAAGCTTGAAGCGCCGAGAATCCTCGCGGATGTTGCGCACGAAGGAACGGTCGATCTTGATGATGTCGACCGGCAGCGCATCGAGATAGCTGAGGCTCGAGTAGCCGGTGCCGAAATCGTCGATGGCGATGGTGATGCCCAGTCCGCGCAGTTCGCGCAGGATCGCCTGCACCTTCAGCGGCTCGTCCATCAGGCAGCTTTCCGTCACTTCCAGATGCAGCCGCGCGGCATCGAGACCGGTTCCGCGAAGTGCGTCCGTGACCATGACCACGATTTCGCTGCTGCGAAGGTCGAGCACCGACAGGTTGACCGACACCGATACGTCGCCCGGCCAGTTCATGCAGTCCCGGCACGCCTGATCGAGAACAAAGCGGGTGATTTCCGTGACCAGCCCGAGCTCTTCGGCAAGCTGGATGAATACGTTCGGCGGCACCGGCCCGCGTTCGGGATGGGTCCATCGCGCCAACGCCTCGCAGCACTCCACGCGCCCGCCGTTCGGGGCGAACATCGGCTGGTAGGAGAGCGTCAGGCTGCGGGCGTTGATCGCCTCGCGCAGGTCCGCCTTCAGCTTCTGGCGATCGACGTAGCGCGCATCCATCTCGGCCTCGAAGGCCGTGCAGCCGCCGCGGTTGCGCAGCTTTGTTTCCGAAAGCGCAAGATCCGCCTTGATCTGCAAGTCCTCGAGCTTGAGGTCGAGGCTCGAAGCGATGACGATGCCAGCGCTCATCGTCATGCTGAAGGTGAAGCCGCCGGCTTCGTAAGTGTCGCGTAGATCGGCATGAAGTCCGCGCATCCGCTCTTCGAGAGCAATAGCGTCACTGCCATCGGGAATGAACACGACGAACTCGTCGCCCATCAGCCGCGCGACGATCGCATCGTCACCGGCAAGCACCCTTAGCCGACCGGCAATCGCATGAAGCAGTCTGTCGCCGACGATATGGCCGCGCATGTCATTGACGTGTTTGAATTCCGTTACGTCGAGAACCATCAACCCGACCAACCGTTCGGCCGTGTCGTCCGCGCTCACCGTCGCCTGCACCAGCTCCCCGAAATAGTCGCGGCTCGGCAGCTGCGTCAGCTTGTCGAACCGCACCATATGCAGAATCTGCTTTTCCGCCTGGACGCGCGCGGTCACGTCTTCAAAAATCAGCACCGTGTCGCCGTTATCGCGGCGGCTCGCCGAAAATTCCAGATGCAGCTCTTCGCTGACAGGGATCAGCACCTGCGGCCGCTTGCCCTTGAGCAGAAGGTCGAGCTGGCGCGAAATGGCCTTGGTCTTGTCCGGATCGAGCCGCATGCGCCGGGCGCCGCGCCGGATCACATCATCGAGCAACCAGCCCTTGAGTTCGGTGCGGTCGCCGAGGGCCAGCAATTCGCAGGCCCGCTCGTTGGCGACGACCACCCGGCCATCGGCATCAAGCATGAACAGCCCATGCGTCATGTTGTTGAGCGCCGTGTCGAACTGGCCGGCGATCGTGGCGATCTCGCGCGCTGCCATCACGTTTTCATAGAGGAAGGCGCGCACATTGTTGGCCATCATCCAGGTGGACAGGATGAAGGGCAGGATCAGCACGGCAAGCGCCAGCATGAACACGTCCTGCAGCGTGAGCAGGCCGATGACGATCGGCAGGCAGGCCGAGGAAGACAAGAGGAGCACGGCCCGCTCGGAGCCGTAATTGCGACCGACGAGCGAAATCATCGACGCAAGCGTCACCGAAATGGTGGCGAGCTCGGAAAAGGAGTCCTGGCTGATGGCGATGGCGTAGCCACAGGCAATACCGCAGGTGAGCGTGACGCTGACGCCGCCGACGATGTAGCGGTTCTCCCACTTGCGGACCATCGCCCGATCGGCATTGGAGAAATCCTGCCGGTCGAACCGCGCCATGTCGAGATTGCGCAGCGCCCAGAGGACGAAGATCACACCGGAGCAGGCGAGATAGAGCGGATCACTGGTTTTCAGATAGACGAGCAGGAACGTCACGACATGCGACAGCATGCCGATCACCAGCGTTTTGCGATGTTCGTAGAGCGAGCTCACGGATGACAGATACACGTCAGTCGGAAGAGCGCTCTGTCCAAGTCGCATCATGAACCAAGCTCCGGTTTACCGGATTGTTAGGGGTGATGACTTAACGAAAGATTTCGTCTAACGCCCCGAAAAATGTACCGAATCCCAGCAAAACCACGGGTCTTCGCCGGCATCGCCCAAGAGTTCAACTCAGTAGTGCGAACCGCACGGGACAATACTCGGTTTCTACAACCAAACATAGGCATTCGCACAATAAAACGGCTTGATCGCAACTTCGACAATTCTGCGACGCCCGTAGATGATCCCAAACTTGCGCCTGTGATGGTTACTCGTTCTTGAAGAAATACCTGCGATTTCCTGCCGTTTCGGATCGCTCCTCCTGTCTCGCCGCCCGGGATCGGCGCGACGATCGCGCTCACCACCTTCTCAGTTGACTTTCATCTGCAACTGAAGGCAAGGCTTTTCTCAAGCATCCAACGGAGCCTGATGATGTCGAAACCTGTCGTTGCCATCCCGTGCGATTTCCGCGAATTCGACGGCAATGTCTGGCATGTCGTTGCCCATCAATATGTCCGCGCCGCCGTCGAAGGCGCCGGCGTCATGCCCTTCCTCATCCCGGCACTCGAGACCGGCAACGACATCGACGAGATCCTCGACCGCGTCGACGGCGTGCTGGCAAGTGGCGCCCGCTCGAACGTCCATCCCTCGCTCTATGGAGCCGAGGCCAAGGAGAGCGACGGCCCCTTCGATCCCGGCCGCGACGCGACCAGCCTGCCGCTCATCACCCGCGCGCTGGAGCGCGGCGTGCCGCTTCTCGCCATCTGCCGCGGCATTCAGGAACTGAACGTCGCGCTCGGCGGCACGCTCGCCTCCGAAATTCAGGACCAACCGGGCATCTGGGATCACCGCAAGCCCGACGTGAAGGAACTCGACGTCGCCTACGGCATCCGCCAGGACGTGATCGTCAAGGAAGGAAGCTGCCTCGCGCCGGTGCTCGGCGCCGGCCGCATCCGCGTCAATTCGCTCCATCGCCAGGCGATCGGCGCTGCCGCACCCCGTCTTGCGGTCGAAGCGGTTGCCGACGACGGCACGATCGAGGCCGTCTCGGTGATCGGCTCCAAGGCCTTTGCCGTCGGCGTGCAATGGCATCCGGAATATTGGGTGCGCACGGACACGCCGTCCGCGAGCCTGTTCAAGGCGTTCGGCGATGCGGTCAGAACCTACGCCGCCGGTCGTCTGGCTGCCTGAGCTATCTGTTTGACCTTGCGCCTGGCGCGTCGACGTCGGGCCTTAGTCCGCGCGTCGCGTGAACGGTGTTTCCGGCACGGGCGTCAGCGCTTTGCCGGTCGAGAACCACGCCACGACGTTGTCGGCGACGAGGTCGGCCATGGCGTTGCGCGTCACCACCGAGGCAGAGGCCACGTGCGGCAGGAGCGAAACATTCGGCAGCGCCACAAGCGCCTCCGGCACCTGCGGCTCGTTCTCGAAGACATCGAGACCGGCACCGGCGATCACGTCCGCCTGAAGCGCCGCGATCAAGGCCTGTTCGTCGACCGTCGAGCCGCGTCCGACATTGATCAGCACCCCATTGCCGCCAAGCGCGGCAAGCACCTCCGCATTGACCGTCCGCCGCGTCGCCTCGGTGCCGGGTACGATGACAACAAGCGTGTCGACCGCAGCTGCGAGCCCCGTCAGCGTCGAATGGTAGGCATAGGCAAGGCCTTCGCGCGGGCTGCGCGTATGATAGGCGATCGATACGCCGAAGGCTTCGAGCCGCTTGGCAATCGCAAGACCGATGCGTCCGAGACCGTAAAGACCGACGCTTCGACCCCGCAGCGACAGCGGCGATAGCGGGAACGCGCCCTCGCGGCTCCAGCGACCCTGGCGCAGCCATTGCTCCGCCTGCGGCAATTGACGGAGCGTGTTGAGCAGCAGCCCGACCGCGGTATCGGCCACTTCTTCCGTCAGGACGTCGGGCGTGTTGCTGACGGCAATTCCCTTGGCCGCGGCATGCCCGACCTCCACCCCGTCGTAGCCGACGCCGAAATTGGCGATGATCTCAAGCTGCGGCAGGGCGTCCATCAGTGCAGCCGGCACGCGCCCGGAAACGGCGATCGCCTTGACGTCCTGCATCTGCGGCGTCACCAGCGTCGCATCGGCACCTTCGATCCGCACCACGTCGAACCGTTCCGCCAGACGATCGATCACCCGCGGATTGATTTTTCCGGGCACGAGAACGCGAATGCGGGCAGACATGGCAATTTTCCTTGCGGGTGATGGGCCTCAGGCGATGACCCGCAAGGGGCCGGTCGACTGCCGGATGCGCATCTCCGGCTTGATCAGGTGAATTCCGTCCGGCTCATGGCTGCCGGAGAGCTTGTCGAGTAGTGCGCGGGCAGCACTGCGGCCGACATCGGCCTGCCCATTCCAGACGGTGGTGAGCGCCGGCGTCGCGATCGACGCCTCTTCCAGGTCGTCGTAGCCGGTAACCGAGATGTCGACGCCCGGCACGAGACCGGCGCGCGCGATGCCGTTCATCATGCCGATCGCCACGAGGTCGTTCCAACAGACGACCGCGGTCGGCTTCTGCGGCAACGAAAGCAGGTGCACTGCGGCCTCGAAGCCGCCCTGCTTCGTGCGGGGCCCGGGAATGCGCAGTTCCGGATCGACCTCGATGTTCGCCTTGCGCAGCGCGTTGACGTAGCCCTGGTAGCGGTCGCGTCCGGTGGAGGTCTCGTCCGTGCCGCCGACCATGGCGATGCAGCGGTGGCCAAGGCCGATCAGGTGGTTGGCGGCAAGCGAGATGCCGTAGGCGTCGTCGCCGCGGAAGATCGGCACGTCCACACCCTCGATCGAGCGGGCGATCAGGATCGCCGGCATGCCGTTGTCCTCGGCAAGCTGGATATCCTCCAGCGGCGTGCCGATCGCCGGCGACATGATGACGCCGTCGCCGCCGAGCTGCAGCAGCGTCTCGATGAAATCGCGCTGCTTGTCGACGGAATCGTAGTGATTGGAAAGAATGAAGGTCTGCTTGTCGCGGTCGAGTTCGGCCTCGATCGCCTTGAGGATTTCCCCGTAGAACGGGTTCATGATGTCGTGCACGACGACGCCGATGATGCCCGATCGCGATGTCCTGAGACTGGCAGCGCGGCGGTTGTAGATATAGCCGAGCGCGCGCGCCTGTTCCTTGATCTTGTCGCGGGTGACGGTCGCCACCAGCGGGCTGTCACGCAGGGCCAGGGATACCGTCGCCGTCGAAAGACCGAGTGTTTCCGCGATCGTCGAAAGCTTCACCTTTTGCGCCACGATGCCCCCTGTAAGCCCTGTTTCGCCCCATCCGCACGAACCCCAGCCAGGAGCGGTGCGTCAAGCCGTTCGACATCCTTCGCGCGCCTTTGAGACGGCACGCGTGCCATAAATTTAAATCCCTATTTAAACTGTTTAAATCGCCGCGGCAATATGCGGCAAATCCGGTTCAATCGGCCGCGCGCGCAGCCTGGAGATTGCTGTCGACGGCGCGCAGCAGCTTCATCAGCGTGCGAACCTGCTTATCGGTCAGGCCGCGGGTCGCGAGCTTTTCCGAGTGCTGTCCGGCCTCGGCGATCGTCTGCAGCCGGTTGCGGCCGGGCTCAGTGAGATAGACCTTCGTGAGCCGGGCATCATCGTCGTCCGGACGCCGCTCGAGAAAGCCCTGCGCTTCCATGCGGCCGATGGTGCGGGTCATGGTCGGCGCCTTGACGCCGAGCTTGACCGCAAGCCCGCCGGCCGTCAGGCCATCGGTCTCGGCCAGCGCCAGCATGACGCCATCCTGTCCGGCATAGAGGCCGCTTTCGAGCAAATTGCGGGAGAGCACGGTGCGCATGGACCGCGCAGCCTGGACAAGGACGGCGGCAAGATCGTGCGGCTCGATCAGGAGCTCGTCCTTCTTCTTGCCGTTCTTGCCCTTCTTTTCGGCCTTGTTCTTCTTGCCCATTGGACCTCCTGCCGAATCCCGTCTCGAACACTTATAACAATACAGCTTGCGATTACGAACTGTATGACTCAAATAACAATTTTACGACAATTGACGTGGAGGATCGAAGAGAAATGTCGATGCCCGAGCCGCGATGGCAGGACAATCCGGCCGATCTTCCGCCTGACGCCCGTCGCGACTGGATCGCGGTGCTGCCGCTCGGCGCGCATGAGCAGCACGGACCTCACCTGCCCTTCGAAACCGACACGCTGATTGCCGAGGGGATCGTCTCCCGCACCATCGCCGTCCTTCCCGCCGATCTGCCTGTAACCTTCCTGCCGGCCGAGCCGGTCGGCTACTCGATCGAGCACATGGATGTCGCCGGCACCCGCACGCTCGCCTATGACGAGGCCGTGGAGCGCTGGCTCGGCATCGCCGGGGATCTCCATGGCCTTGGTATTCGCAAGCTCGTGATGCTGAACGCCCACGGCGGCAATTCGCCGTTGATGACGATCGTCGCGACCGAAGCGCGCGTGCGCTTGAACATGCTGGCGGTCGCGACCAGCTGGACCCGCTTCGGCCAGCCGGACGGCTGGATCGCGCCAGAAGACAAGGCCTTCGACATTCACGGCGGCGATATCGAGACTTCGGTGATGCTGGCGCTGCATCCCGACAAGGTGGACACGACAAAAGCGTCCGATTTCCCCTCGCGTCAGCGCGACTTTGCCGGTCGCTTCAAGCATCTGCGTGCCTACGGCCCGCATGCCTTCGGCTGGAAGATGCGCGACCTCAACGCCGATGGCGTTGCCGGCAACGCGTCAGCCGCAACGGCTGCGCGCGGCGAGGCGCTGCTTGCCCATGCCGTCAAAGGCCTTGTCGAACTGCTCGAAGACGTCAGGAATTTCGACCCGTCTGAACTCGCCTGACCCGTGAACCGACGCCCGGCAAACACTTTCTTTGCGGTTTTGCGCTATCAAGGACGTCCGTTGGAAGAGCAGAGAACCCATGGCGAAGATCATAGCGCTCGGCGCCTATTTTTATCAGGCCGTCATCGCCTTCGGCCTGCTGATCATCGTCGCCCATTGGCTGGCGCCTGCGGACTACGCCAGCTATTCGCTGTTCGTCTCGATCTGCCAATTCGCAGCGATCGCCGCTTTCGAATGGGTGCGCTTCGCCTGCACCCGCTTCTATCCGGGGCCGGACGCTGACAGCGAGGCGGCTGAGCGGCGCACGATCCTCGTTGAAGCGACGGTCTGCGCAGCACTCTGCCTGGCCGCAGCCTCGATAGCCGTGTTCTTCGGCGTGCCGCCGGTCGTCGCCCTTGTCGGCGGTCTGGTGTCGATCGCGCAAGGGGGCAGCGACCTGCATCTGACGATGCTGCGGTTTCGTCAGGACTTTCGCGCCTTTTCCGTGTTGCAGGGATCACGCGCCACAATTCTGGCAGTCGGCACGCTCGCCGGGGCATTGGCCTCGCCCACCTTCCTCTCGACGGTCACGGGGCTTCTGGCCGGCTACGCTGCCTACGGCCTGCTCGCCTCGGTTCTTTCCCGCAGCCCGGCAGCGCGACCGACCGTTGCACTGGAGACTGCGCGCTTCCGCAAGCACCTCGTCTATGGCAGCGTTTCGGCCGGCGCTGCAACGGCCGCCATGTTCGCGCCGCTCGCCCTCAAGACGCTGCTGACATCCGTTCTCGGAGCGACGGGTGCCGCCGGCGCGCTGTTGGCGCTCGACCTTTTGCAGCGGCCCTTCGTGCTCATCGTTTCGGCGCTTCAGGCGATCCAGTACCCCGAAATCGTCGCCGCCCACGACCGGACCGACAACCGCGCGGACCTCGCCCGGACGCTCGGGCAATACTATGCCCTGCTTGCCAGCTTCGCGCTGATGATGGCGGCCGGCATCTTTGCAGTGCTCCTGCCGGTCACGTGGGTCGTCATCAGCCCGGACCTGCAGCAGGGGTTCCTCGCCACGGCGCCCGCGATCATCCTCATTTCGCTTGCCCGCACGCTGACGCAGATCATGTTGCCGACGCCGCTGCACCTGAAGCAGCGTCTTGCGCTGATCCTTCTGCTCGCCGTCATCGACTGCCTGCTGCTGAACCTCGGGGCGCTCGCGGCACTGGTTGTCGCAGGCCCGAGCGATACGGCGCTTGCGACCGGTGGTGCGATCGGCGCGGTCCTTGCGACCGCCTTCGGTCTGCGCCTGATGGCGGTGCTTCCCTTCGACCTCCCCTGGTCGCCGGTGCTTCTTGCCGCCGCAGGGCTCGCCACGGCCGGCTTCGCCTTCGCGCTCGCCGGCGAAACCAGCTATCTCGCGATCGGCGCCGGCATCCTCGGGAGCGGCGTCCTGTGCCTGCTCGCACTCAACCAATTGCGGCTGATGATGCGGGCTCCGAAGCTTGCCGCCCCATAGGGCTGGAAACAATTGCGCTAAGAAAAACTGCACGAATTTCCGGTTAGATCGCCGCCGAAACTTTCGGAGAGTCCGCCATGAACATCGTCGTCGGCATAGCGACCGCGGGCCGCCGCGAAGTCCTTTCGGAGACCCTGCTGCATCTGACGCGGCAGACCCGCTTGCCGGACTCCATCCTGGTCTGCCCGAGCGCGCCCGAGGACATCGACGAAAACCGCCTCAGTGCCCTCGCAGTCGACGTCCGCGTCGTTAAGGGCAGCAAAGGCTCGAGCGCGCAGCGCAATGCAATCCTCGACCACGCGACGACCGCCGACCTGATTGTCTTCTTCGACGACGACTTCCTGCCACACCACGACTTTCTCGCAGAGACCGAGCGATTGTTTGCGCGCGAGGCGGATATCGTCGTTGCAACCGGCCTGGTTCTGGCAGACGGCATTCACGGACCCGGCATTTCGGTGGCCGATGCGAAGGCGATCCTCGATGGCGACGCCGGTCCCGCGCCCGAGGATCAAATCACGCCCGCCTTCAATGCCTACGGCTGCAACATGGCCTTCCGTGTTGCGGCGATCGCCGTCGAGCACACCCGCTTCGACGAGCGCCTGCCGCTCTACGGCTGGCAGGAGGACGTCGATTTCTGCCGGCGGCTTGCGTCACGCGGGCGCATCGTCAAGTCGCCGAGATTGCGCGGCGTCCATCTCGGCAACAAGCGCGGCCGCACCTCGGGTTTGCGTTTCGGCTACTCGCAGGTCGCCAATCCGCTCTATCTGCGCAACAAGGGCACGGTCGGCCTCAAATGGGCGCTGCGTCTGATGGGGGGCAACGTCGCTGCCAACATCCTCGGCAGCGTCAGGTCGCAAGGCCTCATCGACCGCCGCGGTCGGCTGAAGGGCAACGTCATCGCCGTCTTGGATATGCTGCGCGGACGGTTGGACCCGATGCGCGTGCTCGACCTCTAACGCCCTCCGCAGCCATCAAGCCCGGCTGGCAGCCAGCATGTTGAGCAGCAGGACCGCGCTTCCATCCCAGGAAAAGCGCTTGGCATTGTCGTAACCGGCATGCGTCAACTCACGGCGCAAAGTCGCGTCGACGGAGATCGTCCGCATGGCCTCGACCAGCGTTTCCGTCTTCAACGGATCGAAGTAGCGCACCGCATCGCCGCAGGCCTCGCGCACCGGTGGAATGTCGGCGGCCAGCACCGGGCAGCCTTGCGTCATCGCTTCGAGCGGCGGGATGCCGAAGCCTTCGTAGAGGCTCGGAAAGACGAAGGCGACAGCGCGGCGTTGCAGCCCGGCGATCTCCGCGTCGGTCAGGCGCCCCGGAAAGATCAGATTGCCCTTCGACGTCGGCGCGATCGCGCGAAACACGTTGGGATCGGTGCCGCCCACCACGACCAGCTTGTGGTCACCGGCACCCAAGGCCTCGAAGGCGCGCACGGCAAACTCGACATTCTTGTTGGGTTTCAGCGTGCCGACCAGAAGGAAGAAGGGCGTATCGGTCAGCCCGAGCCGCGCGATGACACCGTCGTCCGGCTGAAGGCCGGCGAAGTGATCGGTCGCATTGTAGATCACATCGATACCGGCCGAAGGCACGCGGAAGACGTCGGCTAGTTCCTTGCGCGAGAAGTTCGAGACCGTGCCGATCTTGGCCCTCCGCGTGAGAAGATAGCCGAGCGTTCCGTGGAACAGCCGGTATCCGCGCCCGAACGAGGCGGGATGGCGAAAGAGCGTGACATCGTGGATCACTACCGCCTGGTCGCCATGCAGCACCGGACCGCTGCCGCCGAAGCCGATGAGCGTGTCGCGGCGTGACCGCCAGAAGAGTGGCCCCTGCTCCCACAGATGGCCCGGGCCGGAGCCGAAGCGCTCCACCGAAATCGCCTTGAGGCCGAGATCGTCGACAGCCTTGCCGGGAGCAAGGAGCCGCCAGCGCACGCCCTTCAGCGCATGCGGCACCGCACCCGAAGCGATGCGCTGATCGAGCGCCCGGGTCATCTCGCGGGCGAAGCGCTGCACGCCCGTAAGCGGCTGGGTCAGGAACCGGCCGTTGATGGAAATCGTCTTCACGTGCGCACCCCTTCGATGTGCCGCGCACTCTCGCCGATCTTGATGAAAGGAGGGTTATCGGGATCGCAGCGATCAACGCCGCCCGACCGGCAAAATCGCCTGCGCCATTTGCGCATCGCCGCCGCATCTCCTATATGAGACGCGACTAGGATGCCTGCTCCCGCATCCGGAAATCCCAGAGGTTCCCATGACCGAAACATCCCCGCAGAAGCCGATCCCCGTCACCGTGCTCACCGGCTATCTCGGCGCCGGCAAGACGACGCTCTTAAACCGCATCCTCAGCGAGAACCATGGCCGCAAATACGCGGTCATCGTCAACGAGTTCGGCGAGATCGGCATCGACAACGACCTGATCGTGGAATCCGACGAGGAAATCTACGAGATGAACAACGGCTGCGTCTGCTGCACCGTGCGCGGCGACCTGATCCGCGTGGTGGAAGGCCTGATGCGCCGCCCCGGCCGCTTCGATGCGATCATCGTCGAGACCACGGGCCTTGCCGACCCGGTCCCGGTCGCCCAGACCTTCTTCATGGACGACGACGTGCGCGCCAAGACCGAGCTTGACGCCGTCGTCGCGCTGGTCGACGCCAAGCACCTGCCGCTCCGGCTGAAGGACAGCCGCGAGGCCGAAGACCAGATCGCCTTCGCCGATGTCGTTCTGCTCAACAAGACCGACCTCGTCACGCCCGAGGAACTGGAGCGCATCGAGGCGACCGTGCGCGTCATCAATCCGTCGGCCCGCATCTATCGCACCCAGCGCTCCGAGATCGATCTCGCCAAGGTCCTCGACCAGGGCGCCTTCAATCTCGAAAAGGCGCTGGAAAACGATCCGCACTTCCTCGACCAGGACGATCACGAACACGATCACACCTGCGGTCCGGATTGCGGCCACGATCATCACCATCACCACCATGATCACCATCATGATCATGACCACGATCACGACCATCATCACCACCACGATGCCCCCTCGCCGATCCACGACGTGACGGTGCAGTCGATCTCGCTGCGCGGCGGCGAGATGAACCCGGATCGCTTCTTCCCCTGGATCCAGAAGATCACCCAGACGGACGGCCCGAACATCCTGCGCCTGAAGGGCATCATCGCCTTTGCTGGCGACGCCGAGCGTTACGTCGTTCAGGGCGTGCACATGATCATCGAGGGCGATCACCAGCGTGCGTGGAAGGAAGGCGAAAAGCGCGAAAGCCGCCTCGTCTTCATCGGCCGTGACCTCGACCGCGAAAAGCTCGAGCGCACCTTCAAGGCCTGCGAGGCGCAGCCGAACTGATGCCGACTGTCGCTCCCCTCGATCTCGAAGGTCACGTCGTCGGCGTGGCCTTTCTCAAAGGCGTCCCCTTCTTCGCGGAAGCCACCGGCGCCATCCACCGCCTCGACCTCGGCCACAAGACGACGGAGGTCCACGAGGGCCTGCTCTCGCTCGTGGTCGACGAAGCCAACGATACGCTGCTGACGGGCGGCGAAGATGGCAAGGTCATGCGCACGGCCGCCGACGGTACCACGGCGCTGGTCGCCGAAGCGCCGCGCAAGTGGATCGCCCAGGTTGCCGCCGGCCCGCAAGGTGCCGTTGGCTATGCCTATGGCAAGACCACGCACGTGAAGCTTGCCGACGGCACGACGAAGGAATTCGCCGAGCAACGCACCGTCGAAGGCCTCGCCTTCGCGCCGAAAGGCCTTCGCGTCGCCGCAGCGCGCTACAACGGCGTGTCGTTGCATTGGGTCGGCACATCGGGCCAGCCGATCGACCTCGAATGGAAGGGCGCCCACACCGGCGTCACCTTCTCGCCCGACGGCCGCTTCCTCGTCACCACGATGCAGGAAAACGCGCTGCACGGCTGGAAGCTCGACGCCAAGCCCGGCGCCGAAGCGCGCCACATGCGCATGACCGGCTATCCGGCCAAGGTGAAGTCCTTTTCCTGGTCGGCCAAGGGCAAGTGGCTCGCATCCTCGGGCGCGCCAGCTGCCATCGTATGGCCCTTCCAGGGCAAGGACGGCCCGATGGGCAAGGCGCCGCTCGAACTCGGCACCCGCGCCGACATCATGGTGACCTCCGTCTGCTGCCATCCGGCCGAAGATATCGTCGCCATCGGCTATCAGGACGGCATGATCCTCGGCGCACGCTTTGCCGACAGCAAGGAAGTGCTGCTGCGCCGTCCCGGCAAGGGCGCAATCACCGCCATGGCTTGGAACAAGGATGGCCGGCAGCTGGCCTTCGGCTCGGCCGAGGGCGACTGCGGCGTCGTCGATATCGCGGGATAAACGGTGGCGCATGACCGCATTGATTGAGACGCTACGGTACGAAGGCTCGCTTGCGGCACCGCTCGCCGATGGCGCGGTCTGGAGCCTGATCCGGGCGGAAGCGCGCGTGCTTGCCGCACGTGAACCGGTCATGGCGCCCGCCCTGATGCCGATCATCGATGCCGGATCGGATGCCGAATTGCTGGCCGGCGTGCTCGCAGCCGGCTTGGCCGTCGCGCGCGTCGACGAACGCTCGCTTGCGCAGCTGCTCACCGACGTCTTCAAGGCAAACCCTCAGATCCTGCTGGCGACCGAAGCCGATCTTCAGGCGGTGAAAGAGCGTGACCCGGCCTGCCCGGGCCTCAAGCATGTGCTGGTGAACCTCAAGGGCTTTCAGGCACTGCAGACCTACCGCGCTGCTCACCAGCTCTGGGTCGACGGCCGACGTGAAGTCGCGAGCTGGCTTTCGAACCTCGCCTCGCTCGTCTTCGGACCTGACATTCATCCGGCCGCCTGCATCGGCAAGGCTGTCATGCTCGACCATGGCTCCGGCATCGTCATCGGAGAAACCTCGGTCATCGAAGATCAGGTCTCGATCCTGCAGAATGTCACGCTCGGCGGTACCGGCAAGGAAACCGGAGACCGCCACCCGAAGATCGGCCGCGGCGTGATGCTCGGCGCCGGCGCCAAGATCCTCGGCAATATCGAGGTCGGCGCCTATAGCAAGGTCGCCGCCGGCAGTGTCGTCCTCAAGACCGTTCCGCCGCGCACCACCGTCGCGGGCGTGCCGGCAACCGTCGTGCGCATCCATCGCGTCGATGAAATTCCGGCAGCGGAGATGGACCAGACGATCGTCTGACCCATCCTGTTGCCTGTCAGATCTTCACCAGCGCCGCGGTGGCATACATGAATGCCGCACCGGCTGCCAGGCCGGCCAGAACCGGCGGCGTCAGGAACACGTCGCTCCGGCGCTCGCTCTGGCGCATCAGATAGGCGCCCACTTCGACGATCACCTGCAGGATCGCGCCTGCCCCGATCGCCAGCGCCAAGGCGGACCATTGCGCCGAGGCGGCAAGGCTCCCGAGCCACATGCCGATGACGGCCGGGCTGCCCGCCAGCAGTGTCAATCCGACGAAGACCGAGAGCGGCGGCCTCTTCTTCAGGATCGGCGCGGCGATGCCGATGCCTTCGGTGACATTGTGGAGCGCAAAGCCGAGCACGAGGAAGGTGCCGAGCCCGGCCGAGCCGGCCGCAAAGGCGGCCCCGATCGCCAGCCCCTCGCCAAGATTGTGCAGGCCGATGCCGAGCGCGATGTAGGTGGAGAGCGCCAGCCCGGTCGGCGCACCACTTCGCCGGCCGATTGCCATCAGCAGGAGGAAACTGCTTAAAGCCGCCAGCACCACCATGACTGGCCCCTGGAAGATCGCCGCGGCTTCGCCGGCAAGCTCGAGCGCCTCGCCACTCGCATCGACCAGCAGGAAGCCGAGCAGGCCGATCGTCAGCGACAGCAGAAAGGCCATGCCCTCGCGCCCAACACCACGCAGCACCGGATAGAACATCAGCCCGACGGCCACGGGCACGATGCCGACGATGATGCCGACCAGGGCTTGCAGCCGCAATT
The DNA here is from genome assembly GCF_014851885.1 of Ensifer sp. ENS02. Lineage (NCBI taxonomy): Bacteria > Pseudomonadati > Pseudomonadota > Alphaproteobacteria > Hyphomicrobiales > Rhizobiaceae > Ensifer > Ensifer sp. ENS02. Next base: position 106,583 of record NZ_JACVAO010000008.1, on the reverse strand, counting down.
GGCCCGTCGTCGCCTGGGGCGTCGGCACGGCAACCGCAATGTCATGCGCAAAGGTGGCGCCGGTGTTGGTCACCACCTTCACGGCATGCGCCTCACCGAGCATCCAGGGAAATGGCAGTTTCAGCCATGCGGCCCCACCGCGTGCGATCGGCCCCGGCGGGTCCTGGGCGAATTGCCAATAGGCGTCGTCCACCTGGACCTGCGCCACCGTCATCGGTTCCGATCCGCCGGCGCGAACAAGCAGACTGAGACCACTATCGTCGAGAACGGTTCTTTCGAAAGTGAGGTTTTCGACCGGCGGCGCACCGTTGCGGAAGCCCGACAACGGATCGGTCGATACGAGCCAGGCAACGGCGATGCCAAAGACGATAAGAGGCAACGCCAGCCACACCAGGTTGGTCTTTGCCGCGCGAATGGCAGCTCTTGGCATCTCGTTCATGCGAGCGCCTCCACCACGTCGAACATGCCGACCCAACCAAGCTCAGTGAACTCGGTCTGGTGCGGGTGGAACATGTAGAGGCCGGGTTCGTGCTCAGCGAAGGTGAATTCGAGGATGCCGCGCTGCGCCTGGCACTGGGTGATGAGATCGACGGTTTTCAAGGTCGGCGTCAACGTCGTGCCCTGGTCGTAATAGTCGAAGAAATTGGCGTGCAGGTGGAAGGAGTTGATCGGGTCGAACTCGATGACGTTGATGAGATAGATGCGCACCGGCCTGCCCTTCACGATCCGGATCGGCCGTTTCATGAAGGCGTGCGCGACGGTGTTGACCGCATAGAATTCATTCTCGGCATCGAAGTTGGTGTCGAAGGCGTTCATCACCATCACCAGTTCCTGCCAGCCCGCGTTCTCTGGTGTGCCGAGCAGCCGGGAGCGGGCGACCGCCACATGCTCCGGCCGGCGCTCCGGGTCGGGATCGATCACGAAGGCGCCGTACATGCCCTTGTGGATGTGCCGGCGCAACGGCATCGCATGGCAGTGGTAGAGATGGCAGCCGAAGGGCTTGGCATCGAACTCATAGATAAATTCGTCACCCGGATCGACCATGCCGGCCCCAGGAACGCCGTCCATGCGCGCCGCGTGAATACCGTGGAAATGGATCGAGTGCGGATGCGAAGCATAGTTGCGAAAGACGATCCGCAGCCGCTCGCCTTCCTTCGCCCGGAGCGCCGGCCCGGGGACCCGACCGTTATAGGTCCAGGCGGGAAATTTGATGCCGGGCGCGATTTCGATCTCGCGGTCCTCCGCCGTCATCTCGAAGGTGCGCAGCGTCCGTCCGTCCGGCAGCGTCGAAACCGTACCCGTGTCCCAATCTGTGAGCATCTCCGTCGGGTCGAAGCCGTTGACGGCGCTATCGACCTCGCCGACCGTCATCATCGCGCCATGCCCCATGGCCGGCATCGGCTCCTGTCCCGCCGCTCCCGATGGCGCGGCATGACCGACATGGCTCGCCTGTTGTTGACCCAAGGCGGCGCTGGTGCAGATCGCCGTTCCACCCGCTGCCGCCAGCCCGCCCATCAGCAGACTGCGCCTTCGCAGCAGGTCCGGTCTTGTCGGCTTGTCCATATTCGCCCCTCTCCCTCATTGGGTAACACGCACCGCACCGCGCCTGACTGGGGCCAGCAACGATCCACCTGCTTCTGCAAATCATTTGCAACAACATCAATAGTGCAAATGCATCCCATTCGCAACTGACTTGGGAAGCGTGATGTCCGAAGGGGCCGGCAGGACCGCGCGCTCAGCACGGCGCGCCCGTCATCATCCCGGAAACCAAAACGTCCCCGGAAGGCGCCGGCCTCGGGGACATTGGGTTGAACTTCGGCGCCGGACCGGAAACGGACATGTCCGCAGGGCCTCGGCAGGCGGTGGCCGCGCCTCACCATTCAAGTTCGAGTTGCGGGATCCCGTTGGAGGTTTTTTCGACCGTACGGCCACTCTCGTCCACCGTCGCGGTAACCCGCTGGCGGAAGGCCGAGAAGCTCTCGAAGGTGACGACGTCGACCGGCTGGTCGAATTTCATCGTCAGACGATAGCGTCCCGGCTGCGCCGCGATCGCCTGGACGCCCAGGATCTCGCCTTCGAAGGCCTGGCCGAGATAGCGCCCCTTCACGCGGGACCCGAGCATCCAGGGATTGAAGGGCGGCCGGTTGCCGGCGGCGGCATGCAGCGTGTTCCAGTCGCGATAGCCGTACTGGGCGGCGATCAGTTCGAGCGAGCGGGAATGGCCGATGGTTTCGCCTTCGGATGCGAGGCGGATGCGCAGACGCTTGGCCTGGTCTTTCAGGGCGTCGAGCGAGGGAAGCGGGATTGATCCGCGCGTCATGAGAAGGTCTCCTGCAGCGGCATGCATTCCTTGAAGATGGGAGCCCGCATTGCCACCGGTTCGCATGCCGTTTCGGCTGACCGTGTCTCAAAAGAAGGACTTCACCAAAGCATGACGCTCGCGGACGGCAGGGACCTTCACCCTGCCGCTTCCATAGGGGATGCCGCCTCGACTGTCAAACCAGGCCCGGAAATGCGGCTGCGTCCGCGCGAAACACGATTGCGCACGCGCAAAAGCTGTGGGACGACTGAAGGAGACGACGAGGGAGGAACTCATGACCGAAATGACGATACTCGCATTTGCGCTGGTTGCCTTCATCGGCATCGCGACACCGGGCCCGACGGTCCTCCTCGCACTCACCAACGGATCGCGCTACGGGGTGCGGCGCGCAATCGCCGGCATGGTCGGCGCCGTGCTCTCCGATTTCGTGCTGATAGGCGCGGTCGCGCTTGGCCTCGGCGCGCTGCTGGCGGCCTCCGAATTCTGGTTTACCGTCGTCAAATGGCTGGGCGCGGGCTATCTGGCCTTTCTCGGCATCATGCTGCTGCGGTCGAAAGGGACGATCCAGGTGGAAAACGAAGCCGGAGGCGCGGCTCCCGTTTCCTCTGCCGCGATTTTCCTCAAAAGCTTCCTGGTCGCTGTCACCAATCCCAAGGGTTATCTGTTCTTCACCGCCTTCCTGCCGCAGTTCATCGATCCGACGGCACCACAGGCGTCGCAATACGCCATGCTTGCGCTCGTCTTCGCAGTCGTCGATTTTAACGTGATGTTCGGCTATGCGCTGCTCGGCGCGAAGGCTGCAGCCTTCCTTAAGCGCTCCGGCGCCGTCTGGCTCGACCGCCTCTGCGGCGGCGCCTTGCTGGCGCTCGCCGGCTCGCTCGCCCTCTATCGCCGCGCCATCGCCTGAAATGCTGTTTCGCCAAAACGTGCTCGCTGGCATCGCCAGCCGCGACGTGACCTTGGCCTTCCGGCGTTGGACCAAGCCGACGGTCAAGGCCGGCGGTAGTTTGCGCACCTCAGTCGGTGTTCTCGCCATCGATGCCGTCGACGAGATCGACGAAGGCGCGATTACCGACAGCGATGCCCGCAAAGCTGGCTTTGTCGATCTCGGCGCTCTCTTGAAGGAGCTGGCCGCTCGCCCGGAAGGGCGCTGCTATCGCATCGCCTTCCACCGGGCCGGCGACGATCCACGCATCGCCCTGCGGGAGGCAGCCGACCTCGACGGTGAAGGACGGGCAGAAATCGATCGCAAGCTCGCGCGCTTCGACGACAGCGCCGGGATGGGCTGGACGCGTCCGGTACTGCAGCTGATCGCCGTCCGTGACGGAACGACCGCGGCGGAGCTGAGCGCCGCCATCGGCATGGAGAAACTGAAGCTCAAGGCGCGCATCCGCAAATTGAAGGAGCTCGGCCTCACCGAAAGCCTCGATGTCGGCTATCGCCTATCCGGCCGCGGGCGCGCCTATCTCGACGGCGAATAGCCCGCGTGAAAAAGCGGGCGGTGACGCGGACACGATCGGTCATTCCTTCCAATCCCGATCGCCGCTGTTGCGTGCCTAAAGCAGGTGTGAGACGACTTGCCACCGAAACGGACCACCCCCATCAGGCAAGGCGAGGAGACAGGCATGATCGGCTACACCATGGTCGGAACGGCGGACCTGAGGCGCGCAGAGCGCTTCTACGATCCGGTGATGGCGCTGATCGGCCAGGAGCGCTGCTACTGCGACGAGCAGGTTTCCTCCTGGGGTCGAAAGGATGATGACAAGGCGCCGCGTTTCTTTGCCTGCCACCCCTTCGACGGGAAAGCCGCCTCGGTCGGCAACGGTGCGATGACCGCCTTCCTGGTGGAAAGCGCCGAGGTCATCGACCGGCTGTTCGAGACCGCCATGGCGCGCGGCGGCAGCGAAGAGGGAAAACCAGGCTTCCGTCCGCAATATGGCGATGGCTTCTACGCGGCCTATGTGCGTGATCCCGACGGCAACAAGCTGGCCTTCGTCTGCTACGACGCCCGTGAGGTCGAGAGCCCGTCCTGATCGGTCCTAGCGTCGCGTCGACCAGCCGAACCAGATCGCCACGGCCGCAAGCATCAGCGCGAGCACACGCCGCACCAACCGTTCGCGTGCAGGCGAGTTGAGGACCGGCTCCAACGCCCCGGCCAGAAGCACGATCGCGGCATGAACCGCGGTCGCGACCCCCACATAGAGCGCGGCAAGCGTCAGGTTCTGGGGCAAGAGCGGGCGTGTATCGTCGACGAAGGTCGGAAGCACGGTGACGAAGAACAGCGCCGCCTTCGGATTGAGCAGATTTGTGATCAGGCCGCGCCGGAAATAGAAGGATGCGGGCTTGCCGCTCGGCCCCGCCTCCTCACCGTCACCGTTCCAGGCCTCGAAGGCGAGATAGAGCAGGAAGCCGACGCCTGCCCAGCGAAGCGCCCCATAGAGCATGTCCGACTGGCCGACGAACTCGGCGACCCCGAAGGATGCGGCAAAGCCGACGATCGCCAGGCCGAGCGCCACGCCGGCGACGGTCGCCATGCCGGGCCTGCGCCCCTCCGAGGCCGCGACCATGGCGAGGTAGGCCATGTTCGGTCCCGGCGTCAGTTCGATGATGAAGGATGTCAGTAGAAAGGGCAGCAGGGTCGCTGCCCCGAAAATGAACGGATCCATGCGCGAGACTTCCATCCGCCTGCAACGAGGCCTTGCCGCAAGGACAGGTCAGCGGTGCCGCATTGTCAAGGAAGATCACAAACCCATCAGCAGGGAGCGCCCGGCATGTCATGCGTCTGCCCCCTCGCCGATCAGATCGGACCAGCGAGGGAGCAGCGAAAAATCCGCCACCGCAGGGTTGGCGGCGGAAAGAGATCTCAGGCGGCGCGGCGAACCGGCGGCATGGCGAGCTTGCGGCCGCTGGCAACGATCAGGCCGGCAGTGCCCTCGAGCCAGTTGTCCCGAAGCTCGAGCGCCAGGAACCGGTCGCGTTCGAACGGCCCTGGCATCACCAGATGCTGGGTGCGGCTGGCAAAGAAGCCGAAGCGCTCGTAATAGGCAGCATCACCGACGAGCAGGATCGCGCCATGGCCGCGGTTCTTGGCCTCTTCGATCGCGGCCCGCATCAGCATGCCGCCGATGCCCTTGCCCTCATGGGCGGGGTCGACTGCGAGCGGACCGAGCAGCAGCGCCGGCACGGCATGGCCGTCACGGCTGACGCCGGCCTCGACGTTCCAGAGCCGGACCGTGCCGATCACGTGACCATCGACATCGCGGGCGACGAAGGCAAGGCCTTCGGCCGGCAGCCGGCCGCTACGCAGCTTCTCCGACGACTTGCGGCGGCGCTCCGGCCCCATGGCACGGTCGAGCAAGTTCTCGCGCGCGACGACGTCGCCCGGATTCTCGGCATCGATTACAAATGTAGTGGGCGCGAAAAACGCGCGCAGGGCGTCAACAACAGCGGCCATCGGGGCCTCCCGTCATCAAAACCGCTTCAGGCGGACCGAACGAAAATTGTGAAGTGGCGCTCCCGCCCGAGGACGGGAGCAGGCCGGATCAGATCACATAGGCCTTCAGCGGCTCGAAGCCGTTGAAGGCGACGGCCGAGTAGGTCGTCGTATAGGCGCCGGTACCTTCGATCAGAACCTCGTCGCCGATCGAAAGGGTTATCGGCAGCGGATACATGTTCTTCTCATAGAGCACGTCGGCCGAATCGCAGGTCGGGCCGGCGAGCACGCAAGGCTCCATTTCGTCGCCATCGCGCGCCGTACGGATCGGGTAGCGGATCGCTTCGTCCATGGTTTCGGCGAGTCCGCCGAACTTGCCGATGTCGAGGAACACCCAGCGATGGGCGTCGTTGTCCGACTTCTTCGAGACGAGAACGACTTCCGCCTTGATCACGCCGGCGTTGCCGACCATGCCGCGACCGGGCTCGATGATCGTTTCCGGGATGTGGTTGCCGAAGTGCTTCTTCAGCGCGCCGAAGATCGCCTGGCCATAGGCTTCCGCCGTCGGCACGTCCTTCAGGTACTTCGTCGGGAAGCCACCGCCCATGTTGACCATCTTGAGCTCGATGCCCTGCTTGGCCAGTTGCACGAAGACGCGCTTGGCATCGGCAAGGGCCTGATCCCAGGCATCCAGCTTCGTCATCTGCGAACCGACATGGAACGAGACGCCGTAGGAAACGAGGCCATGCTGGTGGGCGTAGACGAGCACGTCGACGGCCATCTGCGGGACGCAGCCGAACTTGCGCGACAGCGGCCATTCGGCGCCTTCACCATCGGTCAGGACGCGGCAGAACACGCGAGCGCCGGGGGCTGCGCGGGCAACCTTCTCCACTTCCTCGTGGCTGTCGACCGCGAACAGGTTGACCCCAAGCGCGTGGGCGCGGGCAATGTCGCGCTCCTTCTTGATGGTGTTGCCATAGGAGACGCGGCTCGCGGTCGCACCGGCGTCGAGCGCCATTTCGATTTCGGCGACGGACGCGCAATCGAAGGAGGAGCCCATACCGGCGAGCAGGCGCAGGATTTCCGGCGCCGGGTTTGCCTTGACCGCATAATAGATCGAGCTGTCCGGCATTGCATGGCGGAAAGCCTTGAAATTGTTGCGCACGACGTCGAGGTCGACAACAAGGCACGGGCCTTCCGGTCGTCGGGTGTTGATGAAGTCGATGATGCGAGCCGTGGTCATGGCCATATTCCCCTGATCCAAGATGCCCCGCTTTCGCGGAGGACAAAGGGCATACGCGCACATGCTCTGGAACCAGCCGGTGGAGACCCCGGAACCATGCATGCGCTCGATGCGCGAACGGTGAATCAAAGCCCGCCTAGGCTTCAATTCGGCTTTGTCTGCCATGGATTGGAGGGAATAACCCAACCGCACTTCCGGCAATGAAGGTGTGCCTCTTCAGTAACCCCGGCTGTTGGAAAGCCGGCAGACACCAGAAAGGCCCGCACCGTCGTTGCTTCAAGATGTCCTCGCATTTCCCGGTTGGCCGGAATAGCGACTGGAGGGGTTAGTTCCAGGTACCTTACCGATACCCTCACCTAATCGAGGGTCGGCGGACACCCACAGGCACGTGCGACTTTGGGCAAGGGCGTAGGTAAGAAAAAAGCCCGTCGTAATCAAGAGTTTTTTCACAACCGCGGTTGAATTTTTTTCCAGCCGGGCAAAACTGTCGATGTTCACAAATTTTGAACGCTTGGCGCCAGATCGTCCACAACGCTAAAGCATTGAAAGAAGAGTATTATTTATAAGAACAGGCACTGAAGGCAGAACCCGGCGCAATGACGCAAGCGACGGACAATCTGCCGTCTGCATTATCGACGCGGAAAGAGGCCTTCGCCGGCGAATCGGCGAAGCACGATTGAGAGCACGAAAGAAAGATCGCCATGGACACACTCACCCGCATCCGCGCCTTTATCGATGTCGTGGACGCCGAGGGGTTCTCGGCCGCCGCAAGGCGTGTCGGCAAGTCGAAGGCGCTGCTTTCGAAATATGTGCGCGAGCTCGAGGATGAACTCGGTGCGCTGCTCCTCAACCGCACGACACGGCAGTTCTCGCTGACCGAGGCTGGCCACACCTACTATCGCACCGCGTCGGAAATCCTGAAGGAGATCGACAATCTTGCTGATCTCGTGCGCGCCAACAATTCCGACCTGAAGGGACGGCTACGCATCACCGCGCCGCGCACCTTCGTCGATGCCGACATCGGCCAGTCCCTGGTCGATTTCGGCAAGCAGCATCCCGAACTCTCGCTCGAAATCATCTCCGACGACCGTTTCGTCGATCTGGTCGAGGAAGGCTTCGACGTCGCCATCCGCATCACCCGGCTCGAAGATTCGACGCTGATCGCCCGCAAGCTCGACGATTTCCAGGTGCTGATCTGCGCTGCCCCGGAATTCCTGGAAAAATCTGGCCCCATCGCTCACCCGACGGACCTCTCCAAGCTGCCCTGCATTCTCGATACCAATGGCCGCTCCTACTCCAACTGGCGCTTCGTCGAGCCCGATGGTTCGGCCTTCACCGTGCCCGTCAGCGGCCCGATCGAGGTCAACAGCCCGCTTGCAGCCCTCAGAGCCACCGTCTCCGGCCTCGGCGTATCGATCATCCCGGATTTCATCGCCCGCCCGAAAATCGCTTCCGGCGAACTCGTCACGCTGTTCGACGATTTCCTCCCCCGCGACCGCGGCATCTATGCGATCTATCCGCATCGCCGCTACCTCCCGGCCAAGGTCAGAACCCTCGTCGACTTCCTGCACGCCTGGTTTCGCAAGCCCCGGTGATCGGGCGCCGGCACCTCAAAGTCCCAATTCCGTCCCATTTCCGGTACATTCCCGGAAACGAATCGCGGAGCGATCGCTCCAGCCGAAAGGATTGCCGCCACATGAGAACCAAACGCCTCGTCATGGCCGGCCTTGCCACCCTGGCTGCCCCGTCGCTGGCCTTTGCCCACCCGCACATCTTTGCGGAAGCGCGCCTCGAGGTCGTCTCCGACGACAAGGACGAGATCAGCGAACTCAGGAACGTCTGGCGCTTCGACGAACTGTTCTCCTCCAGCGTGGTGCTCGATTTCGACAAGAACTCGAACGCGACGCTCGATCCGGATGAATTGGCCGAAGTCGGGCAGACGGTGATGGAGTCCCTGTCCGAGTACAATTATTACACGACGATCCTCGACAACGGCAAAACCATCAAGGTCAACAAGCCGGATCACATCACCGTCGACTACAAGGACGGGCAATTGCTGATGATGTTCGCGGTCAAGCCGGCCGAGCCGATGCCGCTCAAGGGCAAGCTCTCCTTCGGCGTCTACGATCCAACGATGTATACGGCCATGGACTTCGCCACCGACGATGACCTGACGGTCGTCGGCGACAAGATCAATGCCTGTGAGCACAAGGTCGTCCGCCCTGATCCCGACGAAGTTCTCGCCGAGAACAAGGACACCTTGACCGACGCCTTCTGGAGCGACCCGACGGGCACCGACATGTCGAAGCTCTTTGCAACCAGGATCGAGATCACATGCTGAACACCCGCGGGATCGCGCGTCTGGTCACGGCCGCGCTCGTCGTCACGGCGCTTTCTGCAACGATCGCCGCGGCGCAGTCGCCCCTCGGCATCGGCACGGCCGAGCCCGCGTTCAAGACGACCGGTTTTCTCGGCGGCTTCTTCGCCTGGATCAACATGGAGCAGCAGGGCTTCTACCGGCTGATGACCAATGCGCTGAAGGGGATGCGTGAGAACCCCTGGCAGCTCTGGTCGCTGGTCGGCCTGTCCTTCACCTATGGCGTGCTGCACGCCGCCGGCCCCGGCCACGGCAAGGCGGTGATCTCGTCCTACATGATCGCCAACGAGACGGAACTGAAGCGCGGCGTGCTGCTCTCCTTCCTGTCCTCGCTGCTGCAGGGCGTGGTTGCGATCCTCCTGATCGGCGCCGTTTACCTCATCCTGCGCGGTACCTCGATCAGCATGACCAGCGCAACGCGCTGGCTGGAGATCGCAAGTTACGCGCTGATCGCCGCCTTCGGCGGCTGGCTTCTCCTGCGCAAGCTACGGTCGATGCTGCGTCCGGTTGCCTTGGCTTCCGTTGCCGGCGGCGGGCACGTCCAGCTCGCGGACGATCACCATCACGATCATCATCATAGCCACCATCATGATCACCACGGGCACAGCCATGGCCCGGGCGAAGTCTGCTCAAGCTGTGGCCATGCGCATGCGCCCGACCCGTCGATGCTGAAAGGGGATCGTTTTGCGCTCCGCGAAGCTTGGTCAGCGGTCATCGCCGTCGGCCTGCGCCCGTGCTCCGGCGCACTCATCGTGCTGTCCTTCGCACTCCTGAACGGGCTTTACCTCGGCGGCGTGCTTTCGGTCTTCGCCATGTCGATCGGTACGGCGATCACCGTCTCAATCCTTGCGACCATGGCCGTCACCGCCAAGGGCGTTGCGCTGCGCTATGCGGCAAACGGCGCGGCGGCTGCCCGGATCTCGAACGGCATCGAGATCGCCGGCGCTGCCCTGGTTCTGTTGCTGGGATTGGCGCTGCTCGGCGCGGCTCTGCAGAGCTGACGCACGCGGCCTGATCGGGCCGTCAGAGCCCGCGCTTGCGCTGGTAGCGGGCGCGCAGCCAGAAGAGCAGGAAGAAGCCGAGCACGAAGATCACGCCGAAGGCGGCGGCCAGCCAGGGCGAGATATCGCCGAGCTTGAGCATGATCGACGGCAGAACGAAGAAGCCGAGACCGGCGACGACGAGAATGATCGCAGCGGCGATCGCCGGTGACTTTTCCTTGTTCTGCATGACTTTCCTGTTGTTGTCTGCTGCGGCTTAAGCAGCCTGCGCCTATTTCGACGCCTGCCGCTCCAGATCCGAACGTATATCTTCAAGCCGCCGCTTCTGGCGACCGTCTTCATCGAAATTATCAGCTGCAAGCCAGGTTTCGAATGCGGCATTGAGCAGCGGCCATTCGCTGTCGATCATCGAAAACCAGGCCGTGTCACGGTTGCCGCCCTTGGATATCATGTGCTGGCGGAAGATGCCCTCGAAGGTAAAACCGAGCCGGGCGGCGGTCTTGCGGCTCGCCATGTTCTCGCTATGGCATTTCCACTCGTAGCGGCGATAGCCGAGATCCTCGAAGGCGTGCTTCGCCATCAGGTAATGCACTTCGGTCGAGAGCGGCGAGCGGGCCATGGCGGCGCCGTGTGCCACGGAGCCGACTTCGACGACGCCGTTGGCGGGATCGGCACGCATGTAATTGGCCATGCCGACGACAATGCCGGTCGCCTTGTCGCGGAAGACCTCTGTAACCCAGCCGGATTTCTCCTGCGCCGCCGTCAGCCAGGCATCGAAAGCGTCGATATCCCTAAAATCCGGCTGCGTGAAGTATTTGAGCAGCGGGTTGATCGCCATACCGCCGAGGCCGTCCCAGAGGTCCTGCAGATGCCGGTCGCGCTCATAGGCCTCGAGCTTGACGAAACGCCCTTCGAGCGCGACGCCCTTCGGCGCCGGGCACCCTTTCCAGTTCTTCAGATCCTGCATCGGCCGCTCCTCCTTCATCCCTGCCCTTCGGCATAGGCCAGAGTGGCGGCCGACACAAATTCAAACTGGTGATGAACCCTGTTCGAACCGGTGATGAAACCATGCCCCCCGAACGGTATCCTACGCGGTGGCCGGCACCTTGGCGGCCGAGACCGTCGCCTCGATGTGATCAACCAGCGCGTTGGGAAGTCCGAGGCGTCCGGCGAGCAGGTCGAGATAGCCGCGCTCCGCACGGGTTTCCGGCTCGATCGTCAGGCGCGACGCGGTGTAGATCTCTACGCGCTCCTCTTCGGTCTTTGCCGCGCCGACGATCGCGTCGATATCGACCGGGTTGGCAAGCTCGCCTTCGAGGAACGCCGCGGCATCGGCCGAAAGGCCCGAGACCGATAGCTTGTCCATGATGTGCTGGCGCTCGGCCTCGTCGATATGGCCGTCGGCACGCGAAGCGGCGATCATTGCGCGCACGAGGGTCAGCGCAAAATCATGGCTGACGGCTTCGGGAGCAGAGGCGAAGCCGGAATCGGCCGGCGGCGGCAGAAGTTCCGGCTCGCCCTTGGCAACCGTTGCACCGCCCGGCGTATTGCCGGCCTGATAATTCTTGTAGGCTTGGTAGCCGAGACCGGCGATCGCCGCGAGACCGCCAAGCACGGCGGCGTTGCCGGCCAGCTGGCGACCCGACTTGGTGCCGAGCAGAACAGCGGCAATGGCGCCGCTCGCCAGTGGATTGTCCTTGGCAAGCTGCGTCGCCTGGGTCGCGCGATCGCGCACCGTGCCGCCGGCACCGGGCACCTGCGATCCCAGAAACTGATCCAGCAATTTCTTCGCGTCGAACATCGGGTTTCGCTCCTTGTCGGTTCCGGGCGGTTGAAGGCGAGCTCAAGGGTGCGCCGCCCGCGCGCCCGTCGCTGAATGGATTGAGACATAGGAACGTTGCAGGGAAAATACAAATTCGCGCCAGAGGCGAGCGACGCCGTACAGCCAAAGAAAAAGGCCGGGCTCTCCACCCGGCCTTTCAAAAAACGGAAGGCGTTGCTTGCCGCTCAGCCCTTGAGCACGAAGGCTTCTGCCGCAAGCTTGGTGATGCCGGCCCAGTCGCCCTTGGCAACCAGTTCCTTCGGCGCAACCCAGGAGCCGCCGACACAAACGACGTTGGGCAGCGTCAGATAGTCGCGCGCATTGGCAAGGGAAATGCCGCCCGTCGGGCAGAAGAGCGTGCCGGCAAGCGGCGAGGACAGCGACTTGAGGTAGGCGGCGCCGCCGGCCTGCTCGGCCGGGAAGAACTTCATGACGTCGTAGCCTTCTTCACGCAGACCCATGACTTCGCTCGCCGTCGCCGCACCCGGCAAAAGCGGCACCTCGTGGTCGTTGGCCACATCGATCAGCTCCTGCGTCGTGCCGGGGCTGACGATGAACTTCGAGCCGGCTTCGACCGCGGCTTCGAACTGGGCGGCGTTGAGGATCGTACCGGCGCCGGCAACAGCGCCTTCGACTTCGTTGGCAACGGCGCGGATCGCTTCGAGTGCGGCCGGCGTGCGCAATGTGATCTCGATCGCCTTCAACCCGCCGGCAACGAGCGCGCGCGCCAGGGGAACGGCGGTCGCCACGTCGTCGATCACCAGCACCGGAACAACCGGCGCCAGTTTGAGGGTTGAAAGAAGCCTGTCGGATTTCGCGCTCATGCCGATCGTCCTTTTTAAAACGATTGAATATGCCCTCCGCATACTCCCCCTGCCACCGGTTGTCGAGACCCAAGGCGGCGGGAGCGCGGCTTTCGCATGTAAGGCAACGGTAATATGCAACTTGCGACAAAGAGATGACTTGAGCCTTTGCGTGAAAGCGATAGGTTGAAGGCCGCGGGCCCTCGAAATGGCGGATTTTCCATGGCGAAGGAAATAGAGCGCAAGTTTCTGGTCGCTTCCGATGGGTGGCGAGAGCGTGCGGACAAGGGCATTGACCTCAGGCAGGCCTATGTCGTGACCATGGACGACCGCTCGCTGCGCGTGCGCATCCACGGCGACAAATGGGCGCGGCTGACCATCAAGATCGGCAAGTCGGCACTGGTCAGAAACGAATACGAGTACGACCTGCCGATGGACGATGCCCGCGAGATGCTGACCCAGGCGGTCGGGATCGTCATCGAGAAGAGGCGCTACCGGGTGCCGCACAAGGGGTTCACCTGGGAAGTCGACGTCTATGGAGGCGCGCTCAAAGGCCTCGTCGTTGCGGAAGTCGAGATGAAGCGCGAAACCGACATGCCGGCGCTGCCCGATTGGGTCGGGCAGGAAATCACGGGCGATCGCCGCTACTCCAACCAGTCCCTCGCCACAGAAGGACTGACGGAACCGCAACCATGACTTACGCCTTCGAACCTGGACGGCCTTTTTCCGAAGACTTCCGCACGATCGCCGCCGAACAGCTCACACAGGCGGTGATGAAGCTCGAGGATCGGCCTGACGGGGTGCACGAGGCGATCCATGACGCCCGCAAGAATTTCAAGCGCCTGCGCTCGCTGTACCGTCTCGTCGCAGCGGACGTGCCGCTTTTTCAGAAGCATGAGAATGCGCGCATCCGCGACATGGCCCGCAACCTCTCAACCGTTCGGGACGCGGCCGCACTGGTCGAGAACGCCCATTACCTCAAGGCAGCCGCGTGCAACGAGGAGGAAGAACGGGCGCTCGACCATGTCTGCGAGCGGCTGACGACACGCCGGGACCGCATCACGGCAAGCGCGACCGATATCGAGGACCGCGTGGCAGCCACCATCGTGCGCTGCGAGCAGGCACTGCAGGCCCTCAGCCAAGTGACATTCGACGATCGACGCCGCAAGACCGCAGACCGGCTGACGAAGGGATGGCGGCGCACTCTGAGGCGGGCCAAGCGCGCCAGGCAGGCATGCAGCGAGACTTCGGAAGCCCCGGCGTTCCACGAGCTGCGAAAGCGGGCGCAGGACTACCGCATGCATCTCGGCCTGATGCACGCGGTCTGGCCTTCCGCCCTGCAGGCCAAGCGCGCCGAGGCTAAAGCGCTGGTCGACACGCTCGGGCACCTCAACGATCTCGCGGTCATGACCCAGTTGATCAACGAGGATCCGGGGCTTGCCGGTAACAGTCAGGATCAGGCCCACCTCATCGCGGCCGTCATCGACCGACAGGGAAGCTTGCGCAAGCACGCTCTTGATCTCGCCGCCGAGGTCTTCCAGGAGGAACCGGACGACGAAAGCCGAACGATCCGGTTGCTCTGGCTCGACGCCGCGCGCTGATGTTTCGGCGAAATTTCGGCGGGCGGACCGACTGTCCGCGCCGCGACAGAGTGCCCCTGGGCCCCGCCGCGATTGCGCTTGCGGCGCGAAAGCTGTATTTGCACCGGCCATGACCGACATTTTCACGACCCCGCGCCCTGAGCCCCATGGTGAGACGCATGGCCAGTTTCTGGTGGCCGCGCTCTATCATTTCGCACGCTTCCCGCGTTTCGCCGATTTTCGCGAACCGCTGCAGGCCGTCTGCGACGAAAACGGCGTCAAGGGAACGCTGCTTCTGGCGCATGAAGGCATCAACGGCACGATCGCCGGCACGGATGCCGGCATCGCCGCGGTGCTTTCCTTCCTGCGCGTGCAGCCCGAATTCGGCGCACTGGAGCACAAGGAAAGCCGTGCATCGTCCATGCCGTTCCTGCGCATGAAGGTGCGGTTGAAGAAGGAAATCGTCACCATGGGCGTCGAGGATATCGACCCCAACAAGATCGTCGGCACCTATGTCGATCCGAAGGATTGGAATGCACTGATCTCCGATCCCGAGACGATCGTCATCGATACGCGCAACGACTACGAAACCGCCATCGGCATCTTCAAGGGTGCGGTCGATCCGAACACCAAAACTTTCCGCGAATTTCCCGATTGGGTGCGCAACAACACCGGCCTGCACAACAAGCCGAAGATCGCCATGTACTGCACCGGTGGCATCCGCTGCGAGAAGGCGACCGCCTTCATGAAAGAGCAGGGCTTTGATGAGGTGTACCACCTCAAGGGCGGCATCCTGAAATATCTCGAGGAAGTGCCCCAGGAAGAAAGCCTCTGGGAAGGCGCCTGCTTCGTCTTCGACGATCGCGTCTCCGTCACCCATGGCCTCGAGGAAGGCGAGCACACGCTCTGCCACGCCTGCCGCCAGCCGCTGACCAAGGCGGACCTCGCTTCACCGCACCACGAGGACGGCGTCTCCTGCATCCATTGCCACGAGGTCCGCACCGACGAGGACCGCGAACGCTACCGCCAGCGCCAGCGGCAGATCGAACTTGCCAAGAAGCGCGGCGAGCGCCACCTCGGTAGCTGACATACGCTTGGGCATCCGCCCGTCGCTCGTGCGAGCGGGAAGCACCCCTCATCCGCCTGCCGGCACCTTCTCCCCGCAGCGGGGCGAAGGGACTTGTGGCACCGCCCCAGCCGACAACGCTAACTCCAGCTTACGGCTGCGACTTGCACGCAGTTCCCCGGGTACCGAGAGCTGCGTTTCGCGGCGCCCCAGCGTGGCACGTCCCCTCGCCCCGCTTGCGGGGAGAGGGTTGGGGTGAGCGGCGGTTTCACTCGCGAACGCAGTCAGCCCGGCAACGCCTCGCATTCCTCAAGTGCCAATGCACTGCGGTCCCATTCATGGCGGCTGCGGGTGAAAATGGCGTCTGTCGGTCGAAATACCGACGGGTCGTCGAGCGTGCCGGCATAGATCGACACACGCGGATCGTCCGGCGGGCCGGAGCCATAAACCTGGCTGCCGCAGGTTTCGCAAAAATAGCGGATCGAAGGATTGCCGTTTTCAGCGCGCGTCTCGTAACCGCGGCCGTTTCCCGACATCTTCACATCGGCCCGCTCGAAGATCATGTAACAGCAATGACCGGTGCCTGTCGTGCGCTGGCAATCGCGGCAATGGCAGAAACCGGAAAAGAGCGGCTCACGATTCAGCTCATACCGGATTGCACCGCAGAGACATCCGCCTTTCAAGACGCTCATGGTTCGTCCTCCTCGAAGTGCCAGGAGGATAGCCAAGCAAGCCATGCGGTCAAAGAAAAACCGCGCGCCGTAAGTTGCAGCGCGCGGTCCATGTTTCTCTTTACCAGAGACGCTTACCAGCTCGGGATCAGCGCGCCCTTGAAGGTGTCGTTGATGAAGGCCTTCACCTTTTCGTCGTGGTAGGATTCGACCAGGGTCTTCACCCACGGAGCATCCTTGTCGGCCTTGCGCACGGCAATCACGTTGGCGTAGGGCGACTTCTCGCCTTCGATCGCGATCGCGTCCTTTTTCGGGTGCAGGCCGGCTTCCATCGCGTAGTTGGTGTTGATGACGGCGGCATCGACGTCCTGCAGCGAGCGCGGCAACTGGGCAGCGTCAAGCTCGGCAAACGTGATGTTCTTCGGGTTCTCGGTGATGTCGGCCGGCGTGACCTTGAGGCCGACCTCTTCCTTGACCTTGATCAGGCCCTTCGACGCCAGAACCAGCAGCGCGCGGCCGCCGTTCGTCGGGTCGTTCGGAATGGCGATCGTGGCGCCGTCCTTGAGCTCGTCGAGGCTCTTCACCTTCTGCGAATAGACGCCCATCGGGGTGGTGATGGTGGTGCCGACGCTGACGATGTCGAAACCACGATCGGCGATCTGGTTGTCGAGATAGGGCTGGTGCTGGAACGAGTTGGCGTTGAGGTCGCCGTCAGCCAGAGCCTGGTTCGGGACGACGTAGTCGGAGAATTCGAGGATCTCGATATCGAGGCCCTTGGGAGCTGCGATTTCCTTCACCTTCTCCATGATCTGGGCGTGTTCGCCCGGCGTGACGCCGACCTTGATGGTTTCGGCGAGTGCCGTGCCGGCGGAAAGAGCGGCAATCGCTGCCGCGATGATAAGCTTCTTCATGGTCGTCTCCTTGTTCACGTTCAGTCTTGGGAGGAAATCAGGTCTTGCGGTTTTTCTTGTCGAAGCGCCGCGCCAGCCCGTCGCCGGCGCTCTGGACGAGCTGCACCAGCACGATCAGCACGATGACGACGACGAGCATCACGTCGGGCATGAAGCGCTGGTAGCCGTAGCGGATGCCAAGGTCGCCGAGCCCGCCGCCGCCGACGGCACCGACCATCGCCGAATAGCCGATGAGGCTGACGGCGGTCATGGTGAGCGCCAGGGTCAGCGCGGGCCGCGCTTCGGCGAGCAGCACCTTGAAGACGATCTGCATCGGGGTCGCGCCCATGGCGCGCGCCGCCTCGATCAGCCCCTTGTCGATTTCGCGGATCGCCGCTTCCACCAGCCGCGCGACAAAGGGAATGGTGGCAATCGTCAAGGGCACAATCGCAGCCTTCGTACCGATGGAGGTGCCGGTGAGCAGTCGGGTAAACGGAATGATGGCGACGACGAGGATGATGAACGGCGTCGAGCGCGTGGCGTTGACGATCAGCCCGATGATGCGGTTGAGCGTCGGCGCCGGGAAGAGTTCACCCTTGCCGCTGGTGGCGAGGAAGATTCCGATTGGCCCGCCGATCAGCGAGCCGATCAGGCCGGCGATGGCGACCATGTAAATCGTGTCGACGGTGGCCCCGCCGATGCGCAGGAGAATATCAGGCGACATAACCGAGCACCTCCGTGACCAGACCGTTTTCGACAAAGAAGCGTTCGGCGCGGCCGGACGTCTCGGCATCCGCGCCATAGGCGACGACCAGCGAGCCATAGGGCGCGCCGCCGATCTCGTCGATCGTGCCGGCGATGATGTTGACCTCGGCGCCGACAGACTTGATCAGCTGCGAGATCAGCGGCTTCTCGGCCGCAGCCCCGAAGAAGGTGAGCCGCACGACGGCGCGATCGCCGGCCGCGGGTGCAGGCTTCAGGGCGCGGGCGACCGCGTCTGGAAGCTTCGAACCCGGCAGCCCCGAGAGCAGCGCCCGCGTCGTCTCGTGCTTCGGATGGGTGAAGACGTCGAAGGTGTGGCCACGCTCGACGATGCGGCCATGATCGATGACGGCGACGTCTGAGGTCACCGCCTTCACCACTTCCATCTCGTGGGTGATGAGCAGCACCGTCAGGCCGAGATCGGCATTGATGCGCTTCAAAAGCTCCAGGATCGACTGGGTCGTTTCCGGATCGAGCGCCGAGGTCGCCTCGTCGGAGAGAAGGAGCTTCGGCTCGGTCGCAAGCGCGCGGGCGATGCCGATGCGCTGCTTCTGGCCGCCCGAAAGTTCGGCCGGATAGCGCCCGTGCTTATCGGCGAGACCGACGAGATCGAGCAGCGGCCGAACGCGCTGTTCGATCGCGCGCTTGTCCATGCCGGATATTTCGAGCGGCAGCGCGACGTTTCCGAACACGGTGCGCGAGGACAGCAGGTTGAAGTGCTGGAAGATCATGCCGACGGAGCGGCGAAGGCTGCGCAGCGCCGCCTCGTCGAGCCCGCCGACATCGACGCCGTCAACCAGCACCTTGCCGCCCGTCGGCTTTTCGAGCCCGTTGACCAGTCGGATCAGCGTCGACTTGCCAGCGCCAGAGCGGCCGATGATGCCGGTGATCGAACCACGGTCGACAGTCAGCGAGACCTTGTCGAGCGCAGTGAAGGCGCCGCTGGTGCCGGACGCGGGGAAATGCTTGGAAACGCCGTCGAAGACGACGGCCGCGTCAGCCGATGGCGCGGCGTTTTGGGCGGAAACGCTCATCGTTCGGAATTCCCCGAATGAGGCGCAGTCGGAATGTGCGGGTACATAAGTGCTCTCGGATGTTCAAAACTCATGATCCCGGGCCTGGCCGGGATGGAACGCGCGTCTGGTCAGGCCGACATTCGACAACGCATTCGGAACAGGGAGCACTTCTCTAACATCAAGCAACCAGTCAGTTCAACTTTGCTGCCGCATGGCCCGCATGCGACATAATCTACGGCTCTTATGGAGAATTGCCACGCCCTTTCACAGGCATGATTTTGCCGAATTTGCCAAGCAACGGCAAAACCATGCTCTTTTGCTTCGCAACGCGCCGTCATCCCGCAAATCGCCATCTTGGAAATCCTTGTTCGGGCGGACTGTGTCCGACCGCATTTCATGCTAACGGGCAGGAACAGGAATATGAGGTGAGAAATGCGCATCGTCTTGACCGGAAGTTCCGGCCGCATCGGCAGAGCGATCTACAACGCGCTCGCCGCCGCCGACCATGACGTCATCGGCATCGATCGCGCGCCCTTCGGCACGACGGCCATCGTCGGCGATCTCGTCGATGGCGAACTGCTGGAGAGCGCGATGGAAGGGGCGGACGCCGTCATCCATACGGCGGCCCTGCACGCGCCACATGTAGACGCCGTCGCCGACCAGGAGTTCGAGCGCGTCAATGTAATGGGCACCCATCTGGTGATTGCCGCAGCCCAGGCCGCCGGCGTCGGCCGCATCGTCTTTACCAGCACGACGGCACTTTATGGTCATGCGGTCACGGAAGGCGGCTGCGCCTGGATCACCGAGGAGACGCCGCCGAAGCCGCACACCATATACCACCACACCAAGCTTGCGGCCGAAGCTCTGCTCGAAAACGCGGCGGATCGTGCTTTGCATGTGCGGGTGCTGCGCATGTCGCGCTGTTTCCCGGAGGTCGCCGATCGTATCGCAAGCTACCGCCTGCACCGCGGCATCGATGCGCGCGACGTGGCTGCCGCGCATGTGGCAGCACTCGACAACGGCGGCCCGGCTTTTCAGCGCTACATCATCTCGGGCGAAACGCCGTTCCTTCCAACGGATTGCCGCCGGCTGGCGGAGGATGCCGCAGGGCTCCTGCGTGAGCGTGCGCCAAAACTGTCGCAGGCCTTTGCCGATCGCGACTGGCCGCTGCCCGCGACCATCGACCGGGTGTATGACCCGAGTGCTGCGATCGAAAAGCTCGACTGGAAGCCGCGCTACGGTTTCAAGGAAGTGCTGGCCCAGCTCGACCGGCAGAGCCTGGAAGTCCTGCCGGTCCGGCGGTGAATTGACCGAGCCGCACGGAAGCGTTGCGAGCGGGTGAGCCCGCCCGCTTGAGCGTCAGATGTGGTTGCCCTTCGGGAACTGCTCGGCCAGAGCCTGGTACCACTCACCGCTCTTCTTGATGGTGCGGACCTGGGTGTCGTAGTCGACATGGACGATGCCGAAACGCATCTTGTAACCTTCGGCCCATTCGAAATTGT
The DNA here is from genome assembly GCF_014851885.1 of Ensifer sp. ENS02. Taxonomy (NCBI): domain Bacteria; kingdom Pseudomonadati; phylum Pseudomonadota; class Alphaproteobacteria; order Hyphomicrobiales; family Rhizobiaceae; genus Ensifer; species Ensifer sp. ENS02. Next base: position 86,097 of record NZ_JACVAO010000008.1, on the reverse strand, counting down.
CCATCAGGCTCCAGGCGAAATAGCCGCGCATCGGATAACCCTCGGCGATCAGATCCGCCGTCACCGACAAGTGGTCGGCGATATAGTCGAGCCGCGGCTGGTCGTCGACAATGCCGTTCTCGACGCCCATGTTGTAGCAGGCGCCGTTCTCGGTGATGTAGCAGTCGGGCAGCTGGTAGGTCGCGTTCAGCGTCTTGACCAGGCTGCCGAGCGCCGGAGCGTAAACCTCCCAACCGATATCCGTCTTTGTCTGGCTCACCGGCTTGGCATTGATGGTTGCCGGATATTCTGCGCCCTTGGCCGGATCGGCACTGACCCGCATCGGCGTGTAGTAGTTGAGCCCCCACCAGTCGAGCGGCCGGGAGATCGTCTCCATGTCGCCGTCTTCGATCGCGGGCATGCGATGGCCGAGCGCACTCATGAAGCTTTCGGGGTACTCCCCCTTGAAGATCGGGCTGAAGAAGACGCCATTGTGGAAGTCGAAGGCCCGATCGGCGGCTTTCGTGTCGGCCGCGCTGTCGCTGCCCGGGTAGACCGAATGCGCATTGATGACGATGCCCGTAGGCAAGTTCGGCCGCTCGGAGCGGATGGCGTCGACGCCGAGCCCGTGCGCCAGATTGGTAAAGTGCAGCGCATGCAGGGCTGCGTCCATGTTGCGCTCGCCCGGCGCATGGATGCCATAGAGGTGGCTGAGCCACACCGAGCACCAGGGCTCGTTGAAGGTCGCGACCGCATCGAGCCGGTCGCCGAGGCGAGCGATCACGGTCTTGGCGTAGCGCTGGAAGGCATAGGCCGTCGTGCGGGCCGTCCAGCCGCCATCGCCCATCAGCGCCAGCGGCAGGTCCCAATGGTAAAGCGTGGCGAAGGCCTTGATGTTACGCGCCTTCAGGCCGTCGACGAGGCGGTCGTAGAAATCGAGACCTTTTTCGTTGATCGGGCCGGTGCCTTCAGGAATGATCCGCGGCCAGGCAACGGAAAACCGATAGGCATCGACGCCGAGGCTTTTGATCAGGTCCAGATCCTCGTCGAGCCTATTGTAGTGATCGCAGGCGACATCGCCGTTGTGACGCCCGAAGACACGGCCCGGCATGTTCGAAAAGGCATCCCAGATCGACGGCTTGCGCCCGTCAGCTTTGGTCGCGCCTTCGATCTGGAAGGAGGCGGTCGCCACCCCGAATACGAAATCGCCCGGGAAGCGCTCTGCCAGGATCTTGGGATCGGTCATCTCTTTGTCTCGTCTCGTTCCGGCCCCGCTGCCAGCGGGACCTTGGTTTTCGGTTTGTAGCGGGCCGACCTAAATCCATGCCGGCAAATGTCAACTCGCGAAAAAGGGCGGGAAAGCCCCGCCCTTCCGCCGGTATTGGCCTGCGGCTATACCTTTACCCACGCCCCATTTCGTTTGGATGACTGTACGCAGGCGTCGACGAAGACCATGCCCTTCATGCCATCGTCGATGGTCGGGTAAGTGACGGCCGGATCGATCTTCTCGCCCTTGCGCTTGGCAAAGATGGCGCGCGCCGCCTCCGCGTAGATGTTGGCGAAGCCTTCCAGGTAACCTTCCGGATGGCCCGACGGAATACGGCTGACGCGGTTTGCGGCCGCACCCGCCCCGGCGCCGGCGCGAGTGAGCAGGCGCTTCGGCTCACCGAACGGCGTGTACCAGAGATAGTTCGGGTCCTTCTGCGTCCATTCAAGCCCGCCCTTGGTGCCGTAGACGCGCACCATCAGGCCGTTCTCGTGGCCGGGCGCCACCTGGCTGCACCAGAGCAGCCCCTTGGCGCGCTCGCCGTCCTTCACCTTGAAGCGCATCATCACATGGGCATTGTCGTCGAGTTGGCGGCCGCCAACGAAGCTGTCGAGATCGGCAGCGAGTTCTTCGAGTTCGAGGCCGGAGACGAAGGCGCCGAGATTATAGGCGTGCGTGCCGATATCACCCGTCGAGCCGCCGGCACCCGAGCGCGCCGGATCGGTGCGCCAGGCCGCCTGCTTCTGGCCCGACTGCTCGATGTTTTCGGTGAGCCAGTCCTGCGGGTACTCCATCTGCACCAGCCGCACCGCACCGATCTCGCCATTGGCGACCATCTCGCGCGCCTGTCGCACCATCGGATAGCCGGTGTAATTGTGCGTCAGCACGAACAGCGCATCGCTCTCGTCCGCCGCTTTCTTCAGCTTCTTCGCGTCGCCAAGCGTCGAAGTCAGCGGCTTGTCGCAGATCACGTGGATGCCGCGCTTCAGGAATTCCTTGGCCGCAGCGTAGTGCACATGGTTTGGCGTGACGATCGCCACCGCCTCGATGCCATCCTTCAGCTTCGCCTCGCGGATCGCCATCTGCTTGAAGTCGGAATAGACCCGCGACGGATCGAGCCCGAGCTCTCGGCCTGAGCTTTCCGCCTTTTCCGGCGTCGACGACAGCGCGCCGGCCACCAGCTCATAGTGATCGTCGATACGGGCTGCGATGCGATGCACCGCGCCGATGAATGCGCCGGAGCCGCCGCCCACCATGCCGAGCCGGATGCGACGCTCGCGCTTCTCGCTCGTTCCTTCGATTGCCATGATCTTCTCCCCTGTTCGTTCCGTGTTGTTTGTTCGTTTCCTGGCGCAAGGGATGCCCCTCATTCGCCCGCCGGCACCTTCTCCCCGCACGCGGGGAGAAGGGCTCATGCCGCACCCGCTTGCGAAAGCGCAGCAACAGCAGCCACGATAACCCGTGGTCAGAGGCAATCCACGTCCCCTCTCCCCGCCTGCGGGAAGAGGGCCAGTCCTCGGGTTAACCCGAGGAGAGCGGGCAGTCGCACCCTCAAGTCCTACCTACCTCAGATCCCCAGCATGCGCCGGTTGGCCGCCTCGTCCGTGCCAGCCCCGGCAAAGTCGTCGAACGCCTTCTCGGTCACGCGGATGATGTGATGCTTGACGAAATCGGCCCCCTCGCGTGCCCCATCCTCTGGATGTTTCAGCGCGCATTCCCACTCGACCACCGCCCAGCCGGCGAAATCGTTGGCGGCCATCTTCGAGAACACCGCACCGAAATCCACCTGGCCGTCGCCGGGCGAGCGGAAGCGGCCGGCGCGGTTGACCCAACCCTGGTAGCCGCCGTAGACGCCCTGGCGCCCGGTCGGGTTGAACTCCGCGTCCTTGACGTGGAACATGCGGATGCGGTCCTTGTAGATGTCGATATTGTCGAGATAGTCGAGGCACTGCAGCACGTAGTGCGAAGGGTCGTAGAGCATGCAGGCGCGGGCATGGTTGCCGGTGCGCTCCAGGAACATCTCGTAGGTGATGCCGTCGTGCAGATCCTCGCCCGGATGGATCTCGTAGCAGACGTCGACGCCACAATCCTCGGCATGGTCGAGGATCGGCTTCCAGCGCTTCGCCAGTTCATCGAAGGCGGTCTCGACGAGACCGGCCGGCCGCTGCGGCCAGGGATAGACGAAAGGCCAGGCGAGCGCGCCGGAGAAGCTTGCCATGGCGTTGAGGCCGAGGTTCTTCGAGGCCGTCAGCGCCAGCTTCACCTGTTCCACCGCCCAGGCCTGGCGTGCTTTGGGATTGCCGCGCACCTCGGGTGCTGCAAACCCCTCGAAGGCTTCATCATAGGCCGGATGCACGGCGACGAGCTGACCCTGCAGATGGGTCGAAAGCTCGGTTACCTCGACGCCATTGTCGCGCGCCGTGCCGGCGAACTCGTCGCAATAGGCTTTCGAGGTCGCGGCCTTTTTCAGATCGATCAGCCGCGCGTCCCAGCTCGGCACCTGCACACCCTTGTAGCCGCAATCGGCCGCCCATTTGGTGATCGCATCCCAGGAATTGAACGGCGCGGCATCGCCAGCGAATTGCGCAAGAAAGAGCCCTGGCCCCTTGATGGTCTTCATGCTGATTTTCCTCCCGATGGAATGGCCGAAATTGGTGTTGGCCTTGTCCTGACAGCCGGCATGAAAGGCGATTGCACGCCTTTGTTTTCTCCCAGAACTGCCGGATCTGAAACGTTGCAGGCGCCGAAGCTAGCAGATTTTCAGCGAGGGGCAACAGCGCACGACCGGATTCCGAAAAGTTTTGTAATCGATTTCATTGCACACGGCATTGGGCCAGCCACGGCACGCCCTTGCTGCAGAAATCCGCGACATCAATGATCGCCTCCCGTGCGCGTCGACGAAGAGAAAGGGCGCTTTCGAGGCGCCCTTTCGATATCCATCTCCGCTCAGACGTAGCGGTTGACGACGTTTTCGAGCAGCTCCTGCTTGCCGGACTTCGGCTGCGGGTTGAGGTCCGACTTCAGCACCCAGGCCTCGATCTCTTCCAGCGAGAAGCCGCCGTCGAGCATCTTCTTGGCTTCCGGCACCTGCCAGCCGGCATAGCGGCCTTCGAGCGGTGCGGAGAGCGCCTTGTCCTCGATCATTTTTGCCGCTGCCTTCAGGCCACGCGCGCAGCAATCCATGCCGCCGATATGGCCGATCAGCAGGTCCTCCGGATCGATCGACTGGCGACGCAGCTTGGCGTCGAAGTTCGTGCCGCCGGTCGCAAAGCCGCCGCCGGCAAGAACCTGGTAATAGGCGAGCGCCATTTCCGGCACGTTGTTCGGGAACTGGTCGGTATCCCAGCCGGACTGGTAGTCGTTGCGGTTCATGTCGATCGAGCCGAAGATGCCGAGCGCGTTGGCAAGCGCCAGTTCGTGCTCGAAGGAGTGGCCGGCAAGGATCGCATGGCCCTGCTCGATGTTGACCTTCACCTCGTTTTCCAGGCCGTAGTTCTTCAGGAAGCCGTAGACCGTCGCGACATCGTAGTCGTACTGGTGCTTGGTCGGTTCCTGTGGCTTCGGCTCGATCAGGATCGCGCCCTTGAAGCCGATCTTGTGCTTGTACTCGACGACGAGGTTGACGAAACGGCCGAGCTGGTCGAGCTCGCGCTTCATGTCGGTGTTGAGCAGCGTCTCGTAGCCTTCACGACCGCCCCAGAGCACGTAGTTCTGGCCGCCGAGGCGCTTTGTGGCGTCAAGGCAGGTTTTCACCGTCGCGGCTGCGAACGCGAAGACATCCGGATCTGGATTGGTCGCCGCACCCGACATGTAGCGCCGGTTGGAGAAGAGGTTCGCCGTGCCCCAGAGCAGGTTTACGCCGGTCTCGGCCTGCTTCTTTTCGAAGTAGTCGACAATCTCGTTGAGGTTCTTCGTGTTCTCGACGAAGCTTTTGCCTTCCGGGCGCACGTCGGCATCGTGGAAGCAATAGAACGGGACGCCGAGCAGGTCGAAGAATTCGAAGGCGACGTCGGCCTTCAGCTTGGCCGCAGCCATGTCGTCCTTGAACCAGGGACGTTCGAAGGTCTGTCCGCCGAAGGGGTCGCCGCCCGGCCAGACGAAGGTGTGCCAGTAGGCAACCGCGAAGCGCAGGTGATCTTCCATGCGCTTGCCGAGCACGACCTCGTCCTTGTTGTAATGGCGGAAGGCGAGCGGGTTGGCGCTATCCGGTCCTTCATATTTGATCTTGGCGATATCGCCGAAAAAGCCAGTGCTCACGGGTCTTGCTCCTCTTTCAAGAGTGGTGTCGGCCGGCGTCGCCCATGCGATAGGCGCGGCCATTACGTGGAAGGTAATTGGTTTCATTCCCTCGTCCGGCGATACCGGAAGCATCGAAACGCCAAACGAAAGGAACACTTCGATGCACGACTTCAACGCTATCGCTAGAGCCTACATCGCCGCCTGGAACACGACCGACGCCGCAAGCCGCGCCGGCCTGATCGAGAAGGCCTTCACCGCCGACGTCGCCTATCGCGACCCGATCATGCAGGGCGACGGCCATGCCGGCGTGGATGCGCTCATTGCCGGCGTGCACGGACAGTTCCCCGGCTTCCGCTTCACGCTGAAGGGTGCCGCCGACGGTTACGCCGACACGATCCGCTTTTCCTGGGCACTCGGTCCGGACGGCGTTCCCTCTGTCATCGAAGGCACCGATGTCTGCCAGATCGAAGATGGTCGCCTGAAGACGGTCACCGGTTTCCTCGACAAGGTTCCGGCCGGCTGAGCACGCGGCGGCGGATCGAGACAGGGGGCGCCGTATCACGACACGGCGCCCTTGATCGCCGGATAGAGCCGGCGGTAGCGCTGGTAGCTCGCCTCATAGGCCGAAACCAGCGACGCCTCCGGCGCAATGGTCTCGGCCGTCTGTGGGGCGTAGCAGGTGACAACGGGATCGGCACCGGTCGCGGCGATCAGGCCAAGGCGGGCCGCCCCGAAGGCAGCGCCGAAATCGCCGTCAGCGGGCAGATCGACCGGCAGGTTGAGCGCCGTGGCGATCGATTTGAGCCAGTAGCGCGAGCGCGAACCACCACCGATCGCCGTCACCCGAGAAAGCGTCGTGCCGGCGGCGCGCAAGGCTTCCAGGCTGTCGCGAATGGCGAAGGACACGCCCTCCATCACCGCCTGGGTCAGCACCACCCGGCCGCTCTCATGGCCAAGTCCGACAAAGGCGCCACGGATCGCCGCGTCATTGTGCGGCGTACGCTCGCCCGACAGATAGGGAAGGAAAGTGACGCCCGAAGGCGCCTTCAGATGATCGCCGAGTTCGGCGCTCAGGTCGGCAGCACTGCGGCCGGCGATGCCGGAGTACCAGTTCAACGCATCGGTCGCAGACAGGATCACGCCCATCTGGTGCCAGGTATTCGGCAGCGCGTGGCAGAAGGCATGCACGGCGCTTTCCGGGTTGGGCAAGTAGCTCGCATTCGCCGCGAAGAGAACACCCGAGGTACCGAGCGAGACGAAGGCATTGCCCTCGCCGACCGTGCCCATGCCACAGGCAGAAGCCGCATTGTCGCCTGCACCGCCGGCAACCACGACGTCACCGGAAATGCCCCAGCGCGCGGCCAGTTCCGAACGCAGCTTCCCGGCCGCATCGGTTCCCTCGACCAGACTCGGCATCTGCTTTTCGTCCATGTCGGTGGCGGCAAGCAGGCTTTCCGACCACTGCCGCTTGCCGGTATCGAGCCAGGCAGTGCCGGCGCTGTCGGACATTTCCGACATGTGCTCGCCGGTCAGCCACAGGCGCAGATAATCCTTCGGCAGCAGCACCCAGCGCACCTTGGCGAAGATGTCGGGCTCGTTGGCCCGCACCCAGGCAAGCTTCGGTGCGGTGAAGCCGGGGAAGACGATGTTGCCGGTGATGGCGCGGAACTGCGGGTCCGCATCGAGCGCTGCCGCCTCTCGGAAGCTGCGGGTGTCGTTCCAGAGGATGCAGGGCCGAAGCACCCGGTCGTCGGCATCAACCAGCGTCGCACCGTGCATCTGGCCGGAAAGGCCGATACCGCGCACCGCCGAAAGCTCCGCCGGGTGTGCCGCCTTCAGCCCGGCAATTGCCTCTTCGGTGGCGCGCACCCAATCAGCCGGGTCCTGTTCCGACCAGCCGGGATGCGGCCGCGAGACGTCGAGCGCGCCGGAGGCCGAACCGACGATGCGCTGGCCGCCATCGATCAACATTGCCTTGACGCCCGAGGTGCCGAGATCCAGTCCGAGATACATGCTTGCCTCCATTGAGCAATTCTTCGAAAGAACTGCGTAAATTCAAAGCGCTACGCCGGATCGACCGGCAGGTTGTCCTTCAGGAAAATTTCGATGCGGATGCGCTCCTGCGCCCCGATCACCGAAAGGCCGTCGGCGCGGGCCTTCAGCACCCGGATGGCGCTGCGCACCTCATGGCCGCCGTCCTGATTGAGGAGAGCGTCGAGCGTGCCGGAGAGAAGTGCCGCGCGGCTGTGCGGCGTCAGTTCATGGGCGATGGCGCAGACAGCCTTTTCGCGACCTGCCTTTTCCAGTGCCGCGATCAGGCCGCGATTGCCGGCGCCGAGACTGTAGATGCCGGCAAGCTCCGGTTGATCGGCGAGAAGGTTGGAGACGAGGCGATCGACCTCGGCCGGATCGTCATGGCCTTCGACGACGGGCAGCAGCCGGCGGCCAGGCGCACTTTCTGCCATGGCCGCGCCAAAGCCTTCGAGACGGTCGCGATGGTCGCGCACCAGCATCGAGCCGGCTACGATCGCCACCGGGCCGTTTCGGCCACCGAGGAAACGCCCCATCAGGGTGCCGGCGGTCCGGCCGGCGGCAACGTTGTCGACACCGGCGAAATGATCGCGCGACGACCCCGGCAGGTCGGAAACCAACGTCACGACGGCGACGCCGTCTTCACGCAGCGCATCTACCGCACTGACGACCTCGGGCGCATCGATCGCAACGACCGCGACGCCGGCCGGGTCAAGCGCCCGCGCTTTATGAAGCGCTGCAGCTAACGCTTCCGGGTCGAAGACCGGGACGGACAAGACCGTGATCGCCGTGCGCTCGACTGCCGAGCGCGCCTTCGCCGCCTCCACCTCGGCCGCAAGGCCGCGCATGAAGGTGTTGTCGCCCTCCGGCAGGATGAAGACCAGCGGGTAGATCCGGCTCTTGGCGAGGTTGGCGGCGGCGACGTCGCGCACATAGCCGAGCGCTTCGATGGCGCGCTCGACCTTGTCGCGGGTGACGCTGCGCACGCCCGGGCGGTTGTTCAGAACCCGGTCGACGGTCGCGAGGCTGACCCCCGCTCTAGCAGCGATATCGTGAACTGTCGGGCGCATGTTTTCCTCCGGGTTCTGCCTTTAGAGGAATTTCTGATGTACGTAAATCAAAAATCCGCAAGACGTGGAAAACGGAGCGCCGCGCGGCTGTCCGGAGACAGGGGATTCGACCCCTTAATGGTTTGATTCAGATAGATTTTTCGACCTAGGAAAGGCGCTTGCTGAAGGCATCGGTAAAGACAACCTCGCCATGGCTCTGTCCAGCCTCCGCCAGTGCCACGTCCATGAAGCCATCAGTCACGCGCACGACGGCAAAGCCGCCCATGTAGGCGGCCTTCGGCTTGATGAGATCGAGCCCGCCCTTCCGGTAGATCATTGCGGTTTCGTGCTGATGCCCGTGGAACAGGCCTATGACGTTGCTGCCTTTGACGGTGTCGAGCAGCGCCTGGCGCTCATCGACGCTCCACCAGTGGGGAGCGCCGTCGCCCTCGTCGTCGAAGATTTTCGCTTTCGCATCCCAGACCTCGGTCGAAAAGGCGTCCCAGCCGTAGTGCTGGAAGAGGATCACCGGCCGGCCGTCGGCGGCATAGGACGCCAGATCCTGTTTCAGCCAGGGCAGCGCATTGACCGCACCCTTGGTCTCGTCGCCGCCGAAGCGCTGCAACTGCACCAGATGCAGCCCGCCCCAGTCCCAGGAGTAGCAATCCGACAGCGGATCGTAGTTGGTGACCGGCACCGGAGGCTTGTAGAACACCGACTGGCGGTGGTTGAGCTCGACATAGTCGCGCAGTTCGCGGCGATACCAGTCGACATGCGGCGAGGGCCCATCCTGGTCGAGGTCGTGGTTGCCGAGGCCGACATAGACGGGCATGTGGACGTGGTCGGGTCCCGCCCCTTCCTGGTAGCGACTTGAGAATTGCTGCAACTGCCGCCCCTCGCGCGGCTGGCGCACCTGGCCGCCGCCGTCATCGGTGAGATCGCCGCCGAGCACCAGGCCGAGCGGCTTGCCGATCTCTCGCCCGGCGCTTGCAAGCCCGCTCGGCTTGCCGGCAACCGTCTCCGGCCAGCGCATGGCGTGCACGGCATTCAGCGCCGCGACGTGGCGCAGTAGATTTCCGTCCGTCTTGCCTTCGGCCGCGCAGTTGGGAGCAAGCCCTTCGATCGAAACGAGGCAGGCATGGATATCGTTGGAAAACAGGAATGTCGCGTCGATGGCCGGGACTGCGGCGCGGCTTCGGGAGGCAGCAAGCGCTGCCCCGAGACCGGCAAGGCTCGCAACGAATGATCGCCTGGATATGCCGTCAGAACCCGATCGCCGCATGCCGCTCCCCCTCTCACACTTGGGACAGAAGTGTGCCGCAAGGCGCGGCTCGCGTAAACCGAGAGTCGCGTCCTGCTTAAGAGGGGGAGCTAGTGACCGCCGCCGCTAGGGCCGACGCCCTCGGGCTTCTTGATCATCATGACGCCGAGGATCAGCGACAGGAACAGCACCGTCAGCAGCATGAAAATGTCGCCGAAGGACAGGATGATCGCCTGCTTCTGCGCCATGCCCGCAAGCTGCTTGATCGCGATCGTCGTGCCGTCGAGACCATGGGCGTTGAAGTTGGCGGCCATGTTGTTGAAGCGTTCCATGGCTTCCGGGTTACCCCACTGGATATGCTCGGCAAGGCGGGCATAGTGGAAGTCCTGGCGCTGGGTCAGGATCGTGTTGATAACCGCGAGCCCCACCGCGCCGCCGAGGTTACGGGTCAGGTTGAACAGGCCCGAGGCGCCGCGCATGCGCGCCGGCGGCATGGTGCCGAGCGCGATGTTGTTGATCGGCACCATGCACAGCATCAGCCCGACGCCGCGCAGGATCTGCGGGATGAACAGCTCGTAGAAGTCCCAGTCGGCCGTCAGGTGCCCCATGATCCAGGTGCCGCTTGCAAAGCTGGTGAAGCCGATCGTCATCAGCACGCGCGGATCGAGCTTGCCCGAGAGAATACCCGCAACCGGCGCCGTGAAGAACATGGCAAGGCCCGAGACGAACATGGTCTCGCCGATCATCAGCGAATCGTAGCCGCGGATACGGCCGAGATAGAGCGGATAAAGATAGGTGAGACCATACAGGCCGATGCCCATCACGAAGGAGAACATCGAGCCGAAGGCGAAGTTTCGGTTGGCAAAAGCCCTGAGGTCGACAACCGGGAACTCCACCTTGAAGGCGCGGTAGAAGAACACGATGGCGGCAATCGCCGAAGCGACGGCACCGATGACAATGTGCTCGTCGTTGAACCAGTCGTTGGTGTTGCCCTCTTCCAGCACGTATTCGAGCGCGCCGAGGAAGATCGCCATCGAGGCGAGACCCCACCAGTCGAACTTCTTGAACAGGCCAAGCTCCGGCTTGTCGAAGTCGATGAAGGTCCAGGTGAGCGTCGCAACGATGATGCCGGGAATGACGTTGACGAGGAACAGCCAGTGCCAGGAGAAGGCGTGGCTGAGATAGCCGCCGACCGTCGGACCGATCGTCGGGGCAAGCGTGGCGATCAGGCCGATGATCGGCGAGACGATGTTGCGCTTCGACGGCGGGAAGATGGTGAAGGCGGCCGCAAAGACCGACGGGATCATGCCGCCGCCGATGAAGCCCTGGATCGCGCGGTAGACGATCATCTGGTCGATGTTCGTCGCGGTCGCCGCAAGCGCGCTTGCCGCGGTGAAGCCCGCCGCCGAAACCGAGAACAGCACACGCGTCGAGACGATGCGCGCCAGCGTGCCCGAGAGCGGGATCATGATGACTTCGGCAATGAGATAGGAGGTCTGCACCCAGCCGATCTCGTCGGAACCGGCCGAAAGGCCGGCCTGGATCTCGGCAAGCGAGGCCGAGACGATCTGGATGTCGAGGATGGCCATGAACATGCCGACGACCATGGCGAAGAAGGCGATCAGCCTCTTCGGGTCCATATGTTCCTCGACCTTCGGTGCGGCGGCCGCCACCGAGCCTGCTGTTGCCGTTGCGGCCATCTCAGCCACTCCTTGCATGGGCGCGCTTGGGCGCCAGCGTTCTGGACATGCGCGTTTCGCCGCGCCGGCGTTCCGGACTTTACCGCGCTCCGTAGCGCCAGGGTCTCGACAAAAGGCGCGCCCAAGGGCGCGCCGGCATTTCGTCCGCTTACTTGGTCGCGGCAACCTTGGTCTGATCCGGCGCTGTGCGCGTGTCGACATCGACGACAACGCTCAAGCCCGCGCGCAGGTGACCTTCAGCCAGCACGTCGGCCGGCAGGGTGATGCGCACCGGCACGCGCTGGATCACCTTGGTGAAGTTGCCGGTGGCGTTTTCCGCCGGCAGCAGCGAGAAGACCGAACCGGAGGCCGGCGAGATCGAGGCGACCGTGCCTTCGATCGCATGATCCTCATAGGCGTCGACATGCACCTTCACCTTGGAGCCCGGCACCAGATGGGCGATCTGGGTCTCCTTGAAGTTGGCGTCGATATAGAGCTGGTCGACCGGAACCAGGGCGGCAAGCCGCTGGCCGGCCGACACGAGGTCGCCGACCTGCACCGCGACGTTGCCGACGATGCCGTCATAGGGCGCCTTCAGCACGGTGAAGCCGAGGTCGCGGTTGGCCTTGTCGCGCGCAAGCTCCAGCGAACGGATCTCGCTTTCGGCTTCCGTGCGCTGCGCTTCGAGAACGGTGATGCTGGCGTTGGCGGCGGCGATGTTGGCGTCCGCCCCGGCAAGGTTTGCCCGTGCCTGGTCGAGCGCCACATCGGCGTTATCGAGCGAAGCGACGGTGCCAACGGCCTTGGACTGGAGGTCGCTCGCGCGCTTCTGCGCGAGCTCGGCGCCGCGCACCGTCGCTTCGAGAGCCTTCTTCTGCGCTTCGGTCTGGGCAAGGCTCGCCTTGGCGCCGGCGATCTGCGCATCGAAGCGGCTGAGCGCAAGCTTCTGGGTGGCAATCTTCGCCTCGGCCTGCTCGGCGGCGATGCGGTAGTCGCCGTCATCGAGCGTGACCAGCGGGTCGCCGGCCTTCACCTTCTGGTTGGCGACGGCGTCGACCTTGGCGACATAACCGGAAACCTTCGGCGAAATCGTCGCGATGTCGCCTTCGATATAGGCGTCATCGGTCGAGATCATGAAGCGGCCATTGGTCCACCAGTCGTAGCCATACCAGGCACCAGCAGCCAGAAGCGCCAGGCCGAGTACGGGAAGGATGGGCTTGCGCGCCTTCTTCTGCGGCGCAGCGGCTTCCTTTGCCGGAGCCGGCGCGACCGCCTGCTCCGCAGCGGGCGCCTTCGCCTCAAGCGCGGTTTCCTGCTGCACTTCGAAAGTCTCGTCGACGGGACGGACGCGGGCAGCGCTGGACGTGTTGGATGCGGACATTGGGCACCGGCCTGGTTAAGGATTGCTGAACGAACTGAACCGTTCGGTTCGATTGGAACTTGACATAGGCCCTTTCTGGTCGCATATCAAGAGGAAATCGAACCGCGTGGTTCGATGACTTAAATTTAATATGAGCAGGGCGGAAACAAGCGACCATCATGAGCGAGGCAAAGAACGGAACCCAGGACGTCATGCAGCCGGCAGCCGGCATGGATGAGGATCTCTGTTCGGGTGGCGGCCGTCACGCCGCCGGCGAGGATCCAGCCAAGCGTGAACAGATCCTCGAAGGCGCGCGACGCGCGTTCCTGAGCCAGGGTTTCGATGCCGCCAGCATGAACGACATCACCCGCGAGGCGGGCGTCTCCAAGGGCACGCTCTACGTCTATTTCGAGAACAAGGAAGACTTGTTCAAGGCACTGATCATCAAGGGCAAGACCCGGGTGGTCCAGACCGCCAAGCACGCGCTCAACGATCACGACGACGTCGAAGAATCACTCTACGATTTCGGCGTGACGCTGACGACGAGCATGACGGCGGAAGAGACGATCCGCTCCATGCGCATGGTGATCGGGGTGATCGACCGCATGCCGCATCTGGCCGAACGCTTCTTCAGCGAAGCACCGGAGAACGGCTACACTGTGCTCAAGGCCTATCTCGACCGCCAGGTCCCGACCGGCGTGCTCGACATCGACAACACAGAAATGGCCGCCCGCCAGTTTATCGAGATGGCCCAAGCCGGCCTCTTCAAGCACCGGCTTTTCGGCGGCATGTGTTCGGCACCGCCGAAAGAACAGATCGAGGCGACAGTGACCGCCGCCGTCCGCGTCTTCATGTCCGCCTACGGTCCGAAGAAGAAGAAATAGGCGGACTGACGCCGAACCTCCTTCAGCCCTCCTGCGTTTCAATCGAGCAATTTCGATCAAGCGCGCCTTCAGCCGAGCCCCTATCAAAAGGGCGTTGCCAGGGGAGTGAAGATGAGTGCCATCGGACGGGCGGTCTGGTTCATCGAGAGCCATTTCGCAAAAGAGATATCGCTGGATGAAATCGCCGGGGCCGCGGGCCTTTCGCGCTTCCATCTTTCGCGCGTTTTCGGGCTGGTCACCGGCCGCTCGATCACCGCCTATATCCGCGGACGGCGTCTCAGCGATGCCGCCAGCGCGCTTGCCGATGGCTCCATCAGCATTCTCTCGGTGGCACTCGATGCGGGCTACAGCTCGCACGAGGCTTTCACCCGTGCCTTTCGCGACCAGTTCGGCGTGACACCCGAAACGGTTCGCAAGCAAAGGCACATTCGAAACATCGAGCTGATGGAGCCTTTAAGAATGGACGATACTCGCCTTCTCAAGATCGACCCGCCCCGCTTCGAAGACAGCCCGCCATTGCTTCTGGCCGGCCTTTCGGAAACCTACACCTACGGCCGCACCGAAGGCATCCCGTCGCTCTGGCAACGGTTCAATCGCCATTTCGGCGCGATACCCGGACAGAGAGGCGACATCGCCTACGGTGTGTGCACCGACAGCAACGGCGAGGCTGGCACCTTCCGCTACATGGCGGCGGCCGAAATCAGCGACGCCGACGACCTGGCGGAAGGCTTTTCGACGCTACGGCTGCCGAAGCAGCGCTACGCCGTCTTTCTGCATCGCGGGCACATCTCCGCGATCGCCAAAACCGCCGACTACGTCTTCGGCACATGGCTGCCCGAATCCGGACTGCAGCATGGAGAAACGCCCGACCTCATCGAACGCTATGATGCGCGCTTTGACCCGCATTCGGGCATGGGCGTGGTCGAAATGTGGATTCCTGTCAAATCGTAAACGGTAAAGCGCCGCTGCAATCGGGCAGCGGCGCTTGTCTCTTCCGCAATGTTTCTTAAATACTTTCGGCGATTCTTGCGCGTCGACGCGCCATCCCCCACAGCGCCGCGCGTCCATCGGACGCGCGGCGCTGTGGAACTTTTGAAGTGCTGAAAGAGAAAGATCGCCGATGCAGGATATCCTGTTGCTTGCTCAAGACCCCGCCGCCTGGGTCGCCCTCGTCACCCTGGTCGTCATGGAGGTGGTTCTCGGCATCGACAACCTGATCTTCATCTCGATCCTCACCAACAAGCTGCCTGTCGAGCATCGCGAAAAGGCCCGGCGCATCGGTATCGCCCTTGCCCTCGTCATGCGCCTTGCGCTGCTCGGCACGGTTGCCTGGATCGTCAAGCTGACGACGCCGGTGTTCGAGGCCTTCGGCCACGGCTTCTCCTGGAAGGACATGATCCTCATTGCCGGCGGCCTGTTCCTCGTCTGGAAGGCGACCAAGGAAATCCACCACAATGTCGATCCGGCCGATCACGGCGAGGACTTTATCGCCTCCTCGGCGATCAACAGCTTCGGCGCCGCGATCGCCCAGATCCTTTTGCTCGACCTCGTCTTCTCCGTCGACAGCATCATCACCGCCGTCGGCATGACACCGCACCTGCCGATCATGGTCATCGCCGTCATCGCCGCCGTCACGGTCATGCTCGTTGCCGCCAACCCGCTCGCCAACTTCATCGAGAAGAACCCGACGATCGTCATGCTGGCGCTCGCCTTCCTGCTGATGATCGGCACGACACTGATCGCCGAAGGCATGGGCCTGCATGTGCCGAAGGGTTACATCTACGCCGCCATGGCCTTCTCGGCGCTCGTCGAAATCCTCAACATGGTCGCGCGCAATGCGCGCCTGAGGAAGGCCGGAAAGCTCGACTGACGCGCCGGGCCGAAAACAATCCCGTCATGAGAAAGGCCCGCATCCAAGATGCGGGCCTTCTGCTTGCGGGAGTTCTGGAAGACGCGGAGCCCGGCTGACCGGCCGTCAACCGCGAGCCATCGGCGGCAAGACAAACGGGGTCGTTTCCTCTTTCCGCCAAGCTTGCCGGGGCCAGTCCCCACGCCTTCTGGTTGGACAACGCATCTCCTCAGGAAACGTTCCGATCCGGTTTCAGCCGCTCAAACATCCGGGCGATGGCCGACCTCGACCAGAATGTTGCCGGGTATCACTACGTAGAAAACATAGGCGCCGTGCCGATCGGCAGGCGGGATCACCTGGGCGCCGGATCCAAGCACCCGCTGATAGGCATCGTCGACGTCGGCCCGCACCGGCAGCAAAAAGCCGATGTGGTAGGTCTGGGTCCCGAGGCTGACCTGATCGCCGCCGCCGAGCGCAGTGATCGGCGGGCTGACGACGAGCACCAGGCCGGAACCGTCCGTCAGGCGGAAAAAGGCATCCTTGCCGCGTTTTTCGACCAGCGTCAGGCCGAAATGATCGATGAGGAAGGACGCCGTTTCGGCAACGACAGGGCTATAGAGGTCGATATGGTTCAGTCGCATGTTTACAGTCTCCGAGTTCGAGAAACGCGGCGGACTGCGTCGATTGCATACACCCCGCCGCGGACCGATGCGATTGCATCGGAACCACGTCGCGGGTTCGAACGGGACGTTCGAGCAGAGCTTCGTTTAGAAAACCGAAGGGACCGGGCTTACCTTATCCGGTCCTGCCTTTTTCGACGTCCCTGCTTAGCGCAGAACGGCCAAGGACGGAAGACGGGGCGGCGATCAGTTCTTGCCGGCACCGGGGTCGATATGCTGGAGTTCCTGCAGATAGGCGTCGAGACGGTCGAACTTCTGCTCCCAGAAGCGACGATAGCCATCGAGCCAGCTGTTGACGTCCTTCAGCGGGGCGGCTTCAAGCTTGCATGGTCGCCACTGCGCTTCGCGGCCACGGCTGATCAGCCCGGCGCGCTCGAGAACCTTGAGATGCTTGGAGACTGCCGGCAGGCTCATTTCGAAGGGCTCCGCCAGCTCGCCGACCGAGGCCTCTCCAAGTGCGAGGCGGGCGAGAATGGCCCTTCGCGTTGGATCGGCCAGGGCTGAGAGCGTCGTCGACAAGCGATCTTCCGGCATTTTCTAAAAAACCTTTCAGTTAAATAACCTTTTGGTTCATTAACGCCCGCTGGCGGCAGTGTCAACAAAAACCGGCGTGATCGGGTTTCCGTTGACATGATCGGCGTTCTATGGTCTCACGCGAGCCTATTGGAATAGCCTGCCGATACCGTTGTTGCGGCACCCTTGCGGGCCTTTCCTTCCCATAAAATGCGCGCCCCCGGCGGCCGGTTTCTTCTCCGGCAAGGGGCGAAAAGCACGTCAGACGGGCAAAGACCATGGCAAATTCAGCAGTCCGGGTACGCATCGCACCCTCCCCCACCGGCGAGCCGCATGTCGGCACCGCCTACATCGCTCTGTTCAACTACCTCTTCGCAAAGAAGCACGGCGGCGAGTTCATCCTGCGCATCGAAGACACCGATGCCACCCGCTCGACGCCCGAGTTCGAACAGAAGGTGCTGGACGCGTTGAAATGGTGCGGGCTCGAATGGTCGGAAGGTCCTGATGTCGGTGGTCCCTATGGTCCCTACCGCCAGAGCGACCGCAAGGACATGTACCGCCCCTACGTCGAGAAGATCGTCGAGAATGGTCACGGCTTCCGCTGCTTCTGCACGCCCGAGCGGCTCGAGCAGATGCGCGAGAGCCAGCGCGCCGCCGGCAAGCCGTCGAAGTACGACGGCCTGTGTCTCCACCTGTCCGCCGAAGAAGTGACCTCGCGCGTTGCCGCCGGCGAGCCGCATGTCGTGCGCATGAAGATCCCGACCGAGGGCTCGTGCAAGTTTACTGACGGCGTCTATGGCGACGTGGAAATTCCGTGGGATGCCGTCGACATGCAGGTCCTCTTGAAGGCCGACGGCATGCCGACCTACCACATGGCCAACGTCGTCGACGACCACCTGATGAAGATCACCCATGTCGCCCGCGGCGAGGAGTGGCTGGCCTCCGTGCCGAAGCACATCCTGATCTACCGCTATCTCGGCCTCGAGCCGCCGGTCTTCATGCACCTGTCGCTGATGCGCAATGCCGACAAGTCGAAGCTGTCGAAGCGCAAGAACCCGACGTCGATCTCGTACTACACGGCGCTTGGCTATCTGCCGGAAGCGCTGATGAACTTCCTCGGCCTGTTCTTCATCCAGATCGCCGAAGGCGAGGAGTTGCTGACGATCGAGGAACTGGCTGCAAAGTTCGACTCGGAGAACCTCTCCAAGGCCGGCGCGATCTTCGACATCCAGAAGCTCGACTGGCTGAACGCCCGCTGGATCCGCGAGAAGCTTTCGGAAGAAGAATTCGGTGCCCGCGTCCTTGCCTGGGCCATGGAAAACGACCGCCTGAAACAGGGCCTGAAGCTCAGCCAGTCGCGCATTTCGAAGCTCGGCGAACTGCCTGATCTCGCAAGCTTCCTTTTGAAGTCCGACCTCGGCCTCAAGCCCGAAGCCTTCGCCGGCGTCAAGTCGACGCCCGAAGAACTGCTCGAGATCCTCAACACCGTTCAGCCGGACCTTGAAAAGATCCTCGAATGGAACAAGGAATCGATCGAAGCCGAACTGCGCGCGGTCGCCGAGCGCATGGGCAAGAAGCTGAAGGTGATCCTGGCGCCGCTCTTCGTGTCTGTATCCGGCTCGCAGCGCTCGCTGCCGCTGTTCGACAGCATGGAAATCCTCGGCCGCGCCGTGGTCCGCCAGCGTCTCAAGGTCGCGTCCCAGGTGGTCGCCTCCCTGGTCGGCAGCGGAAAGTAAGGAGAGCACGATGAACGACAAGACCGAGACCACTGGCCTCTCCTCCGACGCCACGGAAGTGCGCGCACAGAAGCTGAAGCTTTTGCGCGAGCAGATCGGCGACGTCTATCCGGCGCATTTCCACCGGACGATGAGCAATGCCGAGTTGACTGCCAAGTACGAAGGCCTGGAGCCGGATACCGAGACCCAGGATGTCGTGACCGTTGCCGGCCGCGTCTATTCCTCGCGCAACTCCGGCATGTTCATGGACATCCATGACGCCTCCGGCAAGATCCAGATCTTCAGCCATAAGGACACCACGCCGGAAGACGCCCGCGCGCTACTGCCGATGATCGACATTGGCGACATCATCGGCGTGACCGGCGTCGTTCGCCGCACCAAGCGTGGTGAGCTGACGATCAACGCCCAGGCAATCACCATGCTGACGAAGTCGCTGCTGCCGATGCCCGAAAAGTGGCACGGCCTCTCCGACATCGAGATCCGCTACCGCAAGCGCCACCTCGACATCATGACCAACGAGGAATCGAAGCTGCGCTTCCAGCAGCGCAGCAAGATCGTCTCGGGCATCCGCCGCTTCATGGAAAACGACGGCTTCATGGAAGTCGAAACGCCGATGCTGCACTCGGTCTACGGCGGCGCCACCGCCGAGCCGTTCAAGACGCATCACAACACGCTGAAGCTCGACATGTTCCTGCGCATCGCGCCGGAACTGTACCTGAAGCGCACGCTGGTTTCGGGCCTCACCGACAAGGTCTTCGAGATCAACCGCAACTTCCGTAACGAAGGCGTCTCCACCCGGCACAATCCGGAATTCACCATGATGGAGTGCTACTGGGCCTATGCCGACTACGAGGACATCATGGACCTCGTCGAGCGGCTGTTCGGTGAGCTTGCCATGGCGATCCACGGCTCGACCGAGTTTGCCTATGGCGACAAGGAAATCTCCTTCAAGGGTCCGTTCCGCCGCGTGCCGATGCCCGACGCTGTCAAGGAAGCGACCGGCATCGACTTCCTGGCGATGAAGACCGACGAAGAAGCCCGCGCTGCCGCCAAGGCTGCCGGCTTCGAGGTCGAGAAGGACTGGACCTGGGGCGAGTGCCTCGCCTTCATCTTCGAAGAGAAGGTCGAAGGCACGCTGATCCAGCCGGCCCACGTCACGCATTTCCCGAAGGACATCTCGCCCTTTGCCAAGGAAGTGCCGGGCGAACCGCGCCTCGTCGAACGTTTCGAGACCTATTGCAACGCCTGGGAACTGGGCAACGCCTTCTCGGAACTCAACGATCCGGAAGAGCAGCGCGCCCGCATGGTCGAGCAGCTCGAGCAGGCGCACGCCCGCGGCGAAAAGGCCAAGCAGCTCGACGACGAGTTCCTTGACGCGATCGACCAGGGCATGCCGCCGGCCGGTGGCCTCGGCATCGGCGTCGACCGCCTGATCATGCTGCTCACCAACGCACCGTCGATCCGCGACGTCATCCTCTTCCCGGCCCGCCGGCAGAAGGCTGACTGATCAAGGTCGCAAAACCCACGAACACGAAGGCCCGCCGCTCACGCGCCGGGCCTTTTTTCAATTCTCAGAAAGAACGGATTACCGAACGTAACCCGGGCCTAGTGGTCCGCAGGCGCTTCGGCGGTCTCGGCCGGCTTGGCCTCCTGCTCACCGGCGCCGCCCTCGGCGCCCACGCCATCGGCCGGTGCGGCCGACGGGTCGATGCATGGCGAATGGTCGTCCATGGCCGCCATCATCGTGCGGATGTCGTCCATCGAAAGGTCGACGGTCTTGCCATGGAAGACGCCGACAGAATTTGCCGTGCCGTCATTGTAGAACGCCCGAAACGTCTCGCTCATGCCCGGAACGCTCTGCGGACCGGGGGCGAAGAGCACCTCCGCACCGATCGCCGCACCGCGCACGTCAGCCCGGTTTTCGGGACCGGCGGAATCGAGCACGACGACCTGATAGAGATCTGCCCGCTCGGCCTTCGCCAGGGCGCCCACGACGCGCAACGCCGTGCGCATGCGCGCCTGGCCGTCGGCGCGGTCGGTCTTGACGTGCATGCGGATCCAGCGCTGGCCGTTATGGCCGAGCTTCAGCGTGCGAATGGTCGTGCACTCGAGGCCCGAAACCTTCGGCTTGGAAAGTTCCGCCATGAGTGCATCGCGGCTGACATAGACGGCAGCACCGCCCGAAGCGGCGGAAACACCGAAAGCCGCCGTGAGAATGACAAGCAGTCTCTTTGATGGCCTGATCTTGCCGAGGATAGCCTTCACGAGCGTGGACTCCGCCATCATATCCAGAAATTGCAAAAAAGCCCGGAACGGGCAGCACAACATTAGGCGCGCGACCTTTCGGAAAGTTTAAATTGCGGTAGCGATCTGCCGGCAACCCGCAAGACACCGGCGGGTGGCAGATCAACAGACAGGAGGCCGGTGATTGTGCGCCGGCCTCCTGTCTGAAGCGTGCACGCCGATCAGTCGACGGCGATATCGATCCGGTCGCGGCACTCGCGGCGAAAGATGCGCCTTGCCCGAGGCATCGATCCACCGGCGGTTTTCGACGCAATAGGCGCCCGACTTCGTCAGGATGACCTTGGGGCGCCGCCGGCTGTAGCTGTCGTTGGCATGGGTGAAGGAACCGATACCGGCATACCAGTCGCTGCTGTCGGAAGAACCGTGTCCGCCGCCACCGCCGCCGCGGCCCTTGCCACCGGCGCTTTGGGCAAAGGAGGGAGCGGCAAACGACGTTGCCGCGGTGACGACGATCATGGAAACAAGGACCAGCCGATGCATGACATTACCTCCCGGTTGACTGGATGAGCCGTTCCCATCCACACGCAAAGCTTGCCATGCTCGTCCGGTTGGTGATGTTCCCATGGAAACCATGGCCAGAGGCGCGGTCGCTCCCCGCGTCAACCCGGAGGGCGATTGACATTCGCGGCCATCTTGCCTCCATTGCGAGCCGTCAAACACAAGAACAAGAAAAGAAGAACGAGAATGCATAAAGTCATCTTTGATACGGATCCGGGCATCGACGATGCAATGGCGCTGCTTTTCCTGCACCGTCACCCGGCCATCGACCTGATCGGCATTACCACCGTATTCGGCAACGCCTCGGTCGAAACCACTACCCGCAACGCGCTGTTCCTGAAGCAGCGTTGGGGCATCGGTGCGCCCGTCGCCAAGGGTCTCGACAAGACTTTCAATCCCGACCGCCCGCATGTCGGCTGGCCGACCTTCATCCACGGTGACGATGGCCTCGGCAACATCGACGTGCCCGAGACGGTCGACCTGCCGGTCGATCCGCGCCCGGCGCACCGCTTCATCATCGACACCGTTCGCGCCCATCCCGGCGAAGTGACGCTGATCGCCGTTGGCCGCATGACCAACCTGGCGCTGGCACTGCGCGAGGATCCCGATTTCGCAGCGCTCGTGCGCGAAGTCGTCATCATGGGTGGCGCCTTCGACGTCAACGGCAACATCACGCCGGCTGCCGAGGCCAACATCCACGGCGACCCGGAAGCTGCCGACGTCGTCATGACGGCGCCCTGGCCGGTCACCGTCGTTGGCCTCGACGTCACCACCCAGACCGTGATGACCAAGGCGATGATCGCCGATATCGCCGAACGCGGCGGCGACGCCGGCAAGCTGCTTGCCGATATCTCAAAATTCTACGTCACCTTCTACGAGCAGCACGTGCCCGACGGCATGGTCGTGCATGACAGCTGCGCCTGCGCCTATGTCGTGGCGCCCGACCTCTTCACCGTCAGGAGCGGATCGATCCGTGTCGTCTGCGGCGGCATTGCCGACGGCCAGACGATCCAGAGCCCCGACAACCGTTTGTTCCCGCCAAGCCCCTGGGACGATCTGCCGAGCCAGAAGGCCTGCATCGACATCGATGCCGCCCGCACGCTGAAGCTCATTATCGACACGCTGGTTCTGCCCGGCTGAACCTCATCGAGGCGCAGCAAATGTTGCGCCTTGAAAAACTTGAACAAGACGGCTGGCGAATGCGCATTCGCCGGCTATCTTTCAGTCCATGAAACCGGACGCCCTGCTCTACCCCGCCCCCAAAGGCCTCTATTGCCCGATCGGTGACTTCTACATCGACCCGGTTCAACCGGTCGAAAGGGCGCTGATCACACACGGCCATTCCGACCATGCCCGCGCGGGGCACGGCCACGTGCTCGCCACCCGCGAGACCCTCGACATCATGCGCATCCGCTACGGCGACGACTTCTGCGGCACGAGCCAGGCGATCAGCCTCGGTGAACCCCTTGTCGTCAATGGCGTCGACGTGGGCTTCCATCCGGCCGGTCATGTACTCGGCTCGGCGCAGATCTCCGTTCGTGCAAACGGCGTGCGCATCGTCGCGTCTGGCGACTACAAGCGGCGACGGGATCCGACCTGCGCCGGCTTCGAGCCGGTCGCCTGCGATGTCTTTATCACCGAAGCCACCTTCGGCCTGCCGGTCTTCCACCACCCGGACGATCGCGCGGAAACCCGCAAATTGCTGACGTCGCTCGCCCAGTTTCCCGAGCGCACCCACGTGGTCGGTGCCTATGCGCTCGGCAAGGCGCAGCGGGTGATCGCACTTCTGCGCGAAGGGGGGTATCACCAGCCGATCTTCATCCATGGCGCCCTGCAACGGCTGTGCGACTACTATCAGAGCCAGGGCATCGACCTCGGCGACCTGCGCCCGGCAACGCTTGCCGCCGACGAAAAGCAGGATTTCAGGGGCACGATCGTGATCGGCCCGCCCGCCGCCTTCGCCGATCGCTGGTCGCGGCGCTTCTCCGACCCGATTGCCAGTTTCGCTTCCGGCTGGATGTTGATCCGGCAACGAGCGAAACAGCGGGGCGTCGAGCTGCCATTGATCATCTCCGACCATTGTGACTGGGCCGAACTGACGGCAACGATCACCGAGATCGCGCCGGCCGAGGTCTGGGTCACGCACGGACGCGAAGAAGCGCTGGTGCGCTGGTGCGAGCTCAAGGGCATCGCCGCCCGCCCGCTTCACCTCGTCGGCTACGACGACGAGGGAGAGTGACGAGATGCGCGCCTTCGCCGAACTGCTCGACCGCCTCGTCCTCAGCCCGCAGCGCAATGCCAAGATCCGCCTGCTTGTCGATTACTTCCGGACCGCGCCGGACCCGGATCGCGGCTATGCGCTCGCGGCGATCGCCGGCACACTGTCGCTCAACACCGTCAAGCCGGCGATGATCCGCGATCTCTTGCTCGAACGCATGGACGCGGTGCTTTTCCAGTATTCCTACGACTATGTCGGTGACCTCGCCGAAACGGTGTCGCTCGTCTGGGAGCCGCCTGTCGGCACCGTAGAGGCGGACATTCCGATTGGCGAGGCGATCGAGCGTCTGCAAAGGACCGGACGGGCCGATGTGCGCGGCGTCGTTCGCGACATGCTCGACCGATTGGATACGTCGGCGCGCTTCGCCTTCCTCAAACTTGTGACGGGCGGCCTTCGCATCGGGGTATCGGCGAAGCTCGCCAAGCAGGCGCTCGCCGACATGGGCGGCAAGGACGTCGCCGAGATCGAGACCCTCTGGCACGGCCTGTCGCCGC
The DNA here is from genome assembly GCF_014851885.1 of Ensifer sp. ENS02. Classification (NCBI taxonomy): domain Bacteria; kingdom Pseudomonadati; phylum Pseudomonadota; class Alphaproteobacteria; order Hyphomicrobiales; family Rhizobiaceae; genus Ensifer; species Ensifer sp. ENS02. The sequence continues at coordinate 61,996 of NZ_JACVAO010000008.1, read as the reverse complement.
CCTATCTGCCGCTCTTCCGCTGGCTTTCGGGCGAGGCGGAAAAGCCCGAGCTTTCGACGCCGGCCGTCTTTCATTCGGTCATGCTCGCCAATCCTGTCGGCGACGGCGATCTCGACGGGCTCGACCCCAAGGACTTCGCTGCCGAATGGAAGTGGGACGGGATCCGCGTGCAGCTTGCCAATATCGGCGGCGTGCGCCGGCTCTATTCCCGCAGTGGCGACGAGATTTCCGGCGCCTTTCCCGACGTCCTGGAGGCCGCCGACTTCACCGGGGTGATCGATGGCGAACTGCTCGTCGGCGGCACCGCGCGCACCAACCGCGCAACCCGAACTTTCGCCGACCTGCAGCAACGGCTGAACCGCAAGACAGTCAGCCCTAAGCTCATCGAGACCTATCCGGCCTTCGTCCGCGCCTATGACATTCTCTTCTCAGGCGAAGAGGACGTTCGCCCACTGGGTTTCGTCGAACGACGCGCGCGGCTCGCCGACGTCGTCGAGCGCGCCTCGCCGCAGCATTTCGACCTGTCGCCGCTGGTGCCCTTCGCGTCCTGGCAAGAACTCGACAGCCTGCGCGCCGACCCGCCCGATCCGGTGATCGAGGGCATCATGCTGAAACGGCTGGATTCGCCCTATACGCCCGGCCGCGTCAAAGGCCCGTGGTTCAAGTGGAAGCGCGCGCCCTTCAACATCGATGCGGTGCTGATGTATGCCCAGCGCGGCCACGGCAAGCGCTCGAGCTACTACTCCGATTACACCTTCGGCGTCTGGACCGACATCGACGGAAAGGAAACGCTGGTACCGGTCGGCAAGGCCTATTTCGGCTTCACCGACGCCGAACTGGAAATTCTCGACCGTTTCGTCCGGGACAATACGACCGAGCGCTTCGGGCCGGTGCGCGCCGTCAGGGCCGAGCCCGATTTCGGTTTCGTCGTCGAGGTCGCCTTCGAGGGTATCAACCGCTCGAGCCGGCACAAGTCGGGCGTCGCCATGCGCTTCCCGCGCATCGCGCGCCTGAGACAGGACAAGCTGCCGCGTGACGCCGACCGGCTGGAGACGCTGCAGGCGATGATCGAGGCGCGGGAGAATACCTAGCTTCGCGGAACATCCGGCGCTGCCTCGCGTTGGCCAGGGCAACCAACCGAAAGGCGATGTGCCATGCCAGCCAAGTCGAAAGCGCAACAGCGTGCAGCCGGCGCTGCCCTTGCCGCCAAGCGCGGCGACGTCAAGAAATCCAGCCTCAAGGGCGCCTCGCGCGAAATGGAGAAATCCATGAGTGAAGGTGAACTCGAAGACCTTGCAGAAACCAAGCACAAGAAGCTGCCCGAGCACAAAGGTGACTGAGACGCGAAGGAATAAAAGCGGAACCTAAAACAAGGTTTATTAAGACCCTTTTGGGATTATCCGGCTCAAGACATAGCCATTCGCGTGCCGCCGGGGTGTTTCGTGCCTGCCAGACATGCTTTCAACCTCGGGATGAAGAGGCTCTCCAGGGTTTTGACGCCGAGCTATCTTCCGGCGATCATTGCCGCCTTCGTGGTTCTGGTCGCTGGCATCCTTGCGGACAACCAGAACCAGGTGGTCGACGAGGCGCGCCAGCGCGCGCGCGTCGCCGAGGAACTCAATCCCATCCGCTCCAAGCTCGAGGCCAACGTCAACGGCAACATCCAGCTCGTGCGCGGGCTGATCGGCACGCTGGTCACCGAGCCGGCAATGGATCAGCAGCGCTTCGCCGCGCTGTCGCGCAGCGTCTTCACCGAGCGCTCGCAATTGCGCAGCATCGCGGCTGCGCCCAATCTGATCGTCTCGCTCGTCTACCCGCTCGAACAAAATCGCCGCGCACTCGGCCTCGACTACCGCCGGAACGAAGCGCAGCGCGCCGCCGTCATGCGCGTAAAGGACACCGGCCAAATGGTGCTTGCCGGGCCTGTCGATCTCGTCCAGGGCGGCAAAGGGCTGATCGGCCGCTTCCCCGTATCGATCGACGCCGGCGGCGGCAGCAACCGCTTCTGGGGCATCGTCTCGGCCATCATCGACGTGGACCGGCTCTATCGCGACAGCGGCCTTTCTTCCGATGAACTCGGCATAGACGTCGCCATTGCCGGTCAGGACGGCACAGGCGCGCAAGGTCCGGTCTTTTACGGCGACGCCAATATTTTCCGTGGCTCGCCGGTCGAAATGACCGTGCTCCTACCCGGCGGTTCCTGGCATATCGCAGCCGTTCCGAAGGGCGGTTGGCCGACGACGGCGGGCAACGCCTGGCTCATCCGCGGCCTCATCGTCATCGGCGGACTGATGATCATCCTGCCGATGGTGTTGACCGGGCGCCTCTTGAGCGAGCGGCAAGGCAACATTCGTGCGCTCAGATACAGCAAGGTGCAGCTCCAGGAACTGTCCCATCGGCTGAAGATCGCGCTCGACTCCTCCCAGATCGGCATTTGGGAACTCGACATCGCCAGCAAGAAGCTGCTCTGGGACGAGCGGACCAAGGAACTCTATGGGCAAAAGACGTCGTTGCGTCAGGCCTATGACGACTGGAAGGACGCGCTGCACCCGGACGACCTCGACCGCGCCGAGCGGGAATTTTCCGAGGCGCTGGAATCCGGGCTCGCCTACAATTCCGACTTCCGCGTTCGCCTGCCCGACGGCAGCACGCGCCACATCCGGGCCAACGGCTCCTTCTATATCGGCGCCGACGGGCACAGGAAGATCGTCGGGGTCAACTGGGACGTGACCGCCGACTTCGAAACCCGCGAAACGCTTTTCGAAGCCAAGCGCACGGCCGAGGCGCACAGCGTCGAACTCGAAGCGGCGCGCCATCGCATGGAGTTCAACGCGCTGCACGATCCGCTGACCGGCCTGCCAAACCGGCGTTTCCTCGACCAGGTCCTGGCCGATCGCGACCGGCATTTCGCGCGGGAGGCGAAACTCAGCATCTTCCACATGGACCTCGACCGCTTCAAGCAGATCAACGATACGCTCGGCCACGCGGCGGGTGACGAGATCCTGCGGCATGCCGCCGAGCTTCTGCGCGGCAATGCCGACGAAAAGGACTTCGTCGCCCGCATCGGCGGCGACGAATTCGTGCTCGTCCGCCAGGATGGAGGCATCGAGCCGGATGCCCGGCTGGCGTCACGCATCATCGAGGCGATGAGCGTGCCCGTCCGCTACAAGGACCAGGAGTGCCGCATCGGCGTCAGCATCGGCATCGCCGCCCAAAGCCAGACGAGCGAAGAGCTGTCGCACGTGCTCGTCAACGCCGACATCGCGCTCTATGAAGCCAAGCGCCGCGGCCGCAACCGCCACGAGATCTTTACCGGCGAACTGAAGACGGCCGTCTTCAAGACCAAGCAGACGGCCGACGAGATCCTGCGCGGGCTCGAACACAACGAATTCATCGCGCATTTCCAGCCGCAGTTCTGCCCGCGCTCGCTCGACATCATCGGCGTCGAGGCGCTGGCGCGCTGGGACCATCCCACCAAGGGCCTGCTCGGCCCGCACACGTTCCTGAAGACGGCCGAAGACATCAACGTCGTGGCCGCGATCGACCAGGCGATCCTGGAGCAGGCGCTGTTCCAGATCTATCGCTGGGAAGCAAGCGGCATTCGTATCCCCAAAGTCTCTGTCAATCTCTCCTATGCCCGGCTTCACGACGAAAATCTGATCGAGCGCCTGGAACAGTTGCAGATCCCGGCCGGCCGCCTGTCGTTTGAACTGTTGGAGTCGATCTCCTTCGACGAAAGCGACATGACGGTCCTGTCGAACATCCGCCGGATCAAGGAACTCGGCATCGCCATCGAGATCGACGATTTCGGCACGGGCTATGCATCCATCGTCAGCCTGTTGAAGCTGACGCCGCGGCGCTTGAAGATCGACCGCCAGCTCGTCCTGCCGATCCTCAAATCCCCAGCCGAAAAGCGTCTGGTCGAGTCCATCATCGACATCGGTACGTCGCTCGGCATCGAAGTGATCGCCGAAGGCGTCGAGACCCTCGAACACGCGGCCATCCTGAAGGAACTCGGCTGCCATGGGCTGCAAGGTTATGCTTTCGCGCGGCCCATGAGCGCCAACGACCTTGCGACCTTCGCCTTCGAGCGTCGGTGGCTGGCAGCCTGAGAGGCTTCGGCCACAGCTAAAAAGCGCAGGTGCGTGCATTTTTCGCAGGCTTGAGGCTTGGCAGCCCTGCCGCGAATCGCCATAAAAACAATTGCCTGCCTCCACATTCTTGGGAATGGCGGCATCACCTGCGGCAGTCGCTGATGCGACCGCCCTTTCGGGCCTCTAGAGTGTCCCGCTTCAAGTGGAACCACTGAAAGCGGAAAAGATGCTCTAGAATCAAAATCCTGGTGCGTCCCTTGTGCATTCTTTTGGAAAGCACGGCGCTCGGGTGCCCGCTCTCCATGAACCCGAACGAAGGGAACGGTACGATCGAATACGCGGGAAAATTGCTTTCTGTCTTCATTCTCGCCCCATTTGTGGGAAGCCTCCTTGCAATCTTCTTTCCGCCCGATCAGCGCGGTGCGACAGCCTGGTTTGCAGGAGCGATCGCGCTCCTTTGTTTCCTCGTCGCCGCCGGCCTCTATCCCTTCGTCACCTCGGGCGGCGTCCTGCGCTATGACATCGCCTGGCTGCCGGAACTCGGCCTCAACTTCACGCTCCGGATGGACGGCTTCGCCTGGCTCTTCACGGTCCTGGTAACCGCGATCGGCGTGCTCGTGGTGCTTTACGCCCGCTACTATATGGCCGCGGAAGACCCGGTGCCGCGCTTCCTGTCGCTGTTCCTCGCCTTCATGGGCTCGATGCTCGGCGTCGTGCTATCAGGCAATCTCATCCTGCTCGCCGTCTTCTGGGAACTGACGAGCATCGTCTCCTTCCTATTGATCGGCTACTGGCACCACAATGCCCACGCCCGTGACGGCGCCCGCATGGCGCTGACCGTGACCGGCACCGGTGGCCTCTGCATGCTCGTCGGCCTTCTGCTGATGGGTCGCATCGTCGGCAGCTACGATCTCGACGTGGTGCTCGCTTCCGGCGACCTCATCCGCAACTCGCCGCTCTACATGCCGGTACTGATCCTGGTGCTGCTCGGCGCGCTGACGAAGAGCGCGCAGTTCCCGTTCCATTTCTGGCTGCCGCACGCCATGTCGGCGCCGACGCCGGTTTCAGCCTATTTGCATTCGGCAACCATGGTGAAGGCCGGCGTCTTCCTGTTGGCGCGCCTCTGGCCGGTCATGGCCGGCACCGAGGCCTGGTTCTGGATCGTTGGCCTTGCCGGTCTTTCGACGCTGCTGCTCGGCGCCTATTTCGCCATCTTCCAGCAGGACCTCAAGGGCCTGCTCGCCTATTCCACTATCAGCCATCTCGGCCTGATCACCGTGCTCCTGAGCCTAGGCAGCCCGCTGGCCGCGGTCGCCGCGGTCTTCCACATCGTCAACCACGCGACCTTCAAGGCGTCGCTGTTCATGGCGGCCGGCATCATCGACCACGAGACCGGAACGCGCGACATGCGCAAGCTCGGAGGGCTGATCAGGTACATGCCTGGAACGGCGGTGCTCGCCATGGTCGCGAGCGCGGCCATGGCTGGCGTACCACTCTTGAACGGCTTCATCTCGAAGGAAATGTTCTTCGCCGAAGCGATCGAAACGCACCAGGCCAACATTCTCGATACGATGACGCCCTATGTCGCGACGCTCGCCGGCATGTTTGCCGTTACCTATTCGCTGCGCTTCATCCACAGCGTCTTCTTCGGCAAGACGCCGGAGGACCTGCCCAAGGTGCCGCACGAGCCGCCGCGCTGGATGCGTGTGCCGATCGAGTTCCTGGTGCTCGCCTGCCTCGTCGTCGGCATCATTCCGGCGATCACCATCGGCCCGTTCCTGCACACGGCTGTCGTCTCCATTCTCGGCGCCAACACGCCCTATTACAGCCTTTCCGTCTGGCACGGCTGGAACCTGCCGCTGATCATGAGCTTCGTCGCTCTTGCCGGCGGCATCGGTCTCTACTTCCTCATGCGCAACTACCTCGCCACCAGCGTCGAGGGGCCACCGATCTTCCGCCTGCTGCACGGCCAGCGCATCTTCGAGCGCGTGCTGGTAACGCTCTCCTGGAAATGGGCGCGTTCGCTGGAGCAGCGCCTCGGCACGCGGCGGCTGCAGCCGCAGATGCGCTTCCTCGTCTTCATCGCGATCGCCGCCGGCGCGCTGCCGCTGCTTCTCAATCATTTCGAGCTGCCGCCGCTTCTCGTGCGCAGCATCGATCCGGCCTTTGCCCTCCTCTGGGCGGTCGGCATCGCTTGTGCGATCGGTGCTGCGATCCTGGCGAAGTTCCACCGGCTGGCGGCACTCGTGCTGCTCGGCGGCGCCGGGCTCACCACCTGCCTCACCTTCGTCTGGCTTTCGGCGCCGGATCTGGCGGTAACACAGCTCCTCGTGGAGATCGTCACGACGGTGCTGATCCTGCTCGGCCTGCGATGGCTGCCGAAGCGCATCGAGGACACCGAGGAAACCGAGCTCTTGTCGCTGAAGGTCCGCTTCCGGCGCCTGCGTGACTTCCTGCTGGCGGTCGTCGCCGGCGGCGGCGTGGCGCTGATCGCCTATACGATCATGACCCGGCCCATGCCTGACACGATCGCGAGCTACTTCCTCGAGCGCGCCTACAAGGAAGGCGGCGGCACCAATGTCGTCAACGTCATCCTCGTCGACTTCCGCGGCTTCGACACGCTCGGCGAGATCGCGGTGCTGGCGATCGTCGCGCTTACCGTCTTCGCCCTGCTGCTGCGCTTCCGCCCGCAGGCCGACAGCCTGGAGGCTCCGGAACAGCAGCGCGTCCAGAACGCCTTCGACGACGATCACCCGGATCGCAACAAGGGTGACAGCGTGGCTGAATACCTGTTCGTGCCATCGGTGATCATGCGTTGGATGTTCCCGGTCATCGGCATGCTCGCAGCCTACCTCTTCCTGCGTGGCCATGACCTGCCGGGCGGAGGCTTTGCTGCCGGCATCGCCATGTCGATCGGCTTCATCCTGCAATACATGTCCGGCGGAACCCGCTGGGTCGAGGAGCGCCTGCGCATCCATCCGCTGCGCTGGATGAGCATCGGGCTTCTGGTGGCCGCTGCGACCGGCATCGGCTCCTGGTTCTTCGGCTATCCGTTCCTGACATCGCATTCGCAATACGTGACGCTGCCGATCATCGGCAAGTTTCCTCTGGCCAGCGCCCTGTTCTTCGATCTCGGTGTCTTCTCGCTGGTGCTCGGCGCAACCGTGCTGATCCTCATCGCGCTCGCCCACCAGTCGATCCGCGCGCCGCGAGCCCATGCACGCGCCATGCGAAAGGAGGCACGCTGATGGAGATCATTCTCTCTGCCGCAATCGGCGTGCTTACGGCATCAGGCGTCTACCTGCTTTTGCGCCCGCGCACCTACCAGGTGATCATCGGCCTCTCGCTGCTCTCCTATGCGGTCAATCTCTTCATCTTCGGCATGGGGCGCCTTCGCGTGAACGCGCCGCCGGTGCTGGAGCCAGGCGGTGTCGGCGATCTCAGCCGCTTCACCGATCCGGTGCCGCAAGCCCTGGTGCTGACAGCGATCGTCATCGGCTTTGCCATGACCGCGCTCTTCCTCGTCGTGCTGCTCGCCTCGCGCGGCTTCACCGGCACCGACCACGTCGACGGCAGGGAGCAGCGCCATGACTAACTGGATGCACCACCTGCTGATCCTGCCGATCCTGCTGCCGCTGATGGTCGGCGCCGCGATGATCCCGATCGACGAGCGCAACCGCTCGCTCAAGGGTGTGCTGAGCTTCGTTTCGACGCTCGCGCTCTTCATCCTCTCGATCGTGCTGATGCGGATCGCCTCGATGGATGGGGCGCCCGCAGGCAACGGCGTCTATCAGCTCGGCAACTGGCCCGCCCCTTTCGGCATCGTGCTGGTGCTCGACCGCCTTTCGGCACTGATGCTGTGCCTGACGAGCGGACTGGCGCTTGCCGCCCAGGCCTATTCGATCGCGCGCTGGCACACCGCGGGCCATCATTTCCATTCGCTGTTCCAGCTCTTGATCGCCGGCCTCAACGGCTCGTTCCTGACCGGTGACCTTTTCAACCTCTTCGTCTTTTTCGAGATCATGCTGGCGGCGTCCTACGGGCTGCTGCTGCACGGCTCCGGGCCGCTGCGCGTCAAGGCCGGCCTGCACTATGTCGCGATCAACCTCGCCGCCTCCTCGCTCTTCCTGATCGGCGTCAGCCTGATCTATGGCGCGACCGGCACGCTCAACATGGCTGATCTCTCCATGAAGCTGGCGACGCTCTCGCCGGAGGATCGCCAGATGGTCGAGGTCGGTGCCGGCGTGCTCGGCGTCGCCTTCCTGGTGAAGGCCGGCATGTGGCCCTTGAGCTTCTGGCTGCCGACGGCCTATGCAGCCGCGACGCCGCCGGTCGCCGCCGTCTTTGCGATCCTCACCAAGGTCGGCATCTATGTCATCCTCAGGCTGTCGCTGCTGGTCTTCGGCGCCAGTGCCGGCGCGTCTGCCGGTTTCGGCCAACCGATCCTGCTTGCCGGCGGCCTGCTGACGATCGCCTTCGGCGCCATCGGCGTGCTCGCATCGCAGGCCATGGGCCGCCTCGCCGCCTATTCGGTGCTGGTCTCCTCCGGCACCCTGCTCGCCGCCATCGGCCTCGGCCACCCAAGCATGATCGCCGGTGCGCTCTTTTACCTCGTCAGCTCGACACTGACGATCGCCGCCTTCTTCCTGCTGATCGAACTGGTCGAGCGCGGACGTGACGCCGGCGCCGACGTTCTGGCGGTGACGATGGAAGCCTACGGCGACGCCGACGAGGACGAGGAGGAAGAAGAAGTCGGCTCGGCGATCCCCGGCACGATGGCGATCCTCGGCCTCTGCTTCTGCCTTTGCGCCCTCTTGCTTGCCGGCCTGCCGCCGCTCTCCGGCTTCGTCGCCAAGTTCGCGATCCTCGGCGGTCTCTTCGGCCTGTCGGGAGCGGAAGCCACCCCGGCGGTCTCCGCCGCCGACTGGACCTATGTCACGCTGCTGATCGTTTCCGGTCTCGCCGCGATGATCGCTATGAACCGCGTCGGCATCCGCACCTTCTGGGCGTCGATCGAAAACACCGTGCCGCGCGTCGTGGTCATCGAGATCACCCCCGTCGTCGTGTTGCTCGCTGCCTGCATCTTCTTAAGCGTGCAGGCCGGGCCGGCGATGCGCTACATGCAGGCAACAGCGGATTCGCTGTTCGATCCTGCGGGTTATACGGAACGGGTGCTCTCAGCGCCGCGGGCGGGAGGGCAATAGGCGATGCGTACCTGGCTCCCCTATCCCCTGCTCTCCGTCGGGCTGCTCATCATCTGGCTCCTGCTCAATCAGTCGGTTGCGCCCGGCACCTTCCTGATGGGGACGGTACTGGCAACCGGTCTTGGCTGGGTGACGCTGAAGCTTGGCCTCGTGCGCTCGCACCCGCGCCGGGTTCTGTTGATCGTGCGCTTCGGCCTTGCCGTCGCCGTCGACGTGATCCGCTCGAACATCGCCGTCATCGCCGTCATCCTGCGTGGCCAGCGCCGACCGCCGAACTCGGGCTTCCTGACCATCGATCTCGATCTGGAAGACGAAAACGCCCTGGCGCTGCTTGCCTGTGTCATGACAGCGACGCCGGGAACGGCCTGGCTCGAATACGATCGCGGCCGCAAGTCCCTGCTCTTCCACGTGCTCGACATGGAGAACGAGGACATCTGGCTCGATACGGTCAAGCGCTATGAGACCGCCCTGAAGGAGATATTCGGATGATGGAACTTTCAATCATCTGGTCGATCCTGATTGCCCAGATCATGCTCGGCCTGGCGATGGCTTTTGCCTTCTATCGCATGGTGAGGGGACCGCGCGCCCAGGACCGCATCCTCGGCCTCGACACGCTCTATATCAACGCCATGCTGATGCTGTTGACCTTCGGCATCCGCACGGCCAACTCGCTCTATTTCGAGTCCGCCCTGATCGTGGCTTTGATCGGCTTCGTCTCGTCGATCGCCTTCGGCAAGTTCCTGATGCGCGGGGAGATCATCGAATGAGCCACCTCACCGACCTTCCCGTCTGGGCCGCCGTTCTCATCTGCGGGCTCACCGTCCTCGGCGCCGCAGTGGCGCTGATCGGCTCCGTCGGCCTGCTCCGGTTCACCAGCTTCTACGAGCGCCTGCACGCACCGACGCTGGCGACCAGCGGCGGCGTACTGATGATCTGCACCGCCTCTATCATCTGCTTTGCCGTGCTGCAGAGCCGCTGGGTATTCCACGAAATCCTGATCATCGTCTTCGTCGTCGCCACCACGCCGGTGACGCTGATGCTGCTTGGACAGGCAGCGCTCTACCGCGACCGCGTCGAGGAAAAGCGCGGCGTCCCGCTCAAGCAGCGGCCGCCGCGCGAAGAACCGGCAGAATAGGTTTCAAAACCCTCTCAGCGGGAAACTTAGGCCGACCCCGAGGGAGTGCGGCCTATTCGCCGCGCCCTCTGAAGCGCCGCTGATAGGCGGGATCGTAGAGCGAGCTTTCACGGAAATCAGAGGCTTCGAGCCCCGGACCGACGAAGATCAGCGCCGTGCGCTCGATCGGCTCTTCCGCCACCTTGGCGGCGATGTCACCGAGCGTGCCGCGAACCACGCGTTCGTCCGGCCAGGAGGCCTTGACGACGATGGCGACCGGGCAGTCGGCACCGTAGAGCGGCGTCAGTTCCTCGACTACCTGCTGAAGCGCATGGATCGCAAGGTGGATTGCCAGCGTCGATCCCGTAGCGCCGAAAGCGGAAAGCGTTTCTGAGTTCGGCATCGGCGAGGCGCGGCCCGAAACGCGGGTCAGCACCAGGCTCTGGGCCACCGCCGGAATGGTCAGTTCGCGACCGAGCGCTGAAGCCGCCGCCGCAAAGGAAGGAACGCCCGGCGTCATCGTATAGGCGATGCCATGCTTCTCGAGCCGGCGGATCTGTTCGGCCACAGCACTCCAGACCGAGAGGTCGCCCGAATGAAGCCGCGCCACGTCGAGCCCTTCGGCTTCGGCCTTCACATACTCCGCCTCGATCTCGTCGAGCGACATAGGTGCCGTATCGACAATGCGGGCGCCCGGCGGGCAATATTGCAGCAGCTCCGGCGAGACGATCGAGCCGGCGTAGAGGCAGACCGGGCAGCGCCCGATCAGGTCGCGACCGCGCACCGTGATCAGGTCTGCGGCTCCCGGGCCGGCGCCGATGAAATGTACCGTCATAGGTTACTCTTTCTTTTCTTGCGCAGTTCCGGACGCAAAACCGCGTCACACTTTCGCTGGAACTGCTTTAGCCCTTCGTCCACGACCATTGGGTGACCGGCATGGCCGGCTTCCAGCCGGTCATGTCACCGATCGGTCCTGCACGCGCGATATCGATGCGGATCAGCGAACCGCCGAGCCGCGCGTGATGATCGAGCAGCACCGCTTCCATGTCCGTCGTCACCGCGTTTGCAACCAGCCGTCCGCCTGACTTGAGCGCCTCGATCGCTGCTTCCATGACGCCGTCTTCGCTGCCGCCGCCGCCGATGAAGATCGCGTCCGGTTGTGGCAGGCCGGCAAGCGCCGCCGGCGCCTCGCCTTCGACAACAGTCAGCCCGGGCACGCCGAACATCGTTGCGTTGCGGCCGATGCGCGCTGCCCGCTCCGGCTCCACCTCGATGGTGATCGCCTGCATGGTCGGATCGGCGAGCATCCATTCGATGCCGATCGAGCCGGAGCCGCCGCCGATGTCCCATAGCAGTTCGCCCTTGCGCGGTGCGAGTGCCGACAGCGTCAGCGCCCGGACCTCGCGCTTGGTGATCTGCCCGTCATGTTCGAACAGCGCATCGTCGCGGCCGGCGGCAAGCGGCAGGATGCGCGCGCCCTCGTCGGCCGCCACCTCAATGGCGCAGACGTTCAAAGGATGCACGAGGCCGAGCATGAAGCGCGCGGCGATCTGCGTCGTCACCCGTTCGCCGGCGCCGCCAAGCGCCTCGAGAACCGTCAGCCGCGACTGACCGAAGCCGCTCGAAACCAAGAGCTCGGCAAGGTCCCTGGGGCCGGCGCCATCGGAGGTCAGCGTCAGCACCTTGGCGCCCGGATGAAGATGCGGCCGGACGAGATCCAGCGGCCGCCCATGGACGGAGACGAGCGTCGCATCCTGCAGCGCCCAGCCGAGGCGCGAGGCGGCAAGACTGATCGACGACGGCGCCGGAAGCGTGCGTATTTCGGCCGAGGCGATGCGGCGCGCCAGCGTCACGCCGACGCCGAAGAAGAACGGGTCGCCCGAGGCAAGCACCACCACCGGGCTGCCGCGACGCGCGACGATCTCGACGACCGAGCGTTCGAGGGGGCTTAGCCAATTGTGCGCTTCGCCGGTGATGAGGGAGGCGGCGAGCTCCAGATGACGATGGCCGCCGTAGACGATCGGAGCTTCGGCGATCAGCCGCTTGGCCTCGTCGCCGAGACCCGCTACACCATCCTCACCGATACCGATGACGGTCAGCCAGGGGGAGACTATGGCGGGTTCGCTGTTCGACACGTCAGCCATGGAAAAACCTCGTATTCTGATTTTGGGTGGCACCACCGAGGCACGCGAACTCGCGCGCCGCTTGGCCGAAGATGTCCGCTACGACACCGCCATCTCGCTGGCCGGCCGCACTGCGGACCCGCGGCCGCAGCCGGTCAAGACGCGCATCGGCGGCTTTGGCGGCGCCGATGGGCTGGCGCATTTCCTGCATGACGAAAACATCGCGCTGCTGGTCGATGCGACGCACCCCTTTGCCGCACGCATTTCGCACAACGCCGCGGACGCAGCGCAAAGAACAGGCGTTGCGCTTATCGCCCTCCGCCGACCGGAATGGGTGCCCCTGCCTGGCGACCGCTGGACTGCTGTCGATAGCGTTGTCGAGGCCGTCAGCGCGCTCGGTGATCGGCGACGCCGCGTCTTCCTGGCGATCGGTCGACAGGAAGCTTTCCACTTCGAGGTCGCGCCGCAGCACAGCTACGTCATCCGCAGCGTCGATCCGGTGACGCCGCCGCTTAATCTGCCCGACCAAGAGGCGATCCTGGCGACCGGTCCCTTTGCGGAAGCCGATGAAGCCGCGTTGCTCAGGAGCCGGCAGATCGATGTGATCGTCGCCAAGAACAGCGGCGGCAGCGCCACCTACGGCAAGATTGCCGCAGCGCGCCGGCTCGGCATCGAGGTGATCATGGTCGAGCGGCGCAAGCCCGCGGACGTGCCGACGGTCGGCAGTTGCGACGAGGCACTCAACCGCATCGCTCACTGGCTCGCCCCTGCATAGAAGCGCGGCGTGTAGACGAGATCGGGTTGGCCGTCGCGCTCGACGATGCGCGTCTCCGGCGAGCCGATGATGACGCATGTCGCCATGTCGGCGCGGTTGGCATCGGCCTCGCCGAGCGGCATCACCGCGATCCGTTCGTCCGGCCGCCCGGCCGCACGGCCGAAGATGACCGGAACCGTTGCCGGCAGAACGCTGCGCAGAAGCTCGAAGGCCTCACCGAGCTGCCAGGGCCGCGCCTTGCTGATCGGATTGTAGAGGGCAATGACGAAGCCCGCTTCCGCCGCCAGCCTGAGGCGCCGGGTGATGACTTCCCAGGGTTTCAGATTGTCGGAAAGCGAGATCGCACAGAAATCATGACCGAGCGGCGCGCCGATGCGGGCGGCAACGGCGAGCATCGCGGTCACGCCGGGCGTGATCACCAGTTCAACCGACTTCCATTCCGCTGGTCCCTTGTCGATCGCCTCGCAGACGGCGGCCGCCATGGCAAAGACACCGGGATCGCCACCGGAGACCATGCAGACCTTCACGCCTGCCGCAGCCCGCGTCAGCGCGACCTGTGCCCGATCGAGCTCCTCGCGGTTGTCCGAGGCGACACGGATCTGATCCGGTCTGAGGTTCAGCCGGTCGAGATAGGGAAAGTAGCCGTAAAACTCCTGAGCGGCCGCAACGGCTTCCGCCGTTTCCGGCGTCATCTGCTTGGCGCTGCCCGGTCCGGTACCGACGACATAGAGCGTACCGGTCATGGTCGGTCCTTCCAGCCGGGAACGAGCACCAGCGAGAAATAGGGCGCCTCGTCGTCGGCCTTTTCCGCAAGAGCCGTCATCGCCGCGTTCTTCATCGTGCCGCGTTCGACATAGACGGCCTGGTCGAGACGGCCGGAGGCAGCGAGCGCCCGACGGATCTTCGGCAAATTGCGCCCGACCTTCATGATCACGGCGGCTTCGGTATCCGCAAGCCTGCGGCCGAGCTCGGCCTCGGCGATGGTGCCCGGAAGCACCGAGAGCACGTCGTCGCCCTGCACCAGCGGCAGGCCGGCAAGCGACCAACAGCCGGACATGGCGGTAATGCCGGGGATCACCTCGACCGGGAAACGATTGGCGAGCCGCACATGCAGATGCATGTAGGAACCATAGAACAGCGGGTCGCCTTCACTGAGCACGGCGACCGTGCGCCCGGCGGCAAGATGCGCCGCTACCGCTTCGGCCGACGCATTGTAGAAGTCGGTGATCTGGGTCTTGTAGGCGCCATCGTCCTTGTCGATTTCGGTCGTCACCGGATAGTACAGCGGCAGCTCGACAAGATCGGGCTTCAGCAGACCCTCGACCACCGCGCGGCCGTTACCGCTTCGCCCGGCCTTGGCGAAATAGGCAAGCACATCGGCTTGCCCGAGCGCCTTCACCGCCTTGACCGTCAAAAGTTCCGGATCACCGGGGCCGGTCCCAACACCGATCAGGCGCCCCACGCCGACGCCGCTCACAGGCCCGGCCTCGCGAGCGAGTTAAGCGCTGCCGCCGTCATGGCACTCCCGCCGAGGCGGCCGCGCACGATGGCGAAGGGAACGCCATAGGAGTTCTCGGCCAGCGCATCCTTCGATTCCGACGCACCGACGAAACCGACGGGCATGCCGAGGATTGCCGCCGGCTTCGGCGCGCCGTCGCGCAGCATTTCCAAGAGGAAGAACAGCGCCGTCGGCGCGTTGCCGATCGCGACCACCGAACCGGCCAGCCGCTCGCTCCAGAGCTTCAGGGCTGCGGCGGAGCGGGTGTTGCCGATCTCGGCCGCAAGTGCGGGCGTGCGAGGATCGCGCAGCGTGCAGATCACCTCGTTGCCGGCCGGCAGACGGGCGCGGGTGACACCGTGCGCAACCATCTCGGCATCGCAGAGGATCGGCGCACCGGCTTTCAGCGCCGCACGGGCCGAGCTTACGAAATCGGGAGAAAACACGAACTGCCTGGTCGCCTCGACGGAACCGCAGGCGTGCACCATGCGCACAGCCAGATCCGCTTCCTCTTCGGAGAAGCGCGACAGATCGGCCTCGGCGCGGATGATGGCGAAGGAACGCTCGTAGATGGCGTTGCCATCGCGAATGTAATCATACTCAGGCATGTCTATCCCTGTTCGAACGCTGCCGAGACGCGCGCAGCTCCGAGCCGTGTAAGACAGGACTGCGCCGATTCGCCAGCGTCTTTGTTTTGCCGCACCAGCCGGCCGAGCCGGGCAAGGGCGGATCCCATTCCATTCTCATCGGTGTAGGCGCTTGGCAAGCCATTGGCAGCCCCATTTACGACAAGCCCGTATCCTGATGGCGCACCGACAAGCGTCAGTTCGGACGGCTTCGGCCGGGCGCAACCCTTGGCGCAGCCGGAGAGATGCAGGGTGAGCGACCCGTCGAGCAATTCCGGCGCCGTCTCGACGAGGCGCTCGGCCATGCCCTTGGTTTCCATCCACGCCGAGGCGCAACCCTTGCTGCCGGCGCAGGTGGCGATCGCATTGCGCGGATCCTGCTCGGCAATGCGAAAACCGTGTGACGCTGCCAGGCTCTGCGCCACAGCCGCGGTCTCGGGGCAAAGGCCGAGGACGAAGAAGGCGTGCCCGGGCGCAAGCCGGATCGCATTGGCGCCAAGCGCCTGGACCTGATGCAGGTAGGATGCCAGCGCGGCGGCCTCCACCTGAGCAAAGGCCAGACCGAGGCCGAGAACGGTGTCGGCGTTACCCAGCGCATGAATGCCGGGTATTGCGGCCGAACGCGGAGCGGCCGGGCGTTCGGACGATGTCTCACAGCGACAGAGCGCGCGGATTTCCGACGGGTCCAGATCGCGCCCGCGCACCGTCGTGCCCCGGATCGCCAGTTTCTCGAGAATGGTGACCAGGGCCGGCACGACCGCGTTGCCGGCCAACGTCCCGACGATCGATGCCTTCGTTGACGTGCCGCCAAGCGACAGCACCCAGGCCACCCCCACGACAGTCGAAACCGCCTGAAGGCGAATGTCGGCGACGACAGCGCCGAGACCAAACCGGCCACCGCTATCGATGACGACGGATAATTTGGGTGCAAGCTTCAACGGCACCTGGCGCGCACCCAACGCTTCACGAAGCTCGGTGGCAATCGGCCGCGGATCGGCGATCTCGTCCGGGTCGATGCCGGCCAGGGGCGGCACCTCGATCGCGAGCCCCTCGGCAATGGCGATCTCCGCATCGCCGATCGCCTGCGCCAGCATTGGCACCGAAGCCGCACTCAGGCCGCGAAGCTGCAGGTTTCCGCGCGCGGTAATCTCGATGATGCCATTGCCGAAGCGCTCGGCAGCCGTGGCAAGGGCAATGACCTTCGGTAGCGTCAGACTGTCATCCGTTGGCCTCAGCCTGACGAGCAGGCCGTCGCCGGTCTGCATCGGCTCTGCCAAGGACGGGCAGGCGCCGCGGCGCATCGAAGCGACGGTGCCGGTTTCTCCGGTCAATGGAAGGGCGCAGCTGGTCATCAAATCCGTCATCACTTGAGGCTCTCCTCCCTGAAGAAGCCTCTTAAGACGCTATAACACAGCCGCAAACCTTGAGTGAGATCAAACACGACGCAGATCGGCCCTCCCCGTCACTCGTCGAAGTCGGCGCCCTTGCGCAGGAGATAGATGTCCATGATCCATCCCATCTTCGCGCGCGCCGCCGCCCGCGTTTCAAGGATCCGGTCCTTCACCTCAGCCACGCGGCCGGAAATGACGATCTCATCCGGCGTGCCGAGATAGGCGCCCCAATAGATCTCCGCCTCCGGGTCCTCGACCCGCTGAAACGCCTGTTCGCCATCGAGCATGACGACCGAGGTCTGGCTCTTCTCGGGAAAGCTTTCGTGCAGCCGACGCCCCGTGGTGATCTCCACCGGCTTGCCGACGAGGTTCAGCGGAATGCGGTGGCTGGCGCAAAGCGCCTGCAGACTGGTGATCCCGGGAATGACGTCGTAGGCGAAGGCGACCTCACCGCGTGCCCTGACCCGCTCGACGATGCGAATGGTGCTGTCATAGAGCATCGGGTCGCCCCAGACGAGAAACGCGCCAGTTCCCTCTTCGCCCAACTCCTTCGACAGAAGCGCTTCGTAAATCCCAGCGATCTGGGCGTGCCAGTCATCGACGCTGCCGTCATAGCTGACGCCTTCGGTGCGCCGCACGGGCACCGCGAACTCGACGGTGCGACTGTCCTTGCGCGTGACGTAGCGGGCGCAGATGTCGCGGCGCACTTCGGCAAGCTCGGTCTTCTTCGCTCCCTTGGTCGGGATAAAGAGCACGTCGGCGCGGTTCAGCGCGTTGATCGCCTGCACGGTCATGTGTTCGGGATTGCCCGAACCGATGCCGATGATCAGAATTTTGCGCATGCCCGCCTCCGCCATTTCGTTCGGGCGTCTTAGGCGGATCGCCGCCGCCAAGGCAAGGCCTCGGGGCGACGACAAAGCCGTCATTCGCGCCAAGCCTTCAGTTGATGTCCGCAGCCGGATTTTCCGGCAACCGCCAGTCGATCGGATCGAAGCCTTTGCCTTCAAGGAAGGCATTGGCCTGGGAAAAATGCCGGCAGCCGAGAAAGCCGGAATGGGCCGAGAGCGGCGATGGATGCGGTGCCCTCAGGACAAGATGGCGCGAGCGGTCGACGAAGGCCGCCTTCTTCTGCGCATAGGAGCCCCAGAGCATGAAGACGACGGGATGCTCGGCCTCGTTGACCGCACGGATGATCGCATCCGTGAATTTTTCCCAGCCGCGGCCCTGGTGTGACGCAGCGTTCCCGCGCTCTACCGTCAGCACGCTGTTCAAAAGCAGCACGCCCTGCCTTGCCCAGCTTTCGAGAAAACCGTGACGCGCCGGCGGAATACCGAGATCGGTATTCAGTTCCTTGTAGATGTTGACCAGCGACGGCGGCGTCCTGACACCGGGGCGAACGCTGAAGCAGAGCCCATGCGCCTGGCCGTCACCGTGATAGGGATCCTGGCCGAGAATGACCACGCGCACCTTGTCGAGCGGCGTCAGGTCGAGCGCGCGAAAATACTCAGGCCCGCGAGGGAAAATCTGCCGGCCCTCGTTCTTCTGGGCCACGAGGAACTGCTTGAGGTCAGCCATGTAGGCGCTGGCGAATTCCGGTGCCAACGCTTCCTTCCAGCTTTCTTCAAGCTTCACTGCCGTTTCCATTGCACGTCCGCTCCATGTCAGGGGATCGAGGCCGCAATTTAGGCCGCCCGGACATCATCGCAAGCCCAATCGCGCCCGCCGCGGGAATGCTGCACCGGTTTTGCCGGGCGGCCACAACCACACGGGTATTACGCTAGCCCTTTTGAGGAGCATTGTATTTCAACAGATACAACGGTAATCAGGAGGCGATATCGTTGTATCCTAAGAGATATCACGCATCGTTGGAGGGAAATCGATGATCAAGAGAAGAGACTGGCTGAAGGGACTGGTGCTGGCGCTCGGCCTCGCCTGGGCCGGCGCAAGTGTTCTGCCGGCGTCCGCACAGGCGGAAGAGAAGGTGACGGTCTTTGCGGCTGCGAGCCTGAAGAACGCGCTCGATGCGATCAATGCCGAGTGGCAGAAGGAAAGTGGCAAGGAAACGACCGCTTCCTACGCGGCCAGCTCGGCACTGGCCAAGCAGGTGGAACAGGGCGCGCCCGCCGACGTCTTCATCTCTGCCGACCTCGCCTGGATGGACTACCTCGCCGAAAAGAAGCTGATCAAGGACGACACCCGCGCAAACCTGCTCGGCAACCGCATCGTGCTCGTCTCCGGCAAGCAGGACGCTGCCCCGGTCGAAATCAAGCAGGGCTTCGATCTCGCAGCCATTCTCGGTGACGGTCGCCTTGCCATGGGTGCCGTCGATTCCGTTCCGGCCGGCAAGTACGGCAAGGCTGCGCTCGAAAAGCTCGACGCCTGGAAGGCCGTAGAGGGCAAGGTCGCCGGCGCTGAAAGCGTGCGTGCCGCCCTCCTGCTCGTTTCGCGCGGCGAAGCGCCGTACGGCATCGTCTACCAGACCGATGCCGCGGCAGACCCGGGCGTCAAGGTCGTCGGCACCTTCCCGGAAGACAGCCATCCGCCGATCATCTACCCGATCGCGATCACGGCCGAGAGCAAGAGCCCTGATGCGGCCGCCTACATCGACTTCGTCAAGTCGGCAAAGGCTGCTGAACTCTTTGAAAAGCAGGGCTTCACAGTCCTGAAGTAGCCGGCTGAAATAGGCGCTAGTGCCGTCTGTCCAGAGGCAGGCGAAGCATCTAACGTCATGTTCGCGTCGCCCGCGCCCAAACGCGGACGACGCGAACATTTGTCAGAGGCAATAGGGGGCAGACAGCCGCGTCCCACAAGCCTCGTATCGGGGAGCGATATCCATTGGACTGGCTTGCAGTGAGCGATGCGGAATGGACGGCGATCCTCTTGAGCCTGCGTGTCGCAACCGTCGCAATGATCTGCAGCCTGCCCTTCGCACTCGTGGTCGCCATGCTGCTTGCCCGCGGGCGCTTCTGGGGCAAGACACTGCTGAACGGCCTCGTTCATCTGCCGCTGATCCTGCCGCCTGTCGTCACCGGCTTCCTGCTGCTCCTGCTTTTCGGCCGCCGCGGCCCGCTCGGCGCCTTTTTCGCCGATTATTTTGGCCTCGTCTTTTCCTTCCGCTGGACCGGTGCCGCCCTTGCCTGCGCCGTCATGGCCTTCCCGTTGATGGTGCGCAGCATCCGCCTGTCGATCGAGGCGGTCGACCGCAAGCTCGAGGACGCAGCGACCACGCTCGGCGCGAGCCCCCTCTGGGTCTTTGCCACCGTCACGCTGCCGCTGATCATTCCCGGCATCATCGCCGGCATGATCATCGCCTTTGCCAAGGCGATGGGCGAGTTCGGCGCCACGATCACCTTCGTCTCCAACATTCCCGGCGAGACGCAGACGCTTTCGGCCGCCATCTACACCTTCACCCAGGTGCCCGGTGGCGATGCCGGCGCCATGCGGCTGACAATCATTTCCGTCATCATTTCCATGGCCGCGCTGATCCTCTCGGAACTGCTGGCGACATTTGCCGCGCGCCGGGTGGCAGCCCAATGAGCCTTACCGTCGAAGCTCATCATCAACTCGGCAATTTTGCGCTCGACGCCGCCTTCACCTCGGATGGAGGCGTGACCGCACTGTTCGGCCGCTCCGGCTCCGGCAAGACCTCGCTCATCAACATCATCGCCGGGCTTATGAAGCCCGAAAGCGGACGTGTCCTGCTCGATGGCGACGTTATCGCCGACAGCGAGAGGAGAATCTTCACGCCGGTGCATCGCCGGCGCTTCGGCTATGTCTTCCAGGAGGCCCGGCTGTTTCCGCATTTGAGCGTACGCCGCAACCTCGCCTATGGCCGCTGGTTCGCCGGCAAGAGCGGCACCAGCAATGAGTTTACCCGCATCGTCGACCTGCTCGGCATCGGCCATCTGCTCGAACGCAACCCTTCGGCCCTTTCCGGCGGCGAAAAGCAGCGCGTCGCCATCGGCCGCGCCTTGCTCGCGGCACCGCGCCTGCTTTTGATGGATGAGCCGCTGGCCGCGCTCGACGAGGCGCGCAAGGCCGAAATCCTGCCCTATCTCGAACGGCTGCGCGACGATGCCCGCATACCGATCGTCTATGTCAGCCACTCGGTCGGCGAAGTCGCCCGGTTGGCCCGGCGCGTGGTCGTGCTCGAAAACGGTCGGGTCACCGCATCGGGCGCGGCCGCCGAGGTGTTGAGCGCGCCCGCCGCAACGCTTGCCACCGGCAGGCGCGAAGCCGGTGTCCTGCTGGAGGGCGAAGTCGAGGGAACCGATCCGGTGCACGAACCGACGACCGTCCGGGTCGGACGGGAACGGCTGCGCATCGCCGGTGTCAGCGCGACGGCCGGCGTCAGGCTTCGCCTTCACATAGCCGCCCGCGACGTCATGCTGGCGACCTCAAGGCCAGTGGAAATCAGTGCGCTCAACGTACTCGAAGGGCGCATTCTGACGCTGACATCGGAGGAGGATGGCAGCGTCGATGTCCGGGTGACTTGCGGCGATGCGACGATTGCCGCCCGCATCACCCGCTTTTCCTGCGACGCGCTGCAGCTTGTTCCCGGCAAAACCGTCTATGCCGTCATCAAGTCGGTCGCGATCGATCACTAAAGCCTGTCACATGAAAACGCATTCGCGCGCCAGGCTCTAAGCTCTTGTTTTTATGCATGTCGTTGCCGCGATACCGCTGCACACTTTTGCGCGACATGCATTAGGCCTTTTTGGAAACAGCCTCGGCCGTATGGAACGCTGGTGTATCGCTGCTCCGAACGGATTCGAGCCAGGCCAGATCCTCGCCGATCGCAAGGCGTGCCTTCTCCTCCATCTCGCGGTAGCGCCGGATAAGCTCTTCGCCGAACGGCGTCACCAAGGCTCCGCCACCCTGCTTGCCGCCGCGCTGTGATTCTACCGAAGGCTCGCTGAACATCCGGTTCAGGGCATCGACCAGCAGCCAGGCGCGGCGGTACGACATGTCCATCGCCCGGCCGGCGGCGGAGATGGAGCCGGTCTCGCGGATCAGTTCGAGCAAGAGGATCTTGCCGCGGCCGAGCCGGTCGGCGGGCGGAAAATCGATGCGCAGGACGGGGCGAAGATCGGGGCGGCTCTCACTCATGCGCGCGAGCATAGAAGCACGCGCAAAATTCCGAAAGACCGTCTCGCGGCGAACCGGACGGGTTGGCGATAAAAGATTGCCAGCAACCGAGCGCCGGCCGACGACGGCCAGATTGCAGGTCTTGATCTCGCGGCGGCGGCATGCACCGATGGCCACGACACCTCCTGCCCGAAAGTGCCCTCCCCATGCCCGGTCCCACGCTCGATCCCATCGCCACAGACACCACCCTGCCCGCCAGGGCTGACGTCGTCATCGTCGGCGGCGGCATCATCGGCGTCAGCACCGCGCTCTTCCTTGCCGAACGCGGCATCGACGTCGTGCTCTGCGAGAAGGGCACGCCCGGCGCCGAGCAATCGAGCCGCAACTGGGGCTGGGTTCGGGTGATGGGCCGTGACGAGCGCGAAATCCCGCTGGCGATCGAGGCGCTGAAGATCTGGGACACGCTCGACGCGCGCATCAGTGGCGAGACCGGCTTTCGTCGCAGCGGCATTCTCTATGTCTCAGAGAATGAGCGCGACATCGCCAATCGCGACGCCTGGCTTGCCATGGCCCGACCCTACGGCGTCGACAGCGTACAACTCAGCTCCGACATGACAGAGGCGATGATGCCGGGCGCCGCCATCCGCTACCAAGGCGGGCTCTTCACGCCGAGCGACGGCCGGGCAGAACCGCAGAAGGCGGTGCCCGCGATTGTCGCCGGTGCACGCCGCGCCGGTGCCCGTATCCTGACGGGCTGCGCCGTGCGCGGGGTCGAAAAGGCAGCGGGCCGGATCTCCGCCGTCGTCACCGAGAGAGGCCGCATCGAGACGTCGACCGTCATCGTCGCCGGCGGCGCCTGGTCCAGGCTCTTTCTCAAAAGCCTCGGCATCCGGCTGCCGCAGCTGAAGGTGCGGAATACGGTGTTGAGAACCGGGCCGGTCTCCGGCGGTCCGGAAGGGGCCGGGGCAACCGCGACCTATGCCTATCGCAAGCGCCTCGATGGCGGTTACACGATTGCCGACGGTGCCGCCAACCTGCACGCGGTCGTGCCCGACAGCTTCGCATTCTTCCGGGATTTCCAGCCGGCGCGAAAGGCGGAGGGCGATGCCGTGCAGGTGGGCATCAACGCCCAGAGCTGGAACGAATTGTTCGAGATCGGCACCGTCCCGCTCGACCGGCCCGGCGCCTTCGAGCGCCACCGCGTGCTCGATCCCAATCCGGATTCGCGGCGCGCCCTGCGGGCCCTCGACGCCGCCGGCAGGGCCTTGCCATTCCTGCGCAAAACCAAGGTGCAACAGATATGGGGAGGACTGATCGATGTGATGCCCGATGCCGTCCCCGTCATCTCACCCGCCGAAACCGTTCCGGGCCTCATTGTCGCGACGGGTTTTTCCGGCCACGGTTTTGGCATCGGGCCTGGCGCCGGACACCTCGTCGCCGACCTCGTAACCGGCGAGAAACCGATCGTCGATCCGACGCCATTCCGGCTCTCGCGCTTCCTCGATGGAACGCCGGTCACCATCGCCCCGCCGGTCTGAGCGCTACCGCCGACGGATCGCCGCGAAAGAAAATTACCGGCAACGACCGGCAGGAAGGTGAACGACACAACGCGTGGGCGCACTCCCGGCAGGATTCTATCTTTCTTCGCCTGCCCCTGCCCCGCAACACGGAAAGACCTTCATAAGCCCCGGAACTCGTGGCAGTCTGTGAGCATTCCCGTCGGGAGAGCGGGGGTTTTTAGGAGGAGTCTGTGCAGACCTTGGGCGGAGGAGCCTTGCCGGTCACATTGCACGTCCTCGTACACCTCAGGCCCATCGTTATCCCGTCCCAGAGCATTTCCAGCGAGGGTCCTAGCGCCTTTGCGTCCGGAAATGCGTGAGAACAGAAATGAAGAGCGGTTCGACTCGAACCGATCTTGATTTGGTGCACTGCGCACTCCGGAGGAGGCCGGAAACCGCATGAGCGATCTCGATCGACTTAGCCTGCATGTCCCCGAACCCGCCGTTCGGCCCGGCGGCCAGCCGGATTTCTCCAACGTCAAGATCCCGAAGGCCGGCTCCGTGCCGCGCCCGGAGGTGGACGTCGCGCCGGAAGAGATGCGCGACCTCGCCTATTCGATCATCCGCGTCTTGAACCGCGACGGCGAAGCGGTCGGTCCCTGGGCCGGGCTGCTTTCGGATGACGAGTTGCTCTCCGGCCTCAGGCACATGATGCTGCTGCGCGCCTTCGATGCGCGCATGGTCATGGCGCAGCGCCAGGGCAAGACCTCCTTCTACATGCAGCATCTGGGCGAAGAGGCCGTCAGTTGCGCCTTCCGCAAGGCGTTGGTGAAGGGCGACATGAACTTCCCGACCTATCGACAGGCCGGTCTTCTGATCGCCGACGGCTATCCCATGGTCGAGATGATGAACCAGATCTTCTCGAACGAGAGCGACCCTCTGCGCGGCCGGCAGCTGCCGATCATGTATTCCTCCAAGGAGCATGGCTTCTTCACCATCTCCGGCAACCTCGCCACCCAATATGTGCAGGCGGTCGGCTGGGCGATGGCGTCGGCCATCAAGCGCGACACCAAGATCGCAGCCGCCTGGATCGGTGACGGCTCGACGGCGGAATCGGACTTCCACTCGGCGCTCGTCTTTGCCTCCACCTACAAGGCGCCCGTTATCCTCAACATCGTCAACAATCAGTGGGCGATCTCGACCTTCCAGGGCATCGCCCGCGGCGGCTCCGGCACCTTTGCCGCCCGCGGCCTCGGCTTCGGCATTCCGGCCCTGCGCGTCGACGGCAACGACTATCTCGCCGTCTACGCCGTCGCCAAATGGGCGGCCGAGCGTGCAAGGCGCAATCTCGGCCCGACCCTGATCGAATACGTCACCTACCGCGTCGGCGCCCATTCGACCTCCGACGATCCGAGCGCCTATCGCCCGAAGACGGAATCCGAGGCCTGGCCGCTCGGCGACCCAGTCCTGAGATTGAAGAAGCACCTAATTCTGCGCGGCGCCTGGTCGGAAGAGCGTCATGCGCAGGCGGAAGCCGAGATCACAGACGAAGTGATCCAGGCCCAGAAACAGGCCGAGGGCCACGGCACGCTGCATGCCGGCGGCAAGCCGTCGGTGCGCGATATCTTCGAGGGCGTCTATGCCGAGATGCCGCCGCACATTCGCCGCCAGCGGCAGAAGGCAGGATACTGATATGGCCAGAATGACAATGATCGAAGCCGTGCGCAGCGCCATGGATGTCTCCATGGAGCGCGACGACAATGTCGTCGTCTTCGGCGAGGACGTCGGCTATTTCGGTGGCGTCTTCCGTTGCACGCAAGGCCTCCAGGCGAAATACGGCAAGACCCGCTGTTTCGACGCGCCGATCAGCGAAAGCGGCATCGTCGGCACGGCGATCGGCATGGCCGCCTACGGGCTGAAGCCCTGCGTCGAGATCCAGTTCGCCGACTATATGTATCCGGCCTACGACCAGATCACCCAGGAAGCGGCCCGTATTCGTTACCGCTCCAACGGTGATTTCACCTGCCCGATCGTCCTGCGCATGCCGACCGGCGGCGGCATCTTCGGTGGCCAGACGCACAGCCAGAGCCCCGAAGCGCTTTTCACCCATGTCTGCGGCCTGAAAGTCGTCGTGCCCTCCAATCCCTACGACGCCAAGGGCCTGCTGATCGCCTCGATCGAGGATCCCGATCCGGTGATGTTCCTGGAACCGAAGCGGCTCTACAACGGTCCCTTCGACGGCCACCATGACCGGCCAGTCATTCCCTGGTCGAAACACGATCTCGGCGAGGTGCCGGAAGGCCACTACACCGTTCCGATCGGCAAGGCGGAAGTCCGCCGAGAGGGCTCCGCCGTCACCGTCGTCGCCTATGGCACCATGGTGCACGTGGCGCTCGCGGCTGCCGAGGAAACCGGCATCGACGCCGAGGTGATCGACCTGCGCAGTCTGCTGCCGCTCGACCTCGATACGATCGTCAAGTCGGTGGAAAAGACCGGGCGCTGCGTCGTCGTGCACGAAGCGACGCTGACGTCGGGCTTCGGCGGCGAAGTGGCCGCCCTCGTGCAGGAGCACTGCTTCTACCATCTCGAAGCGCCCGTCGTGCGCGTCGCCGGCTGGGACACGCCCTACCCGCACGCCCAGGAATGGGACTATTTCCCCGGCCCCGCGCGCGTCGGACGCGCGCTCGTCGAAGTGATGGAGGCCTGACATGGGCGAATTCGTAATCAAGATGCCCGATGTCGGCGAAGGCGTGGCCGAGGCTGAACTCGTCGAATGGCATGTGAAGCCCGGTGACCCCGTGCGCGAGGACATGGTGCTCGCCGCCGTGATGACCGACAAGGCGACCGTCGAAATCCCCTCGCCCGTCACCGGCACCGTGCTCTGGCTCGGCGCCGAGGTGGGCGACACCGTTGCGGTGAAGGCGCCGCTCGTGC
The DNA here is from genome assembly GCF_014851885.1 of Ensifer sp. ENS02. Lineage (NCBI taxonomy): Bacteria > Pseudomonadati > Pseudomonadota > Alphaproteobacteria > Hyphomicrobiales > Rhizobiaceae > Ensifer > Ensifer sp. ENS02. The sequence continues at coordinate 35,650 of NZ_JACVAO010000008.1, read as the reverse complement.
GCATCGAAATATCAGGCGAAGGCGAAACGGCTGCTCCCGTGGAAGAGAAGCCTGTCGCGAAGGTGGAAGAAAAACCCGCAGTGAAGACTGAGGCGCCCGCGTCGGTCTCCAAGCCGGCCCAGCCCGCCAAGGTCGAGGTCAAGGCACCGACCACGAACGGTGTCCACGCCAACGGCGCACATGCCGCCGGCGAACGATTGGAGAAGGCCCTTGCCTCGCCGGCGGTGCGCCTGCGCGCCAAGGAAAGCGGCGTCGATCTGCGCCAGGTGACCGGCACCGGTCCGGCTGGCCGCATCACCCATGACGATCTCGATCAGTTCATCGCCCGCGGCGCTCAGCCGGCGCTTGCGCCGGCCGGCCTGCAGCGCAAGACCGCCGTCGACGAGATCAAGGTAACCGGCCTTCGCCGTCGCATCGCCGAGAAGATGTCGCTTTCGACCTCGCGCATTCCCCACATCACCTATGTGGAAGAGGTCGACATGACGGCGCTCGAGGACCTGCGGACGACGATGAACCGCGACCGCAAACCCGACCAGCCGAAGCTGACCATCCTGCCCTATCTGATGCGCGCGCTCGTGCGCACCATTGCCGATCAACCCGCCGTCAATGCCACTTTCGACGACGGCGCCGGCATCATCAGCCGCCATCACGGCGTGCATATCGGCATCGCGACGCAGACCCCGGCCGGCCTCACCGTTCCGGTCGTGCGCCATGCCGAAGCCCGCGGCATCTGGGATTGTGCCAACGAGCTCAATCGCCTGGCGGACGCTGCCCGCACCGGCACGGCCACCCGCGACGAGCTCACCGGATCGACCATCACCATCTCTTCGCTCGGCGCGCTCGGCGGCATCGTCTCCACGCCGGTCATCAACCATCCGGAAGTCGCGATCATCGGCGTCAACAAGCTCGCCGTCCGCCCGGTCTGGGATGGCACGCAGTTCGTGCCGCGCAAGATCATGAACCTGTCCTCGAGCTTCGATCACCGCGTCATCGACGGCTGGGATGCGGCCGTCTTCGTGCAGCGGCTGAAGACCCTGCTCGAAACGCCGGCGCTTATTTTCGTGGAGGCCTGAGGCGATCATGAAGGAAATTTCCTGCAAGCTGCTCGTCATCGGCGCCGGCCCCGGCGGCTACATCTGCGCAATCCGCGCCGGCCAGCTCGGCATCGACACGGTCATCGTCGAAAAGGCGAAAGCCGGCGGCACCTGCCTCAATGTCGGCTGTATTCCCTCCAAGGCCCTCATCCACGCGGCGGAAGAGTTTCATAAGCTGCGCTCGGCCGCTTCCGGCCGCAGCCCGCTCGGTCTGTCGCTCGCCAATCCGACAATCGACCTCGCCCGCACCATCGCCTGGAAAGACGGCATCGTCGGACGGCTGAACGGCGGCGTCATCGGCCTTCTGAAGAAGGCGGGTGTCAAGGCGGTGATCGGCACCGCCCGTTTCGTCGACGGCAAGACCGTCGATGTCGAGACCGAGATCGGACTGCAGCGCATCCGCGCCGAGACGATCGTCATTGCCACCGGCTCGGCGCCGGTCGAGCTGCCCGACCTGCCTTTCGGCGGGTCGATCATTTCCTCGACCGAGGCCCTGTCGCTGAAAAGCGTGCCGAAGAGCATCGCCGTCATCGGCGGCGGTTACATCGGTCTCGAACTTGGCACCGCTTTCGCCAAGCTCGGCAGCCACGTGACCGTACTCGAAGCGCAGCCGCGCATTCTGCCGCTGTATGACGCCGATCTGACGAAACCGATCGCCAAGCGTCTCGGCGAACTCGGCATCGAGGTCTTCACCCAGACGGTCGCCAAGAGCTACTCCGCCGAAACCGGCAGCCTGCAAGCCGAACACAACGGCCGCGCAATCGATGTCGCCGCCGAAAAGGTGCTGGTCACCGTCGGCCGCAAACCCGTGACCGAGGGCTTCGGCCTTGAGGAAATCGACCTCGACCGCACTGGCCGCTTCATCCGCATCGACGACCAGTGCCGGACGTCCATGCGCGGCATCTATGCGATCGGCGACGTCACCGGCGAGCCGATGCTGGCGCACCGCGCCATGGCGCAAGGGGAAATGGTGGCGGAGATCGTCGCCGGTTACAAGCGTAGCTGGGACAAGCGCTGCATCCCGGCCGTCTGCTTCACCGATCCGGAGATCGTCACCGCAGGGCTCTCGCCCGACGAGGCGCGTGCGAGCGGCATCGAGATCAAGATCGGCCAGTTCCCCTTCCAGGCGAATGGCCGCGCCATGACGACGCTTGCCGAAGACGGTTTCGTTCGCATCGTCGCTCGCGCCGACAACCACCTGGTGCTCGGCATCCAGGCCGTCGGCCACGGCGTCTCGGAACTCTCGGCAAGCTTCAGCCTGGCGATCGAAATGGGCGCGCGCCTCGAAGACATCGCCGGTACGATCCATGCGCATCCGACGCAATCGGAAGCTTTCCAGGAGTCTGCGTTGAAGGCGCTGGGGCACGCGCTGCATATCTGACGTCGAGGGGCGGTTGGGGCAAAAGTGCCCCTCATCCGGCCTGCCGGCCACCTTCTCCCCGCCACGCGGGGAGAAGGACACACGCGGGGCACGCACTCGCGCCAACCATTGCCTTTTGCCGTATGGGAGAAAGACATGAGCAGAACTGACCCGATCGTCATCGTTTCGGCGGCCCGCACACCAATGGGCGCCTTTCAGGGCAGCCTCAAGGATTTGACCGCGCCGGAAATCGGCGCCATAGCGCTCAAAGCCGCACTCGATCGTGCCGGCCTTGATGCTGTCGACGAGGTGTTGATGGGCAATGTGCTGCCGGCCGGCATTGGCCAGAACCCGGCGCGCCAGGCAGCCCTTGGCGCCGGCCTCGGCAAGGAAACGCCGTCGACGACCATCTCCAAGGTCTGCGGCTCCGGCATGAAGGCGTTGATGCTTGGCCACGATGCTCTGCTGTCCGGTAGCGCGTCGGTGCTTGCGGTCGGCGGCATGGAGTCGATGACCAACGCGCCCTATCTGCTGCCGAAAGCGCGCGGCGGCTTCCGCCTGGGTCATGGCGAAGTCAAGGACCACATGTTCCTCGACGGCCTCGAAGACGCCTATTCCGGCCGGCTGATGGGCACCTATGCCGAGGACACGGCCGAGCACTATCAGTTCTCGCGCGCCGATCAGGACGGCTTTGCGCTGCGATCTCTGGAGCGCGCAACCCGCGCAGCTGAGGATGGTTCCTTTGCCGCGGAAGTCGTGTCAGTCGCTGGCGCCGGCAAGCGCCAGACCGCCAATCTCGACCGCGACGAACAGCCGACCAAATCGGATCCGTCAAAGATCCCGAAGCTGAAACCCGCCTTCCGCGACGGCGGCAGCGTGACGGCCGCCAATTCGTCGTCGATATCAGACGGGGCAGCGGCGCTGATCCTGATGCGCGCCAGCGAAGCGGAAAAGCGTGGGCTGACCCCGCTTGCTATCGTCGCGGGCCATGCGGGCCACGCGCAGGAGCCGGCCTGGTTCACGACCGCCCCGATTGGCGCAATCGACAAGCTGCTGGCAAAGCTCGCCTGGGAGAAGGGCAGCGTCGGCCTCTACGAAATCAACGAGGCCTTCGCCGTGGTGGCGATGGCGGCGATCCGCGACCTCGGCCTGTCGGACGAGATCGTCAACATCAACGGCGGCGCCTGCGCACTCGGCCATCCGATCGGCGCATCCGGCGCCCGCATCATCGTGACATTGCTTCACGCCATGCGCGCCAACGGCGTCAAGCGCGGCATCGCCTCGCTCTGCATCGGCGGCGGCGAGGCGACGGCGGTCGGGCTAGAGCTGTTGCAATAGCGTAGCGCGTTCCGGTCGCCTCGCGCTCCAACCTACGAGAAACGCCGCCGGTCGAACCGGCGGCGTTTCTCGTTTTCAGCATGCGATTTGCCTGACGCCTCACCCCATACGCTCGGAAGCATAGGAGCCCGGGCTCGGCGGGAAGACGACGACACGGTTGCCGTTGATGAAGCAACGGTTGTGGATATGAGCGTGCACGGCGCGCGCCAGCACCTGGCTTTCCACGTCACGGCCGATCGAGACATAGTCCTCAGCACTCTGGGCATGAGTGATACGGGCGATGTCCTGCTCGATGATCGGACCTTCGTCGAGGTCGGCGGTGACGTAATGCGCCGTCGCGCCGATCAGCTTCACGCCGCGCTCATAGGCCTGCTTGTAGGGGTTGGCGCCCTTGAACGACGGCAGGAAGGAGTGATGGATGTTGATGATGCGGCCCGACATCTTCTTGCAGAGCGCGTCGGACAGGACCTGCATGTAGCGGGCAAGCACGATCAGTTCGGCGCCGGTCTGGTCGACCAGTTCCAGCAGCTGGGCTTCCGCCTTCGGCTTGTTCTCCTTCGTCACCTTGATGCAGTGGAACGGGATATCGTGGTTGACCACCACCTTCTGGTAGTCGAAGTGGTTGGAGACGACACCGACGATGTCGATCGGCAGTGCGCCGATCTTCCAGCGATAGAGCAGGTCGTTGAGGCAATGGCCGAAACGCGACACCATGAGCAGCACCTTCATGCGCTCCTCGCTGTCGCGGATCTCGGCGTTCATGTCGAAGCGCTTCACCACCGCTTCGAAACCTGCCTTCAACTCGTCGAGTTTTGCGCCTTCCTGGCTGATAAAGCTGAGACGCATGAAGAACAGGCCGGTTTCGAGGTCATCGAACTGCGAACTGTCGGAGATATAACAGCCCTTTTCGGCGAGATAGCCGGTGATCGCGGCGACGATGCCACGGGTGGTCTTGCAGCTGACGTTCAGCACATAGCTTTTCATCGGTATGTCTCTCGCTCCAGAGGTTTTTCCGGCCCCCCTTATACGGCCAGTCATACAAAAACTAGCGCGGCCTTTTCGCCGCCGTCGATCCATTCGCGACATTCGCTTGACGGAACCGGCCAGAGAAGGCGGCCCGCAGGATGCGGGCGCGCCCGAAGGTGCTAGGAGAAGGGATCAAGCGAGAAGCCGCGTGGCCCCTCAGCGCGGCGTGCGGTCCGGGTGCGCGCGGGCGAAAGCCTCGATCTCCGCGCAGTTCTGGTCGATCGCGACCAGCCGCGGACAGGCCGAAAGATCGACGTCCCATCGGCGGGCATTGTAGACCTGCGGCACAAGGCAGAAATCCGCCATGGTCGGCATGTCGCCATGGCAGAAGCGCCCGGTCGCGGAATGGTCGAGCAACCGTTCGAAGGCGGCAAGCCCCTCGCCGATGAACTTGCGCATCCAGTTGCGCCGCGCCGCCTCGCTGTCCTCGGCATTGGCCATGACGTGGGACACAACGCTGAGATTGCAGACGGGGTGGATGTCCATGGCTATCGCATAGGACAGGCTGCGCACCCGCTGACGACCGATGGCGTCATCCGGCAGGAAGCCGGAGGTTGCCCAGGTCTCGGCGAGGTACTCGATGATGGCGAGCGATTGCGTGAAGCGCTCGCCATCGATCTCAAGGACAGGCACGAGCCCTTGCGGGTTGCGGACCAGATGCTCCGGCGCCTTGTGTGCCTTGGCAAGCAGGTCGACCGGCACAGAACGATAGCTTTCACCGAGGCTGTTGAGCGCGATGCGCACCCGATAGCTCGCCGACGAACGCCAGTAATCGTAAAGGACGGTCTCGCTCATGCCTTGCCCGTTCGTGTCAGTCAGCCGTTTGCGACTGTGTTGTAAGCTTCGACGGTCTGCTCGATAGCTCCGAAGATGGAATGACCGGTTTTGTCCTTCATCTCGATGCGCACGACGTCGCCGACCCTCAGGAACTGGGTTTTCGGCGCACCGCCGGCGATCGTCTCGATCATCCGGAGTTCAGCGATGCAGGAATAGCCGGCACCGCCTTCCGCAACGGGCTTGCCCGGTCCGCCGTCGAGCTTGTTGGAAACGGTGCCCGAACCGATGATCGTGCCGGCGGAAAGCGGCCGGGTCTTGGCCGCATGCGCGACCAGCTGCGCAAAATCGAAGGTCATGTCGATGCCGGCATTGGCGCGGCCGAAGGGTTTGCCGTTGAGGTCGACTTGGAGCGGCAGGTGCAGCTTGCCGCCGTCCCAGGCGTCGCCCAGTTCATCCGGCGAAACGGCAACCGGCGAAAAGGCCGACGACGGCTTTGACTGGAAGAAACCAAAACCCTTGGCAAGCTCGGCCGGGATCAACCCGCGCAGCGACACGTCGTTGACGAGCATGACGAGCTGGATCGCCGCCCGTGCCTCGTCGATGGTCGCACCCATCGGCACGTCGTCGACGATGACGGCGACCTCGCCCTCCATGTCGACGCCAAAGGTCTCGTCGGCAAGCGGGATCGGATCGCGCGGCGCAATGAAGCTGTCGGAGCCGCCCTGGTACATCAAGGGATCGGTCCAGAAGCTTGAAGGCATCTCGGCATTGCGGGCCTTGCGCACCAGCTCGACGTGATTGACGTAGGCCGAGCCGTCGGCCCATTGGTAAGCGCGCGGCAACGGCGACAGCGCATCATGTTCATGGAAGCGGATCGTCGGCTGCGAACCGGTCTCGATCCCTTCGGCGACGCGCGCAAGCCGAGGGCCCGCATGCGCCCAGTCGTCGAGCGCTGCCTGCAGCGTGCGGGCGATGTGCCCGACCTCCGAGCAGCGGGTAAGATCGCGGGAGACGACCACGAGCTTTCCGTCGCGCGTACTGTCCTTGAGTGTCGCCAGTTTCATGCAGTCCTCCCTCTCAAACTTCTCATTGTTCCAGACCGAAGACCGCTTCGCGGCCGTCGCGGAATTCCTTTACGCGGACGAATCGTCCGCAATCTTCACAACAAGGCCGTCGGTGGCGATCGTCAAGGCGCCCGCCCAGTTTTTGCGAGCCGCCGCAATCCAGTGGGCCTCAGATATCTCGGGGTCGTCGGCGGGGATGAGGTGATGCAGCACCAGCCGGCCGACGCCGGCAGCCGCCGCGATCGCCGCCGCCTGTTCGGCGAAACTGTGGCTCGCCAGCAGATGCTCCTTCAGCCGCGCGCCATTGCCGGTGCGCGCCACCAGCCGGTCGACGCCTTCGGCGAGCATCGCCTCATGCACGAGGATGTCAGCTCCTTTGGCGAAATCAGCAAGCGGCGGGAAATAGGCTGTATCGGACGAGAACACGACCGAGCCTTCCGCATCGTCGAACCGAAGCGCAAAGCAATCGGTCACCGGCGGATGGTCGACGCGCAGCGCCGAGAGCGTCAGGCCGTTCTCGGAGAAGATCTCGCCTTCCGAAAACTCGATGACCTCGACCAGCATCCGCAGGTCGGGCCGGCCCTCATCGACGATACGGATCTCGATGTCGAAGGCCATCGATTGCAGGAAGCCCTGCCAGTAAGCGCGGGTGCCTGCGGGGCCGAACACACGTACCGGCTGCGACAACCCCGCGGTCCAGGCCGTGTGAATGAGCGGCCCGAGTTCCAGCACATGATCCGAATGCAGATGGGTAATGACGATCAGGTCCAGCGTCTTCAGCGCCACACCGGCATCGGTCAGTCCGCGCGTGACGCCAAGGCCGCAATCGACGACAACCGTCCGGCCGCCGATTTGAAGCAGAGACGACGTCGGCCACGGGCCGCCCGGCCGGATCGCCGGACCGCCCTTGCTGCCGAGCAAAACCAGGCGTGTACTCAAGACCAATCGCCTTCCGGCGTCCCGTTGAACCGCTTCTTCAGATCCGTCCAGCAGTCGATGTAGTTGTCCTGCAACGTCTCCAGTTCGGCGGCGTAGCGGGTCAGTTGCTGCGGGAAGCGGGTCTCGAACATGAAGGCCATCGTATGGTCGAGCTTCACCGGTTTCAACTCGCTATTCGTCGCTTTGTCGTAGCCCGACGCATCGGGCCCATGCGCCAGCATCATGTTGTGCAGGCTCATGCCGCCAGGCACGAAGCCCTCTTCCTTTGCGTCGTAGCGACCGTAGATCAGCCCCATGAATTCGCTCATGATGTTGCGGTGGTACCAGGGCGGACGGAAAGTGTGTTCAGCCACCAGCCAGCGCGGCGGGAAGATTACGAAATCGATATTCGCCGTGCCCTCTTCGCCCGAGGGCGCCGTCAGCACCGTGAAGATCGACGGATCCGGATGGTCAAAGAGGATCGCGCCAACAGGCGAATAGGTCTTGAGGTCGTATTTGTAGGGCGCGTAGTTGCCATGCCAGGCGATGACGTCGAGCGGCGAATGGCCGATCTCGGTTACGTGGAAACCGCCGCACCACTTCACATGCACGCGGCAGGGCGTCTCCTTCTCCTCGAAGGCGGCGACCGGCGTCTTGAAATCGCGCGGATTGGCCAGGCAGTTTGCGCCGATCGGACCGCGATCCGGCAGCGTGAACTTGGCGCCGTAGTTTTCGCAAATATAGCCGCGCCAGACCTTCTCGTCGCCAAGCCGCGTCACCTTGAACATGGTGCCGCGCGGCACGATGCAGATCTCGGAGGGTTCGACGTCCATCTTGCCGAGCTCGGTGAACACCTGGATCGCGCCCATTTCCGGAACGATCAGCAGCTCGCCGTCGGCATTGAAGAAATAGTCGTCCACCATGTCGGCGTTGAAGGCATAGGCATGCGCTGCCATGCCCGAATGCGTCGGCGCATCGCCCGCCGTCGTCATCGTGCGGATGCCCTGCAGGAAGTTCAGCTTTTCCGTCGGCTCCGGCAGCGGATTCCAGCGCAACTGGCCAAGCGCCAGGGAATGCTCGGCGACGTGCGGCGCCGTCTTCCAATGCGGATAGTCGATTTTGTTGAAACGTCCGGTGTGGCGAACGCTCGGGCGGATGCGATAAAGCCAGGACCGCTCGTTGGTGCCGCGCGGCGCGGTAAAGGGGGAGCCCGAAAGCTGCTCGGCATAGAGGCCATAGGCACATTTCTGCGGGCTGTTCTGCCCTTGCGGCAGGGCGCCCGGCAGGCTCTCGGTCTCGAAATCATTGCCGAAGCCGGGCATGTAGCCAAGCGCTTCGTTGGCCTTGGCCTGTGTCCCGGCCTGTTTTCCTGCCTTGTCCAGCATCGTCGATCCTCCTCCTCATGGCACCCTGCTTCGGCTTCGCGAAGCGACCTGTTCACAGGTCCGGCGCAATTCCAAATACCGCGGCGGCGGCCTTTTCCCAGGGTGGACGCAGGCGTCGCCTTCGGCATATTAGTTGCAATCGTAACTATCGATTTTGTAACTATCAAGGATGCCCGATGGCCGCCGATGGCTTCGAACTCAATGCCTTCCTACCCTATCGGCTGAACCGCGCCGCGGAATTCGTCGCGCTGCGCTTTGCCGCCCAGTACAAGGCGCGCTACCAGCTCACGCGCCCGGAATGGCGCACTCTGGCCGCCCTCGGCAGCACAAGCCGCCCGATGACGGCCACCGAAGTCGGCGCGCACTCGGCCATGCACAAGACCAAGGTCAGCCGCGCCGTCGCCTTGCTCGAAAAACGCCGCTGGCTGACGCGGCGCGAAGACGAAAACGACCGCCGCATCGAACATCTGGAACTGACGAAGACCGGCATCCGGGCCTATGGCGAATTGACGGAGCTCGCCGTCCGCTATCAGGCGGAACTCGACACGCTGATGGGGCCGGCCGGGATACAGGCGCTCGCCGTCGGGCTGGAAGCAGTGGAACGCGCTATCGGCAGGTTCGACCCTCCGCCCTCTGCCTGAGGCTTCAGCCCTTCATCCGCTCGGGGATCGGCACGCCCTCGAAGCTCTTCAAGGTTTCAAGCACGATCGACGTCTTCACATGCTGCACGCTGTCGTGCGGCAGAAGCACGTCGTTGACGAAGCGCGATAGCCCCGCAAGATCCGGCGTCACCACCCGCATGTGGTAGTCCATCTCGCCGGTGAGCGCATAGGCCTCCAGCACCTCCGGCAGGCCGGAAATGAGCTTGCCGAAGCGCTTGGCATTGTCGCGATTGTGGGTGGCGAGCGTGACCGAGATCACCACCATCAGATCGAGGCCGAGCTTCTGCCGGTCGATCTGTGCCTGGTAGCCGGTGATGTAGCCTTCCGCTTCAAGCCGGGTGCGCCGGCGCGAACATTGCGACGGCGAAAGCGCGATGCGTTCCGACAGTTCGTTGTTGGTCAGATGCCCGTCACGCTGCAATTCGCTGAGGATCTTGAGATCGAACCCGTCAAGCTGCTCCATTCGTGCATCCTAATACGCAATTTTGCATGTTTCGTGCGCCATTCTGTCTAAACCGCGCAAGAATACAAGCATCATGCATGGGAATTGCGTCATACTCCAGCAAAGTTTGGAAGAATAAGAGGAGACTTCCGATGGGCCCCTTCCCGCATGACGCCCCGCCGGCAACGATTACCGCTGACAATCCCGCCGGCACCGACGGCTTCGAGTTCGTCGAATTCGCCCATCCGGAACCGGAAAAGCTGGCCGAGCTCTTTACTCGCATGGGCTACAGCCCGGTCGCCAAACACAGAAGCAAGAACATCACCGTCTGGCGCCAGGGCGACATCAATTACATCCTGAACGCCGAGCCTGGCTCGCACGCCATGCGCTTCGTCGACGAACACGGCCCCTGCGCCCCGTCGATGGCCTGGCGCGTCGTCGATGCCAAGCACGCCTTCGAGCATGCAGTCTCGAAGGGCGCCATCCCTTACGAAGGCAAGGACAAGTGTCTCGATGTCCCGGCGATCGTCGGCATCGGCGGTTCGCTGCTCTATTTCGTCGAGACTTACGGTGCCAAGGGCTCGGCCTACGAGGCCGAATTCGAGTGGACCGGGGAGCGCAATCCGAAGCCCGAGGGCGTCGGCTTCTATTATCTCGACCACCTGACCCACAACGTCTATCGCGGCAATATGGACAAGTGGTGGGCCTTCTACCGCGAACTGTTCAACTTCACGCAGATCCACTTCTTCGACATCGACGGCCGCATCACCGGCCTCGTCAGTCGCGCGATCACCTCGCCCTGCGGCAAGATCCGTATCCCCTTGAACGAGTCCAAGGACGATACGAGCCAGATCGAGGAATATCTGCGCAAGTACAAGGGCGAAGGCATCCAGCACATCGCCGTCGGCACCGAAGGCATCTACGATGCCACCGACAAGCTGTCGGACAATGGCCTGAAGTTCATGCCGGGCCCGCCGGAGACCTACTACGACATGTCTCACGACCGTGTGCACGGCCATGATGAGCCGATCGAGCGGATGAAGAAGCACGGCATCCTCATCGACGGCGAAGGTGTCGTGAACGGTGGCATGACAAAGATCCTCTTGCAGATCTTCTCGAAAACCGTAATCGGCCCGATCTTCTTCGAATTCATCCAGCGCAAGGGCGACGAGGGTTTCGGCGAGGGCAACTTCCGCGCTCTGTTCGAGTCGATCGAAGCCGACCAGATCCGTCGCGGCGAACTGGGTCCGCAGGCGGCCGAGTAAGTCAGGTCCGGCATCGGCCGGACGGCACCGCCCAATCAAATCAGCCTCTCGCCTCAAGCGAGGGGCTTTTTACTTTGGAGACCTGAGGCGCCTGCGAGCCAGCCGCGCCCAGTGTACACCCCAACGTGCCCCAAGAGGGGCACGCATCGGCGAGAGCCTCAGTTCGTGGCGTCGTTGACCACCCGCCAGTTTGGCCGACCAAGGTCGTGCGGCCAATCGATGACGTCGCGGTCGTTGAAGTAGACGACCTCGGCGAGATTGGGGAACTGCGAATCCGCTTGCGTCGCGGCGTTCATCCAGGGCTGCATATAGGCTTGGCTGCCTTCCCATCCGAGCTCGGCCACCCAGATCGGCTTGTTGTATTTGGCGACCAGGTCGTAGCCGGGTTTCAGTGCCTCGGTGAAGGTCTTCGGCGCGCCGTATTCGATCTTGTCAAACGGTTCGAGCCCGAAGACCGAGAGGCCGACGAGATCGACGTAGTCATCGCCCGGATAGTAATCGACCAGGTTCGGCAGCCCCTTGGGCGACCACATGATCTGCGCTTTTGGCGCTTTCGCCCGCACGATGTCCATCGCGTGCCGGTAGGCCTTGATCCAGTCCTGGGGATCCCAGCCGGCCCAGGAGAAACGCCCGGACGTATCTTCCATTTCCTGGCCCCAGCGCACGATGACTGGGCTCTTCAGCCCGGCAATCGTGTTGGCGATTGCTTCCATGTTGGCGTCATACTCACCTCTGAGCATGCGGTCGCGAAGCTGCGTCGGCGTCAGTTTCCAGTCCAGCGACCAGGACCAGGGTTCGATGGTGATCAGCAGGTTGCGATTGCGCTGGAGCGCGTACTCGTCGGCGACCTGCAGAGAGGCGAGGTCCACGTCTTCCCAAGGCAGGAACAGCGCCTCGGTCGAGACATCGCTCTGGGCGCCGAAATCGCCATGCGGATCATAGGCACCGAACTTCGTTCCGCCCGGGTGAATGACCGGACGTTTATCGCTCATCGTCTGTTCTGCACTGGTCGCAGGATTGGCTTTCTCCTGCGCCAACGCGGATACCAAGCTTGCACTGAGATCCAGCTGGAGAGCCAGAGCCGTGCATAGCGCGAATGCCAATTTGCGTTTCATTTCATCCTCCTGCAGCAGAACGTCTATTTCTTGGCCAGGAACTGTTCCTTCAGCCGGAGTGCCTTGGCCGTGATGTTGTCGTGTGCGACGAAGCGTTTGTACTCGTCACCGGCGCGGGGCTTGGCATGGCTGAAGACGTACCACTTCCCGTTGGGCACCTTGCGTTGATAGACCGTGTCGCCGATCCGGGCGTGACCGAAGCAGCTCCGGGCGTTGCCGGCATTGGCCGAGGTCGTCCAGGTGGCCTGCATGCACATCATGCCGAGGTCGCTGACGTACCAGTTGCCTTCGGCAAAGGAACGATCGCCCTTGCCCTTGTCGACGAACGCCACGAGCTTGCGCCCGTGGGCTTCGAACCGGGCACCGCCTGTCGACCATTCCCAGGTCTTGTTGCGGTAGAGCGAGTAGACCTCATAGGCGCTGAGCGGCTTTGGCTTGACTTCCATCTTCGCCTTGACCGGCTCGGCGCCGAAATAGACCGCGGCCGCTGCCAAAGGCACCAGCAGCGGGAGAGCTATGACTTTCAACGACCCTTTCATTGCATTTCTCCTCGCATTGGAGACCACACACACTCGACTGCTTGCCGTCGTCATGACGGCACATGAAACCGACCGACCTTCCTGGTCGTTATCGTTTCCCTGTTACTTTGCTGGATGACATTCGATGCACTGATTTCGCCGCGCGCCTGCCCGTCGGATGGCTGTGAAAACCCTCTCCATTTCAGGCGGAAGCGAACGGTTTTGAGATTGGTGCCGCTGCCGGCACCGGCGACCGTGTATCTCGTTTCGGTGAAGCTCACGAACTGCAGGCCGTGCGACAGCGCCTGGGTTGCCTCGGCCCCATGGCGCACGGCCGATTGAGCCGAGAGCACCGAGACCAGCACCAGGCACCCGGCCGTCGCCGCCGTCATCGTCGACCGCGGGATCAGGGCCAACCGGTTTTCGCGTGCGTGGCAAATGAGGATCACCGCCACCAACCCCGTATAGATGAGCGCGTTGATGCCGGCGAAGACATAAAACCCGCGCGCCGTGCCGGCATCGGAGATACCCCAGGCGACCAGAGCCGACGCCAAGGCGAGCACCAGATAGGGCATCAGCACCCGTAGCGGCAAAGGCGCGGCGGCACCGCCACCCTTCGGCGTGATGCGGAAGTCGACGAAGGAGCCCGTCAGATGATCGCGCACCGCCGCAAGGCAACCGAGCAGCGACCAGGGCCAGCGTGCAAACAGGAACAGCGTGCCTTCCCAGCTCAGGACGCGTGCGTCATAGGGCCGGAACGTGCCCGTCGAGCGCCAGAAATAGGCAAGCGCGATCAGCACCAGCGAGAGCGGCGCGAAATGCAGCAGAAATTCCGGATAGGTGACAGCGACGAAGGTCCGGCCGGAGACGAGCGCCACGATCGGCATCAGGAACATCAGCGCCATGAACGACGAAAACAGCGGATACCAGAGCTGCGAGAACAGGAACTGGAACTTCAGCCGCGGCGACAGCTTCGGCACGTAGACCGGCGAGTATTTCAACAGGATCGTGACGAGGCTTCGCGACCATTGGAACTCCTGAACCACGAGATCGGCGAAATTGGCCGGTCCGTCGCCATGGGCGATCGCGTTCAGCGCATGCACGCCGCGCCAGCCATGGGCATTCATGATCAGCGTTGTCGAATGGTCTTCGGCAAGTTCGGGCCCAAGCCCACCGATCTGCTTCAGGGCCTTGGTCCGAACGGCATAGTGCGAACCGATGCACAGCGGCGCCCAGCCGTTGTTGTAGCCGGCCTGCAGCGAGCCGTGCATGCTGGCCTCCGCGTGGAGCCTCCCGCGCGCTGCCCAGCTGGTGGCGGCGTTGGCATCGCAGATGCTCGGCGCCGAGACATAACCGACCGACGGGTCGTTGAACGGGCGCAGCACCTCGACGAGATAGGTGGTTTCCGGCACATGATCGGCATCGAACTGGGCGACGAAATCGTAGCGCTCGTAGCCATAGTGATCGTAGAAATAGGCGAGGTTTCCCTCCTTGCACCGGGTCCGGCGCGGCCAGGAAGAGCGATGGTAGTCTGCGACGCCCTTTCGCGTGGAGATCATCACCCCGCGCGCCGCGCACCAGGCAATCGTGTTCGGTGACGGATCTTCGTCTGCGAGCCACACGTCGAATTCGCAGCCGATCTGGTCGAGCATGGCGAGCAGCGTCTTGCGCACCACCGAAAAGGGTTCCGAAGGCGCCTTGGTCACCACCATCGCGACCCGCCCCTGCGGCACCGGGCCGGCGCTTGCCGCCATAACCTTCGCGCCGGAAAAGATCACGATGAAATAGACCGGCAGCAGCGTGATCCATCCGACGACCACCGTGATCAGCACATAGGACGGCCAGTCGACGACGTGGGCAGGATCAAGCCACCACTGCCAGAAATACAGGAGGGCGCCAAACCATGCGGCAATGCCGAGGACATGGAGCAGTCGCAGCCGGCCCGAAAACAGGGCGGCGGGCGCCGAAGCGGCCTTCCGGCTCTGCCCGAAGGCGATCGTCTCATCCGGTTTCGCGGTTTCCAGCGACCAGTTCATGAGCGCACCTCCAGGCCGAAGCTCGGCGCGGCCGTCGCGATGATCGTGTCGATGTCCGAAAGCTGCGGACGGAAACCCAGCCTCTGGCGCGCCCAGTTTGTGTCGGCATAGAGAACCGGCGGGTCGCCAGGCCGGCGCGGCAGCATCTGCACCGGAACCGGCCGACCGGTGACCCGGTCGATGGCCGACAGCACCTGCCGGACCGACGTCCCATGGCCAGAACCGAGATTGGCGTGCAGCACCTCGCCGCCGTCGCGCAGATAGTTCACCGCCGCCACATGCGCGTCGGCAAGATCGGTCACGTGGATGTAGTCGCGGATGCAGGTGCCATCCGGTGTCGCATAGTCGTCGCCGAAGACATCGAGCCTGTCGATCCGCCCGGCCGCCGCCATCAGCGCACGGGGAATGAGATGCGTTTCCGGATCGTGTTTTTCGGTCAGCTGCCCCTCCGGATCGGCGCCGGCCGCATTGAAGTAGCGCAGCGCCACCGAGCGGATGCCGTAGGCACGGGCATAGTCGCCAAGCATCAGTTCGATCATCAGCTTGGTGCGGCCATAGGGATTGATCGGCAGCTGAACCATGTCCTCGGTAATCGGCAGCTGCGGCGGGATGCCGTAGGTGGCGCACGAGCTGGAAAAGACGATGCGTCCAAGTCCGGTCGCCCGGCAGGCTTCCAGAAGCGCGATGCTGCCGGCGACATTGTTGGTGTAGTATTTTCCGGGATCCTCGACCGATTCCCCGACATAGGCGGATGCGGCAAAGTGGATGAGGCATTCGGGCGAATGGGTCCGGATAGCCGCCGCCAACCGTTCCTTGTCCTCGATCGCCCCCTCCACGAGGGGGCCCCATTTCACGTTGGCTCGATGCCCCGTCGAGAGATTGTCGTAGACG
The DNA here is from genome assembly GCF_014851885.1 of Ensifer sp. ENS02. Lineage (NCBI taxonomy): Bacteria > Pseudomonadati > Pseudomonadota > Alphaproteobacteria > Hyphomicrobiales > Rhizobiaceae > Ensifer > Ensifer sp. ENS02. The sequence continues at coordinate 19,759 of NZ_JACVAO010000008.1, read as the reverse complement.
ACGGGAACGATGCCCTGCTCAGCCAGACGCTTGCAGGTGTGGCTGCCTATGAAGCCGGCTCCGCCGGTGACCAGTGCGACGCGAGACATGTCATACCGCCTCTCCGGCCACTGCGCGACCGGCCGCACTGAGGCGCTCGTCGAAATGGGCGATCGTGCGCTCAAGGCCTTCGCGCAGCATCACCTTCGGCTCCCATGCGAGCTCACCACGCGCCTGGGTGATATCGGGTCGCCGCTGGCGGGGATCGTCGGTGGCCGCCGCCAGATGCACGATGCGCGAGCGCGAGCCCGTCATCGAAAGCACCATTCGCGCGAGCTCGAGAACCGTGAACTCTCCGGGATTGCCGAGGTTGATCGGCCCGGTGCACGGGTCGGCCGAGACCGAAAGACGGAGGAAACCGTCGATCAGGTCGTCGACATAGCAGAAGGACCGGGTCTGGTGCCCGTCACCATAGATCGTCAGGTCCTTGCCCTGCAGGGCTTGGACGACGAAGTTCGATATCACCCGCCCGTCGTCGGGACGCATGCGCGGACCGTAGGTGTTGAAGATACGCGCGACCTTGATCTTCACGCCGTAAGTCCGGTGGTAGTCGAAGAACAGCGTCTCGGCCGACCGTTTGCCTTCGTCATAGCAGGCTCGCGGCCCGATCGTGTTGACGTTGCCGAAATAGGTTTCCCGCTGCGGACTGGTCAGCGGATCGCCATAGACTTCCGAAGTCGAGGACTGGATGACGGTGGCGCCAGTGGCCTTGGCGTTTTCGAGCGCATGCAGCGCGCCGAGAACGTTCGTCATCAATGTCCCGACCGGGTCCGCCTGATAGTCCGGTGGTGACGCGGGGGAGGCAAAGTTGAAGATGACATCGGCATCGATCAGGTAGGGCTTTCGAACGTCGTGATCGATGATGTGGAGATGGGGGTCCTGCGCCAGATGAGAGAGATTTTCGCGCCGGCCGGTCGAAAAGTTGTCAAGACAGATGACCGTATGACCCAGGGAAATAAGTCTTTCGCAAATATGAGATCCGAGAAAACCACTTCCACCCGTTACTAGTATTCTCTTCGGTATTCCTGCGATCTTCTTAAGAAACTCCCGCTGTCCGACCACGGACAGCGGTCCCGTGACGACCTTTCGCATGCGCACCTCCAATTATTAAACTCACCATTTTCGTTGGTGATTTGGAGACGGGATGCGAGCGCAATAGATAATAAAAATATTCTCTTTATTACAACGACACGCACAACCCGACAAAAAATAAACTATTCAATTTCAATCAATATTTTTTAGATTCTCAATTTCAATATTAGCTAATTATCAAATACGAACCGTCCAGTCAATATTTATGGAATTTATTTCCAGTAAATAATCCAAAATTACAACAAATTACTATTGACATAATCATATGTGATTACATTTCAGCCAATCCAGGCCAAAAGTAACGAAATATTTACCAGTATATTCTAGGGTAATTTTCGGTGTGATCTTTCGAACTTTCACGCACCTGTCGAGGAGACATGCCACAGCGGGACCGCCCGGCCAATCGCCGGGGCAGGTTCAAAGTAGCATTTGATTTCGGGAATCAGCCCCAGGAGAACGCACCTGGGGCCGAATAGAACTTGGCACGCCTTCGACGACGGCCAAGCCCTCAAGCAGACAAATGTCTGCCTTACGTCGCGCCTAGTTCTTCCAACGCGACAGGAGAACGTCGCCGTTGCGCTCCGTCGCCGCATCGTTGGTGAAGTATCGAGACGCCGCTTCCGTACGGTTGCGAACGTTCATCTTCTTATAGATGTTGCGGACGTGAACCTTGACGGTATTTTCCGACAGCCCGAGCCGGTCCGCGATGATCTTGTTCTGCGTGCCCTTGCAGATCAGATCGAGGATCTGGACCTCGCGTGTCGTCAGGCCGTCGGGGCCAGCATCGCGCTTGCGCCGTCCTGTTCCCGAAACGGTCGTCTGGCCCGGGGCCTCTCCGCGCCGGCCATAAAGGCTGTTCGCCGCGAAAGGCTCGGGAGAAAGCCGCCGCAGCAGAGCCGCCGGGAAATGTTCGCCGCCCTTCATCAGTAAGTCGATGGCTGCAAGGCAGACATCCAGATTGAGGTTCAACGGCAGGACGCCGTGGATGAGGCGCTCTTCGACGAAGCCGGCAATCGACGGATCGAGTTCCTCGGCATTCTCCACCACCAGGCCAATCGATGCCCGCGGGTGGAACTCGTGAATGGTCCGCAAGATAGCCGGAAAGGACTTGGGAGGCATCCGGTACAGCATGATCAGCGTGACATCGACGAGACTACCGTCAAGCAGATTGTCGGGATCGGAGAAGCTGACGATATCGTGCCCTTGAAACCTGGACCCGACGGCCTGCATCAGGCATTCGGCGAACAGGTCGATCTTGGCGAGCATTACGATTTTTTTCTTTTGTGACAAAGCCTTGTTGTTATCTTCAAAATCACCCACTTTGGAGCTTCCAGGATACATTACGCCCTCCTAGGATTTTTCCATTTATTTTTATGGGTGCCCCGGTCTGGCCGTGGGCACGCCCCACTTTCAAAAAATTTATTCGGAACCACTTATGCGTCACGATTATTCCTGTGCGATAAAATTCGCGATAGCTAATGTAACGTAAAGATCTCCGCAACGAAACAGCCCAAAAGGATTAGAGAAGCGCCGGAAGGGCACTTAAATCGTTATAAATCGAACCATCTTTGGGTTATATTGCTAACGTTCTGTTTACCAAGACGCGGAACGCTCTCAAAAACAAGCCTCTAGGATACCCCCAGCAGAGCGAGCGTCCTATGCATTTCTGCCAAGACGGACCCGACGGCACGCGATAAATGGATTAGTTAGGCGGCCTCGTGCAGCCGCGCTTAACCCCCCTCTTCCGCTCCGATATACGCAGGAATACTTAGTTGGTACTAGGAGGCCCGTCCGCTGCTGTCGACGATAGCCCGAAGCCAAGCGCAAAGCGTGGAAAGCGCGGAGGTACCGGTCGGCAGATGCCCCTGAAAAAGCAGGGGATTTCCTCGCTGCGCCAATGGCTTGCGGTCGATGGCTAGGCGAGAAAGTGTCAGTAATTACAAACCACTAACTAGAATTGGTATCTTCCGCGCCACGCCATTTGGTGTCAAATTGAGCGTTCGTTCCGGAAGATCAAAAGGGACCGGCTGAGCGCCACCAAGCGCTTCCAGCCGTGAGAAGCCTCGACCTCCGGAGAGTAGCGTCAGCGTTCCACCGAGTAAGCGTAAAGCAAGTCAACATAAAGACCGGATCTAAATCCGGGCATAAACTATATAAAAAAGTAAAAACTAAAATAAATTTAGCAAAAAAGCGAAAATCTCTAAATCAAGATATTATCGTTCTTCCAAACGGAGCCAACACCGGAAAAATACCGTAAGAGTTAAGGGTATTTGGTGTTGGCCTCCCCTTTTTCCGAAATCCGCTCCAGCAACGAAAACCGCGCCCGGCGACGTCAGGCAACGCCGAAAGAGGCAGCTATGATCAGCGCGCCTGGAAAGCGGCGCGCTGCCTGTCACTCAATGATGCAATCGGGCACCACGCGGCGACACCGCAAGGCGGCTCGCCGCTGCGATCACTTCTTGCTCAGCGCCTGCGCCAGCTGATCGACAATGTCCTGTTGCGACTTCAGGCCCGATGCCGTGAGGTAAAGCTTGGCGGAGTCGAGATAAACGACGTGTCCGTCCTTCCAGGCCTTGGTCTGCCGCACGAGTTCGTTGTCGAGCAGGGCCGCTGCCGGCTGTGCCTGCTGGCCGATGGCTGCATCGCGATCGACGACGAAGATCCAGTCGGGGTTGGTTTCGAGAATGTATTCGTAGGAAACCGCCTGGCCGTGGGTCGCGACCTGCAGCTCGGGATCGGCCGGCTTGATCCCGAAGACGTCATGCAACGCGCCGAAGCGCGATCCCTTGCCATAGGCGCTGATCTTTCCGCCGGTCGTCAGCAGGATGAGACCCGTTCCACGTTCCGCAGCAAGGCCACGCAGCGCCTCGATCGAGGAATCGAGCTTGGCGATGCTTGCCTTGATCTCGGCTTCTTTGCCGAAGATCTCGCCGAGGATCTCTGCATTCTTCTTGACGCTGCCGATCAGATCCTTGTCGTCCGAGGTCAGGTCGATCGTCGGTGCCAGTTTGGCGACTTCAGCATATTTCGCCTGCGACCGCCCGCCGACGATGACGAGGTTGGGCTCCGCCGCATTGATCGCCTCGAAGTCGGGTTCAAACAGCGTGCCGATCTTCGCATAGGTGTCGGCCTTGTACTTTTCGAGCGACGGCGGGACGGCCGATCCGGGGACGCCGGCGACGGCGACGCCGAGCATATCCAGCGTTTCCAACATGCCGAAATCATAGACCAGCACGGTCTTCGGGTTTTTCTCCACCTCGGTGACGCCGCTGCTGTGTTCGATCTTCAGTGTTTCGGCCATCGCCACCGATGCGCCGCCAACCGTCATCACGGCCGCGACGAGCAGTCCGCGCAAACCATTAGAGAAGGGAGATATATTCATGACTATTTACCTCATGTTTTCTCCTCCTCCCTAGCGCGATTTTGCCGGGAGGGCAATGCGCGCATTCCGCGTCATTCCCGCCTCACAAAACTTGACGAAGCCGATCATATATATGACTAAGGCGAGCCTTCGATCGAGCACCTCCTCACGGCCGCAAGCCTCAGGGGTTTCGTTACGGCGGTCGATGGAAAAATGCAGCCACGGATACGAGAGCGGTGATCAGAACGAAAAGCAGCTGGAGCGTGACGCAACCATGAGGCCGGTCCTGTTCGCCATCCCGATCGTCCTGTTGCTTGCCGCCGTCAGCGTTTTTACCGGTGTCGGCAGTCTTGCGGCCAGCGACGACGGCCGCGGCTGGCTTCTGGTCGTCGAAAGCCGCCTGCCACGCACACTGGCGCTGATGCTCGCAGGCGCCGGCCTCGCCGTGTCCGGCACGATCATGCAGATGCTGGCGCGCAACCGCTTCGTCGAGCCGTCGACCGCCGGCACCGCCGAGTCCGCCGCCCTCGGAATGCTTCTGGCCATGCTGATCGCACCGGGCCTGCCGGTGGCAGGCAAGATGGCCTTCGCCACCCTGACCGCGCTTGCCGGAACCGCGCTGTTCCTGCAGATCCTGCGCCGCGTTCCGCTGCGCTCGGCGCTGATGGTGCCGCTGATCGGCCTCATGCTCGGCGGCGTGGTCAACGCCGTTACCACCTTCATCGCCTATCGCTACGACCTGATGCAGTCGATGGGCGCCTGGATGTCCGGCGATTTCTCGGTCGTCCTTCGCGGACGCTACGAGCTGCTGTGGATCGGTTTCGCGCTGACGCTGGTCGCCTACGCGACCGCCGCGCGCTTCACCGTCATTGGCATGGGCGAGGCGATCGCCCGCAATGTCGGGCTCGACTACGACAAGGTGGTCACCCTCGGACTTGCCATCGTCTCCATGGTCACGGCGACGGTGGTTGCGACCGTCGGTATGATCCCGTTCCTCGGCCTCGTCGTTCCCAATATCGTCAGCCTGACCCTTGGCGACAATCTCAGGCGCACATTGCCAGTGGTCGCCATCTCCGGTGCTGGGCTGGTTCTCGCCTGCGACATCGTTGGGCGGATGGTGATTGCGCCCTACGAGGTGCCGGTGGGCACGGTCATGGGCGTGATCGGCAGCCTCGTCTTCCTTTATCTCCTGCTTTCGAGGCGGTCCCATGCAGGCTGATGCCAAGCGGATCTCTCCGTCGACCGTCCTTCTTGCGTCCGCTGCGTTGGCGCTGCTGTCGATGTTCGCCTTCATGACCATCGGCGCGAAGGGAAGCTGGAGCTTCATCCTCTCTTTCCGCGGCACAAAGCTTCTCGGCATGGTGCTGGTCGCCTACGCGATCGCGGTCTCGACGGTGCTGTTCCAGACAATTTCCGGTAACCGCGTCCTGACGCCGTCGATCATCGGTTTCGACGCCATGTACACGCTGCTGCAGACGGTCATGGTGTTCTTCCTCGGCGCCGCCGGCGCGGCAAGCATGAACCCGCAGATGCAGTTCACGCTCGAAACGACCGTGATGGTCGGCCTGTCGCTGCTCCTGTTCCGCGCCCTCTTTTCGGGCGGCAGCCGTAGCCTGCATCTCCTGATGCTGGTCGGCGTCATTCTCGGGGGCCTGTTCCGCAGCCTCTCCTCGTTCCTGCAGCGCATTCTCGACCCCAACGACTTCATCGTCCTGCAGGACAGGTTGTTTGCAAGCTTCAACAGTATCGATGCCAACCTGCTCGGCATTGCCGCCGCAGCCACCCTCGCCGTGACCTTCGTCCTGTGGCGGTTGTCGCCCACCTTCGACGTGCTCTCGCTCGGGCGCGAGGCGGCGATCGGGCTTGGCGTCGACCATCAGCGCGTGGTGACGCTTCTCCTGGTGCTGATCGCCGTGCTGGTCTCGGTCTCCACCGCGCTCGTCGGGCCGGTCACCTTCTTCGGTCTGCTCGTTGCAAGTCTCGCCTGGCAGCTGTCACCCACCGCCAGCCACCGCTTCGTCCTGCCGGTCGCAGTCTTTATCGCGGTCGCGACGCTCGTCGGCGGCCAGGTCATCCTCGAGCGGCTGTTTTCCTTCAACACGGCGCTCAGCATCGTCATCGAATTCTTCGGTGGCCTAGTCTTCATCTTCCTGCTCGTCCGAGGCTCCGCGCGATGATCGAGATCCAAGAGGTAACGAAATCCTATGGCGGCACCGCGGTCGTCGACCGGGTGTCGCTGACGCTACCCGCAGGCGGCCTGACCTCGATCATCGGCCCAAATGGTGCCGGCAAGTCGACGCTTTTGTCGATCGTCAGCCGGCTGATGCCGATGGATACGGGCAAGGTGCTGGTCGACGGCCTCGACGTCAGCCGCGCCGCCGGCGACGTGCTAGCCCGGCGACTGTCGATCATGCGCCAGGACAACCACATCAGCGCGCGGCTGAGCGTGCGCGACCTCGTCGCCTTCGGCCGCTATCCCTATTCCAAGGGACGGGTGACCGCGGCCGATGCGGAGCATATCGACCGATCGATCGCCTATCTCGGGCTCGAACCCTACCAGAACCGCTTTCTCGACGAACTCTCCGGCGGCCAGCGCCAGCGCGCCTTCATCGCCATGGTGCTGTGCCAGGACACCGACTACATGCTGTTCGACGAGCCGCTCAACAATCTCGACATCAAGCATGCGGTCGAGACGATGAAGCTCCTGCGCCGGTTGGCCGACGATTTCGCCAAGACGGTGGTCGTCGTGCTGCACGACATCAACTTCGCCTCCGCCTATTCCGACCGCATCGTCGCCATGCAGGGCGGCCGCCTCGCCTTCGAGGGACCGCCGCAAGACATGATCGTGCCGTCGCGGTTGCAGGCGATCTTCGATGTCGACTGCCGCGTCCATGCCGTCGGCGACACGCGCCTCGTCAACTATTTCGACTAGAACGCAGACATACGCCTTGGCCCGAATGCGCGAAGCGCGCTGCGCGGACACCCATGCAGCGCGCTTCGACAATGATCATGCCGGGAACAGCGCGGACGCTATCCGGCCGCGCCGGGTGCGCCCTCCTTGCCGATCCGGGCCGCATCCGCTGCGTGGTCCTCGTCCGTCACGGAGGAGAAGCGCTTCAGCCAGCGGCCCATCTTCGTGTTGATGTCGTCCATCACGGTGAACATCACCGGCACGAAGACAAGGCTCAGCATCGTCGAGGTGATCAGGCCGCCGATCACCGCAACCGCCATCGGCGCGCGGAAGGCGGCACCGGCGCCGACGCCGATGACTGCCGGGACCATGCCCGCCACCATGGCGATCGTCGTCATGATGATCGGCCGCGCGCGGGTGACGCCCGCCGTCAGCAGCGCCGTGCGCCGGTCGGCACCTTCGTTGCGGCACTCGATCGCATAGTCGACCAGCAGGATCGAATTCTTGCAGACGATCCCCATCAGCATCAGGATCCCGATCATCGACGAAAGGTCGAGTGCCGCACCGAACAGGATCAAAGCCAGCGCCGCGCCGCCGATCGACAACGGCAGGGCAACGAGGATGGTCACCGGCTGCAGGAAATCCTTGAACAGCAGGATCAGAACCGCCACGACCATCAGGATGCCGGCAAGCAGCGCCAGGGCGAAGTTGCGGAACATCTCCGACATGTATTCCGCGTCGCCATAGTTGGCCTGCGACACGCCCGCGGGCAGTTCCTTCATGGCCGGCAATGCCGAAATCGCCTCGAAGGCCGTGCCGAGCGTCATGCCGTTGAGGTTTGCCTCGACGGCGATCAGACGCTTGCGATCGAGACGCTCGACGCTGCTTTCCTCGGCACCGAAGGAGACGTCGGCGACGGAAGTCAACGGCACCAGGGCACCCGCATTCGTGCCCACCCGCAGATTGCGCAAGGTGTCGAAATCGCCGCGGGCCGACCGGTCGAGCATCACCCGGATCGGCACCTGGCGGTTACCGAGGTTGAACCGCGCGGAGTTGCTCTCGCTGTCGCCCATCGTCGCGATACGGGCGACAGTGCCGATCGAGGTCACCGACACGCCGAGCCTTGCCGCCTCGTCGAAGCGCGGCTTGACCAGAAGCTCGGGCGAAAGCAGCGGCTCGGTCGACCGAACGCTGACCAGCCCGGGGAGTGCACGCATCTCGTTTTCCAGACGCCGCACCGAAGCCATCAACGTTTCCGGGTCATCGCCCGTCAGGTAGATGGAGAGGTCCTTCGCGCCTTCGGTCGAGGAGAAGGTTGCCTGAATGTCGGGGGTCTCTGCCAGCAGGGGCCGCAACGACAGTTCGAAGGACTTGCGGTCGAGTTCACGCTCCTTGCGCGGCTTGAGCTTGATGCGCAGCGATACCTCGTTGAGACTGTCGGTCGTCGCCAGAACGTTCTCGACTTCCTTGCGTTCCTTGAGCTTGGCCACCAGATCGTCGGAAATGCGCGCGGTTTCCTGGAGCCTTGTGCCGGGCGGCAGCGTGATCTTTAGCTGCGAGACGTTGCTGTCGCTCGTCGGCATGAAACCCGTCGGCAGCATGCTCAAAAGCGCGATCGAGCCGACGAAGATCAGCGCGACCATCGAAAGCGCGGTCTTGCGGTGATCGAGGGTCCAGCCGAGCATGCTGCGATAGGCGTCGCTGATGCGCGACGGCTTGACGGCATGGCCGTGACCAGGTTTCGGCCGCAACAGATAGGCCGCCATCAGCGGCGTCAGCAGGCGTGCCACCAGCAACGAGAACAGAACGGCGATCGCGACGGTCAGGCCGAACTGCTTGAAATATTGCCCGACCGCACCACCGATGAAGCTCACCGGCGCAAAGACGGCGACGATCGTCAGCGTCGTTGCGACGATCGCAAGGCCGATCGCATCGGCCGCATCGATTGCCGCGATGAACGGCCGCTTGCCCATGTCGACATGCCGCTCGATATTCTCGATTTCGACGATCGCATCGTCGACAAGAATGCCGATGACCAGCGTCAGGGCCAGAAGGCTGATGCCGTTGAGCGTGAAGCCGAGCAGGTCCATCACCGCGAAGGTCGGCAGGATGGAAAGCGGCATGGCAAGCGCCGAGATCAGCGTCGCCCGCCAGTTTCGCAGGAAGGCGAAGACGACGACGATGGTCAAAAGTGCGCCTTCGATCAAAGCCGTGACGGCCGCATCGTAGCTCTCCTGCGTATACTCGACGAGAGAGATCAGCTCGGTCATCTCGACGCCGGGGGTGCGCGCCTGGATCTCCTTCAGCCGCTCGATGACGCGCTCGGCAACGACCGTGTCGCTCGCTCCCTTGCTGCGCGAAACCGAGAAGCTCACGATCGGTTCGCCATCGAAATGGGCAAAGCTGCGCGGCTCGGACGAAGTGTCCTCGATCGTCGCGATGTCGGAGAGCTGCAGCCAGCGGCCGCCTGCAAGCGGGATCGAAAGCTGCCGGAGCTCGTCCACCGAGCCGGCACTGCCGACGGTGCGGATCGACTGCTCGCGCCCGCCGATTTCGCCGCGACCGCTCGGGATGTTGATGTTGATTTCCCTGAGCGCCGTGTTCACCTGGTCGGCCGTTACGCCAAGCGCCAGCAGCCGTTCGGGATCGAGCGAAACGCGCACTTCGCGGCTGACGCCGCCGAGGCGTTGCACCTTCTGCACGCCGGGCAGTGTCAGCAGTTCGCTGGTGATCGTGTCATCGACGAACCAGGACAGCTCCACTTCCGACATGTGGGGCGCCCGCACGGCGTAGTAGACGATGGCGCTACCGTCGACGTCGAGGCGCGAGACGATCGGCTCCTGAATGGATTGCGGCAGGTCGGCGCGGATCTGCGCCACGGCCTCGCGCACGTCGTTTGCCGCCCGGTCCGGATCCGTGCCGATCTTGAATTCGACCGTGGTCGTGGAGACGCCGTCGGTAATGGTCGAGCGGATGTGACTGACCCCGACAAGGCCGGAGGCGACCCCTTCGACGCGGCGCGTCACCTGCGTTTCCATTTCGCCCGGCTGCGCGCTCGGTTGCGTGATCGTCACCGTGACGATCGGGAAGGATACGCTCGGATTGGCGTTGACTGGCAGCCTCAGAAACGAGGCGATCCCCATCAGCGTCAGCACGACGAAGAGAACGATCGTCGGAACCGGCTTGCGGATCGCCCAGGCGGAGATGTTGCTCGTCATTGCTGGTCGCCCGTCTGCGTCGGCTGGACGTCTTTCGTTGCGACCGCTTCGCCTTCGCGCAGCGACGCCCCGGATTTAAGGACGACCCGTTCGCCGGTCGAAAGGCCCGAGGTAATCTCCACCTTGCCGCCCTGGCGCATGCCCGGCTTGACCGACTTGCGCACGACCTGGCCCCCATCGACGACGAAGACCGAGACGGCGCCATCCGGCGCACCGAAAAGCAGGGCGGAATCGTCGACCATGATCGCCTTGCGCTCGCCCACCACGATCTCCGCCCGGCCGAACGTGCCCGCGAAAGGCGGGCGCTCGGTGGACAGCGTGACTTGCGCGGTGCCGAGGCGGGTCTCGCGGTCGATCTTCGGGTTGATCACCCGCACATGCCCCTGGAGCCAGTCGGCTCGGCCCGAAAGCTTGACCTTCACGGTCTGGCCGACCGCGAGCAACGGCAGTTCGGTTTCCGGCACTTCGGCCGCAAACTCGATTTCGCCACCACGAATGAGCTTGAGCAGCGGGTCCGAGCCCGCAAGCGCACCGGCGCGCGCCAGCCGTTCCGAAACGATCCCGTCGGCAGGTGCCACGATCACGGCACGATCGAGCCTCCGGCGCGCCTCGGCCTCAAGCGCTTCCGCCTGGTCGTAATCGGCCCGCGCGACCTCGACAGCCTGTTCGGCAAGGGCGAGCGCGGAGACGCGTTCCTCGAGAATGGTCGCGGCCTGAAGGTGGCTCAACTGGCGGGCGCGCGCGAGTTTTCGCTGTTCCTGCGTGACCGTCTCTTCCTCCCGCGCCATCGCTGCACTGGCGCGCGCGACGCGGCCCTTGGCCTCGCGCAGCAGGTTCTCCAGCATGTCGGTTTCCAGCCGGGCGAGCACCTGCCCCGCGGCTACCCGATCGCCGATCTCGACCTCGACACTGGCGATACGCTGGTCAGTCAAGGTTGTGCCGACGGCAATCTCCTCGCGGGCAACGAAGATGCCGGCAAAGGAGCGTGTCCATTGCTGTGGGCGGCTGTCGGCAACGAGCGTCGTTACCGTGCGGGTGGCAGACGGGGCGGGAACGGAGGCGGCGGCCTCCCCCGAGGCGCGCGCCGGACCAGCAGCCGCCGCAATCACAAGCAACGCTGCGAGAGCGACGTTCAACTCAACTGTACGTCTCATTTCATTGGCTTTCCATTGGCGGGGCCGGCGGCGTGATGCGCCTGCGATACCGGATCCCGGGTCGGGCAAAGGGCGTCGATAATTTATTAGATCATTCAATCTAACAATAGAATTCATCAAACGCGACAATTGTAAGGCAGATCACACACGAGCATTGCGGGAAGATGGCGGAGATCGTGCAAACGGCCGGCGGCCTTGACACCGATCGTCTGCCCACCGAAATCAGAGTGCTTGATCTAATAATTGAACGGCATGCAAGGAGAACCGGCGATGCGCAAGATCGACCCCGAAAAACATGCGGCCAGGCGTCGGCTGATTCTCGATGCGGCAATCGCCTGCTTTTCGCGCAAGGGTTTTCACGGCACGTCGACGGCCGAGATCTGCGCCGAGGCAGGCATGAGCCCGGGAAATCTTTTCCATTATTTTCCGACCAAGCACACCATCATCGCGGCGATCGTGGAAGAGGAACGTCAAGAAACGGCGGAGATTTTCCGAAAGCTGGGCGAAGAGGAGGATCTGTTCGCCGCCTTGCTGGGCTTTATGGATAGCGTTCTCGAACTCGCGGGCGATCCTGCCTATTCGAGCCTCGCGCTCGAAATCGCCGCCGAAGCGATGCGTGACGAGCGCATCGGGACGCTCGCGGCGACGAACGACGCGGAACTCCAGTCGGCGCTCGTGGCACTCCTGCGCAACGCCGCCAGCCGAAACCAGATCGACAGGACCCTCGACGCGGAGGGCGCTGCCCGTTGGATCGGCGCGATCATCGACGGCATCTTCAGCAGGGTCGCGGTCGATCCCGGCTTCAAGCCGAAGGAGGAAGGCGTGCTGCTACACCGCCTGTTGAGCCGCTTTCTGCGCACGCAAGACTGAGCGTGAGAAATACGAAACCGCAGCGGCCCTTCGGCACCCTGCGGTCTCCTGTTGCCGGCCCGCCTCGGCTTGAAGCCGAGGCAGTTCGTCGAAGCAATCTCAGGAATGCTTCTGGATGACGCCGTAGACGATGTTGCGGTTGGCACCGAAGAAGACGCGCGCATCGATTGCAGACTTCCCGGCACTCTTGTGGATGATGTTCCACATGTCCACTTCGGAACGCAGCAGCAACGCCCAGTTCATGAAGGTCTCCATGTAACCGTCGACACCGATGTCCTGGGCGAAGTTGGCAAAAAGGAAGACGCCGTTCGGCTTCAGCATCTGCAGGCAGCGATGCGTCAGCTTGATGGCCACCTTGTCGGCGAGATAGTCGTAGAGACCGGCCGCATAGATGAAGTCGAACGTGCCGAGCTTCTGGTCGCGGCCGAGCAGGCTGCGAACGGAACCGTCGACCGCTTCGATCGCCGTGCCGGAGAAATCGCGGCTGATCGATCCGACACTGAGAGGATCCTGATCGAGCGCCACCCAACGCTTGATGCGGCGTTCCTCGAGCGCTTTGGAGCGGTTGGCTTCCCGCAGATGACCCGCGGCAATCGTCAGGATCTCCGCCTCGGAACCCCGGCTCGCCGCGATCTCGTCGACGTGGCGCGTGAGGATATCGCGGCGCTCGCGCACCGCCACCGAGGACGAAGCGTCCTTCGTGTAGTCGTAAAGGGCGCGCCCGACCGGGGACGCCTGCTCGATTTCGCCGGCAACGCTCGCATGGCCGTAGATGAAGTCGAGCAACTGCGCGTCACCCGAATATCCCCTGGGCTTGTCGAACGACCACCGGGTGAACGGATCCTGCAGGAAGTACTCCGAAACCGGGTGATCCTGGGCAATCGGGATTAGCTCCTGCCACACGCTCGGGTGGTATTTGGCACGGGTATGGTGGAGGGAGGCCGCGAGCCGGTCGATAATTTTCGACGCATCCGTTCCTTGAATGAATTGTTCCTGAGCGACCCTGAGAATCAATGCGAGCTCGGCCTTGGCGGTCGAGAGCTGTTCGTCATGTCGTTCGCCGCGGGGCGAAACGAACTCATCAGCCATTGCCTTGGGAGTAATGAGGCTCTGACCGTCGAAAACAGTCTGAAATTGGCGCACGCGAGACCATCCGTTAAAGCTTTGTTAACAATAGTCGCGAAGATGCGCGCATTACGGCTCGGAATGCAAGTTTTTGTATATAATAAGGTAAATACTCGGAGCTCACCCCTTTGGGTGATACCGATTCGCAGATGCCCTGACCCATTAATTTAACAAAACTTAATGGACACCTCCTATCATGCCTCGCAGCGTTTCCCGCCCTTGTTGCATATGGGCCGCGGCGAACACGCAGGGAGTGTCCGAAACAACGTCCATTGATGGAAAAGCGACGACAGATTTCCGTTGACCGTGACGCAGCGCGATGGATCAGTGCATGAAGCACACGTTGGCCGACGTAGTTGACATCGACCTACACAAGCAGCCGCACAGGCCGCACCTGGCTGAGCTTCAGACTCTCTATCGTATGGAGGGCGAGGCTGGCCGGCGCGCCTCGACCCGGCAGGGGCTGTGGGTTGCCGTCGTCGTCTACCTGCTCTTCTTCATCCCGGACATCCTGCTCGTCCCCGACGTCGCCTTCTACACGATCGTCTCGCGCCTCTTTGTCGGCATCGGCTCGCTTCTGACCTTCGAGATCCTGTTTCGGCTGAAGGCTCAGACCAAATGGCTCGACGGCACCTGCGCCGCAGCCCTCGTCTTCGGCTACATAGGCTGGCTCGTTCCGGCGATGATGACGGCCGATACGAGCAGCATGTCCTACTACATGATCTTCGGCGCCATCTTCATGATGGGCGCCAATCTCTTTTTCAGCTTACGGTTCCGCCTCTCGGTGGTCGCCTCCAGCATCGTGCTGGTGACGTTTTTCATCGCGCTGTCGTTCTTCTCCGAACACGATCCGGCCTACCTGATCGCCTTCGGAACGTTCTACGTCTCCTGCTTCGTCTTCACCTCCTATGTGAACTGGAAGCTCAACCGCGAGCGCTACAAGGTTTTCCTCAACGCCTTCGAGGCGAAGATCCAGCAGAACGAAGCATCCGAGCGGGGAATGGCGCTTCTGCGGCTGTCCAACACCGATCCGCTGACCGGTCTCGACAACCGCCGCGCCATCGATCAGCAGCTGCGCGACTACTGGAACGATTGGCAGAAGCTCGGCAAGAACTTCACCGCCATGCTGATCGATGTCGATTTCTTCAAGAAATACAACGACTGCTACGGCCACCAGGAGGGCGACCGCTGCCTCATTCTCGTGGCCAATGCGCTCGGCGAAGCGATCAGGAACTATCACGGCTCGATCGGCCGCTACGGCGGCGAGGAGTTCATCGTCCTTGCTCGCCTGGATACGCGCGAGCAGGCGGCCGAGCTTGCGGAGGTCATCTGCCGCACGGTTGAAAGCATGGGGCTGATCCACGAGCAGCGACGCGACGGCGTGTCCATCGTCACCGTCAGCGTCGGCGCCGCCTTCACCCGCAACCACACCGGCGCCAAGCTCGAGAAAATCATCCACGAGGCCGACCGCGCGCTTTACGCCGCCAAGGCGAGCGGGCGAAACTGCTCGAAGCTGTTCGATCCGAACGATCCGCAGAGCAGCGACGAGAGCGAGAACATCGCGGCCCTCCTGAAGATCGCCGTCGACCAGAACCTGGTATCCCTCGTCTACCAGCCGATCACGAACGTGACGACCGGCGAGGTCGATGCCGTCGAGGCGCTGATGCGCCTGACGATGCTGGATGGCACCTCGGTTCCGCCAAGCCTGTTCATCCCGGTCGCCGAGCGGACCGGCGCCATTCTCGATCTCGGCCGCTGGGCGATAAAGACCGTGTGCCGCGAACTGCTTGTCGACAATCACGTTCCCTTGGTCAGCGTCAATGTCTCGCCGATCCAGCTGAAGACGCCGGGCTTTGCGACCTCGGTCGCGGCGATCCTGGGAGAAACCGGGGTTGCCGGAAGCCGGCTCGCCTTCGAAATCACCGAAGGGCTGGAGATGGAGATGCACTCGGGCATCCTGCGCTGCATCAGCGACCTGGAGACCCTTGGCATCCGCATCTGGCTGGACGATTTTGGAACCGGCTTCGCCGGCCTCTCCTGGCTGCGCCTGATCGATTTCGACACGGTGAAGATCGACCGGTCGTTCCTGCACGATTGCGCCACGCCGAAGGGCCGCGCGATGCTGCAGGACATCATCGGGCTCGTGCGCAACCGCGGCCACAAGATCCTGATCGAGGGCGTGGAAACCGACGAGCAACTGGCCCTGATGCGGCGCTTTCGGATCGACCATGTCCAGGGTTTCCACGTCGGACGCCCGGCGCCAGCGGACATGTTCCGCACGCCCACCGACAAGCCACGTCTCCCGCTTCGAAACGGCGTCCGTAACTAGAAGCCTTGTCGACTTCATTTGCCACGATTTGCGGTCGACAGAAGGCAAACCGGTATCGGCGAACGGGCATGCCGCTGCCGCTTCCCGTTCGGCGCTGATCAATGACATCGGCAAGCGAAACGCCCGGCCGCGCCCCGCGTCTTCGGCATCGTCAGCGCGCGCCCGCGCAACCTCGGCAAGGAACGTGAAGCCCGACGCGAATAAATGTTGCGCTCCGACCGAACCGGTGCGTAGGATACGGGAGACTACACTGCCGCCGGATACAATCTCACATTGTGCCCATGGAGGCGCGTGATGGCCATCGGGGACCAGCAGGACGTCGGCGTCGAACAGACCATATCTCCGCCCAGCAGCGTGGAGGTTCTGGCACAGCTTGAGCGCATTCGCCTGAGCGCCGAATTCGATGCTCCAGACCGCGACCGTAAATTCCTGGCCTATGTCATCGAGGAAACGCTGGCCGGGCGCGGCGACCGCATCAAGGCCTATTCCATTGCCACCGAGGTTTTCGGCCGGGATTCCTCCTTCGACCCGCAAACGGATCCCGCCGTTCGGATCGAGGCGGGCCGCATTCGTCGGGCACTCGAACGCTATTACCTCGTCGCCGGACGCAGCGACCCGATCGTGATCCGGATGCCGAAGGGCGCCTATGTGCCGACCTTCGAAAGACGAGCCGAAAAGCAGCCAGCACCCGTTAGAGAAAGCGGAATGCCACCGTCCGAAGCCGCGCCGGTCGGCTGGCGTCATCTCCGCCGCATCCTGCTTGGCGCTGCGGCGCTTGTCTGTGGCCTCGCCGGTCTGTCGGCCGGCTTGCTGCTTCTTTCCGGTGACAACAGTACGGCGGCCAGTCGGCCAAATATTCCGAAGGTGATCGTCACGCCTTTCGAGGACATCTCGGGGACGCGGCAATCGGCGATGATGGCGCAGGGGCTGACGGACGAAGTCGTGAGCAACCTCGCCAAATTCAAGGAGATCGTACCGGTCACGGTCAGCGATCCGTTACGGACACCGGCCGATCAAACCTATGCGCTTGAGGGACGGGTAAGGCTCGAGGCAGAGCGGCTGCGGCTGGTCGTGAGGCTCATCCAGCGATCCGACGGGGCGGTCGTCTGGGCGAACACCTACGACGAACGACTGCAGTCCGGCGACGTCATCGATCAGCAGGCAAGGACGGCGGCCGCGGTCTCGAGCGCGGTGGCAGAACCCTATGGCGCCATCTTCCAGGCAAGCGCAGCCGAACTCAGGCGTTCGGTTCCCGAGGGCTGGCAGGCCTATGCCTGCTCCCTCACCTACTACGACCATCGCGGCGACATCGATCCGCAATCCCGTCGCTCCGCCGAGGAGTGCCTGCAGCGCGCGACCCGGCAATTCCCGACCTACGCCACCGCTTGGGCGCTTCTGTCGATGAGCTATATAGATGCGCTGAGCAATGGCCTCGATCCCTCGGCCTCAGCAGGGCTGCTGGAACAGGCTGGCGAAGCGGCGGCGCACGCCGTCGATCTTGCCCCCTTCGACGTTCGCGCCCTCGAAGCACAGATGCTCGTCCTCTTCGCTCGCGGCGAAGTCGATGCTGCCCTGGCCGTCGGCGCCCGCGCGCTTGCCATCAATCCCAACGACACCGAACTTGCCGGCGCATACGGCCTCCGGCTCGCGCAGTCGGGCCAATGGGATGCGGGCTGCAAGCTCCTGTCGGACGCAATCGAACGCAACCTCGGCCAGACTGGCGTTTTCGAAAGGGGGTTGGCAAGCTGCGCCTATTTCGCCGGCGACTACGTCGCCGCCGAACGGTGGACGCGCCTCGCCAATCCGGGCGCCAACCCGGCCGACCGGGTCCTGCTGCTTGCGATTCTCGGAAAGCTCGGCAAGGCGGACCAGGCGCGTGAGGAGCGAAAGTGGTTCGAGACCAACGCCCCGGCTCTCTTCGGTAACCTCGGGCAAGCGATTGCCCTTCAGTTTCACCGTCCCGAGGATCAGCACCGCCTGTTCGACGGCCTGCGCGCCGCCGGCGTTGCTGTGCCCGAAGCGGAGTATCAGCAGGCAGGTACCACCAGCGCGATACGCTGATCAGATATTGCCGGGTTCAAGCTCGCCGTCACGGACGGCGGGTGCAGCCGCCTTCTCTGGCGCCGCATCAGAGCGCGCCCAGACCATCAGCAGATCATGCGCGACACTCAGCACGATCGGCCCGAGAAAAAGACCGATCAGGCCATAGGACAGCGTGCCGCCAAGCACCCCGAGCAGGATCACCAGCGTCGGCGTCGACAGCCCGCGTGCCACCAGGATCGGCTTCATCACATTGTCGATGACGAACAGCGGGATCAACAGAATCGTCAGCAACAGCGCCGGACCGAAATCCATGGTGAACCAGGCCCAGATCATGACGGGCAGCAACACCAGCGCGGGGCCGATCTGGATGATGCAGAGGATCAGCACGACGAAGGCAATCGCGCCAGGCGCCGGAACATCGAACAGGCTGAGCACCAGTCCGCACAGAAATGCCTGTAGCAGCGCCACGCCGATGACGCCGCGCGCCACGTTGCGGATCGTCGCCGTCGCCAGCTTGAGGAAACCGATGCCCCGCTGGCCGCCGATCCTGCCGGCAAAGCGCTGTGCCATTTCCGCCAGCCGCTCCGCCGAACCGAAGAGAAAACCTGCGATCAACACCGAGACCACGAAACTTAAGACCTCGGCGCCGACGCTCGCGACCTTGCCGAGAACCTTGGTCCCGGCTTGCATCAGCGCCGGTTCGATCTTGCTCAGCAGTGCTTCGATATTGCCCGACGCCATGCTCCAGACCGCATGTATGCGCTCGCCGACGACAGGCCACGTGCGGATATATTCCGGCGGGACCGGTACGCTCAGCGAACCGTCGGCAAGCCTGGCAAGCAGCGCCTGCAACCCTTCGGCAAAACTGACCGCGATCGCAGTCAGCGGGGCGACGATGACGGCGAGGCATATCAGCGTGATCAGGAATGAGGCAAGGCGCCGCGAGCCGAGCAAGCGTCCCAGCCGGGCATAGGCGGGAAAGAGCGCCACCGCGAGGATTGCCGCCCATATCAGAATGATCGCGAAGGGTGCGATCAGCGTCAGAGACCAGTAGGCCAGAAGCCCGACGATGCCGATCCGGGCGATATCCGTGATCTTCGCCTCGATGGAAGGCGACCCGTTCGTTCCATTGCGGACCACATTCGATCGGGAAGGATCCTCGTCCATGCTAGCCCCTTCCCCCTGACGCGAAACAGCCGACACCCGCAGCTCTATGCTCGCCGGCACCTTGCAAGCTCTACCGTCACGTGGATGGCACGCCCACGGCAACCGTGGGGCAGTAACATACAGTAGAATACGCCTGCCGGGCTTCCCGATCCGCCGGCCTCCTCTAGAGATTCCATTGACTGATGACGGCTGTGGTCAGAGACTGCTGCGCGATCAGCTTGAAATTGCAGAACAAGAAGCGTCGACAGGGGGCTGTCCCGCGCGCCAGTCCAAGCGCCCGTGCCATTGCCCAATACACGAGGGAGGCTGGATAGATGATCAAAAAGACGATCATCGCGCTCGGCAGCGCAATCGCGGTTTTGATAACAACACCCGTCACGGCGGTTCTTGCACAGCAGACGGCAGCCGCACCGGCTGCTCAGGAACAACAGACAGCACCCGAGCCGCTCA